>CAKTXA010000001.1 GCA_934631005.1 uncultured Oscillospiraceae bacterium
TCGATTCGCTTTTCACGGGGCAGGTCAATACCAGCAATACGTGCCATACTATTCAGAGCACCTCCTATTAACCTTGTCTCTGCTTATGCTTCGGGTTTTCACAAATTACCATTACGCGGCCCTTGCGCTTAATGATCTTGCACTTCTCGCACATGGGCTTTACGGACGGTCTTACCTTCATGTTGTTTAACCTCCATATGAGAATTGAATCTCTACTTGCTTCTCCATGTGATTCTGCCTCTGGTCAGATCATACGGGGACATTTGAACCGTCACCTTGTCACCGGGCAGGATCTTAATAAAGTTCATCCGGAGCTTACCGGAAATATGCGCCAGAATGGTGTGTCCACCGCCAATATCGACCGAGAACATGGCATTCGGCAGTGCATCGGTTACGATGCCCTCAAGTTCGATTACGTCGTCTTTTGCCAAGATCAATTAACCCCCTTGGTTTTGACTGTTGAATTTTTGGCTGAATACAGCCAATTCCCTTCGTAATTCGCTATTGAGAACCTTGTCGCCGGTGCGAATTTTCTCGGCGACGCGTGAATCGGTTTGCTGGACCTTCTGAATATGTTTGCGTTTTTTCCGCTTGGGCTTTTCGAGCCTCCTGCCCTTGCCGTCGGCGATGAGGACGTACTGCTCCTCCGTGTCCACCACGAAGAAAAACTGCCCCTTATCGCGCCCGGCCAACGAAACAATGATGTCCGATTTGCCTATATCCATACTCAGCGGTCCTCGCAGACGGTGAGAATTTCCGGCTCCCCGTCGGTGATGAGAATGGAGTTTTCATAGTGTGCCGCGAGCTTGCCATCGGCAGTTACGGTCGTCCAGCGGTCTTTCAGGACCTTCACTTCGTAAGTGCCCTGTGTGACCATCGGCTCGATCGCCAGGGTCATGCCTTTGACCATGCGCGGTCCTCTGCCCGGGGAGCCGAAGTTCGGAACTTCCGGTTCCTCGTGCATCTGCTCGCCTACGCCGTGACCTACGAAGGCGCGCACCACACCGAAGCCGTGCTGCTCGACATACGTCTGCACAGCGTGGCCAATATCCGAGATCCGGCAGCCCTGCCGGGCAAAGCGGATCCCCTCATAAAAACTCTGCTCCGTCACCGAAATGAGCTTTTGTGCCTCGGGAGAGATCCTCCCACAGGCAAAGGTTGCGGCGCAGTCACCCGTAAAACCTCCCCAGCTGGCGCCCACGTCCACCGAGACGATGTCGCCCTCGCGCAGCACCCGGTCGCCCGGGATGCCGTGGATCACGACCTCGTTCACGGAGATGCAGGTGCTGGCGGGAAAACCTCCATAACCAAGGAACGTCGGTTTCGCGCCCTGTGACACGATAAAATCATGCACAGCTTTGTCGATCTGTCTGGTCGTAACGCCCGGTCTTACCATTTCGCCTGCCAAAGCACGCGCTGCCGCGGTAATTTTACAGGCCTTGCGCATGACCACCAGTTCGCGCTCGTTTTTGACTGGGATCATATTACACTCCCAGCGCCCGCAGGATCTCCGCCGTGGCGGCTTCGATGGGCTGATCGCCTTCGACCAGCTTGAGAATGCCGAGCTTGCGGTAGAAATCCTTGAGAGCTTCGGTCTCCGTGTGGAACACCTTCAGGCGGTTTTTGACCGTTTCGGGTGCGTCATCCTTGCGGATGACCAGCTCGCTGCCGCACAGATCGCAGACGCCCTCTTTTTTGGGCGGATTGGTCACAATGTGGAAGCTGGCGCCGCAGCTGCCGCACACGCGGCGGCCGGTCATGCGCGCTTCGATCACACTGTCGGCGATCTCGATGGACACAACGCAGTCGAAGTGGATGCCGGCATCCTCCAGAGCCTGGGCCTGCGGAATCGTGCGCGGCACACCGTCGAGGATGTAGCCGTTCGCGCAGTCATCGCGGGCCACCCGCTCCCGAACGATGCCAATGATGACATCGTCGGGAACGAGCTTGCCGTTATCCATGAATTCTTTTGCCTTCAGACCGGTCGGCGTGCCGTTTTTGATCGCCTCGCGGAGAATGTTGCCGGTGGAGATGGTGGGGATGTTCAGCTTTTTGCTGATGATCTCCGCCTGTGTTCCTTTGCCGGCGCCCGGGGCGCCCAAAAGAATCAGCTTCATTCCAAACCCTCCCGGCTTATTCGAGGAAGCCCTTGTAGTGGCGCATCAGCATCTGAGCCTCCATGGCCTTGACGGTCTCGAGCGCAACGCCGACCACGATGATGACGGACGTGCCGCCGATGCCGAGGCTGCGGTTGCCCAGAATGTTGCCCACAATGATCGGGAGCAGCGCAATGATCGCAAGATACAGCGCGCCGAAGAGCGTGATCTTGTTGATGACCTTCAGGATGAAATCGGAGGTGGGCTTGCCCGGGCGGAAGCCGGGGATGAAGCCGCCGTTCTTCTTGAGGTTATTGGCGATCTCGATCGGGTTAAACTGGATCGTCGCGTAGAAGTAGCTGAACGCGATGATCAGCAGGAAGTAGCACACCATGTACACGACGCTCTTGGTGTCGAACACGTAGGTGTTCATCCAGTTCCAGAAGCCGCTCGAGCCGGTGCCCGTGAAGGCGACGATCGTAGCCGGCAGAGAGGCGATGGACTGTGCGAAGATGATCGGCAGGACGCCGGACATATTGACCTTGATCGGCAGGTGCGTGTTCTGACCGCCGTACATCTTGCGGCCGACGACGCGCTTGGCGTACTGCACGGGGATGCGGCGCTCGGAATCGGTGATGAACACGATGAATACGATGATCGCCAGGATGCCGATCACGAGCAGGATCGCGATGTACCACGTCATGGAGACGAGGTTGCTGACCAGCGACGGGATACGGGACACGATGCCCGCGAACAGGATCATGGAGATACCGTTGCCGATGCCGAATTCGTCGATCTGCTCGCCCATCCACATCAGGAAGGATGCGCCCGCGGTGAACGTGAGGACGATGACCAGGCCGTTGAGGAAGCCGGTCTGCCCTTCGGACAGCAGGTTGTAGTTCTTGAGCATGATGAAGTAGGCAAAGCCCATCAGCAGCCCAAGGCCGATCGTGGAATAGCGGGTGATGTTCTTGATCTTCTTGCGGCCCTCTTCGCCGCCGTCCTTCGCCAGACGCTCCAGCGCGGGGATGGCGATGGTCAGCAGCTCAATGATGATGGACGCGTTGATGTACGGCTGGATACCGAGGGCGAACACGGTCGCCTGCGAGAAGGCCGAGCCGGACATGGCGTTGTAAAGACCAAGGACAGTGTTGGAGAGCGTTTGCGTGAAGTAAGTGCTCAAAGCCTCGACGTTAACGTAAGGAACGGGAACGCAGCTGCCAAGACGATAGATCAGCAGCACGATCAGCGTGAAGATGAGCTTCTTACGCAGTTCGGGGATCTTCCATGCGTTACGGAGTGTGGAAAACACTTACACCACCTCAGCCTTTCCGCCTGCCTTCTCGATCTTTTCCTTGGCAGACTCGGAGAAGGCGGCCGCCTTCACAGTCACGTTCACGGTGACGTTGCCGTTGCCGAGAACCTTCAGACCGTACTTGCAGTCATGCAGGATGCCCTTTTCGATCAGAGCCGCCGCGTCGACGACAGCGCCGTCTTCAAAGCGGTTGAGGATGGCGACGTTGACCGCCGTCAGGGGCTTTGCGAAAATGTTGTTGAAGCCGCGCTTCGGGATGCGGCGCGCCAGAGGCATCTGGCCGCCTTCGAAGCCGATGCGGAGTTTGCCGCCGGAGCGCGCCTTCTGGCCCTTGTGACCACGGCCGCCGGTCTTGCCGTTGCCGGAGCCGGTACCGCGACCCTTGCGCTTGTCAACGTGGGTAGAACCCATAACCGGAGCAAGTTCATGCAGATTCATCTACTTGTCCTCCTTACTGTTCTTCCGTAACCTGCAGCAGGTAGCCGATCTTTGCGATCTTGCCGCGGGTCTGGGTGTTGTCAGGCTGAATGGTCTCCTGACCGATCTTGCGCAGACCCAGGGAATGCGCAGTCGCAATGTGCTTCTCAAGACGGCCGTTGAGGCTCTTGACAAGCTTAATTCTCAGATTAGCCATGTTCAAAAGTCCTCCTTAACCGACGATCTCTTCCACGCTCTTGCCGCGGATGCGCGCCACCTGGGCGGCATCGCGCAGGCTCATCAGACCCTGCATCGTCGCCTTGACGACGTTCTGCGGGTTGTTCGAGCGCAGGCACTTTGCACGAATGTTGGAAATACCGACAGCCTCCATCACCGCACGGACCGCGCCGCCGGCGATGATGCCGGTGCCTTCGGGGGCGGGCTTGAGCATCACGCGGCCGGCGCCGAACGCGCCGATGACGTCATGCGGGATCGTCGTTCCTTCGAGGGTGATCTTGACCATGTTCTTCTTCGCGTCGGCGATGCCCTTGAGGATCGCTTCGGAAACTTCGGCAGCCTTGCCCAGGCCATAGCCGACAGTGCCCTTGCCGTCGCCCACGACGACCAGCGCGGAGAACTTCATAACACGGCCGCCCTTGACGGTCTTAGAAACACGGTTGAGGTAGACGACTTTCTCGATAAACTCGGGAGCGTTGTCTTCCTTCGGTGCTCTATCTCTATTGTAAGCCATTGTTTCTCCTCCTCCGATCAGAATTCCAGGCCGCCTTCACGGGCGCCCTCAGCAAGCTCTGCCACGCGACCGTGGTAGATATAGCCGCCACGATCGAACACGACAGTGTCGATGCCCTTTGCCTTGGCGCGCTCGGCGACGAGCTTGCCGACCTTACGGGCGGCTTCCTTGTTGCCGGTGGCGCCTTCGAATTCCTTATCCAGAGTGGATGCGGAAACCAGAGTCACGCCGTTCACATCGTCGATGACCTGTGCATAGATGTTCGCATTGCTGCGATAGACGTTGAGGCGAGGTCTTTCGGGCGTGCCGGAGATCTTGCCGCGCACTCTGGTATGACGCTTCATACGCTGTGCGTTCTTGTCAAAAGTTTTTACCATGATGGCACACCTCCTAATTACTTCTTACCGCCGGCCTTGCCTTCTTTATGGCGAATGACCTCGGTGGTATATTTGATACCCTTGCCCTTATAGGGTTCGGGCGGTCTCTTGGCGCGCACGTTCGCGGCGTACTGACCGACCTTCTGCTTGTCGATGCCGTGGACGATGACCTTGTTGGGCGCGGGGACTTCCACCGTGATGCCGTCGATCTCTTCCATCGTAACGAGGTGGGAGTAGCCGAGGTTCATCACGAGCTTGTTGCCCTCTTTGCTGGCCTTGTAGCCGACGCCGTTGATGTCCAGCTCCTTCTTGAAGCCTTCCGTCACACCGACGACCATATCATGCACCAGCGAGCGCGTCAGACCGTGGAGGCTCTTGTGCAGCTTGTCTTCCGAGGGACGCTCAACAGTGATGACGTTACCCTCGTGCTTGATGATCATTTCCGGACGCATGGTCTGCGTCAGCGTGCCCTTGGGGCCCTTCACGGTAACGACATTGCCCTCGGCAATGGTGACCTCAACGCCCGCGGGAACGGTAATGGGCATTCTACCAATTCTAGACATTGTTCAATACCCTCCTTACCATACAAACGCCAGGACTTCGCCGCCGACATGGTTCGCACGTGCGGCCTTGTCGGTCATAACGCCCTTGGAAGTGGAAATGATGGCGATGCCGAGACCCTTGAGGACCTTCGGCAGCTCGTCGGCACCGGCGTACACGCGCAGGCCCGGCTTGGACACGCGGCGCAGGCCGCTGATGACCTTTTCCTTGCCCGACAGGTACTTGAGCTGGATGCGGATGATACCCTGCGTGCCGTCCTCGACGATCTCATAGGCCTTGATGTAGCCTTCGTCGAGCAGGATCTGTGCGATGGACTTCTTCAGATTGGAAGCCGGCACATCGACTTTCTCGTGCTTTGCTGTATTTGCATTCCGGATACGGGTCAGCATATCAGCAACGGGATCGGTGATTTGCATGTGTTTATCCTCCTAGTTTGAAGTTACCGCAAAAAGCGGTTCCGGTGGCGAGGTATCACGACTAATTTATACGCTGCGTCCGAAGAACACCCAATTAACCGTGACCTTTCGTCATCCGTATTTTTATCGTTGGAGGGCGGCGTGTCCGCCGCCCTGGCGATAACAGAATTTCAGCGGAGACCGCAGTCTCCTCTCGCCCGCAGGCGAGTTTTCTCCGCCCTCTCGAATCTCAGAGGGACGGAAGATTTACCAAGATGCCTTGCGAACGCCCGGAATTTGACCTTTATAAGCGAGTTCGCGGAAGCAGATACGGCAGACGCCGTAGTCACGCAGATAGGCATGGGGACGGCCGCAGATCTTGCAGCGGTTGTAGTAGCGGGTGGAGAACTTGGGTTCCGCCTGCTGCTTGAGAATCATTGCTTTTCTAGCCATTCGTCAAATCCTCCCAATTACGCGTAGAACGGAGCGCCGACCATGGTCAGCAGTTCCTTGGCTTCTTCGTCGGTCGTGGCGGTGGTGCAGATGCAGATGTCCATGCCGCGGATCTTGTCGACCTTGTCGTACTCGATTTCCGGGAAGATGAGCTGTTCCTTCAGACCGAAGGCATAGTTGCCGCGGCCGTCGAAGGAGTTGGGGTTGATGCCGCGGAAGTCGCGGACACGGGGCAGGGCCACGTTGAACAGGCGGTCCAGGAACTCCCACATACGCTCGCCGCGCAGGGTGACCTTGACGCCGACGGTCTCGCCTTCACGGACCTTGAAGTTCGCAACGGACTTGCGAGCCTTGGTGGTGATGGGCTTCTGGCCGGTGATGGTGGCGATGTCCTTGCAGATGGCCTCGATCTCCTTGGCGTTGTTCTTGGACTCACCGCAGCCAACGTTGACGATGACCTTGCTGAGCTTCGGGATCTGCATGACGCTCTTATACTGGAACTTGGACATGAGAGCGGGTGCGATCTCTTCGGTATACTTAACTTTCAGTCTAGCCATTTATGAACGCCTCCCTCTCAAATTTCCTGTCCGCACTTCTTGCAGACGCGGACCTTCTTGTCGCCTTCCAGCTTGACGGCGTGGCGGGTAGCCTTGCCGCACTTGGGGCAGACAAGCATCGTTTTGCAGGCGTACAGCGGGATCTCCTTGCGGATGATGCCGCCCTGCTCGCCCTCTTTCTTGGGCTTGACGTGGCAGGAAGCCATGTTGATGCCCTCGACAACGATCTTGCCGGCAGCGGGCATAGCCTCAAGGACCTTGCCCTTCTTGCCCTTGTCCTTGCCGGACAGGACGATCACGGTATCGTTTTTCTTAATGTTCATCTCATGGTCCCCCTATTAAACGGTTTCGGGTGCCAGGGAGCAGATCTTCATAAACCCAGCGTCACGAAGTTCTCTCGCCACCGGCCCAAAAATACGGGTGCCGCGAGGGCTGTTGTCGTCCTTGATGAGAACGGCTGCGTTCTCGTCGAAGCGGACGTAGGTACCGTCGGCGCGGCGGGCGCCCTTGACAGAGCGGACGATGACGGCCTTGACGACCTCGCCCTTCTTGACCGTGCCGTTCGGAGCCGCCTTGCGCACGGAGCAGACGCACACGTCGCCGATGCTGCCGAACTTGCGCTTTGCGCCGCCGAGCACACGGATGCACTTGATTTCCTTGGCGCCGGTATTGTCGGCAACCTTCAGATAGCTTTCACTTTGGATCATGTGTTGTCGACCTCCTTACTTCGCCTTTTCAATGATCTCTACAAGGCGCCATCTCTTGTCTTTGGACAGCGGGCGGCACTCCATGACCTTGACGGTATCGCCGATACCGCACTCATTGTTCTCGTCATGGGCCTTCAGCTTGTAGGTTCTCTTGATGATCTTGTGGTACAGCTTGTGCTGTACGCTCGTCTCGATCGCAACCACGATTGTCTTGTCCATCTTATCGGAGACGACGGTACCAACCCTGGTTTTGCGGAAAGCTCTGGTATTTTCACTCATTTGCTGTTTCCTCCTCAGTTCTTGGTCGCGTTCTCACGAATAATAGTCTTGATGCGGGCAATGTCTTTCTTGACAGCTGCGATCCGCAGAGGGTTGTCGAGCTGATTGGTCGCGTGCTGCATGCGCAGCATGAACAGATCCTTTTTCAGCTCAGCCAGCTTGCCTTCCAGCTCAGCGGCGGACAGTTTACGGATTTCGTTTGCCTTCATCATTATTCACCACCATTCTCGGATTCCGGGGCTTCTCTGGCGATGATCTTCGTCTTGATGGGCAGCTTGTGCTGCGCCAGACGCAGAGCCTCGCGTGCTTCCTCTTCGGGAACACCGCCAATTTCGAACATGACTTTCTGATTCTTGACGACCGCCACCCAGTATTCGGGCGCACCCTTACCGGAGCCCATACGGACGCCAAGCGCCTTCTTGGAAACAGGCTTGTCGGGGAAGATCTTGATCCAGACCTGGCCGCCACGCTTGGTGTAACGGGTCATGGCGACACGGGCCGCCTCGATCTGGTTGCCGGTGATCCAGCCCGGTTCGCAGGCCTGGATGCCGAATTCGCCGTAAGCGATCTTATTGCCGCGGGAGGCAGTGCCCTTCATGCGGCCTCTCTGAACGCGGCGATATTTGGTTCTTTTGGGCATCAGCATTAGCGGTTGCCTCCTTCCCTGCGGTCATTGTAGCTGCGGCGCTCGCCGTTATTGTTGTTGTACGGACGGCGTTCGCCATCGTTGCGGCGGTCACCGTAGCGGCGGTCGCCCTGACGGCGGTCACCCTGACGGCGGTCGCGGCGGTCGCGGCGCGCGGGCTCCGGATTCTCGGAGCGCAGCGTGGAGTTGAGCACTTCGCCCTTGTAGATCCAGACCTTGCAGCCGACCTTGCCGTAGGTGGTGTTCGCCTCGGCGAAGCCGTAGTCGATGTCGGCGCGGATGGTCTGCAGGGGGATGGTGCCCTCGTGATAAGACTCGGTACGGGCGATCTCGGCGCCGCCCAGACGGCCGCCGCAGGTGCACTTGATACCCTTGACGCCCAGACGCGTGGCGCGCTGGATGGCCTGCTTCATCGCACGGCGGAAGGAGATACGCTTTTCGAGCTGCGCGGCGATGTTCTCCGCGACGAGCTGCGCGTTCATATCCGGGCTGCGGATCTCAACGATGTTGAGGGCCACGGTCTTGCCGAGCTTCTTTTCAATCGCCAGGCGGAGCTTTTCGATGTCCTGGCCGCCCTTGCCGATGATGACGCCCGGGCGGGAGCAGTGGATGTTGATCTTGACCTTTGCATTATCACGTTCGATCTCGATCTTGGCGATGCCGGCGGAGTAGAGGGTGCTCTTGAGCTGCTTGCGGATGTTGTAGTCCTCAACGATCAGATCACCGACTTTATCCTCACGGGCATACCAGCGAGAGTCCCAGTCTTTAATTACGCCAACGCGCAATCCATGGGGATTAACTTTCTGTCCCATAGTAACCTCCTGCTTACGCCTTCTCGCTCACACCAAGGGTGATGTGAGTCGTTCTCTTCAGAATACGGTTGTATCTGCCCTGTGCCCGCGGCATACCGCGCTTGAGCGTGGGGCCGGGATCGGCGAGGGCCGTGGAAACGTAGAGCTTGCTGGTATCCATCTGGTGGTTGTTCTCTGCGTTTGCGATGGCGCTCTTGAGCAGCTTGAGCATCGGTTCGGAGGCAGCCTTGGGAGTCTGCATCAGATAAGCCGCTGCGGTCTTAACGTCTTTGCCGCGGATGAGGTCGCACACGATGCCGACCTTGCGCGGGGAGATACGCAGGTATCTCAGATATGCTTTTGCTTCCATACTCTTTGCGTCCTCCTTCATTAAGAGTTGGTGGTCTTGCTGCCGGAGTGGCCGCGGAACGTTCTGGTGGGAACGAACTCGCCCAGCTTATGACCGACCATGTCTTCCGTGATATACACCGGCACATGACGGCGGCCGTCGTGCACCGCGATGGTGTGGCCGACGAAGGAGGGGAAGATCGTCGAAGCTCTGGACCAGGTCTTGAGAACTTTCTTCTCGCCCGCCTTGTTCAGTTCTTCCACGCGTTTGAAGAGTTCAGGCGCGACAAACGGGCCTTTTTTAATACTTCTGCTCATTTCATATCCCCCTTACTTCGCGTTTCTGCGCTTAAAGATATACTTGTTGGTGCGGTTCTTGGCCTTGCGCGTCTTCAGGCCCATGGCCGGCTTGCCCCACGGGGTCATAGGACCGGGGTGACCAACAGGAGATTTGCCTTCGCCGCCACCGTGCGGGTGGTCGTTCGGGTTCATAACGGAGCCGCGGACGGTCGGGCGGATGCCCATGTGGCGCGTGCGGCCGGCCTTGCCGATGTGCACGTTCTCATGGTCGATGTTGCCGACCTGGCCGATGACCGCAGTGCAGTTCATGCGGACGAGGCGGACTTCGCCGGACGGCAGACGCACCTGCGCCATCTCGCCGTCTTTCGCCATCAGCTGCGCAGCGGTGCCCGCAGAGCGGACCAGCTGAGCGCCGCGGCCGGGGTACAGCTCGATGTTGTGGATGACGGTACCGACGGGGATGTTGGCCACGGGCAGGCAGTTGCCGGGCTTGATGTCGGCCGCGGCGGAGGCGACGACGGTGTCGCCGGCCTTGAGGCCAACGGGCGCGAGGATGTAGCGCAGCTCGCCATCCTCATACTTGAGCAGGGCGATGAACGCGCTGCGGTTGGGGTCGTACTCCAGGCGCAGGACCGTTGCGGTCATTTCCTTCTTGTCACGACGGAAGTCGATGATGCGGAACTTGCGCTTGTTGCCGCCGCCGCGATGGCGGACGGTGATTCTGCCGTAGCTGTTGCGGCCGCCGTTTTTCTTGACGGTGTCCAGCAGGCAGCGAACGGGCTTTGCCTTTTTATCCACGCCGTCGAACGCGGAAACGGTCATGTTTCTTCTCGACGGGGTATACGGCTTAAAAGATTTGATCGCCATATTGCGTTACACTCCTTCTCGATTATTAGACCATGCCTTCGAAGAACTCGATGGTCTTGGAATCCGCGGTCAGCTTGACCATCGCCTTCTTCCAGTTGGCACGGCGGCCGGCGGGGGCGGCGCCCTGACGCTTCATCTTGCCTTCCATGCGGATGGTGTTGACCTTTTCGACCTTCACGCCGAAGATCTCCTCAACAGCCTTGCGGATCTCCGTCTTGTTGGCAGTGAGCGCGACCTGGAACACGTACTTCTTGTCTTCCGTGGCTTCCATGGACTGTTCGGTGATGACGGGCTTGATGATAATATCGTAAGCGGTCTTCATTATGCGAACACCTCCTCAATCTTAGCCAGCGCAGCCTTGTCGACCACGAGCTTCTTGGCGTTGAGCACGTCGTAGACGTTGATCAGGTTGGCGAATGTAACGACGATGCCGGGGATGTTGGCGGCGGACTTGACGACGATGGCGTCATTCTCGGCCGTCACGACCAGCGCCTTGCAGTCAGCGTTCACTGCCTGCAGGAACTGCTTGAAGGTCTTGGTCTTGATCTCGTCCATCTTGATGGCGTCGATCACGACGACGTTCTCCTCCTGGGCCTTGGCCGACAGGACGGACTTGAGCGCCAGGCGCTTGACCTTCTTATTCAGGGTGTAGCTGTAATCGCGGGGCTTCGGCGCGAAGACGATGCCGCCGTGATACCACTGCGGGGCGCGGATGGAGCCCTGACGGGCGCGGCCGGTGCCCTTCTGGCGCCACGGCTTGATGCCGCCGCCGGAAACCTCCGCCCGGGTCAGCGCGCTCTGCGTGCCCTGACGGCAGTTGGCCAGATGGTTCTTCACAACATCGTGAACGACTGCTTCGTTGATCTCTACGCCGAACACAGCATCGGAGAGCTCGATCTCGCCGACCTGCTTACCAGCCATATCAAAAACTTTAGTCTGCATGATTTACTCTCCTCTCTCAGCGGTTTCTTGCCGAAGCCTTCTGCGGGTTGGTACGCGCGGAAGCCTTCTGCGGGTTGATGCTGGCGTTGGCAGCGCTGCCCTTTTCCTTGAAGTTCTTCACCGTGTTCTTCAGATACACGATGCCGCCCTTCGGGCCGGGGATCGCGCCGCGGACGACGATCATGTTCAGCTCGTCATCGACCTTGACGATGTCAAGATTTTCGACGGTGACCTGCTCGTTGCCCATCTGGCCTGCGCCGTTGTGACCCTTGAAGATCCGGCTCGGAGAAGAGGTGGGGCCCATGGAACCAGCCTGACGATGGACCGGGCCGCCGCCGTGGGTCATCGGGGTGCGATGGCCGCCGCAGCGCTTGACCGGGCCCTCATAGCCGTGGCCCTTGCTGATGCCGGTGACGTCGATCTTGTCGCCGGGCGCAAAGATGCTCGCCTTAATCTCGTCGCCGACGTTTGCCTCGGCGGCCTTTTCAATGCGGAACTCCTTGAGATGACGCTTGAGCGCGACGTCCGCCTTTTTCAGGTGGCCGGCCTCAGGCTTGGACAGCTTCGATTCCTTCACGTCCTCAAAGCCGAGCTGGATGGCGTCGTAGCCGTCTTTTTCCGCGGTCTTCTTCTGCGTCACGACGCAGGGACCCGCTTCGATCACCGTTACCGGGATGACCTTGCCGCTCTCATCGAAAATCTGGGTCATGCCCACTTTTTTGCCGATGATCGCCTTCTGCATTTGCATTTGTGTTTCCTCCTAATTTAAGGTTATTGGTTGACAAACTTGCGCATTGGGCACGCCTTGGTTTATCAACATGACCCGTCCGTCCTCATACATGACGAACCGTGGCGGGCTGCCGTAACTTTTATATATAATTTTGTATATTATATAAGGAATTACAGCTTTATCTCAATTTCAACGCCAGCCGGCAGATCCAGGCTCATCAGAGCCTCGACGGTCTTCTGGTTGGGGTTGAGAATGTCGATCAGTCTCTTGTGGGTTCTGCGCTCGAACTGCTCACGGGAGTCCTTATACTTGTGAACAGCGCGAAGGATGGTGACGACTTCCTTGCGGGTGGGCAGCGGGATGGGGCCGGAGACGGACGCGCCGTTGCGCTTCGCGGTCTCGACGATCTTTTCCGCACTCGCGTCGATGAGCTGATGATCGTAAGCCTTCAGGCGGATACGGATCATTTCCTGTTTTGCCATGTGTTGTTTCCTCCTTGATGTAACGTACTCAGTTTCTTTGGCTTCTGGGTACGGTCGGGGATGTCTGTACGCTAAGCCGTGCGTATCACTCCGCACCATGAAAAAAGACCGACGTTGTGCCGGCCTTCTCCACTGCGGCGATATACGCTGCACAGAGGATCCTCAGCCGCCCGATGACCGGACATACTCCGCAGAAGTTACCGCCCGGGGCGCAATCTCCTGCATCATCGCATTTTGACACGCGTGGGAGCGTTGCCACACCCGCTCGCGCGCCTAAGTATCATATAATAAAACCCCCTTGGTGTCAAGGGGGTTTTGAGGATTTTTCATAAAATTTGCAGGAAAATTTCGGCGTTTTGGAGAAATCGCCGCGGTTTTTAATAGGCGACGCCCCAGTAGATCATTTTCTTCGCCGGTCTGCCGCAGATGGGGCACACGTCGCCCAGGTGCTCCTGGTGAAGCGGCATGCAGCGGGACGACATACCGCCCTCCTCCTTCATCTTGAGCTCGCAGTCCTGCTCGCCGCACCACATGGTCTTGATGAAGCCGCCGTGCTCCTTCTGCAGCTGCTTCGCTTCTTCAATGGACCGGGCCTCAAAGATGTGGCTGTCGAGGTTCTGCTTCGCCTTTTCGAACATGCCCTTCTGCACGAGTTCCAGCTGCTCCTGCACGGCCGCTTCGAGCTGATCGAGCGCGACCACGGTCTTTTCGCCGTCGTTGCGGCGGACGAGCACGCACTGACCGGCTTCGATGTCGCGCGGGCCGATCTCCACGCGCACGGGCACGCCCTTCATCTCATACTGCGCGCACTTCCAGCCCATGGAGTTATCGGAGTCGTCGAGCTTCACGCGCAGACCCGCGGCGATCAGGCGCTCTTTGAGCTCCGCCGCCTTTTCCAGCACGCCCGGCTTGTGCATCGCCACCGGCAGCACGATCACCTGCACCGGCGCGATCTTCGGCGGCAGGACAAGGCCGTTGTTGTCGCCGTGGGCCATGATGACCGCGCCGATCATGCGCGTGGTCGAGCCCCACGAGGTCTGGAACGGGTACTGGAGCTTATTGTCGCGCCCCGTGAACGTCACGCCGTAGGCGCGGGAGAATTTATCGCCGAAGTAGTGGCTCGTGGCGCCCTGCAGGGCCTTGTGGTCCTTCATCAGGCACTCCACGGTGTACGTCGCCTCCGCGCCCGCGAACTTTTCCTTTTCGGTCTTCTGCCCGGGCACCACGGGGATGGCCAGCACGTTCTCAAAGAAATCGGCGTAGCACTTCAGCTGCTGCTCCGTCTCATGGATGGCCTCCTCGGCGGTCTCGTGGATGGTGTGGCCCTCCTGCCACCAGAACTCGCGGCTGCGCAGGAACGGGCGCGTCGTCTTTTCCCAGCGGATGACGGAGCACCACTGGTTATAGAGCATCGGCAGCTCGCGGTACGACTGCAGCACCTGCGACCAGTGGTCGCAGAACATCGTCTCGGACGTGGGGCGGAACGCCAGCCGCTCCTCCAGCTTTTCGCTGCCGCCCATCGTGACCCACGCCACCTCCGGTGCGAAGCCGTTTACGAGCTCGCCCTCTTTTTTGAGCAGGCTCTCGGGGATGAGCACCGGCATGGCCACGTTCTCATGCCCTGTTTTTTTGAATTCGCCGTCCATGATGCGCTGGATATTCTCCCAGATGGCGTAGCCATACGGGCGCAGGATGGTAAAGCCCTTCACACTGGCGTATTCCACCAGCTCCGCCTTGCGGCAGATGTCGGTATACCACTGCGCAAAATCCTGCTCCATGTCGGTGATCTGTTCGACCTTTTTCTCTTTCGCCATATCGTTCATCCTCTCGGAAAGAATACTTCTTGGATAGCCCGCGGGCCGTATTTTTATTTTATCACGTCTGTCAATCCCCCCGGCATAAAATGAACTACTGACCGGAAGGAGTGTTTCCATGCCCGAATTTACCGTCACGCTCGATCCCGGCGCGGCCGGGTTTTACCGCCGTGTGGCCGCCGCGGCGGGGCTGAGCGTCGAACAGGTGCTCTCCGACGCCCTGTTCAAGCTCGCCGCCGAACTCGCCCTCGAGGCGCTGGCAAAAAAGCAGAAGCCGTGACCGCAACGCCGTCCGCAGCCCGCTGCGGCGCTCCCCCGCGGAGCGCCGCCTGTTTTTTAGCTTGACGAACCTGTCATTTCTGGTATAATAAGCTCAATTTATACAGGAAAGGACTGAAGCAAATGGACTCCGACGAAAGTGACTGTCACAGTACGCGCCGCCTCTGTCATACGGTTTTGGGAGCATATCTGCGCTGCTGACTGCAGGGCGGACATGCTTTTTTGCGTCTTTATGCACGCAGAACTATCCTCACGAACTACGACAGAAAAGGAGCAGCTTACATTGTCTACGACTACTTGCCTTATCATAATGGCGGTCTGCCTTGCGTTTTCCGCCTATTTTTCCGCGACGGAAACGGCGTTTTCCTCCGTGAACACAACAAAGCTCAAGACCCTTGCCGAAAAGGGCGACAGGCGGGCAGCGCTCGCCTGCCGGCTGCTCGAGCGCTATGACCGTCTGCTGTCCACGATCCTCATCGGCAACAACATCGTGAATATCGCCACGGCCTCCATCGGCACGGTGCTGTTTGTGAAGCACTACGGCGACGCCGGCGCAACGATCTCCACCGTGGTCGTCACGGTCGTGGTGCTGATCTTCGGAGAAATTTCGCCGAAAAGCATCGCAAAAGACAGCGCGGAGCGGTGCGCGATGCTCTCCGCGCCGCTGCTGCGCGTGCTGATCCTCCTCTTTACGCCGCTGAATGTGCTCTTTTCCCTCTGGAAGAAGCTGCTCTCCAGGCTCTTCCGCCTCAGCGCCGACACAAAGCTGTCGCAGGAGGAGCTTTTGATGCTCGTCGACGAGGTGCAGCAGGACGGTAGCATCGACCAGAACGAGGGCGAGCTGCTGAAAAATGCGATCGACTTCTCCGAACAGCGCGCGGAGGATATTCTCATCCATCGCACCGATCTCGCCGCCCTCCCCATCACCGCCGCGAAGGAGGAGGTCGCCGCCCTGTTCACGGAGACGAAATATTCGCGCCTGCTCATCTATCAGGATTCCATCGACAATATCCTCGGCACCATCCACCAGAAGGACTTTTACGTCGGCTGCGGCGTGACGGATAAGCCGCTGCGCGATATTCTCCTGCCGCCGGTCTACGCGCTGGAGCGCGAGCCGATCAGCCTTCTGCTCAAAAAGCTCCAGAAGATGAAAACACACGTGGCCGTTGTGGTCGATGAATACGGCGGCACGTGCGGGATCGTGACGATGGAGGATATTCTGGAGGAGCTGGTCGGCGAGATCTGGGACGAGCACGACGAGGAGGAGACGCCGATCAGCGAGGTGTCCGACGGCGTGTATCTGGTCGACGCCGGGATGAGCTTTGACGACTTTGCCGATCACTTCGGTCTGCGCGCCGATTCCGCCATGTCCTCCGTCAGCGGCTGGGTAACGGAGCAGTTCGGGCATCTCCCCGAGCCGGGCGACACGTTTGATTTTGAGACGCTCCATGTGCAGGTCACGCAGGTGGCCAACCACCATGTCGAGCAGGTCCGCGTTTTTACAGCCCCGGATACCGGCGCACAGAGCGCCAAAGAAGAAGCCGTATCCTGACAGGCCGCGCGGGGCGTTGTTTTTCCCGCCCGGGTCTGCTATAATGCAGGCAACTACGCATATACGGAGGGATGATCCCATGAGATCCATTCGGGACTTATATAAGATCGGCAAAGGGCCGTCGAGCTCGCATACGATGGGGCCGGAGCGCGCGGCGCGTATTTTCCTGCGGGAGAATCCGGACGCGGAGCGCTTTGAGGTCATCCTCTACGGCTCTCTCAGCAAGACCGGCGTCGGTCACGGCACCGACCGGGTGCTTTTGAGCGTGCTCGGTGCGGCACGGACGAAGGTCGTGTTCTCCGAGACCGACCCCGACGACCTCAAGCACCCCAACACGCTCGACTTTTTCGCCTTCACCGGCGGCAGGCAGACCGCGTTTTTGCGCGTGGAGTCCGTGGGCGGCGGCGATATTGTGCTGGAGGGCCGCGAGGAGGCGTCGGAGCAGGCGCAGACCTACCCCGAAAATTCGCTGGCCGAGGTGCTGCAGTTCTGCAAATGGCGCTACATCTCGCTCTGGGAATATGTGGAGCTGAACGAAGGGCCTGAGATCTGGGACTTTCTGCAGGGCATCTGGGACGCCATGCGCGCCTCCATCCGCGACGGCCTTGCAGCCTCGGGCGAGCTGCCGGGGGGTCTTAAGGTGCAGCGCAAGGCGAAGATGCTCTTTACGCAGGAGCGTGAGGAGGAGATCCCGCAGATCCGCGAGCTGCGGCACGTGTGCGCCTACGCCTTTGCCGTGGCGGAGCAGAACGCCGACAACGGCACCATCGTCACCGCACCCACCTGCGGCAGCTGCGGGGTGCTGCCGGCGGTGCTGCTGTATATGCAGGAGAAGTACGCCATGCCCGACCGCAAAATTCTGCAGGCGCTGGCCGTGGCGGGCGTGTTTGGCAGCATCGTGAAACACAACGCGTCCATCTCCGGCGCGGAGTGCGGCTGTCAGGCCGAGATCGGCACCGCCTGCGCCATGGCCGCCGCCGCGATGTGCGAGCTGACGAACATGACCGTGGAGCAGACGGAGTACGCCGCCGAGATCGCCATGGAGCACCAGCTCGGCCTGACGTGCGACCCCATCTGCGGCCTGGTGCAGATCCCCTGCATCGAGCGCAACGCCGTGGCCGCCAAGCGGGCGATGGACGCATGCAATCTGGCGTGCTTCCTCGTGGGCACGCGCAACATCTCGTTTGACATGGTCGTGCGCACGATGTACGAGACCGGCACCAGCATGAACCGCGCCTTCCGCGAAACCAGCGAAGGCGGCCTGGCTAGGCTGTATACAAGACGCGCGAAGGAGATCAAATAGGGGGCTGCGCCACCGTTCGTTTGCAGCGGTGCCGATTTGCTGGAGGCCCCTTGGCTTCCCCTGGGGGAAGCTGGCTGCGGAGCGAAGCGGAGCAGACTGATGAGGGCCGGGGAGCACTGAAGCATAGCTTTGCATTCTCGGCAAACCGCAAGTGCTCCCCGACCCTCATCCGCCCCCTTCGGGGGCACCTTCCCCGAGGGGAAGGTATGGGGTGCGCACCGCCCTGCCGCTGCGTGTAAAAGCCTCAGCTGCCCACCAGCGGGAGGGGCAAGCCCCTCCCCTACATTACGACTAAGAAATTACTTCTTTACTCTTCACTAAAAAACCGTCCCCGGCGGGAATGCTCCCGCCGGGGACGTGTTTTTCAGATTACGTGATACTCTTTCAGCAGCTTTTCAACATCGGTATGCTCGATCTTTTCCAGCGCTTTCTTGAGCACGACCTTTTCAGCCAGATTCAGCTTCATGTCGGTGATGGGCTTGCCGTCGCGGAGCTTGACGGTGGCGTTCAGCAGGTCGCGCACATCATAGACGCTGCCCCACACCTCCGGCACGCCGCGGTCGACGTTCAGAAGGGTGTACACCGCCTCCATGCCGGTGCGCATGGAATACTCGGTGGTGAAGATGGTGTCGCGCGGGGTCTCGGCGAACTGGCCGAGGAAGGCGAAGTTCACGCTGCCGTCGGGCACGACCTTGGGGCGGTCGCCGTAGGCGCGCGGCATGAAGAACGCGTCGATATACGGCATCATGACGGGCACGGTGTTGGCGCTGTTCGCCGCGAGGTCTTCGATCTGATCCTCGGGCACGCCGATGTGGTAGAGCCACTCCATGCAGATCTCCTTGCCGGTGCACTCGCGCATGGGCTTTTTGATATAATCGCCCGGCTTGTCGGTGAAGAGGGAGTAGACCCAGACGAGGCAGTGGTCCTTGGGCTGCGTGCGGAACTGCGGCTGGCGGTTGATGGTCCAGCTCATCAGCCACGAGGAATCCTTCACGGTGACGATGCCGCCGGTGACGACATGGCCGGTGAACGGGTCGCGCTTGCAGATGTTCTTGATATAGGGGATGATCTTCTGGTCGAGCGTCTCGACGGTCGCGCTCATCCAGTTGGTCTGCTCGGGGTCATGGCAGAACTTGTCGGGATGGCCGAAGGACGGGTCCTGCGCGGCGATCTTGCGCCACATATCCCAGCCGCCGCCCTCCTTGAGCTCGGTGTTGAACTGGGCGGGGGTGTTCTGGCTGCCCATGGAGGAATTCTCGACGCAGCCGCCGTTGGTGATGAAAACGAGGTCGTTCTCGGTGAGGTCGATGGCCTCCTTCCTGCCCTCGCGGATCACGTCGATGCGCTTTGCGAGCTTGTGGGCGGGGTCGGAGCAGTCGAATTCAACGTTTGCGACCTGCACGCCATAGTGGAACTGAACGTTGTGGCTCTCGAGGTACTTGACCATCGGGAGGATCATGGACTCATACTGGTTGTACTTCGTAAAGCGAAGCGCCGTGAAGTCGGGAAGACCGCCGATGTGGTGGATATAGCGCTGGATATAGAGCTTCATCTCAAGCGCGCTGTGCCAGTTTTCAAAGGCGAACATCGTGCGCCAGTACAGCCAGAAGTTCGAGCCCAGCACCTCATCGTCAAAGAAGTCGGTGATCTTCTTGTCCTGCAGCTCCTCGTTCGGCGTGAAGAAGAGCTTCATAATTTCCATCGCGCCCTTGTCGGAGATGTCGAACTTGCCGTCGGTGTGCGCGTCCTCGCCGCGGTTCACGGTGGCGCGGCAGAGGGAGTAGTTGGGGTCCTCCTTGTTGAGCCAGTAATACTCGTCCAGCACGCTCACGCCCTCGGTCTCAATGGAGGGAATGGAGCGGAACAGATCCCACATGACCTCAAAGTGGTTATCCATCTCGCGGCCGCCGCGCATCACATAGCCGAGGTTTTCGAACTTGTAGCCGTCGCACGCGCCGCCGGGCAGGCTGCCCTTTTCCAGAACGTGCACGCGCTCGCCCTTCATCTGCCCGTCGCGCACCAGATAGCACGCCGCAGTCAACGCTGCCAGACCGCTGCCGACGATGTAGGCGGACTTGCCGTCAACGCCTGCCGGTTTTTTCGGACGTGCAAACGCCTCATAGTTACCGCTGGAATAATACATACAAAATACCTCCATTCAAAGTTCAGAAGCAATGTGTTTTTCTTCTTGTCTGTACGATACTACTGTTCCCCGTTTTGCGCCATATACAGAAAAACGCCCGCGATAAATTTTTTATCACGGGCATGGAAGGTGTAAAGTTTTTGATCATTCCGGCATGTTTGATAAAGGCCGGTCGGTGCGCAGGCGCTCGAGCGCCGCGCGGATGCTGCCGTGGATGACCTGCTCCAGCCGGTCCACGATAAGCTTCGGGTCTCCCTTCATGTCTGACTTGATCCAGTCGAGCATCAGGCCCACGAACATGTATTTGTAGAGCGTGGCGATGAACGCCTTGTCCTCCGGGCGCACGCTCATGCCCTGCGCCTGCTCCTCCACCACGCCCTCCAGAAGGTCGTAGGTCAGGCGGTAGAGATAGCTCTCCACCTGCTCGCGGCTGACCGAGCGGTAGACGTTCAGGATGAAGGGCTTGTTGTCGAGCACCGCCTCAAAGATCTGCAAAAGCCCCTGCTGCCAGGTCTCATACGTCTTTTTCCCCGCCAGCGCGCGGCTGGCATCCTCCTCGCACGACCACTCCACAAGGTCGTAGATGTCCTTAAAGTGGTAGTAAAACGTCATGCGGTTGATGCCGCAGTCGTCGGCGATGTCGCTGATGGTGATCTTGTTCAGCGGCTTCTGCAGCAGCAGATTTTTGAGCGACGCCTCCAGCGCCCGCTTGGTGACCTGTGACATACCTCCGCCCTCCCGGTGTGCTTTTCTGCATTGTACCCCATTTTCCGCCGGAGCGCAAGATGCGCGGAATTTCAAAATAACCGCTTGTGAGAACCGCCGCAATCTGCTATAATCACAAAAACCGCAAATGCTTTTTTGAGGAGATGCTGCTTCCATGAAACTTGGTATCGTCGGGCTTCCGAATGTGGGGAAATCCACGCTGTTTAACGCCATCACCAACGCCGGTGTCGCCGCCGACAACTACGCGTTCTGCACCATCGACCCGAACGTGGGCGTGGTGAGCGTGCCGGACGCGCGGCTGGAGTGGCTGCGCGATCAGCACCAGCCGAAAAAATTCACCCCCGCCGTCATCGAATTCGTCGACATCGCGGGCCTGGTGAAGGGCGCGTCGAAGGGTGAGGGCCTCGGCAACAAGTTCCTCGCCAACATCCGCGGGTGCGACGCCATCGTGCACGTCGTGCGCTGCTTTGACGACGCCAACGTCACCCACGTGGAGGGCTCCACCGACCCGCTGCGCGATATTGACATCATCAACACCGAGCTCATCATGGCCGACCTTGAGATGATCGAGCGCCGCATCGACAAGGCGCAGAAGATGGCCAAGGGCGGCGACAAGCGCTTCAACCATGAGGTCGAGGTCTTTTCCGCCCTGCGCGATTATATGAATGACGGCAATCTCGCCCGCACGTGGGACGGCCTGGAGGCCGAAGCGGAGCTGATCGGCTCGAGCGATCTGCTCACGCTCAAAAAGACGATCTACGCCGCGAACCTCTCCGAGTCCGATGTCGGCGACCCGTCCGCGAACCCGTATTTTGCGCAGGTCGCGAAGCTCGCCGCGAGCGAGGGCAGCGAGCTGCTGCCCATCTGCGCCAAGCTCGAGGCCGACATCGCCGAGCTGGACGACCCGGACGAAAAGGCCATGTTCATGGAGGAGCTGGGCCTGAAGCAGTCCGGCCTTGATAACCTCATCCAGCGCAGCTACGCGCTGCTGGGGCTGATCTCGTTCCTCACCGCGGGCAGCGACGAATGCCGCGCCTGGACGATCAAACAGGGCACCAAAGCCCCGCAGGCGGCGGGCAAGATCCACTCCGACTTTGAGCGCGGCTTCATCCGCGCCGAGGTCATCGCCTTTGACGATCTCAAAGCCTGCGGCACGCTGGCAAACGCCAAAGCGAAGGGCCTTCTCCGCAGCGAGGGCAAGGAGTACGTCATGCACGACGGCGACGTGGTGAATTTCCTGTTTAACGTCTGAATTGTATAAAACCCCGGCCTGTGAGACATCACAGGCCGGGGTTTTTGCGTTCTCTTCATAACGTAGGGAAGTTCGTTTTTCGTCGTAACGTAGGGGCGGGACTTGCCCCGCCCGTTGGTACGCACCACCGTTTTTTTGCGGCAGTGCCGATTTGCTGAGGGCTCCTTGGCTTCCCCTGGGGGAAGCTGGCTGCGGAGCGCTAGCTCCGCAGACTGATGAGGGTCGGGGAGCAGCTGCGTTTTGATGTGCATGCTAAGCTATTCGCAAGTGCTCCCCGGCCCTCATCCGGCTCGCTGCGCTCGCCACCTTCCCCGAGGGGAAGGCAAGGGGTGCGCACCGCCCTGCCGGTGCGTGCAAAAGCCACAGCTGCCTGCCAGCGGGAGGGGCAGAGCCCCTCCCCTACGTTACGACTAAGAACTTACTTCTTCACTATTCACTATTCACTCTTCACTATTCTCCCGCCCGTGTCCTCCTCCAGCGACTTCCAGACCGGATACTCCGCGCCATTTTCGTCGAAAAACTGTTTCAAATCGCGATTCAGGGCGCTCATCTCGCCCACGGCGTTCATTGCGTGGTCGGAGACGCAGATCTTGCCGAGGCTGGTGGCGCACATGAGCTTGAAGAAGCGGAAGCACGTCTTGCGGTACTTCTCCCCCTCGAATTCCCGGTCCGTCTCCGGCAGGATGGCGTGGCCCGCGGCCCGGATGGCGCGATAGCCCTCCACGTTGGCGCGGATGAGCCGGTGGAGGTAAGCGTTGTCGCCCTTGACGCGGCGCAGGTCGCCGTCCGTCTTGTAGCAGGCGAACGCCGCCGGGAGCACGAACGCGGCGTGGCACAGGAGATAGTCGCCCATATTCGGCTCGTAGGTGACCTTGTACCTCGTGCCGCCGAAAACTTCACCGATCAGCCTTTCGTTGGACGGCGCGCCGCGCAGCTGGCCGATAGTGATCTTTTTGAGGTCGACGGACACGACGCGGTCCGGCTCGCGATGGCCCGCCGAGGACGCGAACGCGAACAGCACGTTTTTATCCGGCAGCTGCGCCGCCGTCTGCTCCGCGCGGACGTTGTTGCCCACGAACACGATGTTTCGGGATGCATTTTCCCGCAGCGTGTCAAGAACCGCCGGCAGCTGCGTGTAGCGCACGACAACGAAGATCACGTCATACCGGTCGCCGGGGGCGAGCGCGTCCGTCACCGGGATGCGGCTGACCGCCGTGCCGAATGCGAGCTTATTTTGGATGCGCAGGCCGTTTTTGCGAAGCTCCTCCGCCCACGCGCCCCGCGCCAGCAGCGTGACGTCCTTCCCCGCGCGGAACAGGTCATTCGCCAGATTGCACCCCAGCACCCCCGCGCCGAATACCAGAATTTTCATACGCCGTCCTCCCGTCCATGTTAAATAGCTCTAACTCATAAGCAAAATAAAAGCAGAGACACTGCTCGCGCCTATAGTAGCAGGGTTCAATGCAGGTGTCAAGCTGCCACCGCATTTCTTCGGCTTCCCATGGCTCTGCAGAAGCGTTCGTCCTTAGTCGTAACGTAGGGGCGGGGCTTGCCCCGCCCGCTGGCACGCAATATCATTCTTTTGCGGCAGTACCGATTTGCACAGTCCCCTTGGCTTCCCCTCGGGGAAGCTGTCTGCGGAGCGCAGCGGAGCAGACTGATGAGGGTCGGGGAGCAGTTACGTTTTGGCATAACTGCAAAGCTATTCGCAAGTGCTCCCCGGCCCTCATCCGCCCCCTTCGGGGGCACCTGTCCCTACCCTCTTTGTCCCTTCGGGACATTTCCCCCTGATAGGGGGAATCGGCCCCGAGGGGAAGGCAAGGGGTGCATTCCGTGCCGCGGTGCGTGCAAAAGTCGCAGCTGTCCACCAGTGGGAGGGGCAAGCCCCTCCCCTACATTACGACTGTGGGTCGGGGAGCACTGAAGCATAGCTTTGCATTCTCAGCTAAACGCAACTGCTCCCCTACCCTCATCAGTCGCCTGCGGCGACAGCTTCCCCCAGGGGAAGCTATGGGGTGCCTGCATTTCGCCAGTGCGTCGGGGATTCGGCAGCGCGCACTTTACTTCTTCACTTTTCACTCTTCACTTTTACTTGCAAAAAAGCCGCCCCGAAGGGCGGCTTTTTAATCTTCCCATGGTTTATGGTCCTTTACGATGTCATACAGCCGCAGGTAGCTTTCATAGCGGGTCTTACCGATGGCGCCGGCTTCTGCGGCGGCGCGGATGGCACAGCCGGGTTCTTTGCGGTGGGCGCAGTCGGGGTACCGGCAGCGGCCCAGATACGGCTGGAATTCCGCAAACGTCTGCGCCAGCTCCTCCTTCGGGATGGCGTCCATGCGGTCGGTGTCGAACGAGGAAAAGCCCGGCGTGTCGGCGATGTACGTCTCGTCCGGGAGGGTGAACAGCTCGATATGCCGCGTGGTGTGCCGCCCGCGGCCGAGCTTCTGCGACACCTCGCCCACCGGCAGCGCCAGTCCGGGGGCGAGCGCGTTGAGCACGCTGCTCTTGCCCACGCCGGAATTGCCCGTGAACACGGCGAATTTCCCGCGGATGTGCGCGCGCAGAGCCTCTAACCCCTCCCCGGTCGCGGCGCTCGTGACGAGCGTGGGGATGCCCGCTTTGCGGTAAATCTCCGCCAGCGGCGCGGCGGGGGCGAGATCGTCCTTATTCACGCAGATCAGGCACGGCACGTCCTGCCGCGCGGCGATGGTCACGATGCGGTCGATGAGAAACGGCTCCGTCTGCGGGATGGCGCATGACGCCAGCACGACCAGCACGTCCACATTCGCCACCGCCGGCCGGATGAGCGCATTGCGCCGGGGCAGGACGGCGTCCACCGTCCCGCTTTTCCCCGCGCGCGTGATCTGCACGCGGTCGCCCACGAGCGGGGACGTGCCATCCTTGCGAAAGCGCCCCCGCGCGCGGCACTCGACCACGCCGCTTTGCGTCTGAACGTAGTAAAACCCGCTCAGCGCCTTGATGATCCGTCCTTCTTCCATGCCTCACCCAAAGCGGATCGTCCGGCTCAAGGCCAGACGTCCGTCGATATACACCTGCACCTGCTGCGTGCCCACGCCCTCCACGGCAATGCGGATCACGCCGTTCGGCACCTCGCTCATATCCACTGTAAACGGGTCGAATGCCATCTCGCCGTCGAGATACACCTCGACCGAGTGCGTGTCGTCATCGTCCGGCCCCTCGACCTCGATGACCTGACTGTAGGCCGTGCCGTTATCCAGCACAATCACACAGATCATGTCGGACTGGACGGACGCCTTGGCCTCGCCGAGGGTGTTGACGACCTTGCAGTAGTAATAATACGTCCCCGGCGTGTCCTCCGTCACGTCGATCTCGGCGTTGCCGCCGCTGCGCACCAGCAGCTCGCCGTCGTCGGTGCTGCCGGTCTTGGAGCGGTACCACGTGTACGACAGCGTGCCGTCATCCGGCGCGCTCGCCTGCACGAACAGGCTGAAGGACTCCCCGGCATACGCCGTCTGGTCGCCGCTCTGGCGGGCGATGTCCGGCTCCGCCGCGTCCTGCGGCCCGCGCGAGACCTGGAGGTTTATGACCGTCCCGGCCTTCACCTGCTCGTCGGCGGCGATGCTCTGGAACGTGACGGTGCCCTCCGGCGCGTCGTCATCCACGCTCAAAACGCTCCCGCGGCCAAGGCCGGACTCGTCGATGAGCGCCAGCGCCTGATCAATGTCCAGCCCCACCAGCGGCGGCACGGGCACGAGCGCCGCGGCGCTGCCCTGACTGACCGCCAGCGTGACGGTCTGCCCGTCGGTGAGCGCCGCGCCGAAGGCTGGCATGGTCTCGATGACGTAGCCGTCGGTATACACGTCGCTGGACTGATACGTCACGTTCACCACCACGCGCACCGGCAGGGCGTTCAGCTCCGCCTGCGCCTCCTGCAGCGATTTGTTGACCAGATTCGGCATGAGGTCGCTCTCCGCGCCCGAGGACACGGTCAGCTCGATCTTCGTGCCCACCTTGGCCGAGCGCCCGGCGTCCGGCGTCTGATCCATCACGTAGCCGTAGGCGTACTGTTCACTGGACTTCCACGCCTTGACCTCGATGGTGAAATTGGGGTACTGGCTGGCGTCGATCTCGTCATACACCTGCCCCACCAGCCGCGGCACGGTGTCCTCCTCCGTGCGGGCAAAGAGATCGGACAGGAAAAACTGATACAGAAACACGCCGATGGCGATGAACGCCAGCACGATGCACACCGTGCCCGCGATGACCGCCGCGCGCGTGCGCTTTTTTTCGCGCCGCGTCTGCTCGGGCGGCAGACCCGTCCGCCCGCCTGCGCGGGCCACGGCGCGCTCCGCCGCCGAGCGCTCAAGGATCTTATCGGACAGGCGCTGCGCGTCCGTCAGCGCCTCCGCCGGGCGCACCGGCTCGCCGGGGATCCAGTTGGGGTTCTTGCGGAACTCCTCCATATCCGCCAGCATGGCCGCCGCGCTGGGGTAGCGCGCGTCCAGGTCTGCCTCCATCGCGCGCGTCACGATCGTCTCCAGCCCCGCCGGAACGCCGGGGCACAGCTCGTGCAGCGGCACGGGCGTGGCGTTGATGTGCTGGATGGCGACCGACACCGGCGTGTCGCCGTCAAACGGCGGCCGCCCCGCCAGCATCTCATACATCACGACGCCCAGCGAATACAGATCCGACCGCGCGTCCACATGCGCGCCCCTGGCCTGCTCGGGCGAGATGTAGTGCACCGAGCCGAGGGCCTCGCGCGTGAGCGTATTCTGCGCGGACGAGATCTGCGCGATGCCGAAATCGGCCACCTTCACGCTGCCATCCTTGAGGATCATAATATTGTGGGGCTTAATATCGCGGTGGATGATGCCGCGGCTGTGCGCGTGCTCCAGCGCCTTGGCGATCTGCGTGGCAAAATGCAGCGCCTCGCGCCAGCTCAGCTGCCCCTTCTGCTCCATATACTGCTTGAGCGTGATGCCCTCAATAAGCTCCATGACGATGTAGTCGATGTTGTCGGAGTGCGACACATCGTACACGCTCACGATATTCGGGTGCGACAGCATCGCCACCGCCTGCGACTCCGCGTGGAAGCGGCGGCGGAACTCCTCGTCCTGAAACAGCTCTTCCTTCAGAATTTTGATGGCGACGAGGCGGTTGAGGCGGTTGCAGCGCGCCTTATACACCACCGCCATGCCGCCCGAGCCGATCATCTCCATGATCTCGTAGCGGTTATCCAACAGCGTTCCTATGTAACGGTCCATAAGCTGCTCCTTTTCCGCAAGTTACATCGACGCCAGCACGAGCGTCACGTTATCCGGCGCGCCGCGGTGCTTGGCAATGTGCATCAGGCGCTGGCAGCAGTCGCTTCTGCGCTGCCCGTGCGCCACCTCAAAGAGCATCTCCTGATCTGCCATCTCGTTGGAGAGCCCGTCGGAGCACAGCAGCAGGCACTCATCCTTCCGCAGCTCCTGCAGAAATACATCGCCCTCCACCTCCGGCTCGGTGCCGACGGCGCGGGTGATGAGATTTTTTCCCGGGAAATTTTTCGCCTGCTCAGCCGTCAGCTCCCCGCGCAGCACCATCATCTGCACAAGCGAATGATCCTGCGTGATCTGCCGCACGCCGCTGAGCGAAAAGTGATAGGCCCGGCTGTCGCCGACGTTGATGAGATAGGCAGTGTTTTTCACGATGAACGCCGCCACCAGCGTCGTGCCCATGCCGGCGTATTCCTCGCCCGTCTGCGCCTGTTCGTAGACGGCACGGTTCGCCCGGGCCAGCGCCTCGCGTAGCATGGAAAAGATGCGCTCCGCGCCGCTCACGCCCTTCTGGCTGGCGCGGATATGCGCGCTGAAGGCTGTAACTGCCATCTCGCTCGCCACATTCCCGGCGCGCGCGCCGCCCATGCCGTCGCACACCACCAGCAGCGCCCGGTCAAAGCCGAACGTCGCGGTCTCATACGCGTCCTGATTCTGCGGACGCAGGTTGCCGGGGTCGGTCAGTGCCCAGATCTGCATGTGCCATCCTCCCTGTCGCCAGATTCATACTTTCTGCGGAGCTGCCCGCAGGAGGCATCAATATCGCTGCCGAGCGTGCGGCGCACCGTGGCCGTCACGCCGTGCTGCTGCAAAATTTCCTGAAAGCGCGCGATGGCCGCGTGCGTGGACGTGCGCAGGCCCGTCTCCTCCACAGAGTTGAGCGGGATGAGGTTCACGTGCGCCGCCATGCCCTGTAATTTCCTGGCCAGCAGCTGCGCCTGCTGCTCGGAGTCGCTCACGCCGTCTATCATCGTGTACTCAAACGACACCCGCCGCCCGGTCTTTTCAAAATAGTCCCGGCAGGCCGCCAGCAGCGTATCCACGCCCCAGCGGCGGTTGACGGGCATGATCTGGCTGCGCGATTCGTCGTCCGGCGAGTGGAGCGAGACCGACAGCGTCAGCTGTAATTTCCGCTCGGCGAGCATCCCGATCTTGTCGACCAGCCCGCACGTGGACAGGCTGATGTGCCGCATGCCGATGTTCAGCCCCTCCGGGCTGTTCACCAGCTCCAAAAACCGCATCACGGCGTCAAAATTGTCCAGCGGCTCGCCGATGCCCATCAGTACGATATTCGAGATGGGCAGGCCCGATTCCTTCTGCGAAAAAATGACCTGATCCAACAGCTCCGACGGCGCCAGCCGCCGCACGAGCCCGCCCAGCGTGGACGCGCAGAATTTGCACCCCATCGGGCAGCCGACCTCGGACGAGATGCAGATGGTGTTGCCGTGGTGATACTGCATCACCACCGACTCCACGCAGTTGCCGTCCGCCAGCCGCCAGAGGTACTTGATCGTGCCGTCCTTCTGCGAGCGCTGCGCCCGCGCGAGCCGCGGGACGGTGATGGTATACAGTCCATCCAGCTTTTCGCGCAGGGGCTTGGACAGGTTCGTCATCTCGCCGAACGACTCCGCGCCCCGGTGCAGCCAGGTGAACACCTGCTTTGCCCGGAACGCCGGTTCGCCAAGCGCCCGGAAGGCGTCCTGCAGCTCCGCCAGCGTCATGGATTTGAGGTCTGTTTTCATGCCTGTTTCCTCATCTTACAGATAAAAAAGCCGTCGCAGTCATGCTGCCCCGGCAGCAGCGTCACAAAGCGCGGATCTGTGACCCGCAGCCCGTCCGGAAGCTCCAGCGGTTCGGCGGAAAATTCCGGATGCGCCTGCAAAAACGCCTGCGCCACCGCCTCGTTTTCCCGCCGCAGCACCGTGCACGTGCTGTAAAGCAGCACGCCGCCGGGCTTTACATACGCCGAAACGTTCTCCAAAATCGCCCGCTGCACCTGCGGCAGGCGCTCGAGCGGCGCAAGCTCCTTATAGCGGATGTCCGGCTTTTTGCGGATCACGCCGAGCCCGGAGCACGGCACATCCGCCACCACCACATCCATCTGCCCCACGAACGCCTCACACCGCGCCGACGCGTCCTGCACGCGCACGTGAAGATTTTCGATGCCGAGCCGCGCCGCGCCCTTTTCGATGAGCGCGATCTTGTGCGGGTGGATGTCGCACGAGGTAAGCATACCGCGGTTTTCCATCCGCATGGCCATCGCAAAGCTCTTGCCGCCCGGCGCGGCGCACACATCCAGCACGCGCATCCCGGGCTCTGCCCCGGCGCACCGCGCCGCCAGCGCCGCCGCCGCGTCCTGCACGTAGACGCGCCCGCCGCAAAACGTGGGCAGCTGCGTCAGATCGCCCGCGTGAGATGCGAGCATGCACCCCGGCAGCCACGGATGCGGCGTGAGCTGCACGCCCGCCGCCGTCAGCTCGTCCCACACGGCCTGCGGCTGCGTTTTGAGGGGGTTATACTGCAGCGTCATCGGCGTGGGCGCGTTGTCCGCCGCCAAAAACGCCTCCAGCGTCCCCTCCGGCAGGCTCCCGCGCAAAAGCGCCACCAGCTCCGCCGGGTGGCTGTATTTCGTCTCAAGGTCCTCCGGCTGGCGGAGCGTGCCCTTCTGCCGCGAGAGCGTGCGCAGCACGCCGTTCACCAGCCCCGCCGCGCGGCGGTTTCCATAGCGCTTGCACTGCTCCACCGCTTCGTTCACGGCGGCGGCGTCCGGCACGCGCTCGAGCAGCAGCACCTGATACGCCCCCAGCAGCAGAATATCCGCCACCACGGGCTGCAAATCTTTGAATTTTCCGGTGAGCGCCTGCGCGATGGAAAACTCCAGCAGCGCCCGGTTCTGCAGCACGCCGTAGCACAACTGGCTCGCCAGCGCCGCGTCGCGGCGGCTTAAGCCGTCGCGCGCGATGTACTGCTTGAGCACGCCGTCCGACCACGCCCCCTGCCGCCGCGTGGCGATGAGGGCGCTGAGCGCCGTGGTGCGCGCGCCCGCCATTTACACCTCCAGCGGATGCCCGCGGAAATAATCCGCCGCCGCCATCCGCCTGCCGCCCTGCGCCTGCAGCTGCGTCACGCGCAGAACGCCCCCCTCGCCGCACGCGACGAGCAGGCCCTTTTTATCCAGCCCTAGCACCGTGCCGGGGGCCTTTTCGGTCGTCTGATCCGTCTTTTCTGCGCGGAAAATTTTGAACGCCGTGCCCGCAAGGCACGCCGTGGCCACCGGCCACGGGATGAGCCCGCGCACCTGGTCGATGACCCACTGCGCCGGCTGCGCCCAGTCGATGGGCGACATGGACTTATCCAGCATCGGCGCATACGTCGCCTTGGATGCGTCCTGCGGCATGCGCCGCGCAGTGCCGCGCTCGATGGCGCGCACGGTGTCGCACGCGAGACCGGCGGCGATGTCCGCCAGCCGCGCCATCAGCTCCTCCGAGGTCTCCATGGGGTCGATGGGCGTTTTGCGGATCTCAATGACGTCGCCCTCGTCCATCCCGGCGGTCAGATACATCGCGCTCACGCCCGTCTGGGCACAGTGCTTCAGGATCGACCACTGCACCGGCCCCGCGCCGCGCAGCTCCGGCAGGATGCTCGCGTGCATGTTGATGCAGCCGTATTTCGGGATGTCCAGCACGCGCTGCGGCAGAATTTTGCCGTAGGCCACCACCACGATCAGCTCCGGCGCGAGCGCGCGCAGCTGCGCAACGGCCGCGTCGTCGCGGAACGTCTCCGGCTGCACGACCGGCAGACCGTGCGCCAGCGCAAATTCCTTCACCGGCGACTGCGTCAGCTTCATTCCCCGGTTTTTCGGCATATCGGGCTTGGTATACACCGCCGCGATCTCGCACGCGCCGCTGTCATACAGCCGCTCGAGGCACACGCGGGCAATATCCGGCGTGCCCATATATACGATTCTCATCTGGCATCTTCCTCGATCTCGACTTCGTAATCGTCCGACTCCGCCGCGAGCTGCTCCAGCTCCTCCGGCGTGAGCATCTTTTCGGCGATCTCGGTGTACATATGCCCGTCGAGATGGTCGAGCTCGTGGCAGAAGCAGCGCGCCACGAGCTCCTCGCCGTCGTACTCATACCAGTCGCCGTGCCGGTCCTGCGCGCGCACGGTCACATACATCGGCCGCGTGACGATGCCGTATTCGCCCGGCAGGCTCAAACAGCCCTCCACGCCGGTCTGCTCTTCTTCGCTTTTCGACACGATCTCGGGGTTCACCAGCTCCACGATCTCGTCCCCGGCGTCCACCACCACGATCCGGCGCAGCACGCCCACCTGCGGCGCGGCAAGGCCCACGCCGTTCGCGTGCTGCATCGTCTCCTTCATATCCTCGATCAGCTCCGCCAGCCGGTCGTCAAATTTCACGACCGGGCGGCAGGTCTTGGTCAAAACTGGGTCACCCACGGTGACGATATTCCGCAGAGCCATCTGTATTTATCCTCTCAATCATAAGAATTTACATCAATAAAGGCGCTCACGCCCCGGTTTTTCGGGTCTTTTGCGAACTGCCGCAGCACAAAGGCCAGCATCTGCCGCACCGCCTTCGTATTTTTGCAGCACAGGCTGAGCTGATAGCGGTACACGCAGTTCACCTTCGCCACCGGCGCGGGCGCGGGGCCGAACAGGTCGGCATCCGTCAGCCCCATCGCGGCGAGATTGCCCGCGATGGCCTGCCGCAGCGTCGCCGCGCTGCGGACGAGCCGGTCCTCATGCAGGCAGGCGGCCGTCACGGTGAACACATCGCGCAGCGGCGGAAAGCGCCGCAGCGTGCGCAGCCCGATCTCCATGTCGTAAAATGCGTCATAGTCCTGCTCCGCCGCCAGCCGCAGCACCGGGTGATCCGGCGTCATCGTCTGGATGAGCGCCGTGCCCGCGCTCTGCCCCCGCCCGGCACGCCCCACGACCTGCGTGACGAGCGAAAACGTCGTCTCCGCGGCGCGGAAGCTGCCAAAATACAGCGAAAGATCGGCGTCCAGCACGCCCACCAGCGTCACATTTTCAAAATTCAGCCCCTTGGCCACCATCTGCGTGCCCAGGAGGATGGGTATTTTTTCCCGCACAAAGCGCGATAAAATAGCCTCGTGATCGTTCGACGCGCGCACCGTGTCGGCGTCCATGCGCAAAACGGGCACGTCCGGCAGCAGTTCGTGCAGCTCCTGCTCCACCCTCTGCGTGCCGAAGCCCACCGCCTTCAGCGGCCCGCCGCACGACGGGCACCGCGCCGGAACGGCCTGCGAATGGCCGCAGTAGTGGCACATCAGGCGGTCGTTGGCGGAGTGATACGTCAAACTCACGCTGCACCGCGGGCAGCCCGGGGCCTCCCCGCACTCTACGCACACCAGGCACCGGCTGTTGCCGCGCCGGTTGAGAAACAGGATCGACTGCCGCCCGGCCTGCACGTTCTGCCGCAGCCGCTCCAGCAGCGGCGCGCTGATCGCGCCGGGGTTTCCCGCGCGGATCTCCTCTTTCATATCGGCCAGCTCCACGCGCGGCAGGCCGCGGCCGTTATACCGCTCCGTCAGGCGGTACAGGGAGTATAGCCCGCTTTTGGCCCGGTACATACTCTCCACCGACGGCGTCGCAGAGCCGAGCAGCACCAGCGCCCCCTCCTGCGCACCGCGGTAAAACGCGACCTCGCGGGCGTGGTAGCGCGGGGTGTTTTCGGATTTATAGGAATGCTCCTGCTCCTCGTCCACCACGACGAGGCCGAGGTTTTCCAGCGGCGCGAACACCGCCGAGCGCGTGCCCACCACGATGTGCGCCCCGCCCGCGGCGATGCGCCGCCATTCGTCATAGCGCTCGCCCACGCGCAGGCTGCTGTGCAGCACGGCCACATCGTTCCCGAAGTGGGCGCGGAGCCTTCCCAGAAGCTGCGGCGTCAGCGCGATCTCGGGCACGAGCAGAATGGCGTCCCGCCCGGCGGCACGCGCCGCGTAGATAAGTTTTATGTAAACTAGCGTTTTGCCGCTGCCGGTCACGCCGTGCAGCAGCGCCGCGCCGGGCTTTTGACTCTCCATCTGCGCCCGCAGCGCGTCAAAAACGGCCTGCTGCGCCGCGCTGAGTACCGGCTCGCCCGCCGGCTCCGCCGGGCTTCTCGGCCCGCCGCGATGCACCTCGCGGGTGTACAGCTCGATCAGCTCCAGTTTCTCCAGCCTGCGCAGTGTGGTCATCGACGCGCCGGAGAGATACAGCAGCTCGCGGCACGACGCGCTGCCCACCACGCACAGCAGCTCCAGCGCCGTCTTTTGCAGCGGCGCGGACTTCTGCTTCCGCGCGGCGAACGCCAGCGCGTCCTCCGCCGGCACGGCCAGCCGCGCCATTTTTTCGGTCTTTTCGCCCGCGCGCTGCGTCATATCGACGTTTTCCTCGATCAGCCGCCGCGCCAGCAGATACCGCAGCGCGGCCTGCAGACTGTCCTCATCCGGAAACTGCGCGCGCAGCGCGGCCAGGTCCGTGCAGCCGCCGCGATCCTCCAGCGCCTGCATCACCGCCGCGGCAGCTTCGTTTCGCGCCGTGAGCGTATGCCAGTCGCCGCCGTCGCGCCGGACGGTGTAGGTCTGCATGGTGCGAAACCACAGCCCCACGGGCAAAATTGCGTGCGCCGCGTCATAGAACGTGCAGAAATACCGCTCGCGCAGAAACGCCGCCAGGCGCAGCTGCCGCGCGTTTAAGACCGGCGCGGCGTCCAGCGCCCGCTCCACGCATTTGAGCGATGTCTCGTCGCCCTCGCAGAGCTCCAGCACGATGCCCTCGCAGCGGCGGTTGCCGCGGCCGAACGGCACGATCACGCGCATCCCCGCCGCCAGCTCCAGCGTGCCCGGAATTTTATAGGTATAGGGCTTGTCGATGGAAAAGCAGGCGGCAGAAACGGCGATTTTTGCGATCATGCCCGATCCTCCCAAATGCTTTCAAGGCGTAGGCAGAATGCTGCCTGCGCCTTGTCTTGCCGGTTTTTGCTCAGCGGCGGTATTGCTCCTTCAGCTCCGCCGTGAGCTTCCCGTCGGCGACCTCGCGGATGGCGATGGTGACGGGCTTGTCCTCCAGCGGCTCATGCGTCAGCTCCGCCTCGATCGACAGCTGCCGCGCGCGGCGCGCCACGACGTTCACGAGAAGATAGCGGCTGTTCACATGCGTGAGCAGCGTAGACATAGCGGGATACAGCATTAGAATTCCTCCTTGAGTAAGTGGAAACGCTCCACAGTTTTACATTTTTCCGCGACCATGATCGCGCGCAGCTCGCGCACGGCCTGCTCCACATCGTCGTTGAGGACGATGTAGTCATAGCCCTCCGCCTGGCTGCATTCCCAGACGGCGCGGGCAAGGCGCTCCTCCATCGCCTGCGGCGACACGTCGCCCCGGGCGATCAGGCGCTGGCGCACGGCGTCCAGCGACGACGCCGCCACAAATACGAGCACCGCGTCCGGCACGCGCGATTTGATCTTTTTCGCGCCGATGACCTCGACGTCCATCACAATATCCAGCCCCTGCTCCAGCGCTTCGCGGATGGGCGCGAGGGGCGTGCCGTAGTAATTGCCGACATATTCGGCGTATTCCAGCAGCTCGTCCTGCGCGATCATCTCCTCAAAGCGCGCGCGGGAGACAAAATAGTAGCTGCTGCCGTCCACCTCGCCGGGGCGGCTCTCGCGCGACGTCGCCGAAACGGAGTAGCGCACATGATCCGACGCCGCGATCACGCGGTTGAGGATGGTATTTTTCCCCACGCCGGACGGGCCGGACAGCACGAACAGTTTTCCCTTCATCCCAGCGCCTCCTGTTCGTCCGCGGCGATGAATTCGCCGTCCATCCGCTCCGAGAGCACCTTCGGCGCGACGGCCGAGAGGATCACATGGTCGGTGTCCATCAAAAGCACCGTTTTCGTGCGGCGGCCGTAGGATGCGTCAATGAGCATCCCCCGCTCGCGCGCCTCCTGCACCACGCGCTTGATGGGCGCGGATTCCGGGCTGACGAGCGCCAGCACCCGCGCGGCGGATACAGCGCTCCCAAAGCCAATACTCAGCAGTTTCATTCCGTCCTCCGCTCACTCGATGTTCTGCGTCTGCTCGCGGATCTTTTCCAGCTCCGCCTTCATATCCACCACAACGTTCGACAGCTCCAGATCGTTGCACTTCGAGCCGATGGTGTTCGTCTCGCGGTTGAGCTCCTGCAGCAAAAAGTCCAGCTTGCGGCCGATGGCGCCGCCCTTTGTGAGCATATCGCCCAGCTGCGCCAGATGGCTGCGCAGGCGGACGGTCTCCTCGTCCACCGCGATGCGGTCGGCATAGATGGCGGCCTCCTGCAAAATGCGCCCCTCGTCGATGGCCGTGTTCTGCAGCACCTCCTGCATCTTCTGGCGCAGGCGTTCGCGGTACTCGGCCACGGTCTCCGGGCTGCGCTGCTCCACGATCGCCACGCGCTCCAAGATCGTCTGCGCCCGGCTGCGGAGGTCTGCCTCCAGCGCCGCGCCCTCGGTCTCGCGCATGGCGTTATAGCGGGCGATCGCCTCGTCGGCGACGCTGAGGATGTCCTGCGTGAGCTTCTGCTCATCCTCCTCCGTTTTTTCCACGGAGAACACGTCCGGCAGCCGAGAGAGCGACATGACAGTCACGTCGTCGCGCACGCCGTAGTCCGCCCCGATCTGCCGCAGCGCGGCCAGATACCCCTCGAGCACCGGGCGGTTGACGGCCACCTGCACGTCCGCCGCCTGCGCGGTGTTCACGCCGATGTAAACATCCACCTTGCCGCGGCTGACCGCCGCCTTCACGCGGCTCTTCACGCCGTCCTCCGCAAAGCTGAACATCCGCGGCAGCTTGACCGTGCAGTCAAGATAGCGGTTGTTGACCGAGCGCAGCTCCACCGTGATCTCCCGTCCGTCAATGGTCTGCACCGCCCGGCCATAGCCGGTCATACTTCTGATCAAAGTCCTCTCCTCCGTCTCTCTGGATCATTCCTTCTCCGTGATGGACACCACCACGGAATATTCGCCCACAACGCCGGCGTCGGCATAGCCGTCCACGTAAATTTCGACCGGTACGTTGACCTTGCCGACCTGCGTAAAGTCCGCCATATCCGCCACCACGCGGAGGTTATTGGTGGAGATCTTTTCGATCTCCGCCGCGCTCGCGCGCACGGTGACCTGGATGAGCTGCGTCACGCTGCTGTAGTCCAGCCGCTCGTCGGTGTTGATAAAGGTGATATTCGTCGCGCGCACGACCGCCGTTTCGCGGTTTTTGATGCGCACGCTGACCGTGGCCTCCTCCTCGCCGCTGACGTTCTTCACGCCGTCCGGCAGGAGAATGCTCATGGGGAAGTCCTTACTGTTGGGCGTGGTGGACAGGTCGATGTTGCCCAGCACGATCTTGTTGACCGAGTCCAGGATCGTCGCGTCGCCCGACAGCGTGACGGTCTCGGGCGTGATGGTGTACGTCACATCGGATTCCGTCGCGCCGCCGCCGTTGATGAACGTCACATCCAGCGGCACTTCCTTATACATCACCACGCTGGCCGACAGCTCCAGCGTGTCGGTGTCGGTGGTGAGATTCGTCATATCCACGGCGTTGCCGTCGGCGTCCACGAGCGTGTAGGGCACGTCCTGCACGAACGAGCGGTTGAGATTCGTCCGCGCCACGGTGACGAGCGCCGTTTCGATCGCCGAGACCTCCTGCTCGGGGCCCTTGACGGTCACGGTGTCAAAGTCGAACGTCGTGCTCTCCAGCATATACCCGTCCGCGACCTCCAGCCCCGAGAAGTCGCCCTTCACCGGGATCTGGCGCGTGACCAGGCGCTCGACGCTGAACGTGATACGCGCGGGGCGGCGGTCGGAAATGGTGATCTCCGATTCGCTCACGCCGCTCGGCAGGCTCACGTCATAGGTGAGCGTATACTCCTTGGCGCTGCGCACATTCGTCACATCCACCACGGCGGAAATTTCACTGCGCGCCTGCAAAAGCTTTTTCAGCTCCGTATTTTTGCCCGAAAACTGCACCGAAACGGACGCGTCGCGCCCGTCGGCGATGATGAGGTTCTGATCCTCCTGCAAGACCTCCTCGCCGGAAAAGACGACGGGGATGTCGGAGATGAGCGTTTCGCCGTCGGGGTTCACGACCGTGACCACATAGATCCACAGGCCGATGGCCACGATGAGCGCCGCGATGAATGAGATGATCTTACTGTCCTTCATGCCGGCCGGCCCTCCTGCTCAGTTCGTTTTTCAGCCGCGTCAGCAGATTGCGGTCGCGCTCGTCCTCCTTCGGCAGCAGCTCGTTCTGCAGCAGCTTTTCCAGCGTCTGCGGCGCAAGGTGCCGCTTGAGCATCCCGCCGATGGCCACGGAGATGGTGCCCGTCTCCTCCGAGACGATGACCACCACCGCGTCGGACGCCTCGCTCGTGCCGACGCCCGCGCGGTGGCGCGTGCCGAGATCGGCCGAAAGATGCGTATTTTCCGACAGCGGCATCACGCAGCCCGCCGCCGCGACGCGCCCGCCGCGGATGATGGCCGCGCCGTCATGCAGCGCCGCCTTGGGGAAAAAGAGGTTGCGCAGCAGCTGCTCCGACACGCGCGCGTCCACGATCGTGCCGGTTTTGAAATACTCCTCCAGCGACACGTTGCGCTCAAACGCCAGCAGCACGCCGATCTTCTGCCGCGACATCACCTCGCACGCGGCCACGGTCGCGCTGATGGCCGCGGCCTCGGCGCTCACGGCCAGCGGCTTTCCGAACACCTGCAAACTCGTGCGGCTGCCGATGCGCTCCAGCGCGCGGCGCAGCTCCGGCTGGAACACGATGACCAGCGCGATCAGGCCGACCTCAAGGATGCGGCTGAGGATCCAGTGCAGCGCATACATATGCAGAAGCTCCGTCACCCACGTGAAAACGAGCAGCGCCAGAATGCTGCGCAGCGCGCGCGCGGCGTTCGTGCTCTGCAAAAGGCGCAGCAGCTTGTAAACTAAAAATGCAACGACCAGAATATCCAGAATATCCGTGATCGTGATGGATGGGATGCTGTAAAACAGGCTCTGAAAGAAATTCTCAACAGCAGACATAGCAACACTCCTGAACCGGGACTCGTGCGTACTGATGGTTATACTTATAATCGTAGGCTATTATACCGCAAATTGCGTCCCCGCGCAAGTCTCGCCGGAGAATTTCTGTGTGCTAGCGCATCCGGAGCACTTCGGCGGCCTTCAGCACCTGCCGCTCGGTGTTGAAGGCGCTGAAGCTGAAGCGCACCGTGCCCGTCTCCAGCGTCCCGGCGCTCTCGTGCGCCAGCGGCGCGCAGTGCAGCCCCGCGCGCACGGCAATGTCGTGCTCCGCCAGCCGCTGCGCCGTCTGCTCGCAGTCCTCGTTCCGGAGACTGACCGACAGAACGCCCGTCTGCGGCGCGCCCTCCCAGACCTGTGCTCCGGGAAGCTCCCGCAGCGCCGCGGCCAGCAGCTGCCGCAGGCGCACCTCGTGGTCAAAGATTGCCCGCTCGCCGCGGCTGCGGATGAACTCCAGCCCCGCCGAGAGGGCGTGGATGCCCGTCACGTTCTGCGTGCCCGCCTCCGCGCCGTCCGGCAGAAAGTCCGGCATCTGCGCAAGCGCAGACAAGCTCCCCGTCCCGCCCTCAAGCAGGCTCTCCGGCATCCGGCCGCACAGCAGAATGCCCGTCCCCTGCGGGCCGTAGAGTCCCTTGTGCCCCGGCATGGCGATGAACGCCGCGCCGAGCTTTTGCAGCGAGACGGGCAAAATGCCCGCCGACTGCGACGCGTCGAGGATGAGCGGCACGCCGCGTTCCCGGCACAGCGCCGCGATTTTTTCCACCGGCAGGATATAGCCGAACACGTTCGACACGTGCGTGCAGATAGCGGCGCGGGTCTTTTCGGTGATCGCGCGGTCAAAGGCCCGCAGCGTGTCCTCCGGGTCAAACAGCCGCCGCCCCGCAATGACCGTGCGCACGCCGAGCTTGTGCAGCGGCCGCGTCACGGCGTTGTGCTCAAAGCCGGAGACGACCGCCTCGTCCCCCGCGCGCAGCAGCGTTTTGATGGCGATATTCAGCCCGTGCGTGGCGTTCATCGTGAACACCACCTGCTCCGGCTGCGCGTCAAACAGCGCCCCCGCCGTCTCGCGGCAGGCATATACCGCCTCGGCCGCGCGCATGGCGGCGCGGTGCCCGCCCCGGCCGGGGCTCGCGAACGCACGCATGGCCACGAGCGCCCGCGTATACACCGCCGGCGGCTTCGGCATGGAGGTCGCGGCGGCGTCAAAATAGATCACACCGCCACCTCCTCCACCGCGCCGCTGCCGTACACACGATACATATGCACAAACGGCATATGCGCCGTGCGCAGCAGCCCCAGCGCACGCAGCCCGGCCTGCGGCGCCACGCGCAGCACATATCCGCAGCCCTGCATCGAAAGCTGCCGCGGCGCACGCCCGAGCACGGCGGCCACGCCGCCTGTATGCAAAACGTGCCGCGCGCTCTGGGCGGGCGTCACCGCGCGGAACGTAAAATAATATTCAAACATAGGCATTCCCTCCCGTGTCATCTTATGTTGGATAGCAAAAATCGGTCACAAACCCCAAAAACTGCATTTTTTTGCGAAAAAGCATTGACACAGCCCGCGGGGCGTGTATAATAAACGCGTTATGATAGAGGTCGCGAAGGACATCAGTACGCTCGCGCGCCCGGCGGCACCGGGGAGCGGAAAGGGGACTTCGCCGAAGGAACGACCGCCCTGCCGGGGCGCCGCTCCTGGGACGGCAGAGAATATCTGCCGGACTGTCACGAAACCGTGGAGAGCTGTCATGTACGAAGCATAAGTCTTTTATGTTGCGTCATGCCGCTGCCATGACGCAACTTTTTTATTTTGTAAGGAGAGAGAACATGGAACAGAAAAAGCGGAACAGCGCGCTCGTCACGGCCATCGTGATCGCGCTCATTCTGGCGCTGATGGTCTACGCCGCCGTCAGCACCCGCGGCGTCAGCCGCCTGCAGGACTGCCCGGAGTGTGAGGGCGCGGGCGTCGTGACCGTCGCCGATTATGACACCGGCGCGGAGGAAGAACACGTCTGCGCCACCTGCGGCGGCGCGGGCACGGTCGAAGCCGCCAGCCACGTGTACAGCACCTTCTGGGCGCTCATGCCGCCCATCATCGCCATCGCGCTGGCGCTGCTGACCAAGGAGGTCTACTCGTCGCTGTTCATCGGCATCCTCATCGGCGGCCTGCTGTATTCCAACTTTAACCTCGTCGGCACGTTTGAGCACGTGTTTGTCGACGGCATGATCGGCACGTCGCTGGCCGATACCTGGAACGTCGGCATCCTGATCTTCCTGGTCATCCTCGGCGCGATGGTCGTGATGATGAACCGCGCGGGCGGCTCGGCGGCGTTTGGCCGCTGGTCGGTCAAGCACGTCAAGACGAAGCTCGGCGCGCAGCTGGCCACCATCGCCCTCGGCGTTCTCATTTTCATCGACGACTACTTTAACTGCCTGACCGTCGGCTCCGTCATGCGCCCGGTCACCGACAAGCACGGCATCTCCCGGCCGAAGCTGGCCTACCTCATCGACGCCACGGCTGCGCCCGTGTGCATCATCGCCCCGATCTCGTCGTGGGCGGCGGCTGTCACCGGCTTTGTGGAGGGCGCGAACGGTCTGGAGCTGTTCATCCGCGCCATTCCGTATAACTTCTACGCGCTGCTGACCATCGTGATGATGCTCACGCTGTCGTTTGCGAAGTTCGATTACGGCCCCATGCGGATGTATGAGATGAGCGACTATCTCAACAAAAACGAGGAAAACCGCGTCAAGGCGAGCATCACGGGCGCGGAGAAGCAGCCGAACGAAGAGGGCAACCCCAACGGCCGCGTCATCCATCTCGTGTTCCCGATCATCGTGCTCATCGTCTGCTGCGTCATCGGCATGATCTACACCGGCGGCTTCTTTGACGGCGCTTCGTTCGTGGACGCCTTCTCCGGCTCCGACGCATCGGTCGGCCTGGTCTACGGCTCCGTCATCGCCATGATCCTCACCATCGTCTTCTTCCTCGCAACGCGCGTGATGACCTTCACTGAGTGCATGGACGCCATCCCCGAGGGCTTCAAGTCCATGGTGCCCGCCATCCTGATTTTGACGTTTGCGTGGACGCTCAAGGCCATGACCGACTCGCTCGGCGCGCAGCAGTACGTCGCGGCGATCGTGCGCGGCTCGGCCGGCAGCTTCATGTCGCTCCTGCCCGCCATCATCTTCCTCATCGGCTGCGGCTTGAGCTTTGCCACCGGCACGTCGTGGGGCACGTTCGGCATCCTCATCCCGATCGTTGTCAACGTCTTTGACGGCAACCTCTCGAATGAGCTGATGATCGTCTCCATCTCCGCCTGCATGGCGGGCGCGGTCTGCGGCGACCACTGCTCCCCCATCTCCGACACCACTATCATGGCCTCGGCGGGCGCGCAGTGCGTGCACATCGACCACGTCACCACGCAGCTGCCCTACGCCATCACCGCCGCGGCGGTCTCGTTCGTGGCGTACATCATCGCAGGCTTCATCCGCAACTGGCTCATCTGCCTGCCCATCGGCATCGCCCTCATGGTCGCCACCCTCCTCATCATCCGCACCGTCGCCGTCAAAAAGAGCAAGTAAAAAAGAAAGCCCCCCGGGTGCGGTCCAGTCTCCGCACCCGGGGGATTTTTTGCGCAAAAAGGCCCCCCGCCCGCCGGGTTTGACCGGCGGGCGGGGGTGTTCTTTTTTACTTGCGGAGCTTGTTGTCGACGTCCTCTTTGAGGATGGCGGTGAAGGCTTCGGCGGTCATGGCGCCGAGGTCGCCCTCGGTGCGGTGACGCGGGGAGACCGTGCCGTTTTCCATATCGCGGTCGCCCACGATCAGCATATACGGCACCTTTTCCAGCTGCGCCTCGCGGATCTTCTTGCCGATCTTCTCATTGCGCGCGTCCACCTCCACACGGTAGCCCTGCGCGTCGAGCTGGGCGGAAAGCTTGGCGGCGTACTCGTTCGCGCGGTCGGTCACGGGCAGGATCTTGACCTGCACCGGGCTGAGCCACGTCGGGAACGCGCCGGCAAAGTGCTCGGTGATGACGCCGATGAACCGCTCGATGGAACCGAGCACCACGCGGTGGATCATCACCGGGCGATGCTTCTGGCCGTCCTCGCCGATATACTCCAGCTCAAACCGCTCCGGCAGCTGCATATCCAGCTGGATCGTGCCGCACTGCCAGGTCCGGCCCAGAGAGTCGGCCAGATGGAAGTCGAGCTTCGGGCCGTAGAACGCGCCGTCACCGGCGTTCACGATATACTCCTTGCCCATCTCGGTGATGGCGGCGGCCAGCGTTTCCTCGGCAAAGCGCCAGTCCTTCTCGTCGCCGATGTGATCGTCCGGCATGGTGGACAGTTCGATCTGATACGTCAGGCCGAACGTGGAATAGACCTCGTCAAACAGCTTTACGACGTTCTTGATCTCGTCCTTCATCTGATCCCAGGTCATAAAGATGTGCGCGTCGTCCTGCGTGAAGCAGCGCACGCGGAACAGGCCGTGCAGCGCGCCGGACAGCTCATGCCGGTGCACCAGACCCAGCTCGCCCACGCGCAGCGGCAGGTCGCGGTAGGAGTGCGGCTCGCTGGCGTACACGATCATGCCGCCCGGGCAGTTCATGGGCTTGACGGCATAGTCCTCACCGTCGATGACGGTGGTGTACATATTCTGCTTGTAGTGATCCCAGTGGCCGGAGCGCTCCCACAGGCGGCGGTTGAGGATCATCGGCGTGGAGATCTCCACATAGCCGTAGCGCTTATGCACCTGACGCCAGTAGTCGATCAGGGTGTTCTTGAGCACCATGCCCTTCGGCAGGAAGAACGGGAAGCCGGGGCCTTCCTCGGTCAGCATGAACAGGCCCAGCTCCTTGCCGAGCTTGCGGTGGTCGCGCTTCTTGGCCTCTTCGATGCGGGCCAGATACTCGTCCAGCTCCTCCTTTTTCGGGAAGGCGACGCCGTAGATACGCTGCAGCGTCTCGCGGTTGGAGTCGCCGCGCCAGTAGGCGGCGTTGCACGCGGTGAGCTTGATGGCGTTGCCCTTGATGCGGCCGGTGGAGTCCAGATGCGGGCCGGCGCAGAGGTCGGTGAACTCGCCCTGCGTGTAGAAGGAGATGTGCGCATCCTCGGGCAGGTCGTTGATGAGCTCGACCTTATACGGCTCGCCCTTGTCCTCCATATATTTGATAGCTTCCGCGCGCGGCAGCTCAAAGCGTTCGAGCTTCAGCTTTTCCTTGCAGATCTTGCGCATTTCGGCTTCCAGCTCTTCCATGATCTCCGGCGTAAAGGCAAACGGCGCGTCAAAGTCATAGTAGAAGCCGTTGTCGATCGACGGGCCGATGGCGAGCTTGACCTCGGGGTGCAGGCGCTTGACGGCCTGCGCCAGCACGTGGGAGCAGGTGTGCCAGTATGTGCGGCGGTACTGCTCGTTTTCAAAAGAGAATTCGTTGTTTTCGGACATGATCTACTGCCTCCTTATTTGTTTGGGGCAAAACAAAAACTGCTCCACCCCCGAAAAAGATCAGGGGTGAAGCAGAACGCTCCACGGTTCCACCCTGCTTACGGACCTGGTCCGTCGCTCGTGATCCCGGTAACGGGAGAACCCGGCGCCGCTTACTCTTCGTTCGGCGGCGCAGCTCAAAAGGGGTACCTCCGCGGCAGACGTCAGGCTTTTTTCACCGGATAAAGCCCTCTCTGCGGCGCTGCGGATGCGGAGGCGTATCTTTTTCAGCGCTTTTATCGCCCCTACTATACCACGCGGCGGCCATTCTGTCAATTTTTCTGCTGTGATTTTTATTTTTAACTATTTTGTTATTTTTTGTTCCATTTTATTCGATAATTTATCACATTATCCGCCAAATTTGTTCCTTTTTACGCGCGTAAAAATTTTGGATTTTCAGAAAAAGTTGTCGCATTTTCGCGTTACAGCATAAAGTTCTTGACTTTTCACGCAAAATAGTTATAATTCATATCATGCGGTGATTCGCATATAACTGTTACATATTTGTAACCGACCCGATCGGTTGCTGTATCCAGGAAAGGAGGCTTCCCGATGATGAAGTCTGATCGAAAAATCCGCCCGCTTCTTCCGGCTGCCGCCACCGCCGTGCTGCTGTGCATCTGCATCATCTCCAGCAGCATCGTCGTCGCCGTCGGCAACCAGCCCGACGTGGTGACGCCGGCGCCCGCCGCAGCCGGCGCGGCCGCCGTGCAGAGCGCCCCGGCCAGGGCCGCTGAGCCCGCCATGGAGGTCGAACTGCTCGCCGTACAGGAGGAAACGACCTTCCCCGCGACCGTGCTGGCCCAGCCCGCGCAGCCGCTGCCCATCTCGGAGGAGGATCTGCGGCAGATGGCGGCAAACGCCGAAGCCGAAGCCGCCGAGGCTGAGGCCGAAGCTGAACCCGCCGTACCGGACGATCTGGTGCTGGTCGACTACTTTACCGCCACCGCCTACTGCACGACCGGCACGACCGCCACCGGTACATATACCACCGTGAACCGCACGCTGGCCGTGAACCCGTCGATGATCCCCTACGGCACGCACGTCTGGCTGTTTTTGCAGGACGGCACGCTCGTCGGCGATTTCTACGCCGAGGATACGGGCTCGAACATGATGGCCCACCCCTACGTCATCGACATCTATAAGGGCGCGGATTCCTACGACGAATGTATCCAGTGGGGCGCGCAGCCCGTGAGCGTTTACGTCAGCGCATCGGAAACAAATTGACTTTGGATTGAAAATCCGCCTTTTGTCTGCTACAATGGCAGAGGAAAGGCGGATTTTTTATGGATCTTTGTAACATCACCGAGATAAAGGCCCTGCTCGCGCGGCACGGGTTCCATTTTTCCAAGGCCAAGGGGCAGAATTTCCTCACCGCCGCGTGGGTGCCGGAGCGCATCGCGGACGAAGCGGGTGTGGATGAGACCTGCGGCGTGCTGGAGGTCGGCCCCGGCATCGGCCCGCTCACAAAGCAGCTCTGCCGCCGGGCCAAAAAGGTCGTGGCCGTTGAGGTCGATACCTCCCTCCAGCCGCTGCTGGCCGAGACGATGGCGGGCTGCGAGAATCTGGAGATCCTGTTCCGCGACATCCTCAAGACCGACATCCCCGCGCTCGTGCGCGAGGAATTCCCCGGCCTGCGCCCGATGGCGTGCGCCAATCTCCCCTATTACATCACCACGCCCATCCTCGCCGCGCTGCTGGAGAGCCGCAGCTTCTCCTCCGTCACCGTCATGGTGCAGAAGGAGGTCGCGCAGCGCATCTGCGCCCCGGCGGGCAAAAGCGAATACGGCGCGTTTTCGGTGTTCTGCCAGTACTACGCCGAGCCGCGGCTGCTGTTTGACGTGCCGCCGTCGTGCTTTATCCCGCAGCCCAAGGTCACGTCCGCCGTGCTGACGCTCCCCGTGCGCCCCGCGCCGCCGTGCCCGGTCGCGGATGAGAAGCTCTTTTTCCGCGTGGTGCGGGCGAGCTTTGCGCAGCGGCGCAAAACGCTCCTGAACGCCCTTGCCGCCGGATTCCCCGAGCTGCCAAAGGCCGAGCTGGCGGAGCTCATCGAGTCGTGCGGCTTTGCGCCCACCGTCCGCGGCGAAACGCTGGACATCCCCGCCTTCGCCGCCCTTTCAAACGCCCTCGCGGCAAGGCTCTCGTAATGTACTACGTCTACGTCGTCCGCTGCCGCGACGGCAGCCTGTATACCGGCCTTGCCAAATACCTCTGCCGCCGGATGCGCGAGCACGTGGAGCGCGCCGCCGCCTGCGCCAAGTATACGCGCAGCCGCCCGGTCACGGCGCTGGAGGCCGTCTGGCGCACCGAAACGCGCAGCGCCGCGGCCTCGCTCGAGGCGCTCATCAAATCGCTCCCGCGGGCGCAGAAGCTCGCCCTCATCGCCGCGCCGGAGACGCTCCTGCCCCGCTACGCGGAGCGCCTGCCGGTGCAGGACTATACCCCACTCCCCGGCCTGACGCTGGAGAGTTGTCTGGATAACAGCGCCATGCTGTAAGCGTTTGTGTTTGCAGCATGGATTTTTGTATTTTTTGACGATTGACTTTACCGCCTGAAAGCGCTAAAGTATCTGCAACTTAATTCCAGAAGGGGCGATCCATATGCAGCCGCTGAGCCGACGCAGCCAACATTTTACCGATTCCGTGATCCGCCGCATGACGCGCGTCAGTCTGTCCTGCGGCGCGATCAATCTCGCGCAGGGCTTTCCCGATTTTGACCCGCCCAAGGCCATGACGGACCGTCTGGCGGAGCTGAGCCCGATCGGCCCGCACCAGTACCCCATCACCATGGGCGCGCCCAACTTCCGGCAGGCGCTCGCGCGCAAATGCGGCCGCTTTATGGGCCGCACGCTCGACCCCGAGACCGAGATGGTCGTCACCATCGGCTCGACCGAGGCCATGGTCGATACGCTCTTTGCCCTCACGAACCCCGGCGACAAGATCGTGATGTTCTCGCCGTATTTTGAAAATTACCGCGCGCAGACGCTCATGGCCGACTGTGAGCCCGTGTTCGTCCCGCTCGTGCCGCCCACGTTCCGGTTTGACCCCGAGCGGCTGGAGGACGCGTTCCGCCAGCATCCCAAGGCCATCCTCATCTGCAACCCCTCCAACCCCAGCGGCAAGGTCTTTACGCTGGACGAGCTGAAGCTCATCGCCGAGCTGTGCATCCGCTATGACGTCTACTGCATTATGGACGAGGTGTATGAGCACATCGTCTACGAGGGCCACAAGCACATCTACATGAACAGCCTGCCCAGGATGTGGGAGCGCACGGTCAGCTGCTCGTCGCTGTCCAAGACCTATTCCGTCACCGGCTGGCGGCTGGGCTATGCCATCGCGCCGCAGCCGATCATGGACCGCATCAAGCAGTACCACGACTTCAACACCGTCGGCGCGCCCGCGCCGCTCATGGAGGCCGCCGTTGTGGGCCTTGACTTCCCGGACAGCTACTACGCCGACTTTGCCGCGCATTACGCGCATATGAAGCAGCTGTTCACCGGCGGGATGCGCGCGCTCGGCATCCCGTTCACCGACCCGGAGGGCACGTATTTCGTCCTCGCCGACATCGCGCCCTATATGAAAAAGGGCCAGTCCGACGTGGACTTCTGCCTGGAGATGGCGCAGAAGGTCGGCGTTGCGTGCGTGCCGGGCAGCTCGTTCTTCCAGGAGGACGTGAACCACATCGTCCGCCTGCACTTTGCCAAGAAAGACGAGACCCTGAACGCCGCCCTCGACCGCCTGAGCGCTCTTAAATCTCTCGCATAAAGCACGGCCCCCTCCGAGAAACCGGAGGGGGCCGTTTTATACCGTCGCCGGTCTATTCCGCACGCGCCGGCGCCGCGATCTCACGCCCATGCGATGTGCCGGATCGCCTCCTGCAGCAGCTGCAGAAAACGCCCGGCGTGCGCGCCGTCCATCTGGGTGTGGTGGAACTGAAACGACAGCTTCAGCGTCGTCCTGAACAGTCCCCTGTGATATTTGCCCCAGATGAGAAAGGGATTGTTGAAAATGCCGCTGTTCATACCGACCGCGCCGTCGATCTCGGCGTCCACAATGGCGGACGTGCCGATGACCATGCTGTCCGGCAGGTCGTGATTTTCGCAGTGCGCCGTGACCGCGTGCGTCAGGCGGAGATAGTCGGCGTTAAAGTGCGCAAGATCGTTTGAAAACGGCACGTCGCAGGAGCTGACCTCGCAGATCCCGTTTTTCACGATGGCATTGACTGCGATGCTGTCATACTGCAGCAGCTCGCGCCCCACGGGGAGCGTGTAGAACTCCTTGATCTCGCTTGCCGCCTTGCCGACGCACCAGCACAGCAGCATATTGAACTTATAGCCGCGCCTGCGGCTCATCCGCAGCAGCGGCGTGACGTCCAGCGTTGTGAAGAACGTCACCATGGGGTTCGGCGCGTCCATCCAGAGTTCATACGCCTCCGCCCGGCTGCTTGTTTTCGGGTCTATCATAATCGGCTTCATGCAACACACTCCAATACGTTTCCATTTTGTCTTTACCGGACTGATGCGCTCCTGCGCTCCGTGCGGAACAGTTGGATGCCCAGCGCGGCGTTGAAGCCTGTGGCGGCAAAGACGCTGAAGCGCTCCACCACGCCGAAATACGCCGCCGGGACGAGCTGCATCCCGACCGCGCCGACGAGCATCATGCCAAGCGCGACGGCGGCGCAAACGCCGTAAGAGCGGCAGTCTCTGTCCTTGGCTCCGGCGATGATAATGACCGTCAGCGACACGATGGAAAGCCCCACCACCAGCGCGGTGACGGCCATGTGCATCCCGTCCTGAAACGTGCCCGCGTAGCCGCTGCTGCTGAGCGGGAACATCCGATACCCGACCGCCGAGATCCACTCCATCGCAGCGAACAGAGAAATGCCCGTGCGCAGCAGGCGCGTTTTCTGCCCCTGGATGCCGATGCACACGGCGGTCACGCAGACGATCTCGCACGTATTATACAGCGCGCTGAGCCGGTTCCACAGCGCGAGTGACGGCGCGTCGGCCGCGCTCAGATCGCTGACGGCCTGCGCCATCCAGCGGTAGCCCGGATAGGCCAGCGGCGCAAATATGACCGCCGCGGCGTAGGAGAGAAAGCTGACAATGCCGAGCAGCCCCAGCTTCTGCGTCAGCGTTTTCGGCTGCGTCCGGTTCATATGGCACCGCCCCTCCGAGCATCCCCGCGGTGGACCATGCCAAAAAAGAGCGACACGTGCTTTTGGAGCTGCTGCAGGCATTCGCCCTCCCGCTCCGGCTGGCGGTCGCAGACGCCGATGAGCGTCAGCACCGGCGCAACATACAGCATCGCCAGCGCGTCCGGGTCCTCCGCCGTGATCTCGCCCGCCGCGATCAGCGCGCGGAAAATGCCTGCGTGATAGCGCAAAATGCGCTCCACATATCGTTTGGAATACAGCGCCGCCAGCTCCGGCGAGCGGAACTGCTCGATGGTCATCATCCGCCGGAAGCGGCTGATGACCGGGTCATGCAGCGAGTATTCGAAGATCTGCCGCACCTTTTCAAACAGCCCCTCGGCGCTGATCTCCGTAAAAACCGGAATGTCCCGCTGCGCATTCTGCACATGGATGTCGATCCGATCGGTATCCGCCTCGTACCGCGCCGCCGTGGACGCCACAAGGGCGTCAAAGATCGCCCGCTTGCTCGGAAAGTGGTTGTAGAGCGACGGGGCCTTGACGCCCACCGCCTCTGCGATCTGGCCCACGCTCACCGCGTCATACCCCTGCTCCGCAAACAGCTCCAGCGCCTTGTCCAGAATTTTCTGCTTCGTATCCTCCTGCTTCATCCCAATACCTCGCTAACTAACATTCGTTAGTCACATTATACACACTTTCTCCCACCTGTCAAGCCCCAAAAACAAAAAGCAGCCCCCTCCGGCCGAGCCGGAGGGGGCTGGATCATTTACTGTATAGCCGTCAAACAGGAAACATCTCAGATATGCGTTACAGAGGAACTCGCTGCGCGGCGCAGACCGGGCGGCCGTCATCCAGCCATAGGAGCTTGACGCAGGCCGCGCCGGAGACCGGCGAGGCATTAAGCGCGCTTGCCGCGTCCTGGATCGAAACGCCCAGCATACGGCCTTCGCTGGTATAAGACACGATATAGATCTGCCCCGTCATCGGATGGCAGGCAGAGAGTGCCGCCTGCCCGCTGCCGCCAAGCGAAACGGTCACGACCGCCTTGACCGTAACGGTGCAGCTTGCCGTAAAGCCGCCGTCGTCGGTCGTGGCGGTGATGGTCGTCGTCCCGGCCTTCTTGCCAAGGACCGTCCCATCCGCAGACACCTCTGCAACATCCACATCCGCAGAGGCCCAGGTGACAGCGGTCTTCTCCGCTTCAGCCAGGGCCAGCACCGTGGCGGTCAGCTTCTGAGATTCGCCGGGCTCCAGCGTCAGCGTCTGGGCGTCCAGCGCCACACCGATGGCCCGATGCAGGTCCCATTTGATCAGCTCAAAATACTGCGAAGGCCAGTTTGCTTCCGTCCAGCCATCGGTATTTTCCATGTAGCAGATTTTCAAGCGGGAGCCTTCATTTTGGGGGAAATACGTGGAACGTGTCTGCGGAAAATCACCATAAAAGTAGACAGACTTCAGCTGCAGCATATGCCTAAATGCGTTCTCGTCGATCCTCTGAACCGTTGCAGGAACGATCACTGTATCGAGATCGCAGCAGCCGCTGAACGCGCTTTTGCCAATGATGCTTGTACCGTCTCGAACCGTGTAGGTTTCCAGCGGAGCTCCGGCAGGAAACGCGCACAGCGTGCTGTCTTCGTAAAGCGCGCCGCTGTCATCGACAGAATAATAGTCCTCCGCTGCAAAAGCTGTGATCCCGGTGCATCCGGCAAAAGCACCGCCTTGCAGGCAGACATTTTTCGGGATCGTGAGCGTTCCGCGCAAGCCGGTACAGCCAAAAAACGCCGCTTCCTCAATCGTTGCACTGAAAAGGGGCCGCGGAAGGATCAATTCAGACAGACCCGTACATTCGTAAAACGCGTGATCTCTGATCGTGTTGATCGTATCCGGCAATATCAATTTTGACAAGCCGGTACAGCCCATAAAAGCGCCCAATCTGATCTCAGATACCCCAGACGGAATGCGCAGCGTATCGGTAAGTCCGCTGCAGCCGCGGAACGACTCCTCCGCGATCGTGCGAACGCCGTCCGGGATCACCAGCTCCCCACTGAGGGCCGTGCAATTCATAAATGCCCGGATACCGATACTGGTCAGGCTCTTTGGAAGTGACAGCTCGCCGGTCAGGGCCGTACAGTTTTCGAACGCAGCATATCCGATACTGGTCAGACCGTCCGGCAAGGACACATTGGTCATTGCTGCAAAGCCATCGAAAGCATGGCTGCCGATGGAGGTAACGCCGGATTCAACTTTGACCTTATAAATGGAACCTGAATATCGGCTCCACGGTGTTGCCGTTGTTCCGCTGTAATCCGCCATTGCGCCGCTGCCGCTGACGGTGAGCGTTCCATCTTGCCCCAGTCTCCAGATCAGATCCTCTCCGCCCTCCTCTGCATCGCAAAGGCCGATCGCTACGGTATCGCCCGGCACCTCTTTCAGCGGATAATCGCACCACCACCCGCCGTCGCTCGGCCAGCCGCTCGTTCCGGATCTATAGTACACCGTTGTGCCGCTCACAAAAACTTGCTCTGTCTCTTGCGGCGCGTTCCCCAGGAAGAGGACAAGCTTGTCAAGACCTGTGCAGCCGAGAAATGCACTTGGCAGGATCTCAGTCAAGCTCGCGGGGAAAATAAGCGTCCCCGTCAGGCCCGTGCAGTCATAGAATGCGGCGCTGCCGATGCTGGTCAGACTGTCCGGGAAAATGAGGTCGCCGGCCAACGCGGTACAGCCGTAGAATGCCTCGAACCCGATGCCGGTCAGCCCGTCCGGCAATGATATGTCGGTAATGCTTTTACAGTTATAGAACGCGCATTCCCCAATGGATGTTACGCCGGGCTCGACGATCACTTTACGGATCGCGCCTGAAAAGTCGCTCCAGGGCGCTGTCATGGTGGTGCGATCATTTGTTCTTGAATAGTCTTTCATCCGACCGCTGCCGCTGACGGTGAGCACGCCGTCTGCTGACAGCGACCATGTCAGGCCCTCCCCGCAAGTGCCGGATGCCAGCGCGTCATCACGGTTCCAAACATTCAGCGGGTATCCATTCCAGGTTTCTGTTGTGCTGTCATACGCACTGCTGTTTTTCCAGCCGCTGGCTTCGGGGCGATAATATACGCGGGTGCCGTTTCTCAGGGAAGTCGTAGTCGCGGACGGCGCATTCCCCTCAAAGAAGGCGAGCCTGCCAAAGCCGGAGCAATCCTTAAACGCATCGGACCCGATAAAGGTCAGGCTTGCAGGAAAGGTGAGCGGGCCTGTCATGTTGTAGCAGCTTAGAAAGGCACGATCACCGATCGACTCCAGGTCACTGGGGAACGCAAGGTCGCCTGTCAGACCTGTGCAGCGGCAGAATGCACCGGAACCAATACTGATCAAGCCGGAAGGGAGACTGAGCCGTGTCAGATCGCCGCACTCGGAGAACGCCGCGCCTTCAATGACTGTCACCTTATCCGGGAGCGAAAGTGTGCCTGTCAGGCCGGTGCATTCGAACGCGCCCTCCCCGATCGTAGTCAAGCGGGAGAAGCTCTCATTCGCAAATCTTATCGACTTCAGATCTTGGAATTTATAAAATGCATGCCGCCCGATGGAGCTAACGCCGTAGGCAAACACCACACTGCGGATAGAGGAAGCATAATTTTTCCAGGGCGCGGTGGTCGAGCCTGCGTAGTTAATTGTATAATTTTCCATTTCCCCGCTGCCGCTGATCTCCAGCACGCCGGTGCTGTTCAGCGACCACGTCAAATTTTCGCCGCAGGTCCCCGAGGCAACGATCCCGGTGCTCTGCGCCGCAGCGACGGCTTCGGCCTGTGCGGCCGGGGACACTGCGGCGGCCGCAGCGGTCAGCGCGGCGCACAGGGCGATCAGCAGGATCAGCTTATAAACACGATTGGGTCTGCACATACTCTTTCTCCACAAAAACCGTTTATTTCTCCGCAAACAGCGGGACAAACTGGAATGTGCGGCAGTCGACCAGGCCGCGGTTCGTCAGGCGCAGCTCGGGCAGGCACGCCAGCGGCACCAGCGCCATGGTCATATACGGCGAATTGATGACGCAGCCCATCTGCTTCCACGCCGCGTCGAGCTTTGCCACCTTCTCCGCCATCTCCTGCACCGGCAGGTCGTTCATCAGCCCTGCGATGGGCAGCGGCACCACGGCCAGCACCTTCCCGTCCGCCACGGCGCACAGGCCGCCGCCGCACTCGATGAGCGTATTGGCCGCCAGCGCCATATCCTCGTCGTTCGTGCCCGCCACGAGCAGATTGTGCGCATCGTGCGAGACCGTCTGCGCCATCGCGCCCTTTTTGAAGCCGAAGCCCTTCAGGAAGCCCATGCCCTTCGTGCCCGTGGCATGGTGGCGCTCAAAAACGACCATTTTCATAATATCCTGCCCGGCGTCCGGCTGCACAAAGCCGTCCGCGACCGGCAGCTCCACCACCCGCTCGTAGTTGCCCACACGGTTGGGGATGATCTCGATGACGCGCGTTTTGACCGTGCTGCCCGCGCCTGCGGGCGCGGCGATGCGGAAGCTCTCGGCCGTGATCGGATGGCCGACGTGCATCGTGTGGCAGACGCTCTCGGGAAAGCTCGCCGGGGCGATGTCTACGCACATCCGGCCGTTTTCGGCCACGACGTCGCCGTCGATGATCGTGCGGGTGATGCGGATGTCGCGAAGGTCGTCAAAGAACACGATGTCCGCGCACTTGCCGGGCGTGATGCTGCCCATCTCGTGATCCATGCGGAAGCACGTGGCCACGTTGATCGTCACATACTGGATCGCCTTGACGGGGTCGAGCCCCTCTTTGATCGCGCAGCGGACGATATGGTCGAGATGGCCGTCCTGAATGAGCGTGTCGGGGTGCGTATCGTCGGAGATGAGGCAGGCAAAGCGGTCGTCGATCTTATTGTCCAGCACGGCGCGGATGATGACCGGCATATCGTGCCACGCGCTGCCGTAGCGCAGCAGCGCATACATCCCGTGCCGCATCTTCTCCAGCGCGTCCTCCGCGCGGGTCGACTCGTGGCAGCAGCGGATGCCGGAGGCGATGTACGCGTTCAGCGCCGCGCCGGTATCGGGGATGGAGAAGTGGCCGGTGATGATGTTGTCGGACTTTAACGTCTCGGCAAGCTCGGCGTGGATATGCTCCTCCGCGCCGATCACGTTCGGGAAGCTCATCATCTCGCCAAGGCCCATGATGCCGTCCCACGTCATCATCTCGCGAATGTCGTCCGCACCGATGGCCGCGCCGGTATCCTCAAAGCCCGCCACCGCGGGCACGCACGACGGCGCGTTGGACATCGCCTTGAGCGGGGCGCGCTTCGCGTCCTCGATCATCAGCCGCACGCCGTCCTTGCCGCAGACGTTGCAGATCTCGTGCGGATCCATGAAAATGCCCGTTGTGCCGCACGGGACGACCGCCCGGGCATATTCGCCCACAGTGATCATGGACGACTCCACGTGGATGTGACCGTCCATAAAGCCGGGCGCGATGTACTGGCCGTTTGCGTCGATGACCTTCGTCTCCGGGCCGATGCAGTGTGCGGCGTCGCCCACGAGCGCGATGCGCCCCGCGGCGACCGCGACGTCGATGCCCTCCTGGATCTCCGCCGTGCAGACATTGACCAGGCGCGCGTTTTTGATGACCAGCTCCGCCGGCTCCGCCCCCATAGCGACCCGCGCCAATGTGCGCGTCACCTCATACAGCGGCTTTTTGCAGAATTTATTCAGCATGGGATCTCCTCCTCACGTTTCATACAGGATCGCAGTCCTTGATATATCTACAGTACCACAGTTCCCCCACCCCCGCAAGTAGAAAGTGCGCCCTGCGAGCAATCCGGCGGGCAAAACGGCGCAGCTCGTGATATAAAAATTCCCGCCAAAGCATCCTTGGCGGGAATTCTTTACAGTTCGGTATTCCGCAATATCTGCAGGCAGGCGTTTTTCAGTTCCGGAAGATCTTCGCACAGCGTTTTCCAGACCGCGGGCAGGTCGATGGCCCCGTAGGCGTGGACGTAGAAATTGCGCGTGTCCTTGATCATGCGCCACGGAACCGCGCGGTTTTGCTGCTTCGCTTCTTCCGAAAGCTGCGCCGTCAGCTCGCCGATCTGCACCACACACATACAGCAGGCGTCCTGAAATAAGTGATCCTGCCCAAAGGCTTCATAGGAGCTTTCATAGCGATCCAGATTATCCCGCACCCGGTCGCAATAGCCGATGATCTTGTTCAAAATCAGGCGGTCACGATTTTCGATACAGCAGCACCTCGTCTTTCGCGATCCTGTCCAGAAAGTCCCGGTCGGAGGAATCATTGGTGACGAGATCGACCGGTACCTTCAGCGCGTCCTCCATATCCAGCCGCAATCCGCTGAGCTGGAACAGGGACATGACGCGGCCCTTTTCGATTTTCAGGTCCACGTCACTGTCGCGGCGTGCAGTGCCTTTGGAGTATGAACCGAACAGGCTGACGCTGCGCAGCCCGTGCGCCTGCGCGATCGGCGTAATGATCCGCCGCAGCTCTTCGATCGTGTATGGCATCCCCGTCACCTCCCCGTACTTTTCTGTTTCCAGTATAACAGTCTTTTTTAAGAATTACAACCGAATTACACGTATTCAAAGCCGCGGTCACTTTTTATTCCGCTTCCTCCGGCGTTTCCGGGGTGTCGGCGGTGTCGGTGATGGTGGGGATGAAGGCTTTTGCGATCTTGCCTTTTCCGCGGCGCTTGATATAGAAATAGCCGATCACGCTGAACACGACCGCGCCGATGAAGTTGACGAACAGGTCCTCCATCGTGTCGTACAGGCCGATGTCAAGATACCCGCCGAGGCCGAGGTCCTGCCCGTTGATCACCACGGACTCGATGCCGCTGACCGTGACGGGGATATTCTTATTCGTGGGGTCGAGCATGACGGACGTGATGGAGTGCACCACAGTGTCCTTCTGCATATCCCAGTGCAGCAGCCTGTCCATTCCAAACTCAAAAAACTCCCACAGCACGCCCACCGTCATTGAAAAGCAGAATGCCGCCAGCGCCACATACACCGGCGAGAGCGTGAATTTGATGCGGCTGTTGCGGTTGAGGATGTCGATGAGCGCAAAGCCCGTGGCCGCGCAGAGAAAGCCCGTGGTCGTGTGGAGCATCGTGTCCCAGTATGGGAAGGTGATGAAATAGCAGTCCAGCTCGCCCAGGATCTCCGCCGCAAAGATGAACAGCAGAATGATGATCTCCAGCGTAGACGGCAGCTCGATGCCGAAGTTCTGCTGGATGAACAGCGGCAGCAGGAACAGCACCAGCACCAGCAGGCAGATGAACGCGCTTTCATATTCGCCGCGCACGATGGACGAGACCAGCGTCGCCACCACGATCAGGCGCAGCACCAGATACACCGTGAACACCGCCGGCCGGCGGCGGATGGCGGCCTTCAGCCGCGGCCCTCTCGGCTCGCGGTTCGTTTTCTTCTTCATGCGAACGCCTCCTTCTCCCAAAAGCTTGCGCCGCGCGCGGAAAAGCTATCCGCGCCGCGCGGCGGCAGTTTTTTCTATTCCGCGCCGCCCGCTTCCGCGGCGGCTTTCTTTGCATTTTTGCGATCGACCGCCTCACGCACGAGCGTATAGAGCACGGAGCACGTCGGCACGCTCGCGACCATGCCGAACACGCCGCCCACGCCGCCGCCCACCGTGACCGCGATGAGCACCCACAGCCCCGGCAGGCCCACGGACTTTCCGACCACGCGGGGGTAGATGAGGTTGTTGTCGACCTGCTGGAGGACAACGATGAACACCACGAACCAGACCGCCTGCATGGGCGAGACGAACAGGATCAGAAACGCCCCCAGCGCCGTGCCGAGCAGCGAGCCGAACATCGGGATGAGCGCCGTAAAGGCGATGAGCACGCTGATGGGCGCGGCATACGGCATTCGAAGCGCGCTCATGCCGCAGAAGCACAGCAGCCCGAGGATGCTGGCGTCCAGCATCTGCCCGGAGACAAAGCTGGAAAACGTCTGCCGCGTCAGCCCGAGCAGCCGCATCAGGCGCGCAAAGGCACGCTCCGGCAGCAGCGCGCACAAAAGCTTTTTACCCTGCGCGCCCAGGTGCTCCTTATCCGCCAGAATATACACCGCCGCGGTCAGCGCCACCAGGCCGTTCACCACCGCCGAGATCGCGGAGCTCGTCACCGAGACCGTTGCGCCCAGCAGCGCGCCGCCCTGCGCGATCAAAAACGAAGCCGCTTTGGAGATGGCGCTCTCCAGCTGGTCGGACAGCGCCGTCAGCTCAAACCCCTGCGCCTGCAGCCACGCCTCCGCCGCGCCGAGCCACGTGCGGGCCTGCTCCGCCGCCTGCGGGATATAGCCCACGAGCGTGCGCATCGTGCGCACCAGCTCCGGCAGGATGATGAGCACCACCAACGCCACCACGCCCAGCGTGATGAGCACCGTCAGCAGCAGGCAGACGGCGCGCTTTGCCCGCGCCGCGGGCGAAAACAGCCTGTCCCACAGGCGTTCGAGGGGCCTTAGCAGCTCGTTCATCACGAACGCCAGCACGCAGCCGAGCGCCACGGGCGAAAAGGCCGCGCGGATGGCCGCGAGCAGCGTCATCGCGCGCGCCGTGTTGAAGCACACGAACGCCAGCAGCGACGCAAAAATGACCAGCAAAAACAGATTGCGCCTGCCCCTGCCCGAGCCCTGCATACCGCCGCCTCCTCGTGTCCTGATTTGGCTTTATTGTAGCAGATACGGGACCGGCTTGCAAGCCGCGCCGCAAGCCGGTCGAAAAATTACAGGATGGCATTCAGGATGCTGCACAGAATCGCGCCCGCCGCCGCAGGCAAAAGCGCGGCCAGCAGCATCCAGCGGACGCTCCCCGTCTCGCGGCGGATGGTCAGCAGCGTCGTGCTGCACGGCCAGTGGAGCACGAAAAAGACCATCGTGCACAGCGTCTGCCGCGCCGTCCAGCCGCAGGCGGCCAGCGCCGCCGTGACCGGCGCGTCGCCCGCGAGCGCGCCGCCGCCCGTCAGGATCATCGCGCACAGCGGCAGCACCAGTTCGTTGGCGGGCAGCGCCAGCAAAAATGCCAGCAGCATCGCGCCGTTCATGCCGAGAAAGCCGCCCACCGGCTCCAGAAACGATGACGCCGCCGCGAGCAGCGGCACGCCGCCGGGGCGGATGTTGGCAAGGCACCAGATGGCGAGCCCCGCCGGGGCCGCCACCGCGAGGGCGCGCAGCAGCACGTGCGCCGTCCGGTCAAGAAGCGACCGCACGATCACCTGCCCGACCTGCGGCCGCCGGTATGGCGGCAGCTCCAGTGCGAACGCGCTCGGCACACCACGCAGCAGCGTCCCGCTGAGAACGCGCGAAACAAGCAAACTCATCCCCACGCCCAGCGCCACCGCGCCCGTCAGGAGCGCCGCGGCGGTCAGCCCGCCCGCCTGCGTCCCGGCCAGCATGCACGAAAGCGCGATCAGCGCCGGGAAGCGCCCGTTGCAGGGCACAAAGCTGTTGGTCAGGATGCCGATGAGCCGCTCGCGCGGCGAGTCGATGATGCGGCAGCCCGCCACGCCCGCGGCGTTGCAGCCGAGGCCCATGCACGTCGTGAGCGCCTGCTTGCCGCACGCGCCGCAGCACTGAAAGCAGCGGTCGGTCAAAAACGCCAGCCGCGGCAGATACCCCACATCCTCCAAAAGCGTAAAAAGCGGAAAGAAGATCGCCACCGGCGGCAGCATCACCGAGACGACCTGCCCCACCGTACCGAACACGCCGTCCACCAGCGCGCCGGTCAAAAACGCGGGCAGGCCGCAGCGCTCTGCCGCCCGATGCAAAAGCGCACCCAGCGCCGTGAACATCCGCTGCAAAAGCTGCGAGGGGACGTTCGCGCCGCGGATGGTCAGCCACAAAACGCCGAACAGCATCGCCGCCAGCGCCAGCCACCCGAGCCTACCGGTCAGCAGCCGGTCGGCGCGGCGCTGCCGGGCCTCGGCGGCGCTCGGCGCGGACGCCGTCACCGCATCCGCCAGCTGCGCCGCGCGCGCGACGAGGCAGCAGGTCGCGTCCTCCTCCGTCTCCCCATCCGCCTGCGGCGGCCTCGGGGCGTGCGGCTCCGTGCCCTCGATCACGCCGCAAACGCGCCGCCGCAGCATCTCCAGTCCCTCCGCGCGACCCGCCGCCATCGGCACGACCGGCACGCCGAGCAGACGCTCGAGCGCGGCGCAGTCGACCGTCAGGTTCCGCTTTTTCGCCTCATCCATCAGATTGACGCACACCACGACCTCGCGGCAGATGCCCAGCACCTGCAGTGCCAGCGTCAGGCTGCGCGCCAGACACGTCGCGTCGCACACCACCACCGCGCAGTCCGCGCGGCCGGAGCGCAAATAGTCCGTCGCCACGCGCTCCTCCTCAGAGCGGCTGCACAGCGAATAGGTCCCCGGCAGGTCGGCCACCACGTAGCCGCAGCCGTCGTATACGAACCGCCCCTGCGCCAGCGCGACCGTCTTGCCCGGCCAGTTGCCCGTGTGCTGGTGCAGGCCCGTGAGGGCGTTAAAGAGCGTACTTTTGCCGACGTTCGGATTGCCGGCGAGCGCCAGAATGCGGTCGTTTGGGTCGAGCTTTTTCACGCGCGGCAGCGCGTCCGGCGTCTTCACCCGCATAGGCCGCACCCGATCTCCACGCGCGCGGCGTCGCACTGCCGCAGCGCGATCACCGCCCCGCGCACAACAAACGCCGCCGGGCTGCCCGACGGCGCGCGCAGCAGGCACTCCGCCCGTGTCCCGGGCACCAGCCCCAGCTCCAACAGCCGCCGGCGCATCGCGCCGTCCAGCCGCAGCTCCCGCACCACGCCGCTCTCCCCGACCCGTAGCGCCCCCAACGTCCGCCCCAGTTCCATAGCGTCCACTCCTCACGTGATCATTTCTACCCCCAGAATATGACCGCTGACGGGAGGGAGTGACAAATATATTCAGGTAAGAAGTAAGAGTGAATAGTGAATAGCTACGCACTCACTGTCGAATCCCCGACGCACCGACGAATCGTAGGCACCCCATAGCTTCCCCTGGGGGCCGATTCTCCCTATCAGGGGGAAATGTCCCGAAGGGACAAAGAGGGTAGGGATAGCTGTCGCCGCAGGCGACTGATGAGGGTCGGGGAGCAGTTGCGTTTTGGAACAACTGCAAAGCTATCCATAAGTGCTCCCCGACCCTCATCCGGCTCGCTCCGCTCGCCACCTTCCCCGAGGGGAAGGCAAGGGGGTGCCTACCATCCCGCTCCTGCGTCAGGGATTCGGCAGCACGCGCCCTACTTCTTCACTCTTCACTATTCCCTCTTACCTAAAAAATCCCCCGCCGGGGGGCGGGGGGATTTTTTATGCTCTTCCCATCGCCCGCAGTTCACGGATGATGGCGTCTGCGGCTTTCTGGACGGTGTCGTGATTCGTGGCCAGGTTCAGGCGGATCATGGTGTCGGCGCCGGGGCCGAACCAGCGGCCGTAGTCCACGGCCAGACGGCAGCGGTGCTGGAAGAAGTCCTCCAGCTCGCCCGGCGCGAGATACGCGCCAAAGTCGATCCACATGAGATACGTCCCCTGCAGCTCCGTCACCACGGCCTTCGGCAGCCGCGCCGCCAACTCGTCCCGCACAAAGGTGTAGTTCGCCCAGATGGTGTCCTTCACCTCTTCAAACCACGCCGCGCCGCCGCGGTACGCCGCCTCGGCGGCGACATAGCCGAACATATTGCCGCTCGTCATCGCGAGCGTCTTTTGCAGCGCGTCAAACTGCCGCCGCAGCGTCTCATCCGGCAGGATGACGAACGCGTTCTGGCAGCCCGCGAGGTTAAAGGTCTTGCTCGGGGCCATGAGCGTGACGAGCATATCGTCATAGCTGCCCACCGCGGCCGCGCAGTGGTGCGTATGCGGGGCAAAGACGAAGTCGTTATGGATCTCGTCGGCGATGACCTTCACGTCGTGTTTCCGGCAAATGTCGAGCATCCGCCGCAGCTCCTCGCCTGTCCACACGCGGCCCACGGGGTTATGCGGCGAGCAGAGGATGAACGCGCGGACGTCGTTTTCTGCGATGTCGCGCTCAAAGCGCGCAAAATCGACCGAATACGCGCCGCCGTTATTCACAAGCGGGCACTCGATGAGCCGCCGGTCGTTATTTCGCACGGCGTTCGCGAACGGATAATACACCGGCGAGAGGATGATGACGGCGTCCTGCACCTCGGTGAGCGTCTGCACGAGCAGATTCAGCCCCGTCACCACACCCGGCGTAAAGCGCAGCCATTTGCGGTCTACGGCGTAGCCGTGATGCTCCCACTGCCAGTCGGCAAAGGCGGTATAGTAGCCCTCCGGGGGAAAATTGTAGCCGAACACGCCCACGTCGACCAGCCTTTCCAACGCCTGCCGCACGCACGGAGCGGTCTTAAAGTCCATATCCGCGACCCACAGACCGAGCAGGCCGCCCTCGCCGAACGTCTTTTCCTGTCCGTCCCACTTTTCGCAGCCCGTGCCGCGGCGATCTACATATTCCAGCATTGCATTTTCTCCCTTCAAGATACAGACAGAGCGACCTCTCAGCCGCTCTGCTGTGTATTTTGAACCTTGATTACTTCATGCTCTCCGCAACGGCAACAGCCACTGCCACGGTCGCGCCGACCATGGGGTTGTTGCCCATGCCGAGGAAGCCCATCATCTCCACGTGCGCCGGAACGGACGAGGAGCCCGCGAACTGCGCATCGGAGTGCATACGGCCCATGGTGTCTGTCATGCCGTAGGAGGCGGGACCGGCGGCCATGTTGTCCGGGTGCAGGGTACGGCCCGTGCCGCCGCCGGAGGCCACGGAGAAGTACTTCTTGCCCAGCTGGACGCATTCCTTCTTGTACGTGCCCGCGACCGGATGCTGGAAGCGGGTGGGGTTGGTGGAGTTGCCGGTGATGGAGACGTCCACGCCCTCCTTGTGCATGATGGCCACGCCCTCACGCACATCGTCCGCGCCGTAGCAGCGCACATTCGCGCGCTCGCCCTCGGAGTAGCGGATCTCGCGGACAATCTTCAGTTCGCCTGTGTAATAGTCGAACTGTGTCTGCACATAGGTGAAGCCGTTGATGCGGGAGATGATCTGCGCCGCGTCCTTGCCCAGGCCGTTGAGGATGACGCGCAGCGGGGTCTTGCGCGCCTTGTTGGCGTTGCGGACGATGCCGATGGCGCCTTCCGCGGCGGCAAAGGACTCGTGACCGGCCAGGAAGCAGAAGCACTGCGATTCCTCGCTCAGCAGCATCGCGCCGAGGTTGCCGTGGCCGAGGCCGACCTTGCGGTCGTCGGCGACGGAGCCGTCGATGCAGAAGGCCTGCAGACCTTCGCCGATGACGCTGGCGGCCTCCGCCGCGCTCTTCACGCCGCGCTTGATGGCCAGCGCTGCGCCGACGGTGTATGCCCAGCAGGCATTTTCAAAGCAGATGGGCTGGATGCCCTTGACGATCTCGTACGGATCAAAGCCCTTTTCCTTGCAGATCTCGCGGCACTGCTCCACGGAGTCGATGCCGTTCTGCTTGAGTACGGCGTTGATTTTGTCGATTCTTCTTTCGTAACTTTCAAACAGAGCCATTGTCGTACCCTCCCTCTTTACTCTTTGCGCGGGTCAATGTACTTGGCCGCGTTTTCAAACTGGCCGTAGTGACCCGTCGCCTTCTTCAGCGCCTCAGCGGGCTCGTCGCCCTTCTTGATGAAGTCCATCATCTTGCCGAAGTTGATGAACTCATAGCCGACGATCTCGTCGTCTTTGTTGAGCGCGATGCGGGAGCAGTAGCCCTCGGCCATCTCCAGATAGCGCGGGCCCTTGGACTTGGTGGCGAACATCGTGCCGACCTGGCTGCGCAGGCCCTTGCCGAGGTCTTCCATCGAAGCGCCCACGGCGAGGCCGCCCTCGGAGAACGCGGACTGGCTGCGGCCGTAGACGATCTGCAGGAACAGCTCGCGCATGGCGGTGTTGATGGCGTCACAGACGAGGTCGGTGTTGAGCGCCTCGAGGATGGTCTTGCCGATGAGGATCTCCGACGCCATGGCGGCGGAGTGGGTCATGCCGGAGCAGCCGATCGTTTCGACCAGCGCTTCTTCGATGACGCCGTCCTTGATATTGAGCGACAGCTTGCAGGCGCCCTGCTGCGGCGCGCACCAGCCGACACCGTGCGTAAAGCCGGAAATATCCTTGATCTCTTTTGCCTGGACCCACTTGCCCTCCTCGGGGATGGGCGCCGGACCGTGATATGCGCCCTTGGCGACCGGACACATATGCTGAACTTCCGCAGTGTAAATCATAAAGGTTTCATCCTTTCTCAGAGAATATTCAGCCCCCGTGCCGCACGAGCACATAGTGACCGATATTATGCTTTGATTATACCCTAAAACCGACAGCAAAGTCAAGGCGCAGGCAAAAAACAGCAGATAAAAGACCTGCGGCGTTTGCCACAGGTCTTTTCATTTACAAATCACGCCGAATGCGCCACGGGATAGGGCTGGGCGGTCTTGGGGAGGTAGCGCTCCAGCGTGCCGCGGATCTCCTCGCCGAGGACGGCCGAGCGGCAGTGCGCCACGTAGTCCGCCGGGAGCGTTTCGAGGATGTCCAGCCGGACGGTCGTCCTGCGCAGCGGGAAATTATGCCCCACGTTCTCCGCGCCCTGAATGGCCGCGACGACCACCGGCACGTGCGCCTGCTGCGCCGCCTTCAGAACGCCGCTGTGGAACGGCAGCAGCTCGCCCGTGCGGCTGCGCGTGCCCTCGGGATAGACGCCCACGGACACGGTGTCCTCCTGCATGAGCCGCGCCGCGGCGTGGATGGTGGTGATGGCGTTGCGGGGATTTTCCCGGTCGATGGGCAAAAAGCAGCAGCGCCGCAGGATGCGCCCGACGAGCGGAATTTTGAAATTCTCCGGCTTGGAGATGAACGCCAGCTTGTACTTCTGCATACACGCGAGCTGGACGATGGGGTCATAGTTGGAGCGGTGGTTGCTCACCAGCAGAAAGCGGCCGTCCTGCGGCAGCTTCTCAAGACCCGTGACCTCCACGCGCACGCGGCCAAAGAGCATCAGAAGCCGCACCGAGAAGTCCAGCAGCCAACGGCACAGGCCGCTCGGGCGTTCATACGTTTTTTTCGGGTCGGCCGTCAGCGCGGCGATCACCAGCAGCAGCAAATATATCCCAACGACCGCAAGCAGCCCATATCCGACATACGCGAGCACCATGACAGCTTCTCCTCCAGTATAGCGAGCCAAAACGGCAGACTTTGACGATTTTCTACAGTCTACCGCGGAAAAAGAAACTGAAACGAAACTCAGCGTTTTCCGGTCAGCAAGGCCCAGCTTATCCAGGCGCTTCGGTAAAGCACCTGATCCCCTTACATGCTGTCGGGATGGCGCGCCGGCAGGCGCACGGTGAACTGCGTGTAGTCCTGCCCGCTCTGCACGCCCACGCTCCCGCCGTGCAGCTCCGTGACCGATTTGACGATGGCCAGGCCGATGCCGTTGCCGTGCGCGGCGTGCGACTCGTCGGCCTGATAGAATTTGCCGAAGATGCGTTCCTGCTTGTCGGGCGGGATGGTGCTGCCGGTGTTGCCGATCATCACGGCGACCGTCTCGCCCTCGACGCGCACGGCCACATCCAGCCGCGCACCCACCGGGGCGAATTTTACCGCGTTATCCAGCAGATTCACCCACACCTGCCGCAGCAGCTCCTCGTTGCCGTCCAGAAAGACCTCGCCCATGTCGATGTTCAGCTCCAGCGCCTTCTGCGACCATTTGCGCTCGAGCAGCAGCACGCAGTTGCGCAGCTGCTCGGAGAGATTGAAGCGCGTCACGTCGGTGAGGATCGCCTGATTTTCGACCTTGGTCATATTGAGCACGTTCGTCGCCATCTCGGCCAGCCGCAGCGACTCCGCCTCGATGATGTCCAGATACTCCGCCCGCTCCTGCGGCGTCAGATCGTCGCGGCGCAACAGGCGTGCAAAGCCCGCGATGGAGACGATGGGCGTTTTGAATTCGTGCGAAAAGTTGTTGATAAAGTCCGAACGCAAAATTTGTGTCCCCTCCAGCTCGGCGGCCATTTTGTTGAAGCTGTCGGTCAGCTCCACCACGGTGGGGTGGCGTGCAAAGATGGTGCCGAAGCGGATGCGCGTCTGAAAATCGCCCGCCGCCAGACGGTTCATGGCGTTGATGATGCTGTTGATGGGCCGCAGCAGCACGCGCACGATGGAAAACGTCATCACGCCGCCCACGCCCGCGCTCAAAAGGAACATCAGGCCGATGATGGCGTACAGCTCGCCGCGGTCGGATGCCGTGCGGCTGAGAAAGCCCATGCGCACCAGCAGCAGCAAAAAGCACCCGCTCAGCAGCACCACGACAAGCAAAATCGCAAACACCGCACCGCCGGACAGGAGCGTGAGCGCAATGCGGTTCTTCCGTTCTTCAAATTCCCGCTGATTCATACGTTTTTCACCGCCTTATAGCCAAGTCCCCGCACCGAGACGATCTCAAATTCGCCCCAGCTCTCAAAGCGCCGCCGGAGCCTGCCGATGTGCACCGTGACGGTCTCCCATCCGCTGTCGGACTCTGCGCCCCAGATCTCATCCATGAGCTGGATGCGGGTGAAGATCTTTCCGGGGTATGACAGCAGCTTATACAGCAGCAGAAATTCCTTCTGCGGCAGCGTGACCGTCTCGCCCGGGCGGCTGACGCTGAGCGCGTCATAGTCCAGCGTCACGTCCCCCAGCTGGATGCGCCGCTCGCTGACGATGCGCGCGCGGCGCAGCAGCGCGCGGATGCGCAGCAGCATCTCCTCGGTGTCCACGGGCTTGGTCATGTAGTCGTCCGTCCCGGCGAGAAAACCCTGCTTCCGGTCCTCCGGCAGCTGCTTGGCCGAGACCATCAAGACCGGCAGCTCGCTCCGCCCCGCGCGCAGGGCGCTGCAGAAGGCGTAGCCGTCCATGTTCGGCATCATCACATCCAGCACCACCAGATCCACGTGCTCCCGGTCCAGCTCCGCCAGCGCGCGCACGCCGTCCTCCGCCGTGGTGACGGTGTAGCCGTCCGCCTCCAGCACCGCCCGCATCAGCCGCCGGGTGTTTTTGTCGTCATCCACAACCAGAATGTGAAACATCGCGCCCTACCTCCGTGCAACCTTTTCCCCCATTTTAGCAGATTCCCGCAAAAAAAGAAACCGGGCTGCGCAGAAACCTGCGCAGCCCGGAAAACGGTACTGTCTCAAATGATGTCGTGGATGCTCGAAGCCTTCACCTCATCGGCTGCCGCCAGCAGCTCCTTGAGGGACTTGCCGGTGAGGATCTGCTCGTACATGGCCAGGATCATGCCGGCGAGCTTGTCCTCCGCTTTCAGCTTGGAGACCTCGGCAAGGACCTTCTTCGCGGCGTCCATGCCCTGCTCCATGCCCTCGGCCTCGTCAATGTAGCGCCGCAGACCCGCCGCCGCGCCGAGCGCGATGTACGCGGGCGTGATGCCCTGCTCCAGCGCCAGCGACGCCGAGCCGATCAGGCGGTCGGCCGGGGAGAGCTTGCGCCCCGGATCGCCGCCGACACGCTTGCAGGTATCCTTCAGCGCGGCGTTGGTGAAGCGGTGCAGCAGGTCGGTGATGTGCATCAGGATGCCGCCCAGCGCGACGTCATACTTTTTATGCAGCGCCATGGCGCTCTCGATCATCGCGTTCTGCACCACGATGCGCACCTCGGGCACGTCGATGGACTGGTAGATATACTCCAGCCCCAGCAGATCGCCCAGATACGCACAGGTGGCGTGGCCCATGTTGTGGATGTAGAGCTTGCGCTTGATGTAGAAATCGAACGGCGCAAACGGCACCATGTTCTTAATTTCGGGGATCTCGCCCTTGAACGCGGCCTTGTCGGTGGGCAGGAAGCCGTAGCGCTCCACGCACACGCGCATCGGATCGCCGTCCTTCATCTCGTCCGTCTGCACGGGCACCATCCGCCCGATCGACGCCTCGACCAGACCCACGCGCTCGTCAAAGATCTTGCGCTCGTCCTCGGTGAGCAGCTCCTTGAGCATCTTTTCCACGATCAGGTTCGCGTCCATCAGGTTTTCGCAGATGATGATGTTCAGGGGCTTGTCGGTGCGCGCCCAGCGCTTGCGCAGGCCCGCGACGATGTTGCCCACGATGAACTTCAGGATGCGCGCGCCGACGGCTGTGGCCATGATGTCGCAGTTCGCGATGGCCTCGGAGGCGGCCTCCTGATCGTTGCCGTTCACGGCGGTGACATTGCGGATGATGACGTCCTCATGTCCGGCGCTGGAGACATAGCGCACGGGATACTCGTGCTTTTCACGCAGCGCGTTCACCACCGGCTCCGCCACGTCGATGAACGTGACCTCGTAGCCCGACTGGCTCAGCAGCGCGCCGATAAACCCGCGGCCGATGTTGCCGCCGCCATACATGACTGCCTGTTTCATAATACTCGCCCCTCCGCTTTATTCCGCTTTATACAGGTTATACAGTTCCATGACCTCTGCCGCCGTCTTGACGCCGTCGGACGCGCTCACCGCGCTCAGCGACGCCGCCGCGGAGCACGCGCCGATGCGCAGCGCCTCGGGCAGGGTCTTGCCGGTCTCGGCTGCGTACAGAACGCCCGCGCAGAACGCGTCGCCCGCGCCGACGGTGCCCTGAATATAGCCCTTGGGCAGCTTGAGGCTCTTTTCCTCGTAGTAATTGCCGTCCTGATCCATGCCGCAGCCGATCTCCGGGCAGTGGATGACCGCCCAGGTGGAAACGCCCAGCTCGCGCATTTTGGTGAGCGCCTGCTTCATGTTTTCCACATGCAGCTTGCCGCTCTCGTCGCGCAGCATCACGCCCGTGGTCTGCTGGGCCTCGAGCTCGTTGATGATGCAGTAGTCGGTATAGCGCAGCGCGGGGCTGACGAGACGCTTGAAGCGATTGCCGGACTCGGAGACAACGTCGATGGACGTCTTCATCCCGGCCTTCTGCGCCCGGTGCAGAAGCCTCGCCATCCTCGTGCCGTATTCGCTGTCCTCCTGATCGAGCGCGGGCAGCAGCAGGATGTAACCAATGTGGAAAATGTTCACGTCAAGCTTGTCCCAGTCGATGTTCTCCTCGCCGTAGTGGGCGTTGCCGCCCGCGTGCTGGAAGAAGGTGCGCTCTTTTGTCTGGTTGTTGCTCATCACGATGGTAAACGATGTCCGGCCGTTGCGCTGCACCATCGAAAGGTCGATGTTGGGGTACTTGCCCAGCTCCTTGAGCATGAAGTCGCCCTCGGCATCATGCCCGGCAAAGCCGGACGCCACCAAATGCATCGACGGGTCGAGGCGGGCAAGGTCCGTGATCGTGTTGCACACGGAGCCGCCGGTGGAGTTCTGGATGCCCTCGGTGATGTGGGTCAGCTCGTTCTGCTTCGGCCACGTTTCGATCGGGTATGTAACGTCCACGATCATGTTGCCGGCGCAGCAAATGCCTTTTCTCATGTTGGTATTCCTCCCGTTTGTGTTGTTTTATTCGTATGTTACTGTACCACGCTGCGCCGCGGATGTCTAGTCTGATTTTTCCACGCGCCAGATTTCTTCATGCATCGTTTCGTCTCCGGGCTGCAGTTCGGCCAGTTCGCCGAGCGTTTCCATCTCCAGCACGTCGCGGTTCATGTACAGCTCGATGTTGCTGCCGAGGTCGGCGCAGCGCTCGATGGGCGGCGCGGTGACGGAGATTTCAAAGCGCTGGCCGAGGTTGTGCCGGATAATGCGCCCCTCCGTGCAGTAAAAGCCGAGCTTGAGGTAGTTATCCATCGGGATATGCTCCGCCGTCAGCGCCTCCGGCGTAAAGTGCAGCCGCGGATCGGCCAGACTCGTCTCGCCCCAGAGGGCGACGGTGCGCTGCGGGTTATAGCCGTTCTCCACCCCGGCAAACGGGATCGTCACCGTGCCGCCTGCGGCGGTGGTGGATACGCCCCACGCCGCCAGACGCACCGGCCGATCTGCGCAGTTTTTCAGGCAATGCCGCACGCTGATCGCGCCGTCGGGCCGGAAGGCGATGTGGATGCGCTTTTCCTGCAGCAGCCACGGGTCGAGCCGCTGCCGCAGCTCGGCGCCGGTCTCTGTGATGGTATGGTCGACCGGGTCACGGTCGGGGTAATAGCTCTTATCGCTCTCGGGCGCCGACCAGAAGCGGTGCCCGCCGAAGATGCGCCAGCCCTCCGGCATGGTCAGTCCGTCCGAGCCGTCGTCCGGCTGGCGGTAAAACAGGTTCGGCAGCCCGCAGCACGACAGATGCACGATGCGCAGGCCAAGGTCCAGCGCCGCGCCCAGCTCCGTTTTGCCGTCGCTCAAAAACAGGATGCGGCCAAAGCTCTCATCCGTTCGGATCTCGTGTTTCATGGTATCTCCTCTCGTCTCCCTCTGCCGTGGGGCAGAGTAAAATGGGGATGCACGAGTAACCGCTGATCCGATCGCCTGCGGCCGTCAGCGGATCTTTTGCCCCAACTGTGCAGTTTGAAAACTTGAAATACACAAAGTATTCCTGCGTTTCCAAACTTTCATTTGGGCCAAAATCTCTCGCTGACAGCTCTTGCCGATCGGATCATCGGTTACTCAGTGGATCAGCCTGCGCCCGATGGCGCGCTCAAAGTTTTCGCTCAAAATCAGGCGCTTCACGCCGTCGTCCAGATCGCTGCACAGCACGCGGCCGACCATGATCCGCGGATCGTTGAAGGTCTGGTCGGTACCGAATACGAAGCGCTCGAGCGGAGCCTGCCCGACGAGGTCCTCCAGCCAGATCTGCGAGTAGAGCGAGCCGTTGATGTCCAGATAGACGTTGGGGAAGCGGTTTGCCAGCCGCAGCGAATCCATCACGCCGCGGTAGGTGCCGCCCATGTGGCACAGCTGCAGCTTCAGCTCCGGATAGCGCTCCAGCACCGGCTCAAAGTCCGCCGGGTCGTTGGCGGGCTCCGTCTGCCACGTGTGGCACGCGACGAGAATATCGTGCACGATGCAGTATTCATACAGCCGGTCATAGTCGCGCGTGGCGATGCACGTCTGCGTATCGCGCGGGTGGATCTTCACGCCCACGAAGCCCGCGTCACCGCGGTACTGTTCCAGCTGCGCGATGCACGCGTCGTGGTAGTGCGGGTCATAAAAGATCGAGGCGAACACATAGCCGGGGTAGAGTTTTGTAAACTCCATCATGCGGTCGTTGCCGCCCGTCACATTGCCGTACAGCGCCTTCAGCCCGCTGGCCACGATCGCGCCGATGCCGATCTTGCGGCTCAGGCGCAGGCTCTCGTCCACCGGGAGCGTGCAGGTGTAGGCCCCGCCCTGCTCGCCGTCGCCAAGGTGGGCGTGGGCGTCCACGATGCGAAGCCCTGCCGGGATCACGCCGTTCATAACACTTTCTTTGATCGTCATACGCCGCGCTCCTCCACCAGTCGTTCAAAATTCCCGTGCGCGATGAGCTCCTTCTCCTCCTGCGACAGCTCGCAGTACAGCAGCTGGAACAGCTTGTCATACGGCTCCTTCTCCGGCATATAGCTGCCGAACAGGAACTTTTCCGCGCCGAGGATCTTCGTCATGTTCTCGATGCCGTAATATTCGATGGTATTGCAGGTGTCAAAATACACCTCGGGGTAATACTGCGCGAAGCGGACATACTGGCGGTTGAGCCACTGGTCCGTGTTCGTGATGATGAGCCGCAGCTGCGGATAGGCCTCCTTCACGGCCGCCGCGTCGCGCAGGTCAAGCTCCTGCAGCGAGACGAGCAGCGGTGTGCGGCTCTCGGTCAGCACATCCAGCATCCAGTCATACATCCACACGTGCAGCGGCGCTGCGTAGGTCCTGGGATGGATGCGGAACAGCGCGTGCTCGTCGCCAATGGCGCGGAGCATCTGCTCCCGGGTAAACGTCTCCTCCGCGTAGCACGGCGGCATCAGGCGGTAAACGGGATACTCCTTCCCGCCGGACTGCGCCGCATAGCGCCGGGTGCGCTCGTTTGCATCGGACGCCTTGTCATAGTTGTAGATGGCGCGGGCGACGATCTGATTGCGATCGGCCAGCGCCGCGACCTCGTCATGCAGGCACGCATACTGCAGCGGGTGCCGCTGCACGTAATAGCCGCAGTTGATGTCCTTAAAAATCATAGTCTCCTCCGTTTACCCGCAGGCTGTGTCCGCCGCCGCGCACCGGACGCCGGGTCAAGATCAAATGGAAAGCGGGCGGCAGGCACGATCCTGCCCCCCGCTATGCTGGGTCATGGATTTTCGGTTTGCGGCCACGCGGGTTCCCCTGTCAGCGCATAGCGCTCCGCCGCCGCATACAGACGCTCCAGCGCGTCCAGATTCTGCATGGTCTCGAAAAGGCGGATCGGAAGCGACTCGCCGTACAGGATGGCGCGGCTCATCGCCTCCGCCTCCAGCCGGTAGCACGCGCTGCCGGGGACCGGGATGCGCTCCGTTTTTCCGTCCAGCGTCAGCAGCAGCTCGCCCGCGTCCGGCTCAAAGAGCATCGGCACGCAGAGCGTTCCGCGTTCGCCGACGAGCACCATGCGCTGCTCCTGTTGGGCGTTAAACCAGCTGCTGAGCGTGCCGAGCGTGCCGCCGTCATAGCGCAGCCAGCACGCCGCGTTCCAGTCCACGCCGCCGCGGCAGCCGAGCGAGCCGCCCACCTGTAAAAGCCGCTCACCCTGTGCCGCCATCACGGCGTTCATACAGTCGACCACATAGCAGCCGACGTCGTATAAACAGCCGCCGCCAAGCCCCGCGTCCTCCCGTGCGGGGCTTTTCCATGTCAGCGGGTACCCGTGCGTGCCCTGCATACTGCGGATGCGTCCGAGTACGCCGCTGTCAACGATTTGCATCATCCTGCGGAATTTTTCGCCGCAGCGATACATGAAGGCTTCCATGAGCAAAACGCCGTTTTCCTCCGCCGCGCGGCGCATGGCGCCGCCGTCGGCCGCGGTGCAGGCCATGGGCTTTTCGCACAAAACGTGCTTGCCGTGCCGCATGGCGCGGATGGCCCACTGCGCGTGCAGCGCGTTCGGCACCGGGACATACACCGCGTCGATCTCGGGGTCGGCCAGCAGTGCCTCATAGCTGCCGTAGCGGCGGCACTCCGGCGCAAGCGAGTCCGGCAGTGCCCCGCGCGAGGCGATGGCCGTCACGCGGCAGAGCTCCGACCCGCGCAGCTCCGGGATCATAAAATCCCGGGCGATCATGGCGTTTCCGAGCACGCCCCAGCGCACATAGTCCCGGGACGCGCTGCCCTGCGTGCCGCTCATCGCTTCAGCGCGGCATACGCCGCCTCGACCTGCGTGCAGAGATTGTCCAGCGCGGCGGTAAAGTAGCGCTCGCCCGCCTCCACGGTCGCGTCGCGCGGGTCAAAGCGCACGCACTTGTCCGGCGTGGGATGGCCTTCGAACACGCAGTCGTCGGCAATGCCCCAGTCGGTGTAGCGCAGCTTTTCCACCCGCGGCGGCAGCTGCGAAAGGTCGACGTTTTCATCGTCCACATACCGCATCAGCGACGTTTCGATCTCGCAGGCGTGGCCGAAGTCGAGCTCCTCACCCTCGCGGGCGACGTTGGGGAACGCGACGACGACCTTCGACGGCGTCTCGTTGGAAAATTCGATCGCGAGCCGGTCCAGCTGTTCACGCTGGCCCCACGCGCCGTGGCCGTTGACAATGACGATGAGCTTGTATGCCTGCTGTACGAGCAGACGCAGATGCTCCCGCACCGTCACGGCGAACAGATCCTCCCGCGCGTAATAGCTCCTCATGCTGTTTTTCGGAACGTCCATGCCGAGCACATACATCGACTCGGCGTCCTCAAAGCCCTTGTCCTTCAGGATCTGCGCCGGGCGTTCGCGCTCGGTGCCGAGGAAGAGCGTGGGCATCACCACGCCGCCGGTGCGCCCAGCCGCATGGCGCGCAAGCGCCTGCGCCAGAAACGGGTCGGTGCCGAGCGGCATCGCCGGGCCGTGCCATTCCAGCGGCCCCAGCGGCAGATAGACGATCGGGCAGCGGGCGCGCTCCGCCAGAATCTCACCCGGCCGCAGGCGCTCTAACTGTACGGTACGCATAGACAGTTCTCCTTTTGGATGGGGCATCACCGCGCTTTTCAGATCGCGCGGTGACGCCTGAATCGTGTTTAGATCAGCGCGGATTCTTCCTTGCGCGACCAGTCGCCGACGCTGATATAGCCGGCGGGCAGCGCCTTGGGCGTTTCAAACGTGGACTCGAGCTGATACACCGTGCCGTTTTCGGCGCTGAGCATGATGCCGTGCATCGTCTCGAACACGTGATACGCCATTTCCTTGCTGGCGCGGTGGTCGCGCCCGGCGGCGATGGACCAGGCCATCTCCGTGGCGCCGAGGCCGCGGGAATTCTCCTTGTAGCCGTGCGTGAACGGGAACTCGACCGGCTCGCTCAGCGGCTTCTGCAGATACACCGGCGCGCCGAACTGGTTCGGGTCGCCCATGGTCAGGATGCCCTCGGTGCCGTAGATCTTCAGGCAGGTCTCCTCGTCCTCGATGCAGTCGGAGTTCATGTGCAGCGTGCCCAGAACGCCGTTTGCGTACTGCATGGTGGCCGTGAGAACGTTCGGCACCTCGATGTCGTATTCCTTCTCAAAGCCGGGCGCGCCGATGCGGGTGTTGACGCGGTGCGCGTCATTCGTCGCGGTGAACGCGGCCACGGACTTGACCGGGCCGAGGATGGCGGCCAGCGCCGTGAGATAATAGCCGCCCATGTCAAAGCCGATACCGGCGCCCTTCTTGGCAAGGTGCGTCAGGAACTCAGCGTAGATGCCGTAATCGCGGGAGATGGACGCGCGGCAGCTCAGGGGCTTGCCGATCAGGCCCTTTTCCACGATGTACTTGGCCGTCTGCACGGACGCGCCGAGGAAGGTGTCGGGCGCGACGCCCAGATGCAGGCCCTTGGCGTTTGCGAGCTCGACGAGCTCCTTGCCCTGCCACAGATCGACGGCGATCATCTTTTCCGAGAACACGTGCTTGCCGGCCAGCAGCGCCTGCTTGATGATGGGATAGTGCGCGGCGGGCGTGGTCAGGCAGATCACCATTTCGATCTCGGGATCGGCGCAGATCTCATCCAGGCTCATCGCCCGGACGCCGAACTTCTCCGCGCTGGCGTTCATGCGGTCGACCATCAGGTCGCTGCACGCGACGAGGTCGATGGCGGTGAACTTGCCGGAGGTGAGATTGCTCATGTAAATGTCGCTGATCGAGCCGCAGCCAACGACAGCCGCCTTGATTTTCCGCATAGCGATCCCTCCGCCTTACAGGCTCTCGATGATGGCGCGGATGTTCTTGGCGACCTGCGCGATCTCCGCGTCGGTGGAGTTGATGTTGATGCCGGTGCCGGAGCCGAGGCCCTTATCCACAACGCCCACGGAGATGTTCACCGCGCGGTCGAGGATGTCGTCGGTCTGCGGCAGCATATGCTTGGCATAGTGCGCGTCGCAGTTGTGGAACGGATGGTTGTCGGTCCAGGTCTTCTTGTCGAGGATCTGCTCCATGTTGTTGTAAACATGCCAGCCGGACTTCGCGATGGGCGCGGTACCGGCCTTTTCGCAGAACTTCGCGGCCATTTCCTTCGTATCGAACAGGAGCGTCAGCAGCGTTGCGCACTCGCCGGCGTCGTTGATCTTGCGGAAGCCGAGGCCGTCGATGCCCTGCAGCTGATCCTTCAGCGCCTTCTTCTTGGCGCGCAGCGTCTCGAGGATGCCGTCGAGCTTGCGGCCCTGGGCCAGCGCCACGGCGCCCGCCAGCTCGTTCATACGCATATTCATGCCGACCATCGAGCGGTTGCCGACCTCAACGCCCATGCGGGAGGGCTTGTGGCCCTGATCGTGGAAGCCGAAGGCGCGCTCATAGAGGTTTTCGTCGGACGTGCCGACAAAGCCGCCGTCACCGGTGGTGATGGTCTTAAAGACGTTCAGAGAATAGGCGCCCATGTCGCCGATGGTGCCCACGCGCTTGCCCTTGTAGCTCGCGCCGACCGCCTGGCAGCAGTCCTCGATGACGAACAGATCATGCTTCTTCGCGATGGCCATGATCGGGTCCATATCGCAGGGATTGCCCAGCATATGCACCGGCATGATCGCCTTGGTCTTGGGGGTGATGAGCGCCTCGATCTTCGTGGGGTCGATGGTCAGGGACTCGTCGACCTCCGCCAGGATCGGCGTGGCGTTCATCATGGCGATGGTCGCGATGGAGGCGATGAAGGTATAGCCGGGGACGATGACCTCGTCGCCCATGCCGATGCCCAGCGCCGCCAGGCAGCACATGAGACTGCCCGTGCCGGAGCTCGTCGCCACGACGTACTTATGCCCCAGACGCTCTGCCATTTCCTTTTCAAACGTTGCCACCTTCGCCTGGAAGCCGTCAACGCCCGGCGTGCCGTAGCGGAACAGGTTGCCGCTTTCGATCACGTCCATGAGTTCTTTCTTTTCTTCCGCTCCGAATACATAAGAGCCAGGTCCGCCTGCCATAATTATGATCCTCCCAGTTAGTTAGGTTTCTGTGACTGTGCAGAGCACAGCCCATTCTATTTTGATAGTACCAGACTTTTTGAAAAACGCAACGATTTTTACGCTGCCGGGTCGTGCCGAACTTGTCTAAAACAGTTTAGTTTCCGTAACTTACGGCAGCACACGCTCGGTAAAGCGCGTTCTGTGGCCGTCCAGCGCGCGGACGAAGCCCTCAGCATACTTGCAGCCCGCCTGCATCCCGCGGAACTCCGAGGTGATGCGGATGGTGTCAAAGAACCGCTCGGTGTCGCCGCCGAGGGCCTTGTAGTTGTCGGCCATCCACTGCTTCTGGCTCTCCATGCAGGAGAGCATCTTCATCTTCGTCTCATAGAAGTCGGTGATGTCCACATAGTCCGTGGGGATGAAGCCCATGGAGTTCGCGGGCTCAAAGTACCAGATGGACGGGATGGTGTCGCACGGCGGCTCCTCGGTCTTGAGGTGCGCGATGGGGATCATCACGGCGATGTCGTTGATGATCTTGCTGGTGAGCATATGATCGGGGTTATAGTCGTGCGGGTTGTGGGTGAAGATGACGTCGGCCTTGCAGTGGCGGACGAGGTTGATGAACTTCAGACGCGTTTCGCGACCCTCATCAAAGAACATCTCGTCGTCATAGTCCAGGCAGATGTACTCCGCGCCGATGATGGCGGCGGAATTGGCGGCCTCCTGCTTGCGGATGCGGCCGATCTCCTCCATGGTGTGATGAGCGGAGCCGATGTTGCCGTTCGTGGCGGTGGCGATAAAGACCTTGTGGCCCTGGGCTGCGTATTTGGCAAGCGTGCCCGCGCACATGGTCTCGACGTCGTCGGGATGTGCGCCAACTGCGAGAATATTCATAGTTTCAGCATCCTTTCGTTTGAAATGGCGGGTCCGGGGCACGTCCGTGCCCCGCCCACACCAAATATGTCATGTTTTCACGGGATGGGAAATAGGCAATTTTTCATTTTGATAGGCATTTTTTGCCCTTTGCCCGAAAAGAAGATCTGTCAGTTCTTTTTGCGCTCGGTCTGCACCATGACCGCGAGGAAGAAGATGAGACCCACGGCGATGTACTGGTAGAAATCCGGCAGGCCGATCATAATGAGGCCGTTTTTCACCACGAACACGATCATCACGCCGACGAACGTCAGCGCCAGATTGCCCTTGCCGCCCGCCATGGACGTACCGCCGACGATCGTCGCGGCGATGGCCTCCATCGGGATGGTGTCGCCGAGGAACGCGTTTGCCGAGCCGATGCGGCTGGCATAGAGCATACCGGCCAGCGCGGCGAGCACGTCACAGAGCAGGAACACGAACATCTGCACGCGGTGCAGGCTGATGCCGCAGATATGCGCGCACTTCGGGTTGCCGCCGACCAGATAGATGCAGCGGCCGAGCTTGCGGTACTTGAGGAACAGCGCCGCCAGCACATAGCACAGGATGAGCGCAATGATCGGGAACTGGATGCCCAGCACCTTCATCTGGCCCCACTTGGTGAAGTCGGCGTACTTGGCGTCGAACATCGGGATGGGGAAGCCGTCGGTGAAGATGTAGATGATGCCGCGGTAGACCGACTGCAGCGCAAACGTGGTAATGAACGCGTTCATGCCGAGGTAGGACACGCACGCGCCCGCCAGCAGGCCGCACACAAGGCCGACTGCAATACCGGCCAGCAGCGCCAGCACGACCGAGCCGCTCGAGCCCATCACGGTCGCCGCCGCAAGGCCCGCCATGGACGCGATCATGCCGACCGACATATCGAAATAGCCGGACATGATGCAGGTACATTCGCCGATGGCGATCATACCGACGACCACGGAGGTGATGAGGATACTGAACAGGTTCTGCCCCGTCAGGAAGCTCTTATTGGAAAAGCTGAAGATGATGCACAGCACAACCAGAACGCCGACCGTCAGCAGAGGCTGGATCTGATTGCGGGTAAGTTTCTTTTTCATAGCCATTTGTCCTTTCTCCTCCGCCCCGCTTATTTCGGCCGCTCGGTCTGGACGAGGATCGCCAGCACCAGGATCGCGCCCGTTGCGATATGCTGATAGAACGCCGGCACCTGGATCATGGTCAGACCGTTCTGCAGGCAGACGACGAACATGATGCCCACGAACGTCATCGCGGGGTTCGTCTTGCCGCCCGACATCGAGGTGCCGCCGACGACCGCGCCCGCGATCGCCTGCATGGCGTACATTTCACCGATGACCGGCTGGCCGGAGCCGGAGCGCGATGCGAACAGCACGCCCGCCAGCGCGGACAGGAAGCCGCTGATCGTGAACGCCAGCGTCTGGCACAGCTCCACGCGCAGGCCCACGTTCTTCGCCGCTTCGGGGTTGCCGCCGACCACGTGCAGGTCACGGCCGAATTTTGTATAGCGCAGGATAAAGTAGATGGCGATGAACGCCAGGATCAAAATCACGATCGCGGGCGTGACATCCGTGCCGAAGATCTTGTGCTGGCCGAGCCACTTGAATTCCTTGAACTTCGTCATGCGGATGGCGTCGCCGTTCGTGAGGATGTAGATGACGCCGCGCCAGATGTTCATCAGCGCGAACGTGGCGATCCACGCCGGCATTTTGAGGTAGCCGACGGACAGGCCGCCGACAAGGCCCGACAGGATACCGAACACGAGCGCGATGGCGTAGGCAACGTACGTTGCGCAGCCCGCCTCGGAAATGAGCATCGTCACGATGATACCGCCGAGCGAGGCGACCATGCCGACCGCCATATCAAACGCGCCCGTCAGCAGGCACACGCTCTCCGCGATGCCGATCAGGCCCAGCGGCACCGCCGCCGCCAGCAGCGCAACGAGGTTCGCAGGCTTCAGGAAATACGGCGAGCGGATCCCAAAAAACGCCATCACAACGATCAGCGCGGCCAAAACGATGATATTCTGCCGCGTGTCGCGGTTCATCCCTTTTCTAAGGTTTATTTTAGCATTAGACATATTGACTCCCCTTCTTGCAGGTCTTGCAGGCTTCTTCGGTTAAGATGAGAACGCATAGCGGATGACGTCGTCTTCCTGCAGGTTTTCGTTTTGAAGCTCCGCCGTGATGCGGCCCTCGCACATGACGAGGATCCGGTCGCTGACGCCGATGATCTCCGGCAGCTCGGAGGAGACCATGATGATCGCCTTGCCCTCCGAGGCCAGCTGGTGCAGCGCGCGGTAGACCTCCGCTTTCGCGCCCACGTCGATGCCGCGCGTCGGCTCGTCGACGATCAGCACGTCGCAGTCCGCCATGACCCACTTGGCCAGAACGACCTTCTGCTGGTTGCCGCCGGACAGGCCCCCGGCGTTCATATCATAGCCCGTGGCCTTGACGCGGAAGATCTGCATGCCCTTCGTGGCGTATTCCTTTTCCTTGCGCATGCTCAGATTATGCAGCCCGTCCATGATCGCCTTGAAGTTCGTCATGCTCAGGTTCCATTTGAGGGAGTTTTCCAGCAGCAGGCCCTCCTCGCGGCGGTTCTCGGTCACAAGACCGATGCCCGCGCGGATCGCCTGCCCCGGCGTTTTGATCGAGACCTTTTTGCCCAGCACCTCGACCTCGCCGGAGTCCTTCGGGTCCGCGCCGAACAGGCCGCGCACGAACTCCGTGCGCCCCGCGCCGACCAGACCGTACAGGCCGAGGATCTCGCCCTTGTGGACCTCCAGATTGATGTCCTGATAGAATTTGCCGTGGCTGAAGTTCGTCGCGCGCAGCGCGACCTCCTCCTGCACGTCCGAATGGTCGCGGTCGCCGAAGAGGTTGACGTCGCGGCCGATCATCATGGACACCAGCTCGTCGTTCGTCGTGTCCTTCACGGCGCGCGTGCCGACATAGTTGCCGTCGCGGAAGATGGAGACCTCGTCGCACAGCTCAAAGATCTCCTTCATTCTGTGGCTGACGTAGACGATGGCGATGCCCCGCGCGCGCAGGTCGCGGATCAGGGAGAAAAGGATCTCCACCTCGCTGTCGGACAGCGAGGACGTCGGCTCGTCAAACGCGATCACGCGGAGATTGTCGCTCGTGAACGCGCGCATGATCTCGATGAGCTGCCACGCGCCCATGCCGAGATCGCCCGCCTTGGTGCGGACGTTGATCTTTTCGCCCGGCTTGCCGAGCATGGATTTGACTTCATTCGCGCGGCGGTACATCGTTTTCCAGTCGACGGTACCGGCCCTGGTGCGCGGCTGATTGCCAAGGAAGATATTCTCTGCCACGCTCAGCTCGCGCAGCATCTGCATTTCCTGCGGCACCACGTGGATGCCGTATTTTCTCGCCGTTTCGACGTTATTGACTTCGATCTCTTTGCCGTCCATATAGATCTGGCCGGAGTCCTTGGTGTAAAGGCCGGTGATGATCTTCAGGAGCGTGGATTTGCCGGCGCCGTTCTCGCCGCAAAGCGCATGGACCTTGCCCGGCTTCAGCGAGATCTCAACGCCGTTGAGCACGCGGTTGCCGTAGAAGGATTTTACGATGTTTTCTGCTCTTAAAATAATTTCTTCGCTCATAATTTACCCCGCAGTTCGTGCCGCCTGCCGCGGCGGTCTGTGATCTGTTCACACCGCCTCTCAGGCGGCCGTTCCTCTCTTAGAAAGTGGGGCGGTCCCGCAAGACCGCCCCACGGTGGGTGCTCAGTTGTCTCTCTTTATGCCGGTTTACGATCAGCTCGCGTAGACGTCGTTGTAGAACTGCTGCGCAGTATCCTTATCGACAACGTTCAGCTCATAGCCGGTGAAGCCGGGGATCGGCGTGCCGTTCTCGACGAGGTCGATGATGATGTTGCCCATGCCGACGCCGGACGGAGCGGAGGCCAGGCCCACGCCGAAGCAGCAGTCAGCAACTTCGGGATCCTGGAGCATCAGCTCGATCGGGTTCGGGGTGGAGATGCAGTCGGCGATGATGGTGTTCTTCAGATCGACGCCGGACTCTTTGAAGAGGGTGACGGTCGGAACGATGGAGTCAGCGCCGCCCGCGGAGATGAGCCACTTGTCAACGCTGGCGAGGTTCGCCTGCAGCGTGGAGGAGAACTTCGCGATGACTTCGTCGGACAGGGAGCCGCCGCAGTCCAGCCACACGACACGGTCGTCGGGGATGTCGGGATAGGCAGCCTTGATGGCGTCGTAGAACGCGACGTTTCTCAGATGGATGGACTCAACAGCGGGGCTGTCCTGAATAACGAAGTAGAAGTTGCTGTAGTCTTCCTTCACATCGTCCATGAAGCCTCTTTCCTCCATCTTCTTGGCGACGTGCTCGCCAAGGCCGTAATGCAGGAAGTAGTCGTCCAGGCCGTAGTGCGGGGAGTAGAAGCCGTATGCGTCAGCACCGGGATCGTCCGTGGTCAGGTAGGCGATGCCGGCGTCCTGCAGCATGGCAACAGCGTCGGGCAGCAGCGCGGTGTTGACCGGGGTCATAACGACCGCGTCAAAGTCCTGGTTGATGATGTTCTGGATGCCGTCCAGCCACGCCTGCTCGTCGGAGTTGGCGTCGATGTAGAGGTACTCATAGCCGGCAGCCTTCACGGTGTCGCCCAGGGAGTTGGCCTTCGGCGTGAACCATGCGCCGGAGAACTTGCAGACGAACGCGACCTTCACAACGCCGTCAGCCTTGAAGTCCTTGTAGTTGGGGTAGTTGCTGTAGTACCAGGTCTTGGTGGAATCGCTGTACTCGTAGCCGGTCAGAGGATCGGAAGCGAGTGTGCCGGCCTCACGGGCGGCCTCAGCGTCTTCCTCGCTCAGAGCTTCGCCGGTGGCGGCGGGAGCTTCCGCAGCGGGAGCGTCGGTGGAAGGAGCGTTGTCCTCCGTTGCAGCGGGTGTCTCGGTTGCGGGGGAGTCCGTTGCGGCGGGGGTCTTGTCACCGGATGCACAGGCAACCAGCGCAAAAACCATCAGAACCGCAAGCAGAAGCGCGATCAGCTTTTTCATGGGTTTTCCTCCTTAATATTTTCTCCGGGATCATCCTCGGACATCAGACCGGGCCATGCCCGTTCCTGAATGTCTAAAGTATAACAGAATTTAGCTGAATCAGCAATCGTGCAGACATCCAAAAACAGGACGCAGAATTTGTGAATAATGTTAATTTAATATTAAATCTGTTTAGTTTTTTCGCAATCTTGATATTTCTTGTACATAATCGAACAATTTTTACGTCATTTTTTGCACATCGCGCCTTTTGCGCCGCTAAATTAAAGAACTGAACATTGAAATTTACTGAAAAATATAGTATGCTGTAGTCCCATAGGGGCGAGCTGCGCCCCTGTGGCGGAACGCTGCATCAGGAAGGAGCTGTCTCCATGCCCAAGATCACGAACCGGGACATCGCGCTGCGCGCCGGTGTCTCCCCTGCCGCGGTCTCCATGGCGATCCACGGAAGAAAGGGCGTCTCGGAAGCGACGCGCGCACACATATTGAATATTGTGCGCGAAATGAACTATACGCCGCCCTCGCGCGCGCACGCCGCGCGGCTGAAAACGATCATGCTGCTGCTCGGCGACCCGGCCGAGCCGCTGCTGCCGCCGGTTTTGAAGGCGCTGCTGCGCCTGACGCAGGAAAACGGCAGCGAGCTGCGCGTGCTGCCGCAGCGCCAGCTGCTGGAGAATCCGGCGGAGCTGCTGAGCACGTGCAGCCTGCTCGTCACATTTGACGGGCTGGAGCGCACCGTGCTCGACGAGCTGGCCCCGCTCGTGCCGCAGGTGCTGATCGTAGACGGCAATTTCTCCCGCAAGCCGTTCTGGAACGTGCGCATCGACTATTCCGGCGCGGTCTACGCGCTCACGCGCCGCCTGGCGGAGATGGGCCACCGCAGCTTTATCTACCTGAACGACGATCTGCAGGCCGCCAAGAACCTGTTCTGCTTCAGCGGCTTTCAAAAGCTGATTTTGGAGATGCACCTGCCGCTCAACCCGGCGCAGATCATTATGGATCTGCAGCGCGACCCGCATATCTGGTCGCACATCCCGGATATTATCCGCGACTTTAACATCTCGGCCATCATCTGCACGTCCGACCGCTCGGCGGTCGAGGTCGTCAACCGCCTGCGCGCGTTCGACATCCGCGTGCCGCAGGATGTGTCCGTGGCCGCCGTCTCCGACGGGGTGTGCCCGGAGCATCCGAATTTCTCCTTCACGCACGTGGGGCTCAACTACCCCGCCATCGAGGAGGAGCTGCGGCGGCTCATCCTGCACACCGTCCCGTCGGATGAGCATGTGGACGTCCTCATCCCCTATAACCCCGTCCGCGACGGCATCAGCACCGCCGCGCCGAAATTCAATCCCGCGCAGAAAAAGCTGGTCATCATGCTCTATCTCAAGAACCACCCCTCGCTGCGCGTTGTGCGTGCGGGCTTTCTGGACATGATCCAGCAGCTGGGCTATCAGGCGGAGGTCGCCGGAATCGAGAGCGACGACTACGCCGAATATTTTAAGACCATGCGCGAGCTGGCCAACGACAAGATCGACGGCCTCATCTCGTGGCTGGCCGAGCCCGGCGCGTTCGACTGCTTTACGCAGCGCGGCATCCCCGTTGTCACGCTGCACGGCGTCACGCGCGAGATGAGCAGCTTCGGCGAGCAGGCGCGCATCGCGGAGGACCCCGCGAAAATCGGCGCGGAGGTCGCGCAGTTCTTCACCGCCCGCCTGCAAAACCGCAGCGGCAATCTCGTTGTCACGCAGAGCGGCGACAATATGCTCGAATCGTCCATCACGCGCGAGCTCATCGCGCAGATGCGCGAAAAGTGCCCGAACATCACCATCCGGCACGATTTTGACTTTGTGCAGACCGACCGCACCGATATGCTGGTCGATTACATCCGCAACGTGCCGGATCTTGTCGGCGCGTTCACCACGGCGGGCTTCTCCTGCGTCAACTGGGCGGCGGCGATCAAGCTGGCCGGGCGGGAGGATCTGGTGCTCGTCGGCACGGACTACAGCGACGAGAGTATCCGGCTCGTGGAAAACGGCGAGCTGGACGCGTTCGTGGCGCAGCCGCTGTATGAGGAAGGACAGATGGGCGTGGTCGCGATGGACGCCATCCTGCGCGGCAACCAGTTCCCCTGCTTCCGCTCCCTCGACGCGCCGCTCGTCACGCGCGAGAATCTCGAAAAATACCGCAGACTCCTGCAAGAGGTCAACAACTGGTACGCATAAAACAGATACAAGACGCCCCGGATGCTGTGCATCCGGGGCGTCTTTGAGCTTTTTGATGCAGGTCAAAACAGCGTGATCTGGCTCGTCTCGGGGAGGTCGCCGAAGGCGCCGGCGAGCTTGAGGTCTTCGATGTGCGTCTTGGACACCTTGGGGCAGGCGGCGGAGAACTCCTCGATGGAGATGAACTGCTTGCCCTTGCGGCCCTCCATGATGTCCCACGCCGCCGTCTCGCCCAGACCCGACACCGACACGAAAGGCGGCAGCAGCCGCCCGTCCTCGATGAGGAATTTTGTGGCGTGCGAGCGGTAGAGGTCAATGGGCGCAAACGTAAAGCCGCGCAGGTAAAATTCGTAGCACACCTCGAGCGTGGTCAGCAGATCCTCGTCCTTCGCCGTGGCGTCCTCGTCGTCCTTGATCTGCTGGAGCTTCTGCTTCACGGCGTCGATGCCGCGCGTCATCACGGCGGCGTCAAAGCCGCCCTTCTGGCTGCGGCGGTAGAAATACGCCGCGTAGAACGCCAGCGGCTCATGCACCTTGAACCACGCGATGCGGAACGCCATCATCACATACGCCGTAGCATGCGCCTTCGGGAAGAGGTACTTGATCTTCTTGCATGAGCCGATGTACCAGTCCGGCACACCGGCGGCCTTCATCTCCTCCTCCGCGCCGTCGGGCAGTCCCCTGCCCTTTCGCACGGCCTCCATGATCTTGAATGACCGCTTTTCGGGCATGCCGCAGCGGATGAGGTAGAGCATAATATCGTCGCGGCAGCCGATGGCCTCGCCGACCGTGGCGGTCTTGGAGAGGATGAGGTCGCGCGCGTTGCCGAGCCACACGTCCGTGCCGTGCGAGAAGCCCGACAGGCGGATGAGCGTGTCGAATTTCGTCGGCTGCGTCTCCTGCAGCATCCCGCGGGTAAAGCCCGTGCCGAATTCCGGGATGGCGCAGGAGCCGACCGGCCCGAGGATGGGATCGTCCTCAAAGCCGAGGATCTTGCTGGAGGTGAAAATGGACATCGTGTCCTGATCGTCCAGCGGGATCTTCTGCGCGTCCACGCCCGTCATATCCTCGAGCATACGGATCATCGTGGGGTCATCGTGGCCGAGCATATCGAGCTTCAGGAGGTTTTCTTCCATGGCGTGGTATTCAAAATGCGTCGTGATCCACTCGGAGTCCTTGTCGTCCGCCGGGTGCTGCACGGGGCAGAAATCCCAAATTTCGTTCTCCTGCGGAATGACGACCAGGCCGCCGGGGTGCTGGCCGCTCGTGCGCTTGACGTCCACGCAGCCGGAGGCCAGCCGGTTCTCTTCGGCCTTGGGGACGGTCATCTCGCGCTCGGCAAGGTATTTTTTCACGTAGCCGTAGGCCGTTTTTTCCGCCACGGTGCCGATGGTCCCGGCGCGGAACACGTGGGTCTTGCCGAACATCTCCACGCAGTAGGCGTGCGCCTTGGCCTGATATTCGCCCGAGAAGTTCAGGTCAATATCCGGCACCTTGTCGCCGCCGAAGCCGAGGAAGGTCTCAAACGGGATATTGAAGCCGTCTTTATCGAGCTTCGCCCCGCACCTGGGGCACACGGCGTCCGGCAAGTCGGCGCCGCAGGCGCAGCCGTCGGGCACGTCGAACGTTGTAAAATGGCACTGCGGGCAGCGGTAATGCGGCGGGAAGGAGTTGACCTCCGTGATCCCGGACAAAAACGCCACGATGGACGAGCCGACCGACCCTCGCGAGCCGACGAGATAGCCGTGCTCCAGCGAGTTCTGCACCAGCTTCTGCGCCGACATATAGATGACGTCGTAGTGGCAGGAGATGATGTCGTGCATCTCAGTGTCCACACGCTTGCGGATGAGCTCGGGCGGGTCGTCGCCATACAGCCGCTGCAGCTTGCCGTAGACGAGCTTTTGCAGGTCCTCCACCGAGTTTTCGATCTTCGGTGCAAACAGGTTGTGCGGCACGGGGCGCACATCGTCGCACCAGTCCACGATGCGGTTCGGGTTCGTCACCACGACCTCGTGCGCCTTTTCCGCACCGAGATACGAAAATTCCTCCAGCATCTCGTCCGTTGTCTTAAAATACAGCGGCAGCGGGCGGTCGGCGTCCGGCATCTGCTTGGTCGCCAGCAGGATGTGGCGATAAATTTCGTCCTCGGGGTCGAGGAAGTGCACGTCGCCCGTGGCGCAGACGGGCTTGCCCAGCTCCTCGCCGAGCCTTACGATGGTGCGGTTGAAGCCGCGCAGCTCGTCCTCGCTCTCGGCCATGCCCTTGTCGAGCATGAAGCGGTTGTTGCAGATGGGCTGGATCTCCAGAAAATCGTAGAACGACGCGATGCGCCGCAGCTCCGCCCAGCTCTTGCGCGCCACAACGGCCTGAAACAGCTCGCCCGCCTCGCAGGCCGAGCCGATGATGAGCCCCTCGCGCCACTTGAGCAGCTCGGACTTCGGCATGATGGGCACGCGCTTGAAATACTCCAGATTGCCCAGCGACACCAGCCGGTAGAGGTTGCGCAGGCCGATGGAATTTTTCGCGAATACGATGATGTGCCGTGCGCGGCGGTCGAGGATCTTGCCGCCGGCGCGGAGCGTCGCCATCAGCGGGTTCACGTCCCGCAGGCGCTCGATGCCGCGCTCGCGCAGCATGCCAAAGAACCTGTCCAGCAGCAGGCCGCAGGTGACGGCGTCGTCCGACGCGCGGTGATGGTTGAATTCCGGCAGGCTCAGTGCGCCCGCCACGATGTCGAGCTTGAATTTGTTCAGCTCCGGCATGAGGTTCTGCGCCAGCACGAGCGTGTCGAGATACGTCGGCTCAAACGCGATGCCCAGCCGGTCACACGCCGCGGCGATGAAGCCGACGTCAAAATCCGCGTTGTGCGCGCACAGCGGGCGGTCGCCCACAAAGTCCAAAAACTTCGGCAGCGCTTCGGAAATATCCGGCGCGCCGACGAGCATGGCGTCGGTGATGCCGGTCAGCTCCACGATCTTCGCGTCCAGGAGCCTGCCGGGTGCAACGAACGACTCAAATTTCTCCAGCACCTCGCCATCCTTCATGCGCGCCGCGCCGATCTCGATGATCACGTCGTGCTGCGCCGAAAGGCCCGTCGTCTCCAGATCGAACGCCACATATTCGCAGCCCACCGGCGCGTCCTGCGTGCCGTGCACGGCGATGCGGTCGTCCACGTCGTTTACATAATATCCTTCACAGCCATAGAGGATCTGGATATTCTCCTCCGTGCCCGCGACCTTGGCCTTGCCCGCGGCCTTCATCGCATCCGGGAACGAGTGCACGCAGCCGTGGTCGGTGATGGCGATGGCGCGGTGGCCCCACGACGCCGCGCGCTTTACCGCGTCGGCGGTCTTGGTCAGCGCGTCCATGGCCGACATTGCCGTGTGCAGATGCAGCTCCACGCGCTTTTCCGGCGCCGTGTCGCGGCGCTTCGGCGCGGAGACCTCGCCGATGGAGTTCGGCTGCATGACCATTTCGTTGTCATAGCGGTCAAAGGTCATCTTGCCCTGAATGGTCACCCACATGCCGGGAGCCTTGATCTTTTCCAGAATGGGCCTGGCCTTGTCCGTCTCCATGAACTGGTTCACGCGCACGGAGCCGGTGTAGTCCGTCACATCAAAGCTCACCACCCACGCCCCGCGCTTTTTCAGCTCCCGGTGGTTGACCGCAAAGACCTTGCCCTGCACGCACACGCGGTACATATCGAGGTTCAGGTCCTTCATCGGCGTGGGCTCGGCGCGGAAGGGCTTGCCGAAGATCCAGTTCTCCGGCAGCGGGGCGGACGGCTTTGCCGCGCGCTCCTTCGGCGTGGCAGGCGCGGGGGCGTTTTTCATCGCCTCGCGGCGGATGCGCTCTGTTTCGGCAAACAGCTCCTTGGCCGAGCGCTCGCTGTGCGCATGAATCTCGATGGGCACGCGCACGCCGAAGCGCTCCTCCACGAACCGCTGCACCTTCGGAACGTGCTCCAGCAGCGCGTCGCGGCCGTTTGCGGGCAGGTGGACGTCGATGCGCCCCCGCGTGATCTCCCACCGCGCCCCGGCCAGACTCGCCGCCGCCGGGGAATACGCCTGCACGAACGCACGGTACAGCGCCCGCGGCGGTAGCGTCTCCAGCGCGTCCGCGGGATAGTGCACCTGCAATTCCAGCGCCCGCAGCCCGTACCGCTGTTCGATGGCGGCGCGGGCTGTGGCCAGTATATCTTCAGTTATGTAAACCTCCGAGTCCAGCTCCAGCGTGATCATCCGCGCCGCACGGTCCAGCTGCGCCGCCCGCAGCCGCAGGCATGACAGCGCCTCGCGCAGCGCGTCCTCCGGCGCATAGTCCGGGAACAGGCTCAGAAACGGTACTTCCCGCTCCATGGTATATCCTCATTCGTACAGGTTTTTGCTTATAGCTTCTCGATCTGCCGCAGCAGCTCCGGCAGCAGCTCGTCATACGGCAGGCGCATTTTCTGCTCGCCGCGGACGAACAGCACGCCGCAGTCCTCGCCGCCGGCAATGCCGATGTCCGCCTCGCGCGCCTCACCGGGGCCGTTGACCACGCAGCCCATCACCGCCACGGTGATCGGCTTTTCGCAGTCTGCCAGCGCCCGCTCCACCTGCTCGGCAAGGCCGATCAGGTCGATGCGCGTGCGCCCGCACGTCGGGCACGAGACGATGTTCACGCCGCCGCGGCGCACGCCCGCAGCCTTCAAGATGGCCTTGGCCGCGACGACCTCGCGCACGGGGTCGGCCGTGAGCGAGACGCGCACCGTGTCGCCGATGCCCATGCACAGAAGGCCGCCGATGCCCATGGCCGATTTGATGGTGCCCATATACTCCGTGCCGGTCTCGGTCACGCCGACGTGCAGCGGATAGTCCGACTGCTCCGAAAACAGGCGGTACGCCTGCATCATCAGCGGCACGCTGCTCGATTTCATCGACACGCAGATGTCCGTAAAATCGCAGTCCTCCAGCAGGCGGATGTGCGAAAACGCACTCTCCACCAGCGCCTCCGGCGTGGGGTGTCCGTATTTTTCCAGCAGCTGCTTATCCAGGCTCCCGCCGTTTACGCCGATGCGGATGGGGATGTGACGGGCGCGGCACGCGTCCACCACCGCACGCACGCGATCGGCTCCGCCGATATTGCCGGGGTTGATGCGAATTTTCGCCGCGCCGCCCTCGGCGGCCAGAATGGCCAGCCGGTAGTCAAAATGGATGTCCGCCACCAGCGGCAGCGGCGAATATTTGCAAATTTCCGCAAAGCCGCGCGCCGCGTCGCGGTCGGGCACGGCCAGCCGCGCGATCTGGCAGCCTGCGCTTCGCAGAGCCTCCAGCTGCGCGAGCGACCCCTCCACATCGGTCGTGCGCGTGTTCAGCATCGACTGGATGCTCACCGGCGCGCCGCCGCCGATGGGAACGCTGCCCACCAGAATTCTCTTTGTCATCATACGCTCCTTACGCAAACAGCTTCCAGATGTCCTTGAACGTGACGAACGCCATGAACGCCAGCAGCGCGATCATGCCCGCCGCGTGCACATAGCCCTCGTATTTGGGCGGGATCTTCTTTTTCGTCAGCGCCGTAAAGAGCGTCCCCACCAGCAGCAGGAAGATACGTCCGCCGTCCAGCGCCGGGATGGGCAGCATATTCATCACCGCGAGGTTGATGGCGATGAACGCCGCCAGATACGCGATATTTGCCGCCGCGGCAGACCTTGTGGCGGACTGCTCGCCCGTTTTGGCAATGACCGACACGATGCCCACCGGCCCGCTCATCTCATCCACCGATACCGCGCCGGAGATGAGATCCTCCAGCCCCAGCCACACGAGCCGCGTAAAATCCATCGCCGTGTTCCAGCTGTTTTTCAGCACCGAGCCGAGCGTTTTCGGCTCCGTGCCGAAATAAAAGCCGTATTTGACCTGTTTTTCGCCGTCCACGGTGTACTCGACCGGCGTCATCCGGAATTTCTTCAGCTCCACGAGCTGCCCGTCCCGGCGGATCGTCAGGTCATATACGCCCGTTTTGCTGCGGCCCAGCAGCATCGACACGTCCGACTGGATATACACCCGCCGCCCGTCGATCTTATAAAATTCGTCGCCCGCCTGCAGGGCGTCCGCCGCCTCATACGGGCAGCCGTCAAAAAACGAGTCGATCCGCGGCGTGGCAAAGCCCGCCGCCGTGCTGCACAAAATGACCAGCACCAGAAAGCCCGCAAGGAAATTCATAAACGACCCCGCCGCCAGAATGATCAGCCGCCGCCACCAGGGCTTTGACGTGAAGGCGCGGGGGTTGTCGCTTGACTCATCCTCGCCCTCCATCGCGCAGTAGCCGCCGATGGGGATGCAGCGCAGGGAGTACGTCGTCTCGCCCTTGGTCTTTTTGACGAGCGCCGGGCCCATGCACACGGCAAATTCATTCACCTGCACGTCCAGCGCCTTGGCGGTGAGAAAATGCCCCAGCTCGTGCACAAAAATGAGCACGCCGAAGATGAGGATCGCGATCAGAATATACATGGCATCACCTTATTTTGAAAACTTTGCGGCAACGGCCTGCCGCGCCAGCCGGTCCGCCCGCTCGGCCGTCTCCAGCGAGTCAAGGTGCTCGACCGGCACGCGCTGCAGCGCTTCGTCCACGGCCTCCGCAATCTGCAAAAAGCCGATGCGCTCCCGCAGAAACAGCCCCACCGCGGCCTCGTTCGCGCCGTTGAGCACAGCGCACGCCGTGCCGCCCGCGGCGGCGGCCTGCCTGGCAAGGCGCAGGCACGAGAACGCGTCCTCGTCCGGCGCGCTGAACGTGAGCGCCGGGCACGTGAGCAGATCGAGCGGCGGCGCGGGATTCTCCCGCCGGGCCGGATACGTCAGCGCCAGCGAGATGGGCAGGCGCATATCGGGCGTGCCGAGCTGCGCAAGCATCGCGCCGTCGCAGAACTCCACGAGCGAATGCACGATCGACTGCCGGTGGATGACCGCCGTCACGCTTTCCAGCGGCAGATCGTACAGGCGCATCGCCTCGATGATCTCCAGCCCCTTGTTCATCAGCGTCGCCGAGTCCACCGTGATCTTCGCGCCCATGCTCCAGTTCGGGTGCCGCAGCGCATCCGCGCGTGTTTTCCCCGCGAGCTCGCTGCGCGTCAGGCCGAAAAACGGCCCGCCGGAGCACGTGAGGATGAGCCGTTTGATCTCGCCGCGGTCACGGCAGCCCATCAGGCACTGGAAGATGGCCGAGTGCTCCGAGTCGACGGGGATGATCTCGGCACGATACCGCGCCGCCTCGCACATCACCAGCTCGCCTGCGCACACGAGCGTCTCTTTGTTCGCCAGCGCGATGCGCTTTTTTGCGCGGATGGCGCAGAGCGTCGGCCGCAGGCCGATCATGCCGGACACCGCCGTGACGACCGTGTCCGCCTCCGGCAGCGCCGCCGCGGCGAGCAGGCCGTCCATGCCGCTGAGAACTGTAATATTCATATCCGCCAGCCGCGCTTTTAATTCCTGCGCGGCGGCATCGTCATATAAAACCGCCAGCTCCGGGCAAAATTCGCGGCACTGCGCCGCCAGTGCGTCCACATCCGTGTTCGCCGCCAGCGCCGCCACGCGCACGCCAAGCGTGTGCGCTACATCCAGCGTCTGCCGACCGATGGACCCCGTGGAGCCGAGGACGGAAATGCAGCGGCTCATATAACGGCCTCCAGCAGCATCACCATGCCGTACACAACCGGCGCGATGAACATCGTGGAGTCAAAGCGGTCGAGCACGCCCCCGTGCGTCAGGAAGATATGGCTGTAATCCTTGATGCCGGCCTCGCGCTTGATGACGCTCATCGAAAGGTCGCCCAGCTGGCCGAAGATATTCGCGACCACGCCGATGACCGCCAGATACCACAGCGGCAGCTCCATGCTCCACGCCGCCCGCGCGACAAGGCCGAGGACGAGCATCCCCAGCGCGCTGCCGACGGGGCCGCCGATGCCGCCGGCCCACGTTTTTTTCGGACTGACGCGCGGGGCCATTTTTTTGCCGCCGAAGATCATCCCGGCGAACATCGAAAACGAGTCGCCGATGAACGCCACCACGAACGGCATCAGCACGAATACAGGGCTTATATTGCGCAGCAGCGCGATGCAGCCGTACATTGCCGGAAACACGAACGCTCCGACGATGCACACCGCCAGCGAGCCGAACGGCATGGCGTTTTCCAGCCCATGTGTGCCGACTGTGACTGAAAACAGCACGACCACATACAAAAACGCGAAGGCGGCGTACAGATACGGCGCGTAGTCCGGCGCGGAATACTCCGCCGGGTGCGGCTGCCGCGCGCAGAGCAGCACCGTCAGCGCTGCCGTCAGGATCGTCAGCACATACACGAAGATCGGCACATTTTTCCCCGCCGTGTGCAGCAGCTCATACGCCGCCGCGCCCGCGATGGCCGCGGCCAGGATCGCCGTGGCGATGGGCGGCAGCACCAGCAGAATAAGCAGCAGCAGCGGCACGCCGACGGCGGCCACCAGCAGTCTCTGTTTCATTTCTTCACGCCTCCAAACCGGCGGTCGCGCTTTTGATACGCCGCGATCGCCCTGTCAAGTTCCCGTTCGTCAAAGTCGGGCCAGAGCACGTCGGTAAAGTAGTACTCCGCATAGGCCGACTGCCACAGCAGAAAATTGCTGATCCGCTCCTCGCCCGACGGGCGGATGATGAGCTCCGGGTCGGGGATGCCCGCCGTGTACAGAAGCCCCCCGAAGTCCGCCTCCGTCAGCTCCTCCGGCTTTTTTTCGCCCGCGGCGCACTGCGCGGCAAAGCGCCGCGCGGCGTGGACGATCTCGTCCCGCCCGCCGTAGTTGATGCAGATATTCGCCTGAAAGCCGTCGTAATGGGTCGAAATTTCATCCGTCCGCTCGATGAGCGCCCGCAGCTCCGGCCGGATGCGCGAAAGCTCGCCCAGCACCCGCAGCCGGATGTGGTCGCGCTCCATCTCGTCGATGGCCTCATGCAGGTATTTTTCGAACAGCCCCATGATGCTCTCGACCTCGTCGCGCGAGCGCTTCCAGTTCTCCGTGGAAAAGGCGTACACCGTCAGGTATTTCACCCCGATCGCACGGCAGTACGTCGCGATGCGCCGGAACGTCTCCGCCCCGGCGGCGTGCCCCGCCGTGCGCGGCAGGCCGCGCTTTTTCGCCCAGCGGCCGTTGCCGTCCATGATGATGGCGATGTGCTGCGGCGGCGGGAGCTTTTGTGTTTTCCCTGTAAATAATTTCATAGTCCTGCCTCAAGACAAAAGCCGCCGGACGGCGGCTTTTGACAGTGATCCGTGCGGATCAAATTTCCATAAGTTCCTTGTCCTTCTTGGCGCACATTTCATCGATGCGCTTGGTGAAGCGGTCGGTCAGGTCCTGAATGTCCTTTTCGGCGACCTTCTGATCGTCCTCGGTCAGCTCGCCCTTCTTCTGTGCCTTTTTGACATAGTCCACGGCGTCGCGGCGCACGTTGCGCACGGCCACCTTGGCGTCCTCGCCGTATTTTTTGACCTGCTTCGTCAGCTCCTTGCGGCGCTCCTCCGTCAGCTGCGGGAACACCAGACGGATAACGCGGCCGTCATTCTGCGGGTTGATGCCGAGATCAGAGGTCTGGATCGCCTTTTCGATCGTCTTCAGCAACGACCCGTCCCACGGCTGGATCATCAGCGTCCTGGGGTCGGGCGAGGAGACCGTGCCGACTTGGTTGATGGGCGTATCCACACCGTAGTATTCCACCGTGATGCGGTCGAGCACCTGCGCGTTGGCACGCCCGGCGCGCACCGCGCCGAAGTCCGCCGCGAGCACCTCGAGCGTTCTTTCCATTTTGCGTTCAAATTCCTTCAGATCTGCCATGGGAAGTTCCTCCTTCAGCTCTAATTTTCTCTTAGGCAACACCGCACAATTCGGCAAGCAGATTCGCCGAGAGATTTTTCGCCAAGGCAAGGTTTGGGAAGCGCAGGAATACTTTGTGTATTTCGCGCTTTCCAAACCGCGGCATTGGCGGAAAAGATCCGGCGAAGCGCGCCGACGCAATTGCGCGGTGCTGCCATTACTCTTTGACGATCGTGCCGATCTTTTCGCCCATCACGACCCGCAGGATGTTCTGCGGATCCTTCAGCGCAAACACCTGCACCGGGATATGATTGTCCATGGAGAGCGACGTCGCCGTGGAATCCATCACCGCCAGATGCTTGGCCAGCACCTCGTCATACGTGACCTCGTCATAGCGCACGGCCGTGGGATCCTTCGCAGGGTCCGCGGAATAGACGCCGTCGATGTTTTTGGCAAGCAAGATCGCATCGGCGTCGATCTCCGCCGCGCGGAGCACTGCACCGGTGTCGGTGGAGAAATAGGGGTTGCCGGTGCCGCAGCCGAAGATGACCACGCGGCCCTTTTCCAGGTGCCGGATGGCCTTGCTGCGGATATACGGCTCCGCGATCTTATTCATCTCGATCGCCGTCTGCACGCGCACGGCCACGCCGCGCTGCTCCAGACAGTCGGCCACCGCCAGGGCGTTTATGACCGTGGCGAGCATGCCCATATGGTCGGCCCGCGTGCGCTCCATCCTGCCGCCGCCGTCCTTGGCGCCGCGCCAGAAGTTGCCGCCGCCGACCACGATGCCGACCTGCACGCCCAGCGCCACGCACTGCTTGACCACGTCGCACACGCCGCCGATGACGTCAAAGTTCAGTCCCCGGTGCGCCTCGCCCGCCAGAGCCTCGCCGCTGATCTTCAGCAGCACTCTTTTATATTTCGGCTGATCCATGAAATGACCGCTCCTTTATTCGTTTCAAATCTCGTAGGTTATTCTATAATATTTTTGCCCGAATGAAAAGAGGAAATTTGCATCCGGCGGCAATGTTTTCACATTTTTTACAAAATGTCGCCCCGGTCGTTGCCAAACGGGCAAGCTTCGTATATAATATAGGGCAACGCGACTACAATACACTTTTGCGGGAGGACTTCCCATGGACGAAATTCGCAAGACCCCGGAAACGAAAAATTTTATCGACGTCTTTGTCGAGCAGGACATCGGCCCCGGCGGCCAGTTTGAGGGCCAGACGGTGCACACGCGCTTCCCGCCCGAGCCGAACGGCTATCTGCACATCGGCCACTGCAAGGCGCTGACCATCGACTTTGGCACGGCGGAAAAATTCGGCGGCCTGTGCAATCTGCGCATGGACGACACGAACCCCACCAAGGAGGACACGGAATACGTGGACGCCATCCAGCAGGATATTCACTGGCTGGGCTTTGACTGGGGCGACCGCTTCTTCTACGGCTCGGATTATTTTGAAAAGGATTACGAATACGCCGTCGAGCTCATTAAAAAGGGCCTCGCCTACGTCTGCGACCTCACACCCGAGCAGGCGAAGGAATACCGCGGCGACATCGGAAAGCCTGCCGTCTCGCCGTACCGCGACCGCTCGGTGGAGGAGAATCTCGACCTCTTTGAGCGCATGAAAAACGGCGAATTCCCCGAGGGCAGCAAAACGCTGCGCGCGAAGATCGACCTGGCCTCCGGCAACTTCAATATGCGCGACCCTGTCATCTACCGCATCCGCTATATGCACCATCACCGCCAGGGCGACAAGTGGTGCATCTACCCGATGTATGACTTTGCCCACCCCATCCAGGACGCGCTCGAGGGCATCACACACTCGCTTTGCTCGCTGGAGTTCGAGGCCCACCGGCCGCTGTATGACTGGGTGGTCAGCAACATCTCCATCCCCTACCACAAGCCCCGGCAGATCGAGTTCGCGCGGCTCGGCATCGACCACACCGTCATGTCCAAGCGCAAGCTGCGCCTGCTGGTGGAGACCGGCCGCGTCAGCGGCTGGGACGATCCGCGGATGCCCACGCTCTGCGGCCTGCGCCGCCGCGGCTATACCGCCGCGTCCATCCGCAGCTTCTGCGAGCGCATCGGCGTGGCCAAGTCCGCGAACACCGTGGAATACGCGTTCTTGGAGCACTGCCTGCGCGAGGACCTCAACGACACCGCCGAGCGCGTCATGGCCGTGCTGCACCCGGTGAAGCTCGTCATCACGAACTACCCCGAGGGCAAGCACGAGACGTTCTCCGTGGAGAATAACCCCGTCCATCCCGAGCAGGGCACGCACGAGATCACGTTCTCCCGCGAGGTGTGGATCGAAGCGGACGATTTTATGGAGCAGCCCATCCCGAAGTATAAGCGCCTGTATCCGGACGGCCCCGAGTGCCGTCTGAAGGGTGCGTACCTCATCCGCTGCACCGGCTGCAAAAAGAATGCCGACGGCTCCATCGCCGAGGTTTACGCCGAGTATGACCCCGACTCCCGCGGCGGCGACCCCGCCGACGGCCGCAAGGTCAAGGGCGCGACCATCCACTGGGTGGACGCCGCGAACTGCGTGGACGCCGAGGTGCGCGTGTATGATAATCTCTTCCTCGACGAGCAGCCGGACGCTGCCGACAAGGATTTTTTGGCGTGCATGAACCCCGACTCCCTGCAGGTGCTCACCGGCTGCAAGGTCGAATCCGCGCTCGTGGCCGAGGCTGAAAAATACGACGCGCAGGGCGCGCAGCGCACGGCCAAAACGGCGCCGGGCTTCCAGTTCATGCGCGTGGGCTACTTCTGCCTCGACAGCCGCGACTGCCGCAAGGACCATCTCGTCTTCAACCGCAGCGTCGGCCTGAAGGACAGCTTCAAGCCCGCAAAATAAATGCTTACAAAGCCGGGGCGCTTCCCAAACGGAAAGCGCCCCGGCTTTTTCTGTCTATATCCCGCACGGAGCGTGCTCCGGGCTTTTCTATGGCATCACCGCACAATTCGGCAAGCAGATTCGGCGAGAGATTTTTCGCCAAGGCAAGGTTTGGAAAACGCAGGAATACTTTGTGTATTTCGCGTTTTTCAAACCGCGGCATTGGCGGAAAAGATCCGCCGAAGCGCGCAGACGCAATTGCGCGGTGATGCCCTATATCATTCAGCCAGCGCCTTGCCGAGTGCGCGGCAGGCCACCAGCGCCGCGTCGTCCGGCGCTTCGCAGCACGTTACGCTCTCACAGGCGAGCTGTGCGCCTGCGGCGCGGCAGTCGTCCTCCCAGCTGCGCATCCACTCGCCGTCGCCCCAGCCGTAGGAGCCGAACAGCGCGACGGACTTGCCCGCGAGCTGCGGCTTGCAGGCGTCGAACGCCGGAGCGAACACCTCTTCCTCCAGCACCTCTGCGCCCATCGCCGGGCAGCCGAACGCCACGGCGTCATAGCCCGACAGGTCCGACGGCGCGCCGTCCACCTCAAAAATGGCGGCGTCCGCGCCGGCCTGCTTCATCCCCTCCAGAACGGCGTTCGCCATCGCTTCGGTGTTTCCCGTGCCGCTCCAATAGATCACTGCTGTTTTTTTCATAACAAATTCCTCCTGTTTATTTCTCAGCCTGCCACCGCCAAACGCTCGAGCGAGACGCCGGAGCGGTAGAGCCTGCAATAGAGTTCTGTGCACTGCCGGTATTTTCGGAACGTGGCCTGCGCCCGCTCCGCGTCGCCGTAGACCTTCCACGTCCCGACGCACTGAAAGCCGCCCGCGCGGTTCTGGATAAAGCCCCGCACATCCTCCGGCGGGTAGCTGAGGAACAGCCCCACCTCGTGCGGGAATTCCCCGCCCGCGCGCAGCCGCCGGATGAGCTGCGCCACGCAGCGCCCGCAGCTCTCGCAGCCGTAGCCGCTCTGCCGCAGCAGTGCCTGCGCGCCGCCGTCCGAAAGATCGCGCCGCAGGCGCTCCGGCCGGTAGAGATAGAGCAGCGCCCGTCCATCCCGCTGCCGCAGTGGAAGCAGGCACAGCCCGCGCGGCGCCAGCATCCGGTTGAGCCGCCGCAGCTCGCCGCGCAGCGCGGATGCGTCGCCGCACGCGCAGGAAAACAGGCTGCCCGTTTTCATTCCCGCCAGCGTCGGCGCGCCGTGGCGCACCAGCAGTTTCTCCGACATCGCGCTCGCTCCTTCCTTATCAGTTAGAGTTGTCTAACTACCAGTTTTCAAAAAAGCGGCCTCCCCGCCTCTTCGTGCACAGTATAGCAAAAACCGGGCGGGCTGTCCGCTCCAAAACAGCCCGTCCTGGCTCCATTTTTCACAGTTTACGGCTCCGCCGCGATCTCTCCCGGGGCGCAGCTGTCACGCTCCGCGCCAGCGCGGTACGCGTTCGGCGTCACGCCGATGATGCCGCGGAAGGCCTTGGCGAATTTGCTGCCGTTGTCATAGCCGAACTGCCCGGCGATGTCCAGCACCGTCCGGTCGGTCGTGCGCAGCAGCTCCGCTGCCGCGTGCATCTTCTGCGCCCGCAGATACGCCGCGGGCGACATCCCGTAAACGCCGCGGAAGCACGCCGTGAGCTGTGCCGCCGATACGCCGAACTCCGCCGCCAGCACCGCTACCGTCCATTTGCCCTCCGTCTGCGCCAGAAGCCGCTCTCCCGCCGCCTTGGCCAGCGCCACCTGCGCGCCGGTATAGCTCTTGCGCGGCGGCTCGGCGGGCAGCGCGCTCAAAAACAGCAGCAGCTCCAGCACCTTCACCTTAAAATAGCCGCGGCGAATGTCCTCCGGCACGCTGTACAGCTCCGAAAAAATGTGCTCCACCCGCGCCGACGACCGCGCGGCAAAATAGTCTGTCCCCGCGCAGAATTTCTCCGCCAGCGCCGCCGGGCGCACATTCACATCCTGCAAAATGCACGACAGACACTGCGGCGCGCGCTGCGGATCGACCATCACGGAGATGCCGTGATAGTGCCCCGTGGGAAAGCTCACCGCGCTGCGCGCCGCGTCGCACCGCAGCACCGCCAGATCCCCCGGCGAGAGGAAAAAGTGCGCCTGCCCATACTGAAATTCCAGCCGTCCCTCGCGGCAGTGGTCGATCTCCAAAAGCCCCGCCGTGCTCGCCGCCACGGGGATGTGGATGCCCGCGTGCACGTCGCGGTACAGGATCCAGATGCCCGGAAACACCGCGTACTGCGTGATCTGCACGCGCCCGTCCGAGCCGCTGAGCGTGTATACGCAATGGTCGTCCGACCGGTGCAAAATCTGCGCCCCCGCCGCAAAAATGATCTCATCCTGTGCGCTCCGCGCCATGCCGACCGCTCCTTTCGTTCAAAGCGATGCTATCATATGCGATTTTCGGCGGATTTTCAAGCGGCGCAGCATTTGTTTGCAGTTTGTTTTCATTTCGCTGCCAGCGCAAGGATACTTTGGCAGTCATAATGCCGCGCGGTCGGGAAAAGCTATGCGTGTGGAAAACAGACACGTTTTTCTACGATCTTTTTAAGAAGGAGATGTCACGACATGACGAACCGTAACAGCAACAGCATCAACATTCCCGAAGCGCGCGAAGCGATGGACAAGTTCAAGATGGAAGCCGCTTCCGAGGTTGGCGTCAACCTGAAGCAGGGCTACAACGGTCACCTCACCTCCCGTGAGGCCGGCTCCGTCGGCGGCCAGATGGTCAAGAACGTGTGCCCCATACGAACCGCGAGATTTACGAGGAATGATCGGACAGCGGTGGGGCATGCCGTCGCGGTGCGGTACATAGCTGGAATTACAGTGTAAGAAAAAAGTAGCACAAGCATCCGGAAAAATTCCGGTTCTTGTGCTGCTTTTCGTGGGCTATAGAGGTGTTCTTTCAAAACACGACTATGTATACTGCTTCATTGTCACATTATCAATTCGTTCCTTGGCGAATAAAATCGTTAAATCCATCGTACGAACTTGCCCGCCAGTTTGCCAGCAGAGCATTTCTTCTGCATTGCCATTTAAACCGCTCTTTATATTCATTATCTAGGGTGCATAAAAAGGTATCGAGTTCATTTATCAATGACTCAATTTTAGATGAAAGAATATGTACAACTTGTCCTGTATAGTAGGATTGGACTGTAACTGTATGAGTTGTCCCAGAAATCTTGAGATCGTTTACTTGATCTTTCAGCACCGCAATATTTAAATTCGCTGCGCCAATTAAATATTTTTCAACGTTCTGAAAAATGCTGCCACATAATTTTTGATATTCATCAACCAATTTGCCATGCGAAAAAGTAAAATAGTCAATGTTTGAAACAATAGACATATCGCTTCTTATATTGTTGATGCTATAAACCAACAACTCTCCTGGAACGGGCTGTGCAGGATTCTCTGTGCAAGTTATTAAATGTGTTTTCATTATTTGTAGATGCCCATAAATACACGCCGTATGCGTAAAAAGCAAAGCTTCTGAATTTTTCTTGCTCAAAAGATATTTTTGAATTTCACAAATTAGCACAACCAACATACTAGCAAATGCACCGCCAGATACTGTAAGTGCGAAATTATTTGAGAGCCATTTTGTCTGTAAGCTAATAAAGCCGATTTCCATATTCAGCGTAACAAGGTAGGTAATGATAGCTAAGAGAATGGACATTATCAGAGCAAAACGAATAACCTTGACTTGAGTTCTCATTATTTTCTCCTTGCGTTAAGCATCTTTCTAAATAATTTCTCCAAAGATCTAACTTGTATACCTCAACAAAACAAGTATAGGATACTTTCTAATTAATTTTCAGTCGATTCGGTGATTTTTAGCACTTCTTCACGGACTCAATCTCAGTATCTCGAACATAAATGAGCAGAGACTTTCGTTCCAAGTATCTGCTCATCAAGATCCGCGCTATTGTATTCGAAAATTCAAATTACAATTGTGGTTACTGGAGTATTTCGCTTTCAAATATTCTATTGCCTATCGAAGTCAACTGCACTCACTCTAACTACAGTTCTTCCGCCCGAAACGTCGTATATCCTTCGTAATAATAGCTGTGGTCAATGCCCTTCATAAAGATCTCGCGGCTATTCACATCATCCGTCAGCGCGGCTTTCAGCAGCACTTTGATCTCCACGTCCTTAATCGGGCTGCGCTCCATTGCAAGCAGATAGTCCTCTTTATCGACCTTGCTCCAATCCACGACCTGACCAATGCCATTTTTCAGCATCAAATCAAGCCAGATGCGCATACTGCGCCCGTTGCCCTCGCGGAACGGGTGCGCGACGTTCATTTCTACATACTTTTCGATGATTTCATCGAACGTACTTTGCGGCATTTTCTCGATGTTCTCCAACGCCGCTTCCAAATACATAAGCGGCGCAAAACGGAAGTTGCCTTTCGCCAAATTCACCGTGCGAAGCTCGCCTGCGAAGTCATAAATGTCCTCAAAAAGCGCTTTGTGAATCGCCTTGAGCGACGCAAACGTGCCGACAGGCAGCTTGTCCAGTGTGCCGCTCTCAAACAGCAGCATGGCTTTTTTCTTGCTGATTCGTTCCTCCTCCCGTGCAAGGTCGGCAGAACTCGTCAGCCCCAATTTATTTTCCAGTGCCATAGTGCACCTCCAAGTTATTTCTGATTATGGATCTCTTTCAAGTCCTCGATAGCCAGACTCGGATCCATCGTGTGAAACATCATATAATTGCGCTTCATGGTTTCAACGGACGCCTGCTTGTAGATTTTCGCGCTGCTTTCGCCCGTGTAGTAATGCCAGTAACGATAAAGATAGCCAATCCAGTACAGCACATCCATGGAAAACATCGTCCCGCCCACGGAAAGCGCGGCTTCCGTTGTGACTTCTTCCAGCAGGTATTCTTCACCTGCCCACTGCATCCGATTGTATGTGGAGTCCAGCGCCTTGGCCGTTTCGGACAGCATAAACGCCTTTATAAAGTCGGCGCTGTCATAGCCTTTCGCGGCGGACAACTCAAACAGTCGCCCCTGTATATCGCATAGCTTTAAAGCAATCTCGTCCATTACTTGCCTCCTGCGTTTGCTTTGTCCAGAATTTCGTCAAAGAACAGCCCCTCACGGCGGTAGTTCCTGCAAATATCATTTGCAAGAGAAACGCCCTTCGAACGGTTTTCTTCGGAAATGTCTTTCATAAACAGCCGCTCCAAGTAAGAGAGCGGAACTTCGCATTCAATGCGGACAGCGTTGCAGCCCTTTTGCGAAACTGCTACATACTGTTTGCCGAGCTGGAGCGCGGCAAGGCTGTGAACCAGAGCGCTGTCCGTGACATTGCCGATAAAAAAGTTGTCAATCACATAGAACATCCTGTCGTTGGCAATGCTGCCGACAATCAAATCCTTGCTTGCCGCCATGTCACGGTATTTGTTATAAAACGGCGTTCCGCTGATTCTCTCTATCCGGCCGCGGTTGTAGGCCACCAGCATCGCCCAGTCGATGTCAGCGGGAACATCCAGCATGGCAAGCTGCCGCGTGTCGATAGAAACAAGATACAGCTGGGATTTTTCATAGTCGCAAATCAGCGTAAGCGCCTGACCGGGGTCGGTGCCCATGTAAAAGCCTTTGCCAAAGTCGCATTGTTTCCGGCTTTTCGGCTCGATTGCGCCCTCAATGCCGGACTTCGAGCCGTGGTAAAGGAGTACACGCCCTGCTTCCAGTTCGACCGACTGCGCAGCGTCTTGAATGCGCTGCAAGGTCATGTCGTAAACGGGAACGCCTTTTTCCTTGCAGAGCTCATAAATCCTGGACTGCGCCAGCTTATTTGGAATCGCGCGGCCATTCTCCCAACGATTAACCGTGGCAAAGGAAACACTCAAGTGCTCGGCAAACTCCGTCTGACTCATATTCAAAAACGCACGGATTTGTTTTAACAGTTCTTGCATGGTTTTACCTCATATAGCATTTGCTCTATAAAATATTATATCCAATGTTATATATGCTGTCAATAAAACCACAAGGATTAACAATATTGTTTTCTCTCTTAAACCATCGAAGTACGGCGCTTCATTTCGAACAAAGCAACTATCATTTGGATTAAACTCAACACGGAGAATAGTTGTTTCGAATCGAAACTCGACATTTTTCCAAAGCTGCCCTACGTCAAATTAATAAACGCACATATACCGCCAGTTTGCAGGTAATAAGTGCTTCAAGAATTTTGAAGCATAAGATTGATTTCTCTGGTAAAAAGGCACGGATTACCGACATAAGTGCCGGTAATCCGGTACTTATGTCGGTAATCTTGAATAAATACATTATCTAATATATTTTCTAAGGATGTTTATAACGTCAACATTAATTTGAAACTTTTTAGAGAGGTCTGCTGACTCGTTGCCCAGCAGAATCGCTTGTATCAATTGCAATATCTTTCCGAAGGTTTTATGTTTCAATTCTGGTATTTCAAGTAGTGCATTCATATCAGAAACACTAATGATAAATTTCTTCCCTCTTTCACCGGACGCGGAGACAACGTAATTCCCAAGGCTTTCTTTTAGTTCAGCATGAATATCCGATTTAGCATATAGGGACATTTGCGTGTCAGTAGTTTGATTCATCAAACGACAATTCTTGGTATAAAAAGTTTGGCCCAATGCGGATTGATACTTGGATATAATAATCAGCCGATCTTTTCCAGTTTCATATTTTGTGTCAGACAACTTTCTAACCCAACCAATAGACGTGTTCTCCCATCCGTCAGCATTCCTTTTTGCTTCTGATACGACACGCTTGCTGACTTCCTTTCTGTTGGAAGCAAGCAGTAACTCTGTGATTTGCAGGAGTCCGTCATAATCCTGAACACATTTCCAGTTGGAGGGGATCCATGCCGTTCCGCATAGCATACCTAACAGACCGCCTGTAACGGAAGCAAGGGTGTCCGTATCAGCGCCGACTAAAAAAGCTGGAATTCTAATTCCAAGTGCTGGATTGTTAGCATATTTGGAAGCAAGATACACAGCACCTAAAACTGTAACATCTCCAGCACCGTTTGTTTTACTAAGGCAGTCCAACTTCGTAAGAACTTTTGAGTCTTCCAGTATAAGGCCTTTTTTGAGTGCGCTTTTTACATAGTGAAGTTGATCGATCATATAGTTGACCGAATGATTCCACTCATCAAAATACTCATAATGGGCGTTGAGGTGTGCACAATCGAGCCATATAGAAAATTCTATCGGATTTGGTATCGCTCCCCATATATGGCATGCGTCAATCAGTGCGTCGACCAGTTCGCCGTATTCTAAAACACTTTCTTTTTTTAACAAGTAATCCAGAGCAAAAGCATAGCACGTTGCGCCCAGAATAGCTCTTGGATGACCGTGGGTCATAAACACATCCTTGATGACGGCGTTCACTAGCTCAGTAAGATTTGAAGAATATGCGTTAGCGATTACATGCGGTAGAATTCGCATAACCGCGCCATTGCCGCCGGCATCAAAATACTCAGCGGCACATTTAGAGCGCCAAGGCAATATACCGCTTTTGTATGATCTGGCTGCCTGCAAAAGCGCTCTGCCGCCACCACGCTCATAGTTTAACCAAAAAGGCAATTCTTTCTTAATAAACTGTTCTTCCAAACCACCTGATATTATGCTTCGAGCAACCGATAGCGTGAGCTGTGTGTCATCGCTGTATTCTCCAGGCAAAATCTTTTCCGTGTGCCAACATGGTTTGTTGCAGCGTCTTGACCACTCGATAAAGTTATCACTTACGACAGGAGACTTATTGGTGTTTTTTGCGCGCAACTCATTCGGCCATCCCATAGCATCGCCTATCGCGGTGGCCAACATGGCGCCTTTGCATTTATCTATTTGAGTAGGAAGTGCTGCCTTCATGATTCAACCTCCTCTGTCCACAGGCATGGCTGCTCTTGCGGTCGAACACCCTGCTTGATCATAGCGCTCCACGAAGGGGAAAGAACATCTGGAGCAATATAAATTGGAATTTCAGAAATGTCAAAGATATTTTGCATTGCATAAACTCGTTTGGCGATATCGACGTTTCCCACAATTATCTTTGAAATATATCGTCGAGGGATATTATCCTTAATAAGTATTTCTGCCTGACCATTTGTCGGACAGCACGGGAGCATTTTGGCGGTTCTGAGATATGGAAAAGAAGAAACTCGGTCAGCAAAAATCTGATCAATATTCTCAAGGTCATTTTGAATAAATTGTCCATAAGCTTTACTGGCATTACATTCACAGAACTTTGCACTGCGCACCAGCAAAACCTCCAAGTCAATACACAAAACAACCCAGTCTCTAAAAATCTCATCAGCATTGTTTTTTATTGCGGAGTTTAAGAACCATGAGTTAGGATATTCGATTGTACAACACACGTGATTCAGTTCTCCGTCGTAACGTGCAGTATCATTAACATTCTTAGTATCCTGCCGAATAGATCCACTTGCAATAATACCATCCGCTGTTGCGAGGATATGTGTTAAGCTCTGCAGTTTTGTAAAATGGCAGAGTCGACTTACCGCATGACGTTTTAACCTTTCGTATCCACTCACAGGATATCCTCCTCATTATAACGATCGACACTCTCAGAACCGACAGGGAAAAGCGGAGTGAGAGTAGAACTATAACTCATGTATAGACCGTATTGGGAACGAGTGACAGCTACATACAGAAGCTTAATTTCATCTGCATACGCGTCTTCCTCAGAAACAGCCTGCGCGATAGCATCTGGATCTGGCAATTTGCGGTCATTCATAAAAGGAATAAATACATGCTCAAACTCTAAACCTTTGGCGGCATGGAAAGTTGATAAGTAGACACCTTTGACGTGAGCAAATCCGGGCGTATCTTTATTGATTTCGGTTGTATGGCAGCCTTTTGCTTTAAATGCGCGAGCAAATATATCAATGTCAGATCGGGTTCGGCAAATTATAACGGTTGAGGACGTTTTGCTTGTTTCAATCGCTCGTGCAACTACCCAAGCAATCTCTGCGTACTCTGCATCAAATTTGACCAAAATCGGTTTTGGACCCTCTGCGATACAAATTGTCGCTTTTATCATATCCGAATCTCGACGCCAGTATTGGCTTGTCGTAATATCGGCGGCAAACTTGGTGATGGCTGCGGGGTTTCGATAATTTGCGTCAAAACGCCAAATTTTCTCGGTGGCGATTCCTGAATCTCGCCAGGAAAGACGGCTTCCATAGATTTGCTGTGCAACATCGCCGAAAAAGGTAAACGAACCCCCATCGGCAACCGCATGAACCAAAGATTTAATCATCATTGGCGAAAAATCTTGTCCTTCATCAACAATGATATGGGTATATCGGCGGGGACTGGAATCTGCAAGAAGTTCGTTATAGGTATAAAACGCCAAATCATCCCAGTCATATGCTCTTCCAGCATTTTTGCGGAGTTCAAGGTATTTTTGATATACCTCAAAGACCCACTTGCGATTTTCGCGTTTTATATTTGCAGCGGCACGCCCGATGCGTTCGGCTTGGTAGTATTCATCAAAATCATTGAAACCAAAGCATTCGATAAAAGTAATTTCATCTACAAAAAAGTTTACAGAACGTTTAAAAGTAGACTCTGTGGGGTGCTGTGCCCTGCAAAAGATTAGTGCCTGCTCGATATAGCGGGCTTTTCCTGAAGAGTTCAAAATGCCATTTCTCAGCGGCATCTTTGATCGGCTGTGTAAATAACCACGAGCAAATTTGTGATAACTTTCTACAACAAGATTAGAAGGCGTCGAGGTGCTAATGCCACGCATATATTCTACTAAAGCGCCGTTAAATGTTACAAGTAAAACTTTATCGTTACCAGGCAGACTAGCCAAATGATGTGCGCGAAGTAAAGCAATTGTTGTTTTTCCGCTTCCGGCAGTACCAAGGACAACGACATGTCCTTTTGCTGCAAGCGCCAAAACTTCGCGCTGTTTGCCCTTTGGCATGATATTATTCAACATGCGGTGTTTCCCCCTTCAGTAACATATTGCAATTTATATACTAACCCATAATTATAATATCATAATTGATCTGTCAAGGCAAGCTTTTAGGGGTTTACGCTTTGGGATTTACACTGCGGAGAAAATGCATAATTGAAGAGACTGACTTACAATATAGCTGGAATAGGGAGGCTGAGATGAAGAGAGCATTTGACGCTTACGCTGATAGTGCGTATTGTCAAGAAGTGCTGTACATTTTATCCTGCGTATTGTCGAAAATTAGCTATCATATTATCTTGCGTTTTTTGAATACCTGCTGTATGATAGTCTCAGAGGTGATACAGCCATGCTTTTCAAGCGAAAGATATATGACAAATTCCTCACATGGAAGAACGAAACGTCTGGACAGAAAGCACTGCTGATTGAGGGCGCGCGCCGAATCGGAAAGTCCACAGTCGTTGAGGAGTTTGCAAAAAACGAATACAAGAGCTACATTCTGATTGACTTCGCCCGGGCGTCCGATAACGTCAAGGGCTATTTCCGGGAACACCTAAATGATTTGGACACGTTTTTCATGCTGCTGTCCGTCGAGTATGGCGTCACGCTCTATCCGCGCGAGAGCGTCATCATCTTTGACGAGGTCCAGATGTTCCCGAAAGCGCGCGAGGCAATCAAGTACCTTGTGGCGGACGGTCGCTTCGACTATATGGAAACCGGCTCGCTGATTTCCATCAAGGAGAATGTCAAGGACATCGTCATCCCATCCGAGGAACGACATATCAGAATGTATCCGCTGGACTTTGAGGAGTTCTGCTGGGCGCTCGGTGAAGCGCCGCTGATGGATTATATCCGCGTGTGTTTTGACAAAAAAGAGCCGCTGGAACGGAGTCTGCACAACAAGGCAATGCTGGTTTGGGGGCAGTATCTGCTGGTCGGCGGGATGCCCATGAGCATTGTCGCGTTTATCGAGGGGCATAAGGATTTCGGCAAGGCTGACCTGGAAAAGCGCGACATTTTGGAGCTCTATCGGAACGACATTATGAAAATCAAGGCGCAGTACCGCTCTAAGGTGCTCGCAATTTTCGACCAGATTCCAGGGCTTCTTTCCCGGCACGAAAAGCGCGTCGTGTTCAACCGCATTGCCGAGGGTTCTTCGGCTGACCAATACGAAGAAACGTTCTTCTGGCTGTCCGACTCCATGGTGGCAAATGAATGCCGGCGGGCAAATGACCCGAATGTCGGGCTTTCCCTCAGCGAGTCCGATGCGTATATCAAGTGTTACATGGGCGATACCGGTCTGCTGGTCAGCCACGCGTTTGACGAAAATGAGCTTCTGGAGGACGAGGTTTATAAACAGATTCTAGCGGGCAAGCTCGGTCTGAACGAGGGTATGCTTTTTGAAAACGCCGTCGCGCAGATGCTCACTGCAAACGGTCACCGTCTGTTTTTCTACACCCACTACAACGACGAAAAGAAGCGGAACGATATTGAAATCGACTTTATTCTTTCTAACAACAGTAAGACGAAGTACAAGATTTACCCTATCGAAGTGAAGTCCGGCATTCGATATACCACAGATTCGCTTCTGCGCTTCCGCGAAAAGTACAAGAACCGAATCGGCGGCTGCTATATCATCCACCCCAAAAATCTCATCGAGCGCGACGGCATTCTCTGCATTCCACCATATATGACAGGGTGTCTGTAACGTTTGCGTGTTATCTTTATTAAAATTAAAGAGCACTATCTTCCTGTGAAAAAGGGGAGATAGCGCTCTTTTGTTTTATGTGTCGGCTAGACAGTACGGACTTTTGTTACAGTAGCGATCCGTTCAATCATTCTCCCATTCGTCCCACGCCTCGTCCTCATCGTCATACCAATCCTGATTATCCGCCCATAAGTCTTCTGGATTATCATAGTCATTCCGAATGCTGCTAGAATTGCTGCTGCCAGACGAACTTGGCGGTGTCCAGGCAGGCGCGGAGTTGGGGCGACCAATAGGCGACTCATGATAGGTGAACGCATAAATGACTTCCTCTGTTTCGCCTTTTGGCTGATGAGAGTGACAAGATGCTACGATTTGCCCTTCACTATTATACCAATCCAGGATTTTGTACCGGCGGTAGACATCCATGTTATCGTAAAACTGACATTTTTCTGTTTTGCTGGGAGCGCCAAGTGATGTGAACTTCAAGCAGCTCACAGGCATACCGTCCACAGGAAGTTTTCCGGAATACTTATCTTTTAAGCTATTGCTTTTTGGGGTTGTGCTTGAAGCTGCTGCACCTGTCTGCTTCTTATCCAGCTGTTTTTCTTCCTTGGATACGTTGTTGCCTTGTGTCGTCGTTTCCGTAGATTCTTGCATAGCTGCTGGTTGCTGTTGGGTCGCTGGCTGTGCCGGAACATCGGGTGTATGCTGGAACATCGGAAAGACCGCAACCAAGACAACCGCGGCAATCACTGCGCAAGCTACAATTTTCCAAGTGCCACGCATCTTCGGTTCTTCCCGCTCCGGCAGCGGCGGGAGTGTAAACACTGCCGGTTCTGTTGCCGCTCTTGCTTCACACGAAGCAGTTTCTTTCGGTGCAGGCTGCTTGGCAGGCAATTCTTTTGATATAGGCTGCATCGTAACATGTGGCTTTTCGACCTTTGCTGGTTCATCTTGCAGTATTTTCTTCTCCGGAAATGCCGTTTGCTCAGATTTCCGAAGCACAAATTTCGTTTTTTTCGGCGGATATGGTGCATCCTGTGCAGAGCAGACAAAGACATCTGTCACGCGCGCAAGCTTTTCCGCATCATACCGGCCAACCGGAACCATAACAAAATCTCCGGCTTTCAGGGAAATACCGCCGGTCAGGTAGGTATAGCCTAAACCATGCTCTTTGAACTGTACCTTGCAGAACTGATAATATCCGCCGCCATTGTCCGCAGGCGCAGCCTCCCCATAGTAATCCGTCCAATGTTCCAATTCCTCCTCCGGTTCCTCATCTTCGTCATATTCTTCGGCTTCTTCCGGTTCTTCCGGCAGGCGGATCGCTGCCCAATATGGCTCAATCTCCTTGGCAAAATCAATTCCCGGTGCGCTGTCATCGCGGAAATAGTTATAAAGACGGCTCGTATCGTCCAGAAGCTCCTGCAAATCATCATCTTTCCCGACGCGGCGTTCCGGCGGTAGATTGTCGAGTAGATTTTTCCAGAACGAACCGAGACGCTTCTCGGAAATCTCACCGATTTCTGCAAACAGTACCTGTTTTGCACACAGGACCTGATAAACGCTCTCATCAGCGGATGGCCTGATCCTCACGCTCCCCCTCCAGATGTGCGAGATCGCGATATATCCAGTTAATGAGGTCAGAGACATGATCTGCGAAATCCGCTGCAATTTGTGCACGCTTCTGCTCGGCGGCAGCAGCATTGGCGCGTCTGCGCTTTTCCTTCGCTTCGATCTCATCGCCGTAAGCATACTGATACCACCGCTGCCACTCGGCACCGGTCAGCTTGCCGTCACCGTTTTTGTCAAATCGCTTCTGCAAACCATAGAGCATAGAACATACCTCCTGTTTTCAAGGACATTCTATCACGCGTACTGTCCCAAAATTTGGACTATATGACCTTCTGCATCAGCTTTTCAAAGCTGTCCACGACTTCATAGACAACTTCTTCATTGCTGATTGCCGCGAAGTGGCGGCGCGCGCATTCGATTTTCGCGTTTTCAACGCCGCGCAGCTCCAACGAATCCGTATTGCCCTTGGTTTCTGCGACGAAGAAAATGTGCCGGACGCTGCCCTCTGTAAACGCAATGGCCCAGTCAGGGTTATAATGCCCGACCGGTGTGGAGATGAAGAAGCTGTTCGGCAGCTTGACATAGACGGCGACTTTTTCGCTGATGTCCAGTTCTCCGGCAAACTTCCGCTCGTTTTCCGAGTCATAGATCACATGGTCATAAAGACTCTTTTCCGCGCGCATCGCGCTGACGTTCAGCTTTCCACGCAGCTTTCCGGCAGCAAAAATGTCGCTGTCATAGGCCGCCTCCAGCCGGTTGTATGTAATGTGTTCCACGATCATCGTCGCTTTTTGATTATTGATGATCCGGCCGACTTTCAGAATAAACGCTTCTGGATTGTTCCGGAACATGGCAAACTTGAGCGGCGACATACCCTGCAAAATTGCAGCAATGCTGGCGCGCGTGAGCCCGGTTTCCTCGACCAGCTTTCCGATGAGGTCATACCGCACACTGCCGAGCGGGGTCGTTTCGGGTGTCTGCTGGTCTGTCTTTGTCTTGCGGAAGCCCTCGCCGTTTTCCAGCTGCTCTTTGGACACCAAACGGTCTGCCTGCTCGCCGTATTCCTTTCGGATCACGACCTGTGCAACATCCAGCTTTTCATCCAGTTCCCGAATGGAATTTTGAATCAGCTCCTGCGTATCAAAGGATACTGTATAGACGGATTTATGGTTGATTCTGTTCCAGAGCGCAAGGAATTCCTTCTTTTTCAGCTTCTCCGGATCCAAATGTGCTTCCACATTGCCGCCGTTGGCGTCCTCTGGGAGAATGCTGCGGCCATCGAAAATCGAGGAGAGCACGCGCACGACCGATGCTGCACAATCCTGCACCTCTGCGGCCACCTGCACCGTTCCGTTCTGCTTGTCCGCATAATATTTGTCAGTCAGCTCTCCGCGGCGGACATAGCCGTTTTGAATCAGATCTTCGTAGATGGCGTCCGCCAGTTCTTTTGTGACGCGCACCGACTCGCCATTGGCATTTTGCAGATCTTTACCAAAAAACAGCTGCGGCTCGACCTTGCGCGGCCGGTCAGCCAGAACCTCAGAAAGACCAGCCTGCAGCGCTTTCACATACTCTCCAAACGAAAAATCCGTAATGATTGTCAGCTTGTTGAGCTCCTGTACCTCGCCACCAAGCACGCTCTCGTCCATGCGCTCGCCCTGCTGGTTGACGCACAGGCGCAGGCCGCGCCCGATCTCCTGCCTGCTGCGAATGTCCGAATCGCTCTGCTTTTTCAGCGTGCAGATCTGGAACACGTTCGGGTTGTCCCAGCCCTCGCGGAGCGCGGAGTGGGAGAAAATGAACCGTACCGGCTCGTCCATGCTGAGCAGCCGCTCTTTGTCCTTCATAATGAGGTCGTACGCCTCAGCATCGTCGGAAAGCTGCGTTTTGCGGTCAACCTTGCTCTCCACGAAGCGTGCTTTCTTGCCCTTTTTCTTGTCGATGGAGAAATAGCCCTGATGCGTCCGGTGCGGGTCGATTTTGTTCAGATACGCCATGTACGCTTCGTCACCAAACTCGCGCTGTAAATTGTCGACGACGTTTTCATATTCTTCCTCAAACATCTGCGCATACTCGCCGTTGCGCCCTGCGTCGTCATCGCCGTCATAGCTGCGGTATTTGGAAACCTCGTCAATGAAAAACAGGCTCAGAACCTTGATCCCGCGCGGGTACAGTTCCCGCTCCCGCTGGATGTGGGTGCGGATCGTTTCGCGAATCTGGATACGCCGCTGGAGCGATACCAGCTGCTCGTTGCCACAGATCTGCCCCGCGTAGATTTTCAGGCCGTTCAGGAACGTGACTGAATTATCGCGGCCGTCAATGCCGTTTGGCAGAATCCGATAGCGGTCCGCATATTCGGCCAGACCGTTGGAGAGGTCATACAGATCATCGCCGCCATAGACCTTTTTCACGACCGTTCTCGTGCCAGTTTTCCCTTTGACTTCAAAGCCAAGGCGCGCCGTCGGCGCTTTGTCCTTATAGAGGTCAATGCCCTCGCAGTAGATATAGCCGTTCGTCGCCGTGCTGCCTTCCAGTGTCACGCCGAGGGCGGCAATTTTCTTGACCAGATGCTGATTATAGGCGTCCAGCGCGTCAAGCCGATAGACCATGTCATATTTTTCCTTGTGCGTAGCGGAATAGCGCAGCGTAAAGAGCGACTGGAACTTTTTGAGGCTTTCCTTGGTCTGCTTGCCCTCCACACTCTGCGGCTCGTCGATGATCAGAATCGGATTCGTCTTCGCAATAATGTCGATGGGCTTGCGGCTGCGGAAGGTGTCAAGCTTTTTGTCAATGATGCGCTGGTTCTTGCTGGAATTGAACGCCTGCATATTGATGATCATGACGTTGATCGCGCTGTCAGACGCAAAGCGGTCTACCTCCGTCAGACGGTCGGAATTGTAGATGAAGAAACGGATCTTCTTGTTGTATTCGCCTGCAAAATGCTCCTGCGTGGTCTGGAGTGATTTATAGACGCCCTCGCGGATAGCGACGGATGGCACGACGATGATGAACTTGCTCCAGCCGTAGCGCTTGTTCAGCTCATACATCGTTTTGACGTAGGTATAGGTCTTACCCGTGCCGGTCTCCATTTCGATCGAGAGATTGACGCCCGACCCTGTCAGCTCGTCCGAGGGCTTGAGTCCGTTTCTGCGCTGCACCGCGCGCAGGTTGTCCAGCAGCTTCCGGTTTGTCAGCTCCGGCACGAGCGGCTGATTGCGGAAGCCGACCTCGGTATCATAGGTACTTATCTGCACGCCCGTCAGATCGCCAAGATCGCGGCGATACGTCACCGTGCGGTACGGCTGACCGCAGAACACGTCGCAGACGGCATCGGCCGCTTCGGCCTGAAACGGCTGGTGCTTGAATTGCAGCTTCATCAGATCACCTTCACCTTCGTATCCGGGGAGAGGTTTTTGAAGATCTCCGTGACGTTGATCTTGCTGTCATCCGCGGCGAACGAGCTGTCGCGGAACACCGCACGCAGCGGCTGCTGCTTTGCCATGTAGTTTATGACCGAGAGCGGCACGCGCTCGTCAAAGCAGGCGCAGAGCGCGCCGTTGTCCACGTTATGTACCGTGCAGCCGTCGATCACCTCCTGCGTATGCGATAGGCTAATTTCCACGCCCCAGTCGAGCAGGCAGGCGTAGAGCAGATCCAAGTCTGTCCGATCCGGCTTGATGTTCGACACCATGCCGCCAAGCATCGTCTGCGTCAGCTCCTCCGGATGGTAATAGACATCTTCCATGTTGCTCTCGTCCACGCGGAACACGCGGAAGCCGGTGTCCAGTTTCGCGTCCGGGTGCTCCGATTGGATTTTGTCGCCCGCGCGGCGGATGCGTTCCTTGCCGATCTCGCAGATGTTTTTGTAGCCAGCTTTGTAGGCTTCGCTGGCCTCGTCGCACTTTTCGGGAAGCTGCACCATGATAAATTTGCGGTGTCCGCCATCCTCGGCATTCAGCTGCATGACGGCATGGGCGGTGGTGGCGGAGCCGGAGAAAAAGTCTAGGACAATACCAGACTTATCTTGCATTGTGCCAGCAAAAGATGTAAGTAAATCGACAGATTTAGGGTAATCAAAGTATTTCTTGCCATCAAATATTTTTTGAACTTCAGAATCGCCATTCGAAATATTTGTTATTATGTCCTTGAGCAAAGTACTATTAAAATCCCTGATACGGGTATATATCTCATATCCGCCACTCGGCGTTTTTAGAACAATTAAGTCATAGCTTTCATTTGCTATTTTTTGTTTTGACCATCTCCACGCATGATATTTATGTATTCCATCCCCATTAGGGTGAGGTTGTAATTCAATGAAGCCTTCCTTTTTATCGCCAATATTACCTGTAACAATTTCCTCAGTTTGTGGGTTATAGAAGATTGAAAAAACAAGATTCGGACGGGTTTCTTCATTGAACTTGCGGTTGTGATTATAAAGTGTATCACCAACTGCGAATGCTCCTCGACTATCCATTCGTATGTCTTTATTAAACCCCTTATATGAATCAGGCATTTTATTTTTTGCAAACGCTACATCAACCTGAAAACCATATGCTGCATGAATATCCTTACAATAAACTAATACACTTTCCCACGTTTTTGCAGCACCTCGCCCTGAAATTTGCCGTCCAGTTATATTTGACACCCAAGCAAAATGATTCAAGAAATTTAGGGAGCCAAAAACTTCATCGCATATTTCTTTAAGATTGAAAACCTCATTGTCATCGATGCTGACAAAGATAATTCCATCTTCTGTTAGCAGATTGCGTGCAAGGGCAAGCCTTGAGAATATCATTGAACACCAGTCTGAATGAAATTTTCCGTTTGCATCAGTGTTTTTTACCAAATAGTTATCATTTTCATCGATGATACCCATTTCACTGTCTTCTTCGCGCTGTGTGCGCATAAAATCGTCGGCGTAAATGAAATCGTTGCCAGTGTTGTATGGCGGATCAATATAGATCATCTTGACCTTGCCGAGATAGCTCTCCTGCAAAACTTTCAGGACTTCCAGATTGTCGCCTTCAATATATAGATTTTCCGTGGTGTCCCAGTTACGGCTGTCGGCTTTCACGGGGCGCAGCGTTTTAGTGATCGGCCGCGCCGCTTCCGCCATTGCCGCCTTTTTGCCGACCCATGTAAATTCATAGCACTCGTCGCCGTCCACCACATCCCGGCTCAAAAGCTGCTTCAAAACCTCAAAATTGACCCCGCGTTTGATTTCCCCATCCTCGTCCCGCATCTCCGTAATCGCAGAGGGGAACAGGGCAGCGATTTTGTCTATGTTTTCCGATACCATGTCCGGTGTTTCAAATTTCAGCTTGTCCATTTCCCTTTTTCCCTTTCTCCGTTTCATCAATTATCTCTGAAATTGTTTTATAAGCGTGCCCTTCATAGCATTTGTTTTTCCATTCATCATAATTGATATATCCATCAAGCGATTTAGGATCATACTTCTTTACTAATGGAATCCATATTTTCATTATAGAATTCATATTCGGTTCGCGCATACACTGCGAACGCTTTTTTGCTTCCTCCAATTTATCAGGATCTTGATTCGCAGATGCAATTAAAATTGGCACTATATTTGCTAAATATCCATAGACTTCACCAAATAATTTTTTGACATTTCTATCCTCCCGAACTATCCATTCGATTGAGCACATTGCGTCTTGAAAAAAATCAAAATGCTTATCTATCTCCGTTGAAATTCTTACGATTTCCGCATCTGTACTCGCATAACACAATTCATTATGTAAAGCCTTTATATGCCGTACCTCTAGAAGCATTCGTTGAATGGCAGCTTTTCTTGTTGTGATTATGTCTGTACCAACCGTAATTAGCGCAACCACTACCCCAACAAATGTACCGAGCGATATATCATACCCAAAATCATTCGCTATGTTAGAGAACTTAAACACAACTGATGTTGCGAAAGATATACCACCTATGGTCGCAACAACCCAAAACGTGGTGTGGTTCTTTTTTATCATTTCTATCCCTCCAATCTTCGAATTTCTCTCCGCAACTCCATCTGCTTTCCCAAATTCTTTTCTTTCTTCATCTTTGCCTTCAGCTGCGCGATTTGCCGCTGGAGTTTTTCTTTTTCCTGCGCCTGTGCAACGGCCTGCTCCAAAGGCTGCTCCGGGGCGGCAAGGGCGTCGCCCGCGATGGCGCGGACGATGGACGCATACAGGCCGTCCATGTCCAGCGCGTCCAGCGGGAGCGTCAGGCTTCCCGGCGGCGCAAATTCCGTGGCGTAGCTCTGCCGCAGGCGGAACGCGTTGTCGCCGGACTGTGCCGCCTCTTTATAGCTGATGCGCAGCTGCATCTGCCCGTCCGGCCGCTCCAGCACAAACAGAATGTGATACGGGATCTGCCGATCCATCAACTCCAGCGTCCGTTTGTCGAGTTCCTGCCCGGTCAGGCGGATATGAAACACTTCGATTTCCGTGACCGTTTGCCCCGCGCCGAGGTTCATCGTCTGCGGCGAGAGCTTGTTCGCCCATGTGATCAGCTTGATCTGGTCGATAAAAAGCCGCTTGACCTCCGGGGAAACGTCCAGATGTTCATAAAACTTCTGTTTCGGCACGCGGCGGTCAAATTCTGTGGAGCTGGGCAGATTCAGCATGACGCTCCCTCCCGCACGACTAAAAAGCAGATCAGTTCAAAATCGTCCAGCCCGGACACCTGACTGAGTAATGCGCTCGTGCCGCCGGCGGAGAACAGGCTGTCGAGGTCACTGTCCTCCTTCGCGTCCAGAATGGACAGCACCGCGTCCTCCAGCAGTCCGGAATACACGGACATATCCCGCCCGTCGTTCGTTTCCCGATTGAACGCCTGATAGAGCGCTTCAATCGGCTTGTCCTTTCCCCGGCAAAGCTGCCGCATCGCGTCCAGCGTGTCTTTTGGGGAAAGGTGGCCGTGAACTGTGACGCCTTCCTCGCTCAAGTAGACCAGATAATAGGGGTGCAGACGGTTTCGCTGGTCGGTGTCAACCTCGTTATGCACATTTTTCAGCACAAACACCACGCCCGGCGGCGCGTCCGGTGTTGCTGCCGCGACGGCGCTGATACCGCCCGGACTGTTTTCCAGCTCCGGGTGCGTTTTGCTGTATTCCAGAAGCTCCATACGGAACTCGTTCAATCCCAAATCTGTGATGGAAACACCCGTTCCCATCTCCTCCAGATCAACGACCTCCGTCTGCAATCGCTGTAACTGCCGCCTGCGGTATTCCAGATCACCCTGCTCCTCCGGCGAGAGAAGATTGTCATCGCCCGTGGACGTCATGACCAGCGCCTTCATGCGCAGCTCCACGCGCGCTTTCAGATTGATGTACGAGTCGAGGTCGAGATCCGGCCAGAAGTTGATGAGCTGGATCTTGTCATTGCGGCTGCCGATGCGGTCGATCCGCCCAAACCGCTGCACCAGCCGCACGGGGTTCCAGTGAATGTCATAGTTGACCAGGCAATCGCAGTCCTGCAAATTCTGCCCCTCTGAAATGCAGTCTGTCGCAATCAGAATGTCGATGTCCGGCCCGTCCGGCATAAGCGCGGCCTTGTCCTTGGAAATGGGCGAAAAGCAGGTCAGAATGTTATTGAGGTCTGCCTTGAATTTCGGAACGCTCGTCCGCCCATCGACCGAGCCGGTCACCAGCGCGGTATTCAGGCCGTAGGTTTCTTTGGCATATGCGCTGATATTCGTGAACAGATATTCTGCCGTGTCGGAAAACGCCGTGAAGACAATGACCTTTTTGTTGCCGGGGTTGATCGGCTGCGCGATTTTTCCGGCAATCGTCGCAAGCAGCATTCGCAGCTTGCTGTCATGCTCCGGCGTAATATCGGCTACCATGCCGACGAGCAGATTCAAAATCTGCAAATCTGCCTGCAAATCCTGCTGCCATGTCAGATAGTCCATATCCGCGAGCGCGATATGCACTTTCTTCCCGACGGCCAGCAGATCATTTTCTGCATCGTCCGCATCAAAGTCCGCACTCCCGGCTGTGAGATCCTGCAATTCCATCGTCTGGTTGGGATCAAAGACGTTGATCGTTTCCAGTGTATCTGCAATCAATTTCTGAATGCGCTGCAAGGTCAGGCGGAACGAATGCACAGAGCTTTCCAGTCGCTTGAGCAGGTTAATGCTCATCAGGCGGCGGATGCCCTGTTCCCGCCCTGCCTGCGTCAGGCTGTTTTTGCCCTCATGGTTCAGATCGGCGTACTTTGCCATCCGACTGGGAAGAATGTAGTTGGACGGCGTGTAAATGCTCAGCGTCAGGCTGATGATCAAATCGTAAATTTCGCCGTAGGTGATCGCGTCAGACAGGTCGGTCAGCGGCGGCCGCTTGGAAAGCGGCGGCAGACGCGTCGGGAAGTGGCCGATCTCGTTCATGTTGTAATATTTTTCAATGTGCTTTCTGGAACGCGCAATCGTAACGCTGTCCAGAATCTCAAAGAAATCAAAGTCCAGCATCCGCATCAGCTGGTCTGTGGTGCGCAGCTCCGCATCGGAATTGCTCCACGCGTTAAAGGCTTTTTGCGCGTTGCGGAAAATTTCTTCTACGCTTCGGTGCGTGGAAAGCTTGTCCGCCCACGCGCTGCTGTTGCCCTCATAGGCCAACGCGAGCTGGTTGCGCAGGTCATAGAAGCGGTTATTCACAGGCGTTGCCGACAGCATCAGTACCCGCGTTCTCGCGCCCGGACGGATGACCTTGTTCATAAGCCGCGTGTAGCGGTTTTCCTTGCCCTCTTTGTCGGCGTCGCCGCCGTTGCGGAAATTGTGCGATTCATCGATCACCACGAGGTCATACGCAGACCAATTCAGTTTCGAGAGGTCCGTTCCGCCGGAGAAACCGCCGGACCGCGATAGATCCGTGTGGTACAAAACGTCATACCGCAGTCGATCCGCCGCGATGGGGTTATTGACGTAGTTCGCTTTGTAGGTCGTCCAGTTGTCCGCAAGCTTCTTGGGGCAGAGCACCAGCACGCGCAGGTTGCGGTTTTCGTAGTATTTGATAACGGCCAGCGCAGTGAATGTCTTGCCGAGACCAACGCTGTCCGCCAGAATGCAGCCGTTATACTGTTCCAGCTTACTGATAATCGCAAGAACGGCATCCTTCTGGAATGTATAAAGCTTGTTCCAGACCTTGCTCTCGCGGAAACCGTTGGTATCGTTCGGCAGATCGTCTGCAGATACATTGGTCAGGAAATCGCTGAAAATATGGTAGAGCGCGAAGAAATACAGAAACTCCGGGCTGTTTTCCCGGTACGCAGTAGTGATACGTTCGAGTACCTGCTCCGTCACATTCTTCATTTTTCTGCGGTCTGCCCAGAGCTGGTCAAAGAGCGTTAAGTATACCTTGCTCTCCGGCGCTTCAATTTTATTGATCATGCTGAACATATTTCCGCCGCGCTCGCAGCCAAGCTCGGCGCGTGTAAAGCCGCTGATGGGTGCGTAGGCACTGGGCGCGTCGCCGTCCACCGTCAGAAATCCCGGCATCTGTTCGTCTGTGCTATTGGACTTAAAGACGGCCTTCTGCCGAATCCAGTCGGCACATTCTTTGGAGATGGCACGCTGCGTAAACGCATTGCGCAGACGAATCTCAAATTCGCTGCCGTGCAGCGCCTTTTCTCGGTTGCGCCGCGGGATATAAAACTCGCGCTGCTCCTGCTTTGGCTGCTCTGCCAAAAAGGTCGGAGACGTAAAAATAAAGCGCAGCGCATCGATCTGGAGCAGCTGCGTCTTGAGCTCTTCAAAGGCATAGACTGAAAAGCAGGCAGCCGCGATAGAAAGCCTGCTGCCTGCACGAAGATCCTGTTTCAGTTCGTCTGACAGCTTCTCCGTAATATTGTTGATGATTTTCATTTCGTTCCCTCACCGCTAAATTCTTGTTTATAGTCGTCAAAATTCCAGATTTAATATTTATAGTATATATTCCGTGCATAAAAATATCAATAGTCTGTTTTCTATTGATGAATAATACTTATAGTCATTGATAGAGGTGAACAGGCATGAGCATTGCAAAGATTATCGGAGATCGGATTCGCGCGTATCGCAACCAAAAGGGATGGAGTCAGGAATATCTGGCTGAAAAAGCAGATGTCCACCACACCTATATCGGCCAGTTGGAGCGCGGCGAAAAAAACGCCACGATTGAGAGCATTTCAAAAATCGCCGGAGCGCTGGGCGTGTCTCTTTCCAGACTCTTTGAAAATATCAACATCGAGCAGCAGGAAGATAATCTCCCCGCGCAGTGCTATGCTCTGCTGCAGGAGCAGCCCGTGAACGATCAAAAGGCGTTGGTAGAAATTCTGGCTGCGCTGATTCAATATAAAAACGCGTAAAAACCACCGACGATGGCAGCTGCTCTCATCGGTAATTCGTATACTTCGGTGCACATTCCTTGCTGAAGCAAAAAATCTTGACACAGCATAATTTGTATATATACTAAAAGTATAGAGTTCCTGTTTATATACTTCGGCACCATTTTTGCCAGAAGTGTTCGTTTCTTCCCACAGAGCTAGGCTTTGCTATATTCTTTATTAAAACAAATTCTTGAGCAGCTTTCCCATAATGGGAGAGTTGCTCTTTTTCGCTGAGATTAAAATTCAAGGGCGTGGAGATACATGTTTCTCCACGCCCTTTTCATATAGATTGCATCTTTATATTAAAATAGCTATCTTTTCAAAATCCAAGACCTGTAAAGTGTGATAATTGTCCGAACTTAGCTCCTGATTGCAGCTGCCTGTGAGATGTAACAAGGCCCTGCCGTCTTACTACGGTTGACGTTAATCCTGTAGTCGCGCCGAATGCGTGTATGTGAATTGGGCTTCGCCGCCCCCGCCTTCGTCACATCGCCGGATATCTGATGTGACCTGACAATTATCACATGAATCTATTTCGAAGTGTGCCTGCTCGCAGCGACAGGCACATAGGAATTCTACAGCTGCAATGAACTCCAGCAAAAGAAAGAGCTCCGCCGGTTGGCTCTTATCTTTGAATGAACTCTTTTCTCACAAAGAGTTCCCGGTGAACTGGTTATTTGACCGTCACTCGACGGGAAAATAACCAGTGAACCCTATAAAGCCGGCCGTTTTGGACGCCTTTAGCAAGCTCCATAACGTGGTTAACGGATACCTAATCAAAAGTCTGCGCTGTATTTAACACGCCGCAATATGGCGGATGGCAGCATAATATGCTGATTTTGGATATACAAAGGTGGCTAAACGAATGAGTAAAAAGAACACATTTTTTGCTCCAAGGCGAAAAAAGCAAGGGAGCCTTACATATCAAATTAAACACTCGGAGCTAGAGCGTAAAGAAAAGAAAGATACGCCAATGCTGAAGAAAACAGAAGAGCAATATAAGAAACACGCGTTGAAATATGCGGAATGGGCGAAAACTACTTATGGCTGCAGGACGTTGGAAGATTGCAAAGCCCACATTCAGGACTATGCGAATTTTTTAACTGCCAACGGTAAGACGTCCTCCACGACGCATACATATCTCGCGGGTATTTGCAGGGTGTTCGATGTTCCGCTTGAAAATATAAACAAGCCAATTCGTATCGTTGCCGAGAACACACGCTCTCGCGGCATTAAAGCTGTGGATACTCGAAAAGATGCTGGCCGTGAGACGTCTCCGCGTCTATATGATTTTGCGTCCATAGTTGGCATTCGCCGCAATGAATATCTGCATTTAGCCCCAGATGACCTTGTTATAGATGACTTTGGTAACTGGTGTATACGCGTAAAAAAGGGCAAGGGTGGAAAACGTCAACTCCAACGAATATTGCCGGAGGAACTGCCTGCTATAAAAGCCGTCTTTGACAATCCAGCTACTCCGGAGCATTTATTCTCAAAGGGAGAAATGAACAATAAGATAGACCTTCATCATTTGCGTGCGCTGCGAGCACAGAAAATGTATCGCTATTATTTAGATAGAATTGAAAACGAAACAGGGTATCGGGCGCAACTCATCAATGAAATCCGTCGCGTCTGGGAACAAGATGATGAAGCGCGCAAGGAAAACGGCTACAAAGCAAAGCGCTGGTCAGATATGAAAGTCACCGTGAATTATATTTTGCGCGGAAACAATCGCAAACTTGCCAAAAAGCACGGACTTCCGTTGCAATATGACCGGTTAGCGCTTCTTGCTGTTTCAATTTTCCATCTGAGCCATTGGCGTCACGATGTCACCGTCGCAAATTATCTTTTGGCGTTATAAAAATCCCTAGAACCAAGTGAAGCAGAACATCACTCGGTTCTAGGGAGCGAAAATTACGCGGTACGATTCCAGCCGCGGCGAACTTGATTTGTTTTAGCAACCAACATAGACTTTCGAGGCTCTGGCTGATTCTTTAACGCGTCGTCTACGGCGGCGCGATTGCCGACGATGATGACCTGCGTTGTAGCCCGTGAAATTGCTGTGTATAACAAGTTGCGCTTGCGCAGCCGTTTACCTTGCTTGCCCATATAAACAATGACAGTTTCAGCCTGTCCACCCTGCGCCTTATGAACGGTACAGGCGTAAGACAAGGTCAGATAGTCGCGCGCCTCACTATATGCAAAGCACGGATAGCGGCCGTCAGGCAGCTGCACTTCGGCATAATGCTTGCCCCACAAATCCTCATCGAAATGCAGTGCGCCGACGTCACCATTGTAACAGTGATGCTTTGCATTGTTTTTCAAAATCATCACAGTGTCACCCTCGCGAAGTGACCCTAATTCCTGTTTATCGCTGTCCGGAGGATTCATGGTCTGCTGCATCTTCTTGTTAATATCTGCAACCAAGTCCTTGGTCGGAGCCAGAATCCGTACATCCTGACAACTCAGCATACCGATTTCCGCAAGTTCACAAATTGTGTCAACTTCTTGGTCTTCCGGAGTTTCTTTCAGAACGAAGCTATCATCGAACTGCAGGTCATCAAAACACTGAATTGACGCATACCGATGCACATTGTGTGTCAGCGCTTTGGCCTCCGTGTCTTGCCGGTACTGTGTTCTCAGCAGAATATTAGGTGTTCCAAGCGCCAGCAAATCCCGAAGTACGTTGCCCGCACTGACCGCCTCCAACTGATATGGGTCACCTACCAAAATCAGGCGGCAGTCACTCGGCATCCTTGACAGCAAACCAGCTAATAACTCCAATGACAGCATTGACGCTTCATCTACAATAATTAAATCCAGCATATTCCACTTGACTCTGGACAAAAAATCTTCGTCAGGTGCTAAACCGAGCGCACTGTGAACCGTTCGCGCGTAGTATCCAGTCGACTCGTGCAGATTGTGCGCTGCCATGCCCGTCGGCGCGGCCAGGAGAACCGTCTTGTGCTCACCAGTCATGTAAATGTCCATGATAGAACGGATAATCGTCGTCTTGCCGCTGCCTGCACCGCCCATGATGATACTCAATTTATGAAAAAATGCCATCTGAACGGCTTCTCGCTGCGTATCGTCTAACAGAATTTCACCCGCATAGAGTTCACCCGGAAGCTCCGGTGCACTGGTATCATTGTCCGCCAGAATCTCCGCAAGCTGTTTGGCACAAGTATTCTCATATTCCAGTGTCCGCTTTAGGTACAGGCGCTTGCCCTCAACCACAAGATACCCCATGCGGATAAGTTCGTGCTTTCCCTGCAAAAAGCTTTTGTAGGTCAGATGCTCATTTTGCAGCTTGCAAAGTGCGTAGAGCTTGTCGTCGTCCGTATAACTGTCCCCATTATTTTCGATGTCATTCATTTTGTCCAAGATGAATGAAAATGGGTTTTCGCGGAATTTCATATAATATCCTCCTAATAAATTGTTCGTCGAAATGCACTGCGCAGTTCTGGCCTGCACAGTACACTCCAAACAAATTAGGAGGATGTGCGGTGCCTTACTCACCCTGCTATCATACCGGCGGTCGCAACGCCGGAATGACTTGCTATCGACTTAGCTACATTATAGGATATATGGTCGTATATGTCAAGCGTATGTACGACTATATTTTCAAAAAAGAAACAGGAGCAATCCACCTCGGATTACTCCCGCAAGATTATCTGCCTCGTTCGATTCTCTCATCAATCGCCTTATTGATAAAAGCCGTCACGCTTTCACCGCTTTCCGCAGCGTGCGCTTGAATCATGGAGCGACGCTCCGGCGTCATACGCACTTTGACTTCGACATATTGCTGCATGTACTTCTTATGCGCGCGTTTCTGCGCGTCGGACACTGCTTTTTTCTCCTCCATGTGGTCACATCCTATCATTTTTAACATATATAGTCGTATTTATTTGTTTACCTTGCAATATAGATATGTACGACCATATATGATATTATACTGGTAAGTTAAAAAGCGGCAGCGGTTGGGAGTTGCGACCTCCCGACCGCCTGCACGGATGAGTAAGGCATCCACACAACAGCAAGGCTGCACCACACTTGGATTATACCCTGTTTCAGCGCTACTGGCAAGAAACTTTTTGTTTGTGCCAAATCCGAGTAATAATCAGCTGCACGTCATGTGGAACGCCTCCGGCCACATGGCGCTTTTTGACTTGTTCACATCATTCACCCGACACAAATAAGGAGGCTAACAAAATGTACACCTACAACAGATTTGAGATTTGGCTTGCAGAACTTCCAAAGCAGGATGACAGCCACATCACCGCCGGAACACGCCCGGTGATTCTAATCAGCAACGACGCCGCCAACCTGCACAGCTCCGTACTCACCGTTATACCGGTGACCAGCAAAGTCCAGAAACGTCAGCTGCCGACGCACGTTTACCTTGCCGGCTGCGGCTTGAGCTTGCCGAGTCTGGCGCTGGCAGAGCAGGTCACGGCTATTGACAAAACAAGGCTTTTGAAGAAGATTGGCTATATTTCTGACTATTTCACGCGGATGCAGCTTGTTCACGCCTTGGAAGTCCAGCTCGGTATCGTTCCGTTGCTCCGTCCAGCAGCGTAAGGGAGGCTACTCGATGGAATACAAATACCCGGTCATTGACGTGCGTGCAACAGGGGAGCACATTGAGGAAATTTGCAAGGACAACGGCTATACGCCCAAAACGCTTTGCTCGGCACTCGGTCTGGCGGCCACGCAGTCTGTCTACCACTGGTATCGTGGCCGCAGTTTACCATCGGCAGACAATCTTTATGCACTGGCGCGTTTGCTGAACATGCACATGGATGATTTTATTGTGGAAGCAGCATAATCGTGCGCGTGTATGTGCAAGCTTGCAGCCTATTTTTACACCAAATCCTGTGCGCCGTCAAGCAACGGCGAATTTTTCTTTCAAAAAAGCAATGATTTTTCTCGTATTATCCGTTTTAGAAAAACTTTCACGGTGTTGCACTTGCCGTTGCGGTGTGATACGAAAACACTGCAAAATTTGCGAAAAAGTCAGAAATAAAAAAATAATTGCTTTCCAGTAGGACTGTGGGTATAATTAAACTGAAAATATTATACCCGCGAACAAAGGGCTTGCTGTCTGCGATACAGATGGCAAGCCCTTGTGTTTTCCCAACAGATACTGGGATAGCACCGCATGATTCAAATTACCACTGGGAATACTTACATATAAAGGAGGTGGACGACATCGGCACACAGAAGAGTCTGTCGCTGGAGCAGCGAAAAAAAGCGTACGCGGAGCAGGCTTGGCTGAACTACTACAATCAGGTTTTATTTGACGCAGGCCTTATCTCGGAATCCGAACGGAATCGTATGCGGAATAAAATTAGTGCGCTGACGCCGTCCACCGCCGGGAAATTTGACTTCCGTATCCGCACCTCTCGCGGCGAAGTGTAAAAAGAATACACTTGTCAGTTTCGTTTGATAATGTTATAGTATTATTAGAACATGATACAACGAACAGCAAGGGGTTTTCTTATGGACATCCATACCATCCAGCAGGAGCTCAAAACAAAAAAGATTTACGATTTGCCGCTGCGCGTGACCTACTATGCGCGCGTGTCGTCCGAGAGTGACGAGCAGCTGAATTCCCTTGGCAACCAGATTGCCTACTATGAAGACCTGATTCGTCAAAATCAGGCGTGGACATTTGTGCCGGGGTACATTGACGAGGGCTTGTCCGGCATTTCTACGAAGAAGCGCGAGAACTTCAACCGCATGGTAGATGATGCTGAGGAACACCGTTTTGACCTTATTATCACAAAGGAAATCTCTCGCTTTGCCCGAAACACGCTTGATTCTATCCAGTACACGCGCCAACTTTTTAGCTACGGTGTCGGCGTATTCTTCCAGAATGACAATATCAACACGCTGGACGAGGACAGCGAGTTTCGGCTGACCATCATGTCCGGTATCGCGCAGGACGAGCTGCGCAAGCTGTCCTCGCGTGTAAAATTCGGTCACCAGCAGGCGATCAAATCAAACGTCGTACTCGGCAACAGCCGCATCTTCGGCTATACAAAAGCGAATGGAAAGCTGGTCATCGACGAAACGGAAGCGCCGATGGTGCGGGAGCTGTTTGAGCTTTACGCGACCGGCGAGTATTCGATGAAGCAGGTAGAGACACTGTTTTGGAACAAGGGCTACCGCAACCACAACGGCAAGAAAATCGCGCACACCACCATGTCCAACCTGATTTCCAACCCTAAATACAAGGGCTATTACGTCGGAAACAAGGTCAAGGTCGTGGATATGTTCACGAAGAAGCAGAAATTCCTCCCGCCGGAGGAATGGGTCATGTTCAAGGACGAAACCGGCGAAATTGTGCCGGCCATCGTATCTGAGGAAGTCTGGGACACGGCAAATGCTGTCCTGAAAAAGCGCAGCGAGGACGTGAAAGCGCGGCAGGGCATCAGCAATCACGCCAATCTTCTGACTGGGAAGCTCTTTTGCACGCACTGCGGCGCGGCCTATTACCGGCGCGACACCGTGGACCGCTCCGGGCAGAAAAACAGCAAATGGGTCTGCTCGGGCAAAATCAAAAACGGCAGCGACTCGTGTCCGTCATTCGCGATTTATGAAAGCGAAATCAAGCCGGTGCTGTTGGAAGTTCTGCGTGACACAGGCGCAGATGCAAAAGCGATGATTGAACGCTACATGGAATTATACCGCGAGATTCACACGGACGGCAGCTTGTCTAAGAAAATCGAGGAGCAAGAACAAATCATCGAGCTTGGCGAGAAGAAAAAGCAGAAGCTGCTCCAGCTTGCCGCAACCGGCAATCTGAGCGACCATGACTTCTTCTCTATGAATAAACAGTGCACCGCGGAAATTGAACAGGCACAGGAAGAACTCAGAACGCTGTGTGAGCAGCGCGACTCCGCGAGCGACTTCAAAAAGCACATGGACACCATCCGCAATGTCTTGCAGGCAGCCGAACGCGACGCTGCCTCCGGCGTTATCAACAAGGACTTCGTAGACAAGTATATCGACAAAATCTACGCCACGATGGATGATGAGAACACGATGCATCTGCAAATCAAGATATTTACGGGCGAAACGACGGACAAGTACCTCTCCAATCTCAAAAGTCGTACGGGTCACACGTTCAAGAAAATGATCGAGGCTTACGAGCGCTCCATGAAGTAATTTGTTCTTCCCACTCGGGGAGAACGGAAGCAGGCTGTATCCGTTTTTACGGACACAGCCTGCTTTTTTGCCCGCGATGAGCTTGTGCCGAAGATCGGCGGTGCTCGTGGGAGCATCGCCGATCTTTTATCTTATGCTTCTGAAATTTTCTGATACACCTCGGCCTCCCATGGCTCTAAGGACGTCCGTTCGAGGGCGGGCCGGGGTGTTTCCAGATTCGTCAGGATGCGCCGCCAGCGGGCGGAGCGGATGGGTTCCGGCAGGTGCAGCGCCGCGGGGCGGTCGGACTTGTTTGCCACCACCAGCAGCGTCTCCTCCGCGCAGGTGCGCGTATAGTAACCGCTGACGAAATGTCTGCGGCCCTCAGCGGCTCTTGCCAATTTGATCATCGGTTACCAAAGCTGTTCCATAACGCCCTCCGTTTTATTCGGTAATTGAATATACTATTAGGAATATTTTACAGCACATCTGTGTAGAGGTCAACCTGTGACGGTCTGCGCCGGGGCGTGCTTTGTCAACTTACAGGGTCCGTTCTGGGTGCAAAGCGCCCAAATTCTGCAAAATTCGATGTTTTTTCGGAGCGCAAGTCTGTTTGTTTACAAATCGTTCGTGGCGAATTCACAGTTTGGACATGATTGTCCCGTATCCTAAAGCCATGGAAACCAACGTTTTCCTCTCTTTTCTCTTTCTCTTTTCTCTCTAATGCAAATGCCTGCGGCCTTCGCCGCAGGCATTTGCATTTACATGCACCGCTAACGCGGTGCATGTTCAAACGAAACCCGCTTCGCTGGGCTTTCGTTTGAGTGGGCTTGCGCCCTGCGCGCGCATAATTTTTTGTGCAGGCACAAAAAATTCCACACTTGCAGGCCGAAAAGTATTTTTGCCGACGCGCATGTCGTCGGCAAAAATGATCTCCATTTTATTTTGCACCTGCGGGCGCAAAACTCTGCGAGGCTTTATGGGGCCGCGCAGATTTTTTATTTCGTGTACTCAAACTCAAAATCGTAGATGCTGACGGTGTCGCCGTCCTGGATGCCCATGGTCTCCAGGCGGTCGAACAGGCCGCTTTTGCGCAGCTGGCGGTCAAAATACATCCGCGATTCGTAGTCCTCAAAGTTAATATCATTCAGCAGCTTCAAGATCCACGGGCCGGACACCAGCCACAGGTCCTCGTGCTGTTCGATCTTCAGTTCGTCCGCGTCGCCCGCCTCGGCCAGCGGCTTGACATAGTCCGGCTCGTAATACACGACCGGCGGCAGCTCTGCGAGCCTGCCCGCGATCACGCGCATGAGCTGTTTGGTGCCCGCGGTGGTGGCGGCGGAGATCTCATAGAACGGGAAGCCGCGCTCCGTCACATACGCCCGCAGACGCTCGAGATTGTCGCTGCCGTCGGGGATGAGGTCGGTCTTGTTGGCCGCCACGATCATCGGCCGCGCGGCCAGCTCCGGCGAATACTGCCGCAGCTCCTCGTTGATCTTCTCAAAATCCTCCACCGGGTCGCGATCCTCGCAGCCGGACACATCCACGATGTGCACCAGCAGCCGGCAGCGGTCGATATGCCGCAAAAAGTCGTGCCCAAGGCCGGCGCCGTCCGCCGCGCCCTCGATGATGCCGGGGATGTCCGCCATCACGAACGACACGCCCTCGTCCACATAAATGACGCCCAGATTCGGATAGAGCGTGGTAAAGTGGTAGTTCGCGATCTTCGGATGCGCGTTCGACGTGACCGACAGCAGCGTCGACTTGCCCACGTTCGGGAAGCCAACGAGGCCCACGTCCGCCAGCAGCTTTAATTCCAGCACGACCTCATGCTCCTCGCCGGGCATACCGGCCTTGGCAAAGCGCGGCACCTGCCGCGTGGGCGTGGCAAAATGCTGGTTGCCCCAGCCACCGCGGCCGCCCTTGCAGAGCACATAATCCTCGCTGCCGGACATATCCTGTATGACGGCGTTCGTCTCGGCGTCGCGCACGACGGTGCCGCGCGGCACCTTGATAACGAGATCCTGCCCGCGCTTGCCCTTGCAGCGGCTGCCCTGCCCGTCCTGCCCGTTCGGCGCGGTGTATTTGCGCTTGTAGCGGAAGTCCATCAGCGTGGAGAGGTTATCGTCCACCCGCAGCACGATGCTGCCGCCGTTGCCGCCGTCGCCGCCGTCGGGCCCGCCCGCGGCCACGTACTTTTCGCGGTGGAACGCGATGGCCCCATTGCCGCCGCTGCCCGCCTTGACGCTGATCTTTACCTTATCAACAAACATATAGAATCCCCCTTTCGGGTCTCATGCAAAAGTCCCGGACATAGGAATATGTCCGGGACTCTTCGTGCAAATTACTGTTCAGCGTAAACGGAGCACATTTTGCGATCCTTACCCATACGCTCGAAACGGACCTTGCCGTCGATCTTGGCAAACAGGGTATCGTCCTTGCCGATGCCGACATTGTTGCCCGGGTGGATATGCGTGCCTCTCTGGCGGACGAGAATGTTGCCCGCGAGCACGAACTGGCCGTCCGCGCGCTTGACGCCGAGGCGCTTGGACTCGGAATCACGACCGTTCTTGGTCGAGCCGCCGCCCTTCTTATGCGCGAAGAACTGGAAACTCATTTTCAGCATGGTGTTACACCTCCATAACTTCGATATAATCAGGATACGCATCCCGCAGCTCACACAGCGTGAGCATCATGCCGGTGAGGACGGCCTGCACGGCCTCCTCATCCTCGCACACGGCGGGGAGCGTCAGAGTGACACGGGCCTCTTCCTCGTTCACTCTGGTTTTTGCGTGTTCGCCGAGCACCTCACAGATGGTGTGCTCCGCAAACTTGACAGCGGTGGAGACCGCCGCACAGACGATGTCTGCGCCGGACTCAGCATAGCCGCTGTGCCCTGCGCAGCAGAATCCGGAGATCCTGCCGTCCTGATCGTAAAATTCGACTCTGGTCATCTTACAGAGCGATCTTTTCGATCTGCACCTTGGTATAGGGCTGTCTGTGACCCTTGAGGGACTTGGAGTCCTTCTTGGGGCGATACTTGAAGACACGGATCTTCTTGCCCTTGCCGTTCTTCAGCACCTTCGCCTCGACCGTAGCGCCTGCGACTGTCGGAGCGCCGAACTTGGAGTTCGCGCCGTCAACAACTGCCAGAACCTGATCGAACGTCACGGTATCTTCCGCGTTCACGTCGAGCTTTTCGATGTAGATCACATCGCCTTCCTTGACGTTGTACTGCTTGCCACCGGTAACGATAACTGCCTGCATTTCCTTGCACCTACCTTTTTTGTAGTCTCGCTCTGGAGGTGTGAGGGTATCCCTCAGCTTAGACCTCTTCGACGCGGCTTAACGATTATACCATTGCGCAGAGGGCTTGTCAAATACTTTTTCGCGGTTTTCTGCCGAATTTCCGGGGTAAATCAGTCCTCCGCCCACGTTTTTGCGCCGAAGCGTACATTGGCGCAGATTTTTTTCAGACACTCCGCCGCCTCCATGCCGAAATTCTCGTTTTTCGCGAGGTCGGCCAGGCTCACCATGCCGCACAGGCGGCCGTTTTCCACCACGGGGAGCCTGCGCACCTGCTCGCGCGCCAGCAGCGCCGCGGCGGCAGCGACGTCCGTCTCCGGCGACACGCTCACCGGGCGCGTACTCATCACGCGCTGCACGCGCAGCCGCGCGGCGTCCTGCCCGGCGGCGACGCAGCGCACGGCGATGTCCCGGTCGGTCACCACGCCGACCAGACGCCCCGCCGTGTCGCGCACGGGGAGCATCCCGAGATTGTGCCGCGCCATCACTCGCGCCGCCACCGCCACCGGCTCCCCCGCCCCCACAGCCACCGCCCGCGGATTCATGCAGTCCCTGACCTTCATAAACAGTCCTCCCAAATAGAATTCGAAAAGATTCTGCCCAGCGAGAACAATTTTAGACCTTTCACAAGTTCGTACTTCCACCGTCCTTCTGCCACAGCAGCGATTTGCACAGTCCCCTTGGCTTCCCCTGGGGGAAGCTGGCTGCGGAGCGTTAGCGGAGCAGACTGATGAGGGTCGAGGAGCAGTTGCGTTTAGCTGAAACTGCAAAGCAAATCGTAAGTGCTCCCCGGCCCTCATCTGCCCCCTTCGGGGGCACCTTCCCCCAGGGGAAGGTATGGGGTGCCTGCGATTCGCCGTTGCGTCGGGGATTCGGCAATGCAAGCTCACTTCTTCACCCTTCACTCTTACTTCTTACCTAAAAAATCCCCGCCTTCCGGTCGGAAGGCGGGGGTTCTTTTATTGAATTTATTTGCCCTGGAGCTTGCGGTCGATGGCTTCGGCTGCCTTTTTGCCGGCGCCCATGGCGAGGATGACGGTGGCTGCGCCTGTAACGGCGTCGCCGCCGGCAAAGACGTTTTCACGCGTGGACATCTCGTTTTCGTCCACGATGATGCCGCCCTTCTTGTTTGTCTCCAGACCCGGCGTGGTCGAGCGGATCAGCGGGTTCGGCGACGTGCCGAGGGACATGATGACCGTGTCGACATCCAGCACGAATTCGCTGCCCTCGATGGGGATCGGGCGGCGGCGGCCGGAGGCGTCGGGCTCGCCGAGCTCCATCTTGATGCACTTCATGCCGTTCACGCGGCCGTCCTCACCGCCGAGGATCTCCACCGGGTTCGTGAGGGTCATAAACTCGATGCCCTCTTCCTTGGCGTGGTGCTGCTCCTCGAGACGGGCGGGCATTTCCGCTTCGCCGCGGCGGTAGACGACGTAGACCTTCTCTGCGCCCATGCGCTTGGCGCAGCGCGCCGCGTCCATGGCCACGTTGCCGCCGCCCACGATGGCCGCCGCATGGCTGACCAGAATGGGGGTGTCGCTCTCTTCTTTATAGGCCTTCATCAGGTTCACGCGGGTGAGGTATTCATTCGCCGAGCAGACGCCCTTGAGCGCCTCGCCGGGGATGTGCATAAACATCGGCAGGCCCGCGCCGGAGCCGATGAACACGGCCTTGAAGCCCATCTCCTCAAACAGCTCGTCGATGGAGAGCACCTTGCCGATGACCATGTTCGTCATCACCTCGACGCCCATGGCCTTGAGCTTTTCAACTTCATTGGCCACGATCGCCTTCGGCAGACGGAATTCGGGGATGCCGTAGACCAGCACGCCGCCGGCGGTATGCAGCGCCTCGAAGATCGAGACCTGATAGCCCTTCTTCGCAAGCTCCGACGCGCACGTCAGGCCGGACGGGCCGGAGCCGACGACGGCGACCTTGATGCCGTTCGAGGTAGGCCGTTCGGGCATGGCGTTTACATTCTCGCGGTACCAGTCGGCCACGAACCGCTCCAGACGGCCGATGGCGACGGGCTCGCCCTTCACGCCGCGCACGCACTTGGCCTCGCACTGCGTCTCCTGCGGGCAGACACGGCCCGACAGCGCGGGCAGCGCATTCGTGGAGGTGATGATCTCATACGCCGCGGCAAAATCGCCCTCGGCGACCTTGGCGATGAATTCGGGGATGTGGATATTGACCGGGCAGCCCTCCACGCACTTCGGCTTTTTGCAGTGCAGGCAGCGGCCGGCCTCTTCGATCGCCATTTCGGCGGTGTAGCCCAGCGTGACTTCCTTAAAGTTATGATTGCGGACGTTCGGGTCCTGCTCCGGCATCGGAGTTTTCGTCAATGTCATGTTTGCCATATTCGTATCCTCCTCTTACTTGATGAGCTCTTCGCCGAGCTTCTGCATGCGGCACTTATGCGTTTCGCGCACTTCCGCTTCGCGCTCGCGGTACACGGTGTTGCGGTTCATCAGCTCCGCAAAATCGACCTTGTGGCCGTCAAAGTCCGGCCCGTCGACGCAGGCGAACTTCACCTCGCCGCCCACGGTGACGCGGCAGCCGCCGCACATGCCCGTGCCGTCGACCATGATGGGGTTGAGCGACACGATGGTCTTCACGCCGAACGGCTCGGTCGTCTTGGCGACGAACTTCATCATCGGGATCGGCCCGATGGCAAGCACTTCGTCATACTGATTGCCCTTTTCCAGCAGCTCCTGCAGCTTCACGGTGACAAAGCCGTGCTCGCCGTAAGAGCCGTCGTCGGTCATCAGATACAGATGGTCGCACGCCTGCTTGAACTCGTCCTCGAGAATGACGATGTCCTTGTTGCGGAAGCCGACGATGACGTCGGTCTCCACGCCCGCTTCCTTAAACGCCTTGGCGGACGGATACGCGATCGCGCAGCCAACGCCGCCGCCGACCACGCATACGCGCTTTTTGCCCTCGACATCCGTGGCCTTGCCGAGCGGGCCGACGAAGTCCTGGATGTAGTCGCCCTCGTTCAGGCTCCCCAGCAGCTCGGTGGACAGGCCGACCTTCTGGAAGATGATCGACACGGTGCCCTTTTCGCGGTCATAGCCCGCGATGGTCAGCGGCACGCGCTCGGACTTCTCATCCACGCGGAAAATGATGAACTGACCGGCCTTGGCCTTGCGGGCCACGAACGGCGCTTCGATCTCCATCAGCGTCACCGCGGCGTTCAGTTCCTTCTTGCGCACGATTCTGTACATAGTTTTCATCCCTTCAAACTTGAATTTTTCTGCTCTTGATGTAAACTCCCATACAACAAAGCTAGTATAGCATATCAGTTTCGGCAATGCAAACCGAAGAGGCACAAAATTACAGACAATTTTGCGGTTTTGCGACAGAAATATCCGTCCGCCGCACGCGCTGCCACGAAAACTCCGCCGCGAGCTGCCGCGCCGTGACCGGTTCGGCCGCCGGGCGCAGGCCCGCGAAATACGCCAGCAGCCCCACGAGCGCCTCCGGCGTATACATCTGCCGCAGCGCACCGAGGTCCAGATCGCGCTCCCGCTTGGAAAGCCGCCGCCCGTCCGGCGCGGTGAGCAGCGGGACGTGATAGTATTCCGGCGTCGGATAGCCCAGCAGCCGCTGCAGATACATCTGCCGCGGGACGCTGCCGAGCAGGTCCCGCCCGCGCACCACCTGCGTCACGCCCGCCGCGGCGTCGTCATGCACCACGGCCAGCTGATAGGCGTACACACCGTCGGCCCGGCGCAAAATGAAGTCGCCGCAGTCCCTCGCCAAGTTCTCGGAATAAACGCCCTGCAGGCCGTCGGTGAACGAAATGGTCTCCTCCGGCACGATCAGCCGCCACGCGGGCGGCTTTGTCTGCTGCGCCCGCTGCGCGCCGGTGAGCTGGCGGCACGTCCCGGCATACACCGCCTGCCCGTCGGACGCGTGCGGCGCGCTCGCCGCGTGCAGCTGCGCCCGCGAGCAGTAGCAGGGATAGACCAGCCCGCGCGACCGCAGACGCTCGAACGCTTCGGCGTAGGCCGCGCTCTGTCTGCTCTGCGGCGTCTGCTCCTCGTCCCAATCCAGCCCCAGCCATAATAGATCCTCCCGCAGCTGCGCGGCATACTCCGGGCGGCAGCGATCGGGGTCAAGATCCTCGATGCGCAGCACCATTTTCCCGTTTGCCGCGCGCACCGACAGCCATGCCAGCAGCGCGGAAAACGCGTTTCCCAGATGCATCCGCCCGCTCGGGCTCGGCGCAAAGCGCCCTACGACCATGCCGCACACCTCCTTCGCATTTTGCAATATTGTAACACACCACGCAATATGATACAATGTAGAAAATGAGGTGAAGCCATGCCGGACGCAATTACGCTGCAAAAGATCATCGGTCATTTCCGGACCATCACACACCACCGCCACCTTGTGATGCGCGGCTGCTTCCGCGTGGGGCTGTACCGGCAGGGTCTGTGCCACGACCTGTCAAAATACAGCCCCACCGAGTTCTGGACGGGCGTGCGCTACTATCAGGGCACGCGCAGCCCCAACGCCGCCGAGCGCGAGGAAAAGGGCTACTCTGAGGCGTGGATGCACCACAAGGGGCGCAACCGCCACCATTTTGAATATTGGACGGATCTGAATATGCAGACCGGCCGCTATGAGCCGGTGCCCATGCCGCCGCGGTATCTGGCCGAGATGGTCATGGACCGCATCGCCGCCTGCAAGACCTATCAAGGCGCGGCATACACCGACGCCTCGCCGCTCGGATATTTTGATCGTGCCCGCGAGACGCGCCTGTTCCACCCCGAAACGGGCAGGCAGCTCACGTTCCTTCTGAAAATGCTGCGCGACGAGGGCGAGACCGCCACGTTCCGCTTCATCCGCACCGTGGTGCTCAAGGGAAAGCCGTTCGGCGAATAGCGGGCACATCGACGATTATTATTGTAAACCAGCCTGAATTTCTTGTGCAAAGCGCACAAAAATTCAGGCTTTTTTTGCTTCTTCCGTCACTGGAAGTTTCTGTCCGGGTACGCTATAATAAGCTTGTACATTCCCGCTCGGGCGGGAAAACAAACTGACAGCAGCGCACAGCCGCGGCCGCGCGGTGCTGTCACACCTTAAGGAGGAAGCTATGAAGAGAATTGTTGCATTGCTGCTGACGCTCTGCCTGCTGCTCGGGATGATGAGCACACTCGCATTCGCGGCGGACGCAAAGACGGACGACATCGTGATCCTGCACACCAACGACGTGCACTGCGGCGTCACCGACGGTCTCGGCTACGCCGGTGTTGCGGCGTACAAGGCGGAGATGGAGGCGGCGCACAGCTACGTCGCGCTCGTTGACGCGGGCGACGCCATCCAGGGCGGGCCGATCGGCCTGCTGTCTGCCGGTTCCTATCTGGTGGACATTATGAACGAGATCGGCTATGACTACGCCACGTTCGGCAACCACGAGTTCGACTACAAGGTGCCGCGCCTGCAGGAGCTGGTCAAGCTGGCCGATTATCAGTACGTCTCCTGCAACTTCCAGTACATCGGCACGCAGAAGGACGCGCTGAAGGTCGCGCCCTATGCCATCGCCACTTATGGCGACACCAAGGTCGCCTACGTCGGCATCACCACCCCCGAGACCTTTGTGAAGTCCACGCCCAAGTACTTCAAGGACGACGCCGGCAACTTCATCTACACGTTCTGTGAAGGCGGCGAGGGCAAGGAGCTCTACGCTGCCGTGCAGGATGCAGTCGATGACGCCCGCGCCGACGGCGCCGACTACGTCATCGCGCTGGCACACCTCGGCATGGAGGGCACCACCGATTACTGGACGTCTGAGGCTGTGATCAAAAACACCACCGGCATCGACGCCATGATCGACGGCCACTCCCACGAGGCCTTCACCAAGACCGTTGCCAACAGCAGCGGCAAGGACGTTGTGCTCGCCCAGACCGGCACGAAGCTCGCCAACCTCGGCAAGCTGACCATCGCCAAGGATGGCACCATCACCTCCGAGCTCATCGCCAGCAAGGACTACACCACGAAGGACGCGCACATCACCGACTACATCACCAAGATCACCGACCAGTTCTCGGCCGACCTCAGCAAGGTCGTGGCCACGTCCGAGGTCGACCTGATCGACTGTGACGAAAACGACGTGCGCCTTGTGCGCAACACCGAGACGAACCTCGGCGACCTCTGCGCCGACGCGTTCCGCGTGATGATGGACGCCGACATCGGCATTATGAACGGCGGCGGCATCCGCAAGCCCATCAAGAAGGGCGACGTCACGCTGGGCACGCTGATGAGCGTGTTCCCGTGGGGCAACCTCCCCTGCAAGGTCTCCGTCACCGGCCAGACCGTGCTGGATATGCTGGAGATGGGTGCGATGAAGTACCCGTCCGAGAGCGGCGGCTTCCTGCATGTGTCGGGTCTGAAATACGCCATCCTGCCGCGCGTTGCCTCCACGATCGAGACGACCGAGCAGGGCGAATTCGCGAAGGTCGCCGGCGCGCGCCGCGTGTGCAACGTGGAGGTGCTCAACCAGAAGACTGGCAAATATGAGCCGATCAACGTGAACAAGCTCTACACCCTCGGCGGCATTGACTACACCATCCTCTACTGCGGCGACGGCTTCAACATGTTCGACACTGCCAAGGTCATCAAGGCGGCGGACGCCAACTATACCGACGCCAAGATGGTCACCGAGTATATCTCCACCAAGCTCGGCGGCAAGATCGGCAGCCAGTATGCTGAGCCGCAGGGCCGCATCTCCATCCTCAACTACCCGGACGTCACGGCCGATAAGTGGTACGCCAAGGCCGTCGACTACGTGACCGAGCAGAAGCTGATGAACGGCGTAGGCGCAAGCTTCCAGCCCAACACCAGCATCTCCCGCGCCATGATCGTCACCATGCTCTACCGTCTGGCCGGTTCTCCGGCGGTGGAGGGCAAGCTCTCCGAGCGCTTCACCGACTGCGCCGACGACGCGTGGTACACCAGCGCGATCCTCTGGGCCGCGCAGAACAAGGTCGTCAACGGCTATGGCAGCGTCTTTAAGCCCAATCAGGCCGTCACCCGTCAGGAGCTGGCTACGATCCTGTATAAGTACGCCGTCCTGAACGGCGCGGAGCCTGTCACGTCCTATGCCGTCAGCTATACCGACGCCATCAGCGGCTGGGCCATGGCCGGCGTCGCCTACTGCACCGCCACCAAGCTGATGACCGGCGTCGGCGGCGGCCGCTTCGGCGCCACGTCCAGCGCCACCCGCGCCCAAGGCGCCCAGATCCTGATGACCATTGACCAGGCCGAAAAAGCAGCATAATTCCCGCAAAAACCCAAGGGCAGGCACGAACGTGCCTGCCTTTTCTTATATTTTAGTCGTAACGTAGGGGAGGGGCTTGCCCCTTCCGCGCAGAATGCAATTGCAAATTCGCACGACCCACGGCGACCACGTACACCGTCTGTAGGGGCCGATGACCACATCGGCCCGTCCCACCGCGCCAGCTGGGATGCCGTAGGGGCGGGGTTCTACCCCGCCCGCACCCCGCCGACCACCGCTGCATCCCCGACCTTTCGTCGTAATGTAGGGGAGGGGCTTGCCCCTCCCGCAGGTTGGCATCTGCGGCTTTTGAATGCACTAGCGGGCGGAATGCACCACATAGCTTCCCCTGGGGGAAGCTGTCAGCCGCAGGCTGACTGATGAGGGTCGGGGAGCAGTTGCGTTTAGCCGAGCATGCAAAGCTATGTTTCAGTGCTCCCCGGCCCTCATCCGGCCCCTTCGGGGCCACCTGGCCCTACCCTCTTTGTCCCTTCGGGACATTTCCTCCTGATAGGGGGAATCGGCCCCGAGGGGAAGGTATGGGGTGCCTGCGTTTCGCCGGTGTGTCGGGGATTCGGCAGTGCGGTCCTCATCGTCTGTTTCGTCCCCCAAATTGCGAAAAAATTATGAAGATTTACAGAAAGATTTGATTCTTTGCGTCGAATGTGGTAGAATGCCCAGTGTATGTTTGGATCCAACTCGATTTTTAGGAGATCTGATTTTGAGTATCACATTGTTTGGCAACTCCAAAAACGCGGCGCATGTGGCCGGACGGAAACGGAAACCGAAGAAGGAAAAGGTCAAAAAGCCGCTGAAAACGCTGGCGATCTGGCTGACCGTGCTGCTGGTGCTGGAGGGTCTGTATTTCTTCTGCGTCTACACAACGAACGACTTCGTGAGCCACTGGCGCACCGTGTACATCAACACCGCGCTGTCCACCATGCGCCACCGCTGGCTGGCGACATATCTCCTGCCGAAGGACGTGGTGCAGCAGGTCATCGACCACAACACCGCCATCTCGCAGCAGGCCTCCGGCAAGACTTCCTCGTGGGAAAAGAACGAGGACACGGCCCCCAAGCCCACCGTCCGGGAGCTGGACGCCGATATTCAGCACGTGGACGAGCTGACCGAAGAGGAAAAGCAGGCGCTCTACCGCGACGCGTTCTACGAGCTGTACTGGGAGCTGGATCAGACCAGCATGGACGCCTACCTCACCGAGCACCCCGAAACGCTCGCGAACGGCTGGGACAACATCTATATCAACGAAGCCGGGCTGGACGACGAAGGCACCACCATCCGCACCGTCTTTGACGAGCAGGTGCTCGCCATCGACTCCGCCAACGGCATTCTGCTCATCCGCGTGCAGGGCGACAAATACCGCGGCGTGCTGGCCGTTGGCAAGAATCCGGCGCAGCTGTCCATGGAATGGTCGGTCGGCATCGGGCGCTACGGCCAGAACGTCGGCGACATCGCGCAGCGCACGGGCGGTCTGCTCGCCATGACCGGCAGCGGCTTTATCGACGAGGACGCCATGGGCAATCAGGGCGCGGGCAACGGCGGCATTCTCGCGGGCTACGCGATGTGCAACGGCGTGGAGGCGCAGGGCCGCCCGAGCCGCAACGTGGACTGGCACAGCTTTGTGCGGCTGGAGCTGCACGAGGACAATCTCATGTACATCCGCAGCATCGACGACCCCGTGAGCGACGACTGCACCGACGCCGTGGAGTTTGAACCGGCCATGATCGTGGACGGCGAGAGTCTGGTGTCCAACTGGTGGGTGGAGCTGAATCCGCGCACCGCCATCGGCCAGTCGGATAAATACGAGGTGCTGATGCTGGCCATCGAGGGCCGCAACCCCGCCGCGGGCATTCTCGGCACCGACATCAACGTCTGCGCGGAGCTGCTGCAGCTGCACAACTGTCAGCAGGCCATCGCACTGGACGGCGGCGCGAGCACCATCATGTGGTACGACGGTGAATACATCACCCGCTGCGCCAACCTCTCCCTCTCCAAAGGCCGCACACTGCCAAATGCGATCGTGTATCACTACGCCGATTACGAAGGGCTGAAATAAAAGATCCCCCTCCGGCCGATGGCCGGAGGGGGATTTATTGCACCCGATACATTGATTCCGCACCGCCGTTCTTTTGCGGCAATGCCGATTTGCCGGAGGCCCCTTGGCTTCCCCTGGGGGAAGCTGGCTGCGGAGCGAAGCGGAGCAGACTGATGAGGGTCGGGGAGCAGTCGCATTTAGCCGAGCATGCAAAGCTATGTTTCAGTGCTCCCCGGCCCTCATCAGTCGCCTGCGGCGACAGCTTCCCCCAGGGGAAGCTATGGGGTGCCTGCGTTTCGCCGCTGCGTCGGGGATTCGACAGCCGGTGCTTACTTCTTCACTATTCACTGTTCACTTTTACTTCAAGCCGCCCCTCCCCTACGTTACGACGAAGATTGCGACTGGATCAAAAAACACGGTGTTCCCAAAATGGGAACACCGTGTTTCTTTAACTGATTTGGAATTATTCCTCTTCCGCGTCTTTCTTGGCGTCCTCAATGATCTTGGCCTGGTTCATCTGCGGGACTTCCTCGTAGCGGACGAAGTTCAGCGTGTAGCTGCCGCGGCCCTGGGTCATGGCGCGCAGGTCGATGGTGTAGCTGCTCATCTCGCCCACGGGCACTTCGGCCTCCACGATCTGATAGCCGGGGTTCTCGGGATCGGGGTTCATGCCCATCACACGGCCGCGGCGCTTGTTGAGGTCGCCGATGATGTCGCCCATGTTGGAATCGGGCACGAGCACCTTCAGTTCGCCGATCGGCTCGAGCAGGGTCGGGCCGGCGGTGGGCAGGCCTTCCTTATAGGCGATGCCCGCGGCGGTCTGGAACGCCATATCGGACGAATCGACCGGGTGATAGGAGCCGAAGTACAGCGTGGCCTTCAGGAACACGACCGGGTAACCGGCGAGCACGCCCTTGCCGACGCAGTTGCGCAGGCCCTTTTCGACCGACGGAATGAAGTTCTTCGGCACGCAGCCGCCGACGGTCTCGTCGGCAAAGACCATCTCTTCGGACTCGGACTGCGGCTCAAAGCGGATGTAAACGTCACCGAACTGACCGTGGCCGCCGGACTGCTTCTTGTGACGGCCGTGGATCTCGACCTTCTTCTTGATGGTCTCGCGGTAGGCGATCTTGGCAGGCTTCAGCACGGCCTCGACCTTGTACTTGCTCTGGAGCTTTGCCATCAGGACGGACAGCTGCATATCGCCGGCGCCGGAGATGATGAGCTCCTTCGTCTCGGGATCGTTGCCATACTTGAAGGACGCGTCCTCCTCGTTCAGCTTCACGAGGCCGTTGGCGATCTTGTCTTCCGTGCCCTTGATCTTGGCGTAGACGGCCATCTTGTACATCGGCTCGTCATACTCCATGCCCTTGATGGAAACGGTCTTGCCCGCCATGCCCAGCGTGTCGCCGGTCTTGACGGAGGCGAGCTTCGTGAACACGCCGATGTCGCCGCAGCAGACCTTGGAGGTCTTGGTGTTTTCCTTGCCCTTTGGGAAGAACATATTGCCCAGCTTTTCGCTGTCACCGGTGCGGGCGTTGACAACGGTCATGGTGTCTTCCATATCGCCGGAGATGACCTTGAAGTAGGAGTTCTTGCCGTACTGGTCGGCCATGGTGTGGAACACGAACGCCATGGGGCTGCCGTTCGGGTCGAGCTTGAATTCGACCTCCTTGTCGTCCTCGATGGCGGTCATGGGCTTGCCCTCCAGCGGGTTGGGGGCGTACTTCACGAGGTTCTCGAGCAGATTCATCGTGCCAAGGCCGCTCACGGCGCAGCCGCAGAACACCGGCGTGACGCTGCGGTCACGGATACCGGCCTTGATGCCGGCGGCCAGCTCTTCGGCGGTGAAGGGCTCTTCCATGAAGAACTTCTCCATGAGCGCTTCGTCGGTCTCGGCGACCTGCTCGTTGAGCTCTGCCATGTACTCTTCGATCTTTTCCGCGGCGTCGGCGGGGAGCGCAATCTCCTTGCCGTTTGCGTCATACGCCTTCTTCGTGATCAGGTCGACCACGCCGACGGCCTGCTCGCCGTTCAGGATGGGGAACGTGAAGGGGATGACGGACGCGCCGAACATCTCACGCAGAGAGTCGAGGACGTTGAAGAAATTCGCGTGCTCCTCGTCGAGCTTGGACACATAGAACATGGCGGGCAGCTTGGCCTTGGCCAGGGACTTCCAGCCCTTTTCGGTGCCGACGCCGATGCCGCTCTTGGCGGTGACGCAGATGATGCCGGCGTCCGCCACGCGCAGCGACTGCACGATCTGACCGGCAAAGTCAAAATAGCCGGGGTTGTCGAGCACGTTGATCTTGCACTTGTTATATTCAACGGGGATGACCGCCGTGGAGATCGAATACTGTCTCTTCTTCTCCTCATCGTCAAAGTCGGAAACCGTTGTGCCGTCCGCACGCTTGCCGAGGCGGGTGATCGCCTTGGTCATAAACAGCATGCTCTCACAGAGCGCAGACTTACCGTCGCCGCCGTGACCGAGCAGGCAGACGTTGCGAATGTCGTTGGCAGTATAGCCCATATGTTTTACTCCTTTCTGACCGGCAGACAGCTCAGGCGCAGCGTCTGCCATTCGGCGTTTCAGTTTCACGCCGACTCTTAACTTTCATATTATAAACGAATCGGAGCAGGAATGCAAACATAATCTCGCAAAATGACGAGAAAATATTGCGTCCCTGCTCCGTGGTCTGTTGAAAAGCACAATTTTTCGCAAATACTCACACACTGCGGCCCGCCATGGCGGTCAGCAGCAGCTGCGGGATCATCCACAGCACCATATAGACCGCCAGATTCCAGCACGAAGCCGTGCCGACCGAGCCGATGAACGCCAGAAGAAACACCATCAAAAGCCCCAGAATGCCGCCCACCAGACTGATCGCAAGGCTGCCGAGCACCGTGCTGCGCAGGCTCCGGGCCGCCGTGACCGCCGAGACGAAGCTCAAAAAACTCCCCTGCGACAAAAGCGCGCCCTGCTTCGGCTCGCGCACCGCATCCGGCGACGACAGCCACGCCCGCTCCTCCACCGTGGGGAATTCCACCCGCTCGGGCGGGAGCTTGTAGCGGTAGCGCAGAAACTGCGGCGTGATCATAAAGTCGCGCGTGGCCAGCACGGGCGTCAGCCCCTTGGTGCGCACAGCCGCCGTGAGCGCGCTGCTCACCTTGGACGCCGGGGCATAATGCAGCGCGAACACCGCCGCGAGCTCCCCGTTGACCGACAGATACACCGCCTGCTTCACATTCACATCCGGCGGCATCTGCACGCGCATCAGGCGCATGAATGCAAGTGAGCCCATCAGCACCACGTCGCCGCGGATCTCCGCGCCGAGCCCGCCGCCCTCATATCGGCGGAACGTGTCCACTGTAAAGCGGCGGCCGTTCTGGCTCTGCAGGATCTCCTGAAACAGCGGCACCAGGCCGCTGCCCGCCGTCTCCACCACGGCGGTGGCGTAGCCCGCGATGTAGCCCACGCCACGGTCGGAGTAGATCTTCATGCCGTTGAGCGTGACGTTCGCCTGCGGGAACAGGTCGGCGTCCTCCACGACCAGGCCGCACTCACCGCTCAGGTCCCGTGCGCCGTGCCAGCCCGCCACCGCCGCGCCGCCGCGCTGCAGGCGCTTGGCCACCAGTGCAAACGGCCGCGAGAAGCTGATGAGCGCGCCCGTGGGGTACGCCGCCGTCAGCAGCGCCGCCCAGCACCACAGCGGGTTCTGCCGCCCGCGCAGCGAGCAAAGCGCCGCCAGCACCAGCGTCACCGCCGCCGCCAGCGGGGCGTATACGCGCATCACGCGGCGCGCCGCGTCGGGCATCTCCAGCTGCCGCGCAAACTCGTCGCGCTGCGCACCGCCGCGGAAGATGCAGTCCTTGCCGTGCCACGCCTTTTCCTCGCGCACAACAGCCACCGGCTCCTGCATCGCGCAGACCGCGCGCGCCGAGCGGTGCTTGGCCTGCAAAAGCAGAAGCCGGCTCCACTGCGCAAGCAATATCTGCACCGACACGATCGGGCACAGCGGGAGCCTGCCCTGCGCCAGCGCGAAAAATGCGTCCACCGCCGCCAGAAGCGTCAGCAGCACCAGTAAGCTCAAATGGTCAAACCGCAGCCGCAGCGCCTGCAAAATGCCCTGCACGAACACATCGTAGGCCAGCAGCATCTGCCCCAGCATGATCGCCAGCATCGCCAGCGAAAACGGCACGCGGTAGCCCGACAGGTCGATCCCGCCGAGGCGAATGTTCGCCAGCAGCAGCAAGACTGCCGACGCAAGGCACAGCAAAAACGACCCGATCAGCCGCAGCCGCAGCGTCGAGCGCCGCCCATAGGCTGCCAGCGCGTCCTCGACCGTAGCATACACCGCGTCCGGCCGCTCCTGGCGGCGGAGCCTGCGGCTCGCCGCACGCTTCTGCCGTGCCTGCTCGCGCGCAAGGCGCTGCTCACGGCGGCGGCGCAGCTGCTCCTCCCGCCGGGCCTCGCGGCGCTCCGCGGCGCTCTGCGCGGCCGCTGCGTTTTCCGGCAGCGGCTCGCCCTCATAGCGCCAGACCTCCGGCTTCGGCGGCACGTCCTCGGCGCGGATGGGCGTAAAGCGCACCGTGTCCTGCGTCACCGACTGCGGTGCGGCAGGCTTTTCCGATGCATCAGGCGCTTCCGCCGCGGCTTCGTCCGGCTGCGGCTCCTCCGCGGGCGCGGCGGCCTGCGGCGCTTCACCCGCCTGCGCCGTCTCGGCGGGCGGCTCGTCCGCCTGCGGCTCGCGCTTGCTCCAGCCGCCGAATTCGTCCAGAATATCCTCCAGCGAGAAGCTCTCCGTCTCCTCCTGCGCAGCATCCGGAGCGTTATGCAGTTGTTCGTCTCTCAGATCCTGCGGTTCTTCTTTCATGTCCTCACCAAAAAATATTATGCCGTGCCTGCAACGTCAGGCAATAAAAACCTCGTAGAGTTTTGCGCCCGCAGGCGCAAAAATGATTCTGATCATTTTCTGCGGCGGCGTGTACGTCGCAGAAAATACTACTCACGGAGCGGAGTGTAGAATTTTTGTGCTTGCACAAAAATTATGCGCGCAGCGCAGTGCAAACCCTTTCAAACGAAAACCCAGCGAAGCGGTTTTCGTTTGAGAGCGTTTCAAAATCCTTTTTGAAACGCTCAGGCCATTCTCTGCCGCACTGCCTCGTAAAGTAAGATCGCGGCGGCGGCTGAAGCGTTCAGGGATGAAATGCTGCCCATCATGGGAATACTGACCTTAAAATCGCACCGCTCCGCGACGAGGCGGCTCATGCCGCTGCCCTCGTTGCCGATGACGATGGCCGCCGCGTTTTTGAGGTCGGCCCTGTAAAGCGCCGTATCGCCGTCTGCCGCCGTGCCGAATACCCACACGCCGCGGCTTTTCAGTTCGTCGATCGCCGCTGTGAGGTTCGCCACGCGCGCCACCGGCATATACTCCAGCGCGCCTGCCGAGGTCTTGCCCACCACCGCCGTCAGGCCCACGCTGCGGCGCTTGGGGATGATGACGCCGTGCGCCCCGGCGCACTCGGCCGTGCGGATGATCGCGCCGAGATTGTGCGGATCGGACAGCTCATCGCACAAAACGATGAGCGGCGGGCGGCCCGACGCTTCCGCGCGGGCAAAAATATCGTCGATCGTGGCATAATCATGCGCCGCCACCTGGGCGATCACGCCCTGATGCGCGCCCGTGGCTGACATCTGATCGAGCTTGCGCCGGTCGGTCTCCACGACCACGGCACCCGCCTGCTTGGCCAGCGCCGCCAGACGCGCCAGCGCCCGGTCAGTGCTGCCCTCGGCGATGAACACCTTGTCCACCGTCCGCCCGCTTGAAAGCGCCTCGTTGAGGGCGTTGCGCCCCTCCAGAATATTCTCCGCGCCGTCCTCCTGCTGCATACGCGGCGCGCGGCGGCGGTCATCGGGGCGTCTGCGCGCGTCGGTGCGTTTTCTCTCAGCCATGCTTTGTATCTCTCCGCTTTCTCCGCGCCAATGGGCGCAGTAGTCCATGATCTACCCGCCATTATAGCAGACCCTGCCGAAGGAAACAACCCAGAGTACTGAAAAAGCCTCGCAGAGTTTTGTGCCCGCAGGCACAAAATAAGGTTCCATTCATTTTTGACGGCGGCGTGTACGTCGGCAAAAATACTTTACGCTCTGCGAGTGTGGAAATTTTGCGCCCCGCGCAAAATTTATGCGCGCGGCAGAGTGCAAGCCTGTTCAAACGGAAACCCAGCGAAGCGGTTTTCGTTTGAGCGCATTTCAAAAACCTGTTTTTGAAATGCGCAGCTAAATTCACAGAAAATTTACCGCGCGGATCGTCCCCTGTTCTTGTAAACGGATGGCAGATGTGGTAAAATCGCGGCATATCCAAGATACCTCTCCGGAAAGAAGGTGCTTTTCGTGAGCAACTCCCCCAAGAACCAAAATAACAACAACCGCGGCGATCCGAACGGCGGCGCGAATTCCAGCCGCCGGGTCCTGTTTCTGGTCATCGCCGCGCTGATCGGCACGCTGCTCATCAATACACTCTACACCACCATCTCCAAGTCCTATCTGGTGGAGATCAGCTATGATGAGTTCCTCACCCTGCTGGATGAGGACAAGGTCTCCGCCGTCGAATTTATGACCGACGACCGGCTGGAGATCCTCACCAGGGACGAAGCGCAGAAGGCCAAGGGCCAGCAGCGCGTCTACTATACGGGCCTTATCCCGAATATGGACACCGCCGAGCTCGTCTCACAGCTCACGGCGCGAAACGTCACATTTAACCGTGAGATCGTAGAGCAGGCCAGCCCCATCGTCTCGTTCATCCTCACGTGGGTGCTGCCGGTGGCGTTCATGTATCTGCTGTTCAGCCTGCTCATGCGCAGCATGTCCAAGCGGATGGGCGGCATGGGCGGCCTTGGCGGCATCGGCGAAAACAAGGCCAAGGTGTATATGGAGCGGCAGACCGGCGTGACGTTTGCCGACGTCGCCGGGCAGGACGAAGCGAAGGAATCCCTTGTGGAGATCATTGACTTCCTGCACAACCCACAGAAATACACCGCCATCGGCGCGAAGCTCCCCAAGGGCGCGCTGCTCGTCGGCTCGCCCGGCACGGGCAAAACGCTGCTGGCCAAGGCCGTCGCGGGCGAAGCGAACGTGCCGTTCTTCTCCATCTCCGGCTCCGATTTCGTGGAGATGTTCGTCGGCGTGGGCGCGAGCCGTGTCAGAAGCCTGTTCCAGGAGGCAAACAAGGTCGCGCCGGCCATCATCTTCATCGACGAGATCGACGCCATCGGCCGCACGCGTGACAGTAAGTTCGGCGGCAACGACGAGCGCGAGCAGACGCTCAACCAGCTGCTGGCCGAGATCGACGGCTTTGACTCCAGCAAGGGCGTTGTGATCCTCGCGGCGACGAACCGCCCCGAGATCCTGGATAAGGCGCTTTTGCGCGCGGGCCGCTTTGACCGCCGCATCATCGTCGACCGCCCGAACCTGCAGGGGCGCTATCAGACGCTCCGCGTGCACACGAAAAACATCAAGCTTGCCGAGGATGTAGACCTGCACAAGATCGCGCAGGCGACCGCCGGCGCGGTCGGCGCGGACCTTGCGAACCTTGTGAACGAAGCGGCGCTGCGCGCCGTGCGGCAGGGCCGCAAGGCGGTCAACCAGCAGGATCTGCTCGTCTCGTTCGAAACAGTCATCGCCGGTACCGAGAAAAAGGGCACCGTCCTCACCGACACCGAAAAGCGCATCGTGTCCTACCACGAGGTCGGCCACGCGCTCGTGGCGGCGCTGCAGAAGCACACGCAGCCCGTGTCCAAGATCACCATTGTCCCGCACACCTCCGGCGCGCTGGGCTACACCATGCAGATGCCCGAGGAGGAAAAATTCCTCAGCTCCCGCGAGGAGCTGCTGGTCGAGCTGCAGACGCTGCTCGGCGGCCGTGCGGCGGAGCAGCTCGTGTTCGGCATCCAGACCACCGGCGCATCCAACGACATCGAGCGCGCCACGGAGCTGGCTCGCAAGATGGTCACGCAGTACGGCATGAGCGAAAAGTTTGGCCTGATGGCCCTGTCCACCGTCTCGAACCCGTATCTGGACGGCAGCACCATGATGAACTGCGCCGACTCCACCGCCTCCGCGGCGGATGCCGAGATTCAGTCGCTGCTGGCGCAGTGCTATCAGAAATCGAAGGACATTCTGCGCGAGCACCGCTCGCTGCTCGATGAGATCGCGCTGTTCCTCCTGCAGAAGGAAACCATCACCGGCGACGAGCTGATGGCCTACGTGAACGCCGACGCCAAGCGCCTGACCGGCGAGGCCGAGACAGACGCCGAGTCCGCCGACGCGGAGGACGGCCATGAATGACGCCCTGTCCGACGTTCTCGGCGATCAGGCGGTGCAGTCCGCCGCCGAGGCGCAGTCGAGTCTGACGAAATTTATAAACTCCCTCTCGCTCACGCGCATTTTAACGGCGGTCGTGCTGCTGCTCGTCTGCGCGGCGCTCATCCGCCTGGTGCAGAGCGCGGCAAAGCGCCTGCTCGCCCGCTCGCATATCGAAACGCGGCTGCATAAGCTCATCCTCGCCGTCACGCGCGGCGTGATGATCTTCATCGCCGTGATGCTGCTGGCGGGCACGCTGGGCGTGGACACGTCCTCGCTGCTGGCGATCCTGAGCGTCGCCGGTCTTGCCATTTCGCTCTCCGTGCAGGATCTTCTGGCGAACATCGCGGCGGCTGTGCTGCTGCTGACCAGCAAGCCGTTTCGCGTGGGCGACTATGTGGAGATCGACGGCCGCGGCGGCACGGTGGAGCTGATCGGCCTGTTCCATACGCGGCTTCTGTGCTACGACGGGCAGGTCTTATACCTGCCGAACAGCAAGGTCACCGCCTCGCGCGTCTGCAACTGCACCGGAAACGGCAGGCGCCGCGTGGATCTGATCGTCACCGCGAGCTATGACGCAGACCCGCAGGCCGTCTGCGCCGCGCTGCGGCGGGCGGCAGAGGTAGCAGACGTGCTGCCCGGCGAGCCGGTGTACGCCCGCGTGGAGGAATACCGCGACAGCGCCGTTGCCTACGCGCTGCGCGTGTGGACGACGGCGGCGCATTACTATGACGTCCGCGCCGACCTGCTCGACGCCGTCTGGCGCGAATTCAAGGCCGCGGGCGTGGAGATGACCTACCCCCATCTCGTGGTCCATACCCCGCCGGAGACGGCGCAGAAATAACGCACCCATCCTGCCGGAAGCGCCTGTCGTTTCCGGCAGATTTTTCTTTTTTGGAAAAGCGCCCGGCCGGCGCGGAACGTGCCGAATCACGGTTGACTTTCCAGCCCCGTGCTGATACAATGAGTGTAAACTGTCTATCCCCGCGCGGGGGTTTGCCACGGCAGGCTCCCGTCCACCCGAACGAACTAATTTAGGAGGAAAGATCACTGATGGATTGGGATCGCTTAATCACGATTGAACAGATGGAGGAAGCGACGAACGCTTTGCTGGAAACCGGCAAAAAGGTCGGCGCCGACTCCTGGCAGCAGCGCGTCAAGAACCAGACGCCGCACTGCGGATTCGGCGAGGCCGGCACCTGCTGCCGCATCTGCTCGATGGGCCCGTGCCGCATCACGCCGAAGGCCCCGCGCGGCATCTGCGGCTGCGACGTACACGGCATCGTCGGCCGTAACTACCTGCGCTTCACCGCCGGCGGCGCGGCCACGCACTCCGACCACGGCCGCCAGATCTGCCATACGCTCTACCAGGCCAAGGACGGCGGCGCGTATCAGGTCAAGGACCCCGAAAAGCTCAAGCGGATCGCTGCCGAGTGGGGCATCGAGACCGAGGGCAAGGACATTTACGAGCTGGCTCACGAAGTCGCCGAAACGGGCCTGATGGAATACGGCAAGCCCTTCGGCGTGCAGCGCTATCTCAAGCGCGCGCCGGAGCATACGCAGGAGCTGTGGCACAAGGCCGGCATCGAGCCGCGCGCCATCGACCGCGAGGTCTCCCAGTCCATGCACATGACGCATATGGGCTGCTCGTCGCTTCCCGAAGCGCTCATCAAGCAGTCGCTGCGCGCCGGCCTGTCCGACGGCTGGGGCGGCTCCATGATGGGCACCGAGTTCTCCGACATCCTCTTCGGCACCCCGAAGCCCGTTGACACCACCGCCAACATCGGCGTGATGGAAAAGGACATGGTCAACATCGTCGTCCACGGCCACGACCCGTCGCTGTCCGAAATGATCGTGTTCTACGCGCAGGATCCCGAGCTGCTGGCCCTCGCCAAAGAAAACGGCGCGAAGGGCATCAACATCTGCGGCGTCTGCTGCACCGGCAATGAAGTCGCCATGCGCCAGGGCATCCCCATGGCCGGCAACTTCCTGCAGCAGGAAAACGTCGTGCTCACCGGCGCGTGCGAAGCCATCGTCGTGGACGTGCAGTGCATCTTCCCGGCGCTCGGCCCGCTGTCCAAGTGCTTCCATACCAAGTTCATCACCACCTCCCCCATCGCCCGGATGCCGGACTCCGATTTCATCGAGTTCCATGAGGACACCGCGGCCGAAAACGCCAAGGCGATCGTGAAGATGGCGGTCGAGAACTTCAAAAACCGCAACAACGATCTCGTCAACATCCCGCAGCTCAAGACCAAGGCGCGCGTTGGCTACTCTGTGGAGGCCATCAAAAAGTGCCTGGACGGCGTCACGAACTCCCACGTTGACATCACCGGCACCACGAAGCCGCTGGTCGACGTTGTGAAGTCCGGCGTTCTGCGCGGCGCTGTGGCCATGGTCGGCTGCAACAACCCCAAGGTGCGCCCCGATACCGCGCACATCGAGCTGATGAAAAAGCTCCTGAAAAATGACATCATCGTCATCGTCTCCGGCTGCTCCGCGCAGGCCGCCGCCAAGGCGGGCCTGATGGACCTCGATGCCGCCGAATACTGCGGCGAGGGCCTCAAGCGCGTGTGCAAGCTCGTGGGCATTCCTCCCATCCTGCATATGGGCTCGTGCGTGGACATCTCGCGTATGATGATCCTCGCATCCGATATTGCCAAGGACTGGGGTATCAACATTTCTCAGATCCCGCTGTGCGGCTGCGCGCCGGAGTGGATGTCTGAAAAGGCCGTCTCCATCGGCAACTACGTCGTCGCCACCGGCATTGAGACGTATCTCGGCGTCGATCCCTACTCCAAGGGCTCCAGCGAGATCACGGAGCTGCTGCAGGGCACGACCGGCTGCAAGGAGTGGGTCGAAGCGAACTTCGTCGTGGAGACCGACATCGAAAAGCTCGGCGACCGCATGATCGAATCCATCGAAGCCAAGCGCGCCGCGCTGGGCATCTGACGCGCCGACCTGAGCAGAAAGGCTGCATACCATGAAACTGGCGATTACCGGAAAGGGCGGCGTCGGCAAAACGACGCTCTCATCCACACTTGCACGGCTCTACGCCGACGAAGGGCGCACCGTCCTCGCTGCCGACGTCGACCCGGACGCGAATCTGGGTCTGGCGCTGGGGCTGACCGAGGAAGAGGTCAACGCCATCGTCCCCGTCTCCAAAATGAAGCAGCTCGCCAAGGAGCGCACCGGCGCGAACGACCTCAACTCCTTCTACAAGCTCAATCCCGAGGTCTCCGACCTGCCGGATAAGCTGGCCAAGGAGATAAACGGCGTGAAGCTGCTCGTCATGGGCACCGTGGATACCGGCGGCAGCGGCTGTGTCTGCCCCGAGCACGTTATGCTCAAGGCGCTGCTGTCCAGCCTCGTTTTCCGCAAGGACGACGTCGTCATCATGGACATGGAGGCCGGGCTTGAGCATCTTGGCCGCGGCACGGCCAGCATGGTCGATCAGTTCATCGTGGTCATTGAGCCCGGCGCGCGCAGCGTGCAGACCTATGAAAAGGTCAAAAAGCTCGCCGCCGACCTCGGCATACACCGCGTCTCGGTCGTGGCCAACAAGATCCGCGACGACTCCGACCGCGCGTTCGTTTACAGCCGCGTGCCGGAGGCTGACCTGCTCGGCCTGATCCCCTACGACGCGGACGTCATCGACGCCGACCGCAAAGGACTTTCTCCCTACGACTGCAGCCCCGCCGCGCTGGAGGCCATCCGCGCGATCAAGGCGAGGCTCGACGCCCAGGCATGAATCTGAGAATCTGAAAGGAATGAACCCGAATACATGAAAACGTTATTTGAAAGAGTATTCCGCGGCTCCGACGAAATGTTCGCCAAGGCCGAAGCGGAAGTCAATAAGATCGCGGCAGAGGTCGGGCGCGACGCGCCGCTGACCATGCCCTCCACCGCCTACTTCCTCGCCTGCATCTATGCCTACATCGGCAAGAAGGTCACGAACGTGGGCGAGCTGCAGGACGCGCTGGCCGATGTAAAGGCCATGATGCTCCGCGAGCCGCGCACGAACTCCATCTTCCAGTCCGGCGTGGGCACCGCCATCGCCGCCGAGATGATCGAGGCGTGCAAGTATGTCAAGACCGACGCGCCCTACGAGGGCACGAACTACCACGGCCACTTCACCGACGCCGAGGTCCGTGAGCTGGGCGTTCCGCTCGTCACCGGCGACATCCCCGGCTTCGTCGTGATGATCGGCCCGGCCCCCTCCACCGAGGAAGCGGTCGAGACCATCAAGGGCTATCAGTCCCGCGGCATTTTCGTATTCCTCATCGGCGGCATCATCGAGCAGGCTGTGGAAGCGGGCGTTTCCATGGGTTTCCCCGTGCGTGTCGTCCCCGTGGGCGAGGACATCTGGTCGGTCGGCCACGTCATCTCCCTCGTCGTGCGCGCGGCGATGATCTTCGGCGCCATCCAGCCCGGCGATGTGGAAGGCTTCCACAAATACACCTTCGAGCGCATCAACGCGTTCGTCAACGCCTATAAGCCCGTGAACGACATCACCGTCGCCTGCGGCGCGGGCGCCATCAAGCTCGGCTTCCCTGTCATCACCAACGACCATGACGATATGTGGGCCGTGCCGAAGTCCCTCATCATCTACGATGACACCAAGGACTGGATCGACACCTCCATCGAAGCCCGCGGCATCAAGCTGAAGATCACGAAGATCGACATTCCCGTCTCCTTCTCCTCCGCGTTCGAAGGCGAGATCATCCGCAAGGGCGATATGCAGATCGAGATCGACGGCTCCCGCAAGGACTGCTTCGAGCTGGTCTCCACCAAAGACGCCGCCGAGGTCGAGGATCACAAGATCGAGGTCGTCGGCCCCGAGATGGACGAATTCGAAGCCGGCAGCAAGATCTCCCTCAGCTACACCGTGGAGGTCGCGGGCAAGAATATGCAGCCCGACTTTGAGCCGGTCTTTGAGCGTAAGATCCACTCCTTCCTCAACTGCGTGGAGGGTCTGATGCACACCGGCCAGCGCGATATGATCCGCGTGCGTGTCAGCAAGGCCGACTTTGAAGCGGGCTTCCGCTTCCGCCACATCGGCGAAGTGCTCTACGCCAAGATCAAGTCCGAATTTGACACCGTGGTCGATAAGTGCCAGGTGAAGATCGTTGTCGGCGACGAAGCGAACGCCGCGCTGCGCAAGCAGGCAAACGAGATCTTCGACAAGCGCGACGAGCGCCTGAAGTCCATGACCGACGAATCCGTGCCCGTGTTCTACTCCTGCATCATGTGCCAGGCGTTCTCGCCGAGCCACGTGTGCATCGTCACGCCGGAGCGTCTCGGCCTCTGCGGCGCCGTGTCGTGGCTGGACGCCAAGGCCACGAACGAGCTCGACCCGCAGGGCCCCTGCCAGGTCGTCACCAAGGAGCGCTGCCTGGACGAGCGCGTCGGCCGCTACGAGGACGTGGACGAGGCCGTCGCCGAGTACTCCCACGGCGCGCTGGAGCACGTCACGCTCTATTCCCTGCTGGAGGATCCGATGACCTCCTGTGGCTGCTTCGAGTGCATCTGCGGCATCGAGCCCTGCTCGATGGGCGTTGTCATCACCTGCCGTGAGTTCGCGGGCATGACCCCGCTCGGCATGACGTTCTCCGAAATGGCGTCCATGACCGGCGGCGGCGTGCAGACGCCGGGCTTCATGGGCCATGGCAAGCACTACATCGCGTCCCATAAGTTCCTCAAGGCCGAAGGCGGCGTGGCCCGTCTGGTGTGGCTGCCGAAGGACCTGAAGGATCAGATCCGCGACAAGCTGAACGAGACCGCCAAGGATCTGTACGGCATCGAGAACTTTGCCGACATGGTCGCGGACGAGACGAACTGCCCGAACGGCGATCCCGAAGAGCTGCTCGCGTTCCTCTCCGAAGTCGGCCACCCCGTCCTCGGCATGGAGCCCTTCGACATGTAACACCATAAATATCATAAAAACAGCGTGGTCTGAAAAGACCACGCTGTTTCAGACTGTCAAAAAAGCCTCGCAGAGTTTTGCGCCCGCAGGCGCAAAAGTGATTTGGATCATTTTCTGCGGCGGCGTGTACGTCGCAGAAAATACAGCTCAGACCGCAAGTGTGGAATTTGTGTGCCTGCGGCACACAAATTATGCGCGCGGCGGGCTGCAAGCCTTTTCAAACGAAAACCCAGCGAAGCGGTTTTCGTTTGAGAGCGTGTCAAAAATACTTTTTTGACACGCTCAAACAGCGTGGTCCGAAAGGATCGCGCTGTTTTTTTGCACATTTTCGGGGCAAGCTAGAGCAAATTCTTTTTTGGAGGAATGCCCCATGATCGAACAGGATACCATCCGCCTGCTGCGGGAGTGCGACGCCGGGATCCGGATGGGCGTGGCGTCCATTGGCGACGTGCTGCCGCGCGTGACGCACGCGCCGCTGCGCAGCGCGCTGTCGGACTGCAAGCAGGCGCACGAGCGCCTTGGCACGGAGATCCGCGCGCAGCTGGACCGCTTTCGCGACGAAGGAAAGCCCGCAAACCCCATGGCCCGCGGGATGTCGTGGGTGAAAACGAACCTCAAGCTTGCTGTGAACGAGTCCGACTGTACCATCGCCGACCTGATGACCGACGGCTGCAACATGGGCGTCAAATCGCTCGGCCGCTACCTGAACGAGTATCAGGCCGCGGACGAGCCGTCCAAGGACATCGCCAAAAAGCTCATCGCGCTGGAGGCGCAGTTGGCGACCGATCTGCGGGCGTTTCTGTAAGCGGCGGCAGCTGCCAGCCCGCGAGCAGCAGCCCGCGGCCGCAGGTGATGCGCGCCGTATCCGCGACAAAGTGGTTGCTCACCCCGATCGGGAAATCGCCCGCGACCGTCCCGTGCGCCAGCGGGTATTGCAGCCCCTCCAGCGTCACATCCTCCGCCGCGCCGCTCATCGCAAACAGCGACACAAGCCCCCACTCCACCTGCCGCGGGAGCGTGAGCGTCTCGTTTTCCAGCACGGTGTAGACAAAATCGCGGTCGTACAGATACCCCCGCGCGCCGCGGCGGCGCAGGAACGCCAGCGTCTGCAGATTGGCCAGCGTATGATCCAGCCGCGCGCCGCCCGTGCCGCCGTAGATGTAAAATTCTCCGCACCCGCGCGCAAGGCCCTCGCGCACGGCGAGCATCGTGTCGGTGTCGTCCTTCTCCACCGGCGCGGTGATGCAGCCGCCGCGCGGCGGCTTTTCCATCGAGTCAAAATCGCCGATCACCAGCTCCGGCTCGATCCCGGCGGCGCGGCAGTTGCGCAGCCCCGCGTCCGCCGCGATGGTCACATCACCCGCGCGGGGCGTCTCCCGCAGGCTGTAAAACGTCCCCGCGGCAAAAATAAAGCATCGTTTCATCTCATCGTAACCCCATGATAAACATTGCCAGCGCCAGCATCGGCAGGGCGACCCAGGTAAAATACCGGCTTGCCAGCTCCCAGTCGGACGGCTCGGCGCTCTCCGGGTCGCGCACGCGGAACGACAGGCCCCAGCGGAACAGCTCATCTGCGTACAGGATCGACACCGCCGTCACCGCGCACACCACCAGCCCCAGCGCGCCGAGCGACCACTGCCCCTTGTGCTCCGGCTGCAGATCCACCAGCAGCGACAGCACCTCATACGCCGTCGGCTCCTCGGCGGCGGGCGTCTGCTCGCTGTCCGAGAAAAACAGGCTCAGACCATCCAGATCGCCGTTCTCGTCATACAGCATCCGGTACTCGCCGTTATTGCGCAGGCAGCCGCGGAAGATGACCGCATCGCCCCGCCGCAGCTCCACGCCGGTCGACGGCATATTGTAGTACTGCAAAAATTCCGCCGGGATGGCGCTCGCGTCCTCCCGCACGGTGTAGGGGCCGTAGACCGCGCCGTCCGCCTGATACGTCGCCGCGCCGTCCGCCGTCACGGTAAAGCTGACCCGCTCACCGCCGACCTTGCCGGAATAGACTGTGCCCGCGTCCGTCCGCGCCGGGGTCAAGATCGCGCCGCGAAAGGCAAAGCCCACCCGCGAGAGCGTCACCGGATAGAGCACGCAGAACACGAGCGCCATCGCGCCGATCGCGAGCAGAATGCATTTTTGTGCAACACTCAGAGCCCTAAACCGCTTCATCGCCGCACCTCCGCTTTTTCTCTATCATAGCATACAGTCCTCTGCCATTCAAGCGCGGAAACGCGCGAATGCAGGCTTGACATTTGCAAACTTCGTGTCTATAATAAAGCCAACAATTCCAAGGGGTGCTGACTGTGGTCGGCTGAGATGGACGTTCGTCCGAACCCTGATACCTGATCCGGGTAATGCCGGCGTAGGAATGCGAGTATACCTCCCCGTGACCGCATTGCGAAGCTGCAATGCGGCTTTTCGTTTTCCCGCACGATGTTCCCTGAGCAGCCGGAGTTGATTTTTCAGAAACAGAAAAGAGGAACCAACATGAAAAACAACAACCTCCATGCTCTGTGCGAAGGCGCGATCATGGTCGCTCTGGCGACCGCGCTGAGCTACCTGAAGCTGCTGGAGCTGCCGCAGGGCGGCAGCGTGTGCATCGGGATGCTGCCGCTGTTCATCTACTGCTACCGCTGGGGCTGGAAGCAGAGCTTTCTGGCCTGCTTTGCCTATGGCCTGCTGCAGCTTATCTTCGACGGCGCATATGCCTGGGGCCCGACGTCCATGATTTTGGACTACCTGCTGGCATTCTCCGTGCTCGGCGTGGCCACGTTCTTCCGCAAAATGAAGGGCGGGCTGTACATCGGCGCGGTCGTTGCGTGCGCGGCACGTTTTCTGGTGCATTTCATCAGCGGCGTCACCGTTTACCGCATCTACGCCCCCACGGAGCTGTTCAACACCACCTTCACGAACCCGTGGATCTACTCCCTCGCGTATAACGGCAGCTACATGCTCATCGACCTGGTGCTGTGCGCAGTCATCCTGCTCCTCCTCCAGCGGCCGATGAAGAAATTCCTCGTCAACGTCGACTAAGCATTTTCGAGCGGGCCTCCCCTCCCGGGAGGCCCGCTTCAGACTGTCAAAAAAGCCTCGCAGAGTTTTGCGCCCGCAGGCGCAAAAATGATTTGGATCATTTTCTGCGGTGGCGTGTACGTCGCAGAAAATACAACTCAGTCCGCAAGTTGCGTGAGGCTCCAAGAGCGCAAGCTTCGCGCAGCGCGATTGGCTAAGCCGAACGCATGCAGAGCGAAGCGTCGAAGTGGAAATTTTGCGCCCTGCGCAAAATTTATGCGCGCGGCGGGCTGCAAGCCTTTTCAAACGGAAACCCAGCGAAGCGGTTTTCGTTTGAGAGCGTGTCAAAAATACTTTTTTGACACGCTCAAGCGGGCCTCCCCTCCCGGGAGGCCCGCTTTTTTGCGTCCATGCACCCTTTTGGCTGCTCCGGCATATCCTGAAAAGAGATTTTTCTTTCCTGAAAGAGCAGCTTGAAAGGAGGCATCCCCTTGTCCAGTCAGGGAACGATCGTCGCCCGGGTCTTTACCTCCAGCGCACGCATCCCGCTGCGCGGCGCGGCGGTGCTGTTTTACCGCACGAACGCAGGTGGTGTGCGGGAGCTTCTCGGCCTGCGGCTGACGAATTACGACGGCATGACCGACCCGCTCACCGTCGAGACGCCCGATCTCGATTCCGCCGACATTTCCTCCGCAGGCAAAGAGCCCTACGCCCAGCTCGACGTGTATACGGATCTGAGCGGCTTCGACCGCGTGCTCGTGCGCGGCGCGCAGATCTTCACCGGCATCCAGACCTTGCAGGATGTGCAGCTCATCCCCACCGCCCTGCTGCCGGAGCTTTACGACCGCACCGAGGTCATCGACACCCCGGCGCAGGCGCTTTAGGAGGTGCGGCATGCTCTTTGTCCCGCCCTACATCCCCGAGACGATCACCGTCCACCTCGGCCCGCCGGACAGCGCCGCCGCCAACGTCACCGTCCCGTTCGCGGACTATGTGAAAAACGTCGTCTCCAGCGAGATCTACCCCACCTGGGGCGTGTCGGCCCTGCGGGCGAACACGTTCGCCATCGTGTCCTACGCGCTCAACCGTGTCTTTACCGAGTATTACCGCAGCCGCGGCTACGATTTTGACATCACCAACTCCACCGCCTACGACCAGAAGTACATCAACGGCCGCAGCATCTATGAGAATATCTCGGAGCTGGTCGACGAGCTGTTCAACAACTACATCCGCAGGCAGGGCTTTCTGGAGCCGCTGGCGGCCAAATTCTGCAACGGCACCACCTCCACCTGCACCGGGCTCAGCCAGTGGGGCTCGCAGGAGCTGGCGCAGGCGGGCGCGAACAGCATGGAGATCCTGCGCACGTACTACGGCGAGGATGTGGAACTGGTCGTGAATGCCCCCGTGCAGACCGGCTCCGAGTCCTACCCCGGCTCGCCGCTGCGCGTGGGGTCGATCGGGCCGTATGTCGGCTATTTGCAGGTGGCGCTCAACCGCATCTCGCAGAATTACCCCGCCATCCCCAAGATTCCCATCAGTAACCTCTTCGGCGAGGCGATGCTCAACGCCGTCCGCGCCTTCCAGTCCATCTTCTCCCTCACGGTCGACGGTGTGGTGGGCCGCGCGACGTGGTATCAGATCGTGCGCATCTACGTCGCCATTTTGAACCTCGCGGAGCTGCAATCCGAGGGTCTTAACTACACCGTGGCGAATTTTGAGTTCTCCGGCGATCTCGCCCCCGGCGACCGCGGCGACTCCGTGCGCGTGCTGCAATATCTGCTGCGCGTCATCGGGCAGTTCATCCCGCAGCTGCCCGTCATCGAGCAGACAGGCGTCTACGACGACGACACACGGCAGGCCGTGGCCGTGTTCCAGGTTTACGACGGGCAGGAGCCGACCGGCGCCGTCACTGAGGAGATCTGGAACGCGCTCTACCGGCAGTACGCCTCCATCGAGCAGGTCATCTTCTCGAGCGACGCGCTGTTCCCGAACGGCACGGACGCGGACGCATCCTATGAGGATACCACACGCTTTGTCCAGTTCCCCGGTCAGACGCTGGAGCAGGGCGCGCAGGACGGGGAGGGCGCGGTATGAGTCAGGACACCCTCTTTCTCGGCGCGCCGGTCCTCAGCCTGCAGACAATGCTGGCGCTGCTGGCCCGCGCGGAGCCGAGTCTGCCCATCCTCACGCCCGACGGCATCTACGGCGAACGGACCGCCCGCAGCGTTGCCGCGTTCCAGCGCTCGCGCGGGCTGCCTGAGACCGGGGCGACCGACCACACAACATGGCTGCACGTTGTGAACGCCTACTACGGCGCGCTGCCGGACTTTGCCCCGGCCACGGCGCTGAACATCGTCTGGCAGCCGGAGCAGACCATCGTCCCCGGCGAACGCAGCACGCACCTGTACCCCATCCAGTCGATGCTGGCCGCGATCGGGCAGTTTTTCCCCGCCATGCCGCGCCTTTCCGTCACGGGCGTGCACGACGCGCCGTCCGTCGCCGCCGTGCGCTGGCTGCAGCAGAAAAGTGCCCTGCCCGTGACCGGCGCGCTGTGCCAGCTTGACTGGACATATCTCACGCGTCTGTACCGCCTCGTCGCCGGAAACGGCACAGATCCGTTGTGAAACAGCTTGAAATCTGCTATACTAGCTGTAATTACGAATGAAGGAGCAGACCGTATGAATATTCTCATCTGCAACGTCGGCAGCACGTCGCTCAAATATCAGCTGTTCGACTTCTCCCGCGGCGAGCGCGTGCTCGCCTCCGGCGGCGCGGAGCGCGTGGGCAGCCCCGCCGGGCGCTTTTATGCCAAAAACCTTCTGACCGGCGAGGAACTCTCTGAAGCCGCCGCCTTCCCCACCCACCGCGAGGCCATCGAGCGGATGCTCGCGCAGCTCATCCCCGCCGTGCTCCCCTCCCTCGCGGAGCTGGGGTGCGTCGGCTTTAAGGTCGTGCACGCGCGCGGCGTGTCGGGCGTGCAGTACCTCACGGAGGATGTGCTTTCCAAAATGGCGGCGTTCAACTCCGTCGCCCCGGCGCACAACCCGCCCTATATCGCCGCCATCCGCCAGTTCCGCGCACTGCTGCCGGATACGCCGCTCATCGGCGCATTCGAAACGGCGTTCCACCAGACCATGCCGCCCGAGGCGAGCCTGTATTCCATCCCTATCGAGCTCTCGCGCAAATATGACATCCACCGCTACGGCTTCCACGGCGCGTCGCACGAGTATATGTCCACGTGGGTGGCCGACGCGCTGGGCCGCACCGACCTGAAGCTCGTCAGCTGCCATCTCGGCGGCAGCGGCAGCCTGTGCGCCGTGAAAAACGGAAGGAGCATCGACACGTCCATGGGCATCTCGCTGCAGTGCGGCGTGATGCACAACAACCGCTGCGGCGATATTGATCCGTATATCATCTTTTATCTCGCCGAGGAATGCGGCATGAGCCTGCCCGAGATCAAAACGATGCTGCAGACCGAGAGCGGCTTTCTCGGCATGAGCGGCGTGTCCGGCGATCTGCGCGATGTGGAGGCCGCGGCGAACGCGGGCAACGACGACGCCCTGAACGCCATTTTGCACTACGCCTACACCGTCAAAAAATACATCGGCTCCTACGCCGCCGCCATGGGCGGGCTGGACGCCATCGTATTCGGCGGCGGCATCGGCCGCAGCAGCGCCACCGTCCGCGCGCTCGCGCTCAGCGGGCTGGAGTTCCTCGGCGTCCGCCTTGACGGCGAAAAAAACCGCCACGCCGTCACCGGCAGCGACATCTCCATGGAGGATTCCCCCGTCCGTGTCATCGTCCTCGACACCAACGAAGAGCTGGTGGTGGCCCGCAAGGCAAAGGAGCTGCTGGAAACAGCAAAATAACCCCCATTCGTCGTAGTGAAGAAGTGAGTTCTTAGTCGTAACGTAGGGGAGGGGCTCGCCCCTCCCGCTGGTACGCACCGCCGTTCTTTTTGGGCAGTGCCGATTTGCCGAGGGCCCATAGCTTCCCCTGGGGGAAGCTGTCAGCCGTAGGCTGACTGATGAGGGTCGGGGAGCAGTTGCGCTTTGCTGAGCATGCTAAGCTATGTTTCAGTGCTCCCCGACCCTCATCCGCCCCCTTCGGGGGCACCTGTCCCTACCCTCTTTGTCCCTTCGGGACATTTCCCCCTGATAGGGGGAATCGGCCCCGAGGGGAAGGTATGGGGTGCCTGCCGCCCCGGTGTGCGTGCAAAAGTCGCAGCCACCAACCAGCGGGAGGGGCAAGCCCCTCCCCTACGTTACGACGAAATATGAAAGTCCCAAAAAAAGCCCGCAGGCTTCTGCCTGCGGGCTTCTCTTTTTTACTTCGTTTTCCCCTTGCGCAGCAGCGCGCCGAGAAGCATGACGACAGCAAAGACGATCAGATACCATACGTTCGCCATTCCGTGCCCGACGATGCAGGCGTACACCATGAACAGCGACCCGATGATCGCCAGGATCGGCAGCACGAAGCGGCGGACGGCCGTCTCGCCCTTCTGCATTCTGATCCAGCGGATGAAGATCGGCAGGTACAGCGCGTAGATCGTGACGATCGGCAGCTCCGAGGAGTCGAACGCAAACGGGCCCGACCACGTGCCGGCGAGGTTCGCCAGATAGAAATACAGCCCCCAGATCGCACAGACCAGCAGGCCGAACACCGCTGAGTTCGTCGGCATATTCGTCTTGGCGTCCACCTGCGAGAACACATCCGGCCGCGGGCCCTCGCCGCGCGCGGCGAGCGAATACATCCCGCGCACGCAGCCGAGCATCAGGCCGTTCATCGTGCCCATGCAGGAGATGGCGATGAAAAGATTCAGGATATTGCCGAACACGCCGCCGAAAATATTCGTAAAGGCCGTCGTCGCGCCGTCCTCCATCAGCGTCTGCACCGTCGCGCCGCCGGCCACGCCCACGTAATAGGCGATGTAGGTCACGATGATAACGATACCGCCGATCACGAGCGCCTTCGGTAGGTTCCGCTTGGCGTCCTTCAGCTCGGCGTTGATGGACGTGGCGATGATCCAGCCCTCATAGGCAAAGGACGTGGCACACACCGCGCGCAGCAGAACGGACAGCGTCGAGCCGCCCGTGCCGGGTGTGGACGCGGCCGCGAAGTTGTTCACCAGCATATGCGTGGGACTGACAAGGCCCGAGATGATGCCGACGACCGCCATCAGACCCAGCGGAATGAGCTTGATGACCGTGGTGGTCGTCTGGAATTTGCCCGCCAGCCTCGGCGAGAGGGCGTTGACCACATACGAGCAGCACAGATACAGCATCATCAGCGCCATGCACTCCGGCCCGATAACACAGCCGCCCTCCGATGCCGGGATGAGCAGCGGGAAATCCGGCCAGCAGGACGTGATGAACACCAGCGTATACCGCGCCGACAGCCAGCTGAGCACCGAGGTCAGCGTGGGGTAGTAGATGGTGGTCATAAACCAGCCGATAAAATAGCCGTATTTGCTGCCGACGGTCGCCTCGGCATAGTCCACGATGCCGTTGACCTTTTCATATTTCTGCGCCATCACGGAAAACGTGAGGATGCAGGTGAGCATGATGACGCCGCCGATGATCCACGCCAGAATGCCCAGCGGGAGGTTTCCTTCGGTCTTTTGCAGGATGGTCTGCGCCTTAAAAAAGACGCCGGAGCCGATCACGATGCCGACCACCATACAGATCGCGGTGAATAGTCCGTATTTTCGTTCCAGTTTGTGTTCCATGTCCCGTTCCCTCTCTCATCATTATCGTTCTCTTCCCATGTCCGCCCGCGGGCGGTCACTTTGCCGATTTAATATAATGATGATTATAACAGAGCGGTCCCCAGCTTGTCAAGAAAATTCCACGAAAAACGCACATTTGTCCGCTGCGGAGCTATGCATTACTCCTTCATCAGCTTGCGGCGGGCGATGTTGATCGTGCCCTCCTGCATGGAGTTGATCCATTGCAGGCTCTTGCCGCAGCCGTAAGCCACGCAGGAGTCGGCGTCGTCGGCGATGGAGCAGGCAATGTCCGTCCGCTCCTCGATCAGCCGGTCAAAGCCGTACAGCAGACTGCCGCCGCCGGTCATCACGATGCCGTTCTGGGCGATGTCCGCCACCAGCTCCGGCGCGCTGCTCTCCAGCACCAGCAGCACCTCGTCCACGATCTGCCGCGCGGGGCGCTTATACGCCTCCATCAGCTCGCTCGACGAGACCATCTGCTCCTTCGGCAGGCCCGTTTTGAGGTCGCGCCCCTTGACGAGCATACTCGTCTCCTCCGGCCGCTCACTGACGCAGCCGATGGTCATTTTCACCGTCTCGGCGGTGTTCTGCCCGACAAGCAAGCCGTAACGCTTGCGCAAAAAGGCGATCGTCGCCTCGTCAAAGGTGTCGCCCGCGATCTTGATGGACGACGAATTGGAGATGCCGTTCAGGCTCAGAACGGCGATGTCCGTTGTGCCGCCGCCGATGTCCACCACCATGTGGCCGTCCGGCCCGCTGATGGAGAGCTTGGCCCCCAGCGCCGCCGCGAACGGCTCCTCGATGAGGTACACACGCCGCGCGCCGGCTTCCATCGTCGCCTGAATGACGGCGCGCTCCTCGACCTCGGTCACACCGCTCGGCACGCTCACGATCACGCGGGGCTTGACCAGCGAGAAGCCGCCGATCTTTTTGAGGAACTGCTCCAGCATCTTCTCCGTCATCTCATAGTCGGAGATAACGCCGTCGCGCAGCGGGCGCACGGCCACGATGTTGCCCGGCGTGCGGCCCAGCATATTGCGCGCCGCCGCGCCCACCTGCAGGACCTTGCCCGTATTTTTATCCACCGCCACGACCGACGGCTCGCGCAGCACGATGCCCTTCCCCTGCTCATACAGCAGGATATTCGCCGTCCCGAGGTCGATGCCAATATCTCTGGAAAGTTTGATCTTCATCGCTTTGTCACCTTTCTTTATCGCTTCGCGCCGCCGCCAGCACGGCGCAGACCACCGACTCCGCCCCCGCCGTGCGCAGCACCCGGCTGCACTCGGCCAGCGTCGAGCCGGTCGTCACAATGTCGTCGATCAGCAAAAACCGCCGCCCGGCCACCTTCGCCGGGTCCGTCACGCGGTACGCGCCCGAGGCGTTCGCCGCGCGCATGGATGCGTCCTTCAGCTCCGACTGGCGCTGCGTGTGGCGCGTCTTTTCCAGCACGCGCTCCACCGGCAGGCCCAGCTCCGCCGCGATGACCATGCACAGCCGCTCCGACTGGTCAAAGCCGCGCTCGCGCAGCCGCTTGCGGCTGACCGGCGCCCAGGTGATGCAGTCATAGAGCCCATGGAGCTTATCGTGGATGGTCACGCACATCCATTTGCCGAACTGATCGGCGTAATGATCGCGGTTTTGGAATTTGAAGCGCAAAAACGCCTCCCGCAGGTCCTTTTCATAGAAAAACGTCGCCACGCACCGCTGCGCGTACTTTACCTGCGGGTCAGCCCCGTCATACTCGGGCAGCTTGAGCATACAGGCCCGGCAGACCGGCTTTTCCTTCGGCTCGATGAGCCGCCGGCAGATCATGCAGCGCGGCGGGAACAGCAGATCCAGCAGCGCTGTCAGCAGCTTTTTCAGCATTCCGACTCCTTCTCCAGCCGCAGCTTCAGCCCGCTGTAGCGGCGCTGCTGGCGGTCGTTTCGTACCATGGCGGCCACGACCTCGTCGCTGCCGACTAAGATCAGCAGCTCCCGCGCGCGCGTCACCGCCGTATACAGGACGCTGCGCGTCAGCAGATACGGCGAGCCGCTGTGCACCGCCAGGATGACCGCGCGGTACTCGCTGCCCTGGCTCTTGTGCACGGTCATGGCATAGGCCGGTTCCAGCTCGCCCAGCATATCAAAGCCGTAGCTCGCCTCGCGCTCGTCGTCAAACACGACCGCGACGGTCTCCTGCTGGAAGCTTATTTCCCGGATGCGCCCGATGTCGCCGTTAAAAATGCCCGTGCCCGCACCGAGCCCGTCTGACCTTTTCCATAGTATATCATAATTGTTGCGGATTTGCATTACCCGATCGCCCTCGCGGTAGCAAAAATCGCCGTATTGCTTCTCGCGCTTGCCCGGCACGGGCGGATTGAGCACGGCCTGCAGGGCGCGGTTCAATTCCTTCGTGCCCGTGGCGTGCTTGCGCGTGGGCGAGAGCACCTGAATGTCAGCCGGCTGGATGCCCATATTTTGGGGCAGCCGCGCGGCGCACAGCTCGCAGATGGTCTGCACCACCGCCTCGCCGTGGGCGCGGCGGAGGAAGAAAAAGTCCCGGTCGGTCGCGTTTAAGACCGGCAGCTCGCCGCAGTCGATGGCGTGCGCGTTCATCACGATCAGGCTTCTTTGCGCCTGCCGGAAAATTTCGGTCAGCCGCACCGTCCGCACCACGCCGCTGCGGATGAGGTCGGAAAACAGGTTCCCCGCGCCCACCGCCGGGAGCTGGTCGGGGTCGCCCACCAGCAGCAGCCGCGCGTCCGGCGGCAGCGCCCGCAGCAGCGACGCCATCAGCTGCAGGTCCACCATCGACGCCTCGTCCACGATCATCGCATCGAGCTTCAGCGGCTCGTCCTCATCGTGGAAAAACGACATCGCGCCCGTCTCGGGGTCAAACTGCGCCTCCAAAAGCCGGTGGATGGTGGAGGCCTCGCGCCCCGTCACCTCCGAAAGCCGCTTCGCCGCCCGCCCCGTGGGCGCGGCCAGCTGCGTTTTGAGCCCCATCGCGTCAAACAGGTCCAAAATGCCCGTCATCACGGTCGTCTTGCCCGTGCCGGGCCCGCCCGTCACCAGCAGCAGCCGGCACTCTGCCGCGTCCGCGATGGCCTGCCGCTGCTGCGCGGCATAGTCGATCTGCCGCTTTTCCTGCACGTCCCGCAAAAGCTGCGGCAGGCGCTTCGGCGGCTCGATGCGCACGCGCGCCATCTGCGCGATGCGCGCCGCAACATACCGCTCCGCCTCGTAAAACTCCGGCAGATAGCACGCCCGCAGGCCCGCCACGGTGTCCTCCTCCATCCGCCCCTGCTCCAGGAGGCGCTGCATCCCGGCCTCGATGCTCTCCTGCTCCAGTCCCAGAAGCGATGCCGTGGCCGCCGTCAGCTTGTCCGCCGGTAAAAACACGTGCCCGCCGCCGAGGTTATAGCGCAGCTCAAATAAAACGCCCGCCTCCACGCGGCGCTCGTCGTCGGCCTCCACGTCCAGCTCCAGTGCAAACGCGTCCACGCACGCAAAATCCGCGCCGAAATAGCCGTCGGTCAGCACATACGGATCGTCGCGCAGCGCGTCCGCCGCCATGTCGCCGTAAACGCGCCACAGGCGCACCGCCAGCTCCGCGGGCAGATGGTGCAGCGTTAAAAATTCGATGAGCCGCCGGATGCCGGACTGCCGCCGGAAGCTCTCGCCGATCTCCAGCGCCCTGCGGCGCGAGATGCCCGCGATCTGCACCAGCTCCTCCGGCGTATTTTCCAGCACCTCCAGCGCGTGCGCGCCGAACAGCTCCAGAATTTTGGCCGCCGTCTTTTCGCCGATGCCCTTGACGGCGCCGGAGGACAGGTACGAAAAGATCTCGCTCTGCGTCTCCGGCATCAGCCGCTCCAGAAATTCCGCCTCAAACTGCCGCCCATAGCTGGCGTGGTGGCCCCACCGCCCGGTCACGATCAGCCGCTCGCCTGCAAGGGTCATCGGCACCGTGCCGACCAGCGTGATCACCTCGCCCGCCTCCGTGAGCAGGCGCAGCACCGCGTAGCCGTTTTCAGGATTCTGATAGATCACGCTCTGCACCGTGCCGCGGATCATCTCTTGCTGCCGTTCCGCCATGGTAAAACCCCAATTTCACGATTTCTTCCAGATGCTCCGCCGCGCAGAGCTGCACCGCCTCGTCCTGCGCGCACAGCGCCCGCGCCAGCGCGCGGCCGCCGTCATCCAGCCCGCAGTCCACCACCAACAGCCGCCGCGTGGAAAGTCCGCCCCCGGCGAGCTGCCGCCAGGCGCGCACCGCCTGCTCCAGCGCGCCCGCGTCACCGCGGATGGGCAGCAGCGTCACCGCCGTCTGCCGCAGCACCGGCAAAAGCAGCCGCCCCGCCGCGCACCACAAAAGCAGCAGCACGCCGCACGCGGCCAAAAAGCATCCGATCATCATTCCCAGCATCCGCGCACCCCCCCTGCATCATGCTATGCAGGGTGTGCCGATTCGGTCATTCCTGATCATTATACTATATTTCATTGCCCATTTCCACCGGTTTTCTCCCGTGCCGCGGCGAGAAAAAAACTTTCTGTGCCCTGCAACCGCGGCGGAAAAATGTCGTCTGCAGGGATGACGGCGCTCACGCGCCGCGAATGATTCGGAGGTTACACAAAATGAAAAAGACGATTTCCATTCTGCTCACCATCATCCTGACGCTCTCGCTCGCCGCCTGCGCCGCTGGAAAACCCGCAGCGGACAGCGGTGCTGTGGATATTCCCGACGCGAAAACGCTGCTGGACACCGTCTGGGCCCGCTATTCCGAGGACGAGAAGTTCCCCGCCATGGGCGGCGATTTTTCTGAGGAAAACATGACCGACGGCGCGCCCGGTGCGTATTCGGTGGCCGACGCGTCCGAGCTGGACCGCGTGTTCGGCCTGCCCGAGGCGGACGGCGCGCAGGTCGACGGCGCGGCATCGCTCGGACATATGATGAACGCCAACACCTTCACCTGCGGCGCATTCCATCTGAAGGACGGCGCGGATGCCGCCGCGATCGCCGAGGACACGCAGGCGAACATCCAGAGCCGTCAGTGGATCTGCGGCTTCCCGGATAAGCTGGCTGTCGCCGTGGTGGGCGACTACCTTGTGGCGCTGTTCGGCGCGGAGGACTTAGTTGACACCTTCACCGCCAACCTCACCGCCGCCTATCCCGCGGCGCAGATCGTCGCGGACGAGCCCATCGCGTAAGCGCCATGGTCTTTTCCGGCGTACCGTTTCTCTATTACTTCCTGCCGGGGTGCGTACTGCTGTATGTGCTCGCGCCGAAGCGGCTCAAAAACGCGGCGCTGCTGCTGGCCAGCCTGCTGTTTTACGCCTGGGGCGAGCCGAAATACGTGCTCCTGCTGCTCGCGTCCATCGCGCAGGGCTACGCCGCGGCGCGCGTGATCGAGCACCGGCGCGGCACGCGCGCGGCAGCCATCGCGCGCACGCTCTCGGTCGTTTTGAGCCTTGGGCTGCTCGCAGTGTTCAAATACGCGGACTTTTTCCTCGGCAGCTTCGCCGCGGCGACGGGTCTTTCCGTGCCGCTGCTGCATCTGGCGCTCCCGGCGGGCATCAGCTTTTACACGTTCCAGATCCTCAGCTACGTGCTGGACGTCTGGCACGGCCGCGCTCCGGCGCAGCGGCGCTTTGTGGATCTTGCGACGTACATCGCCATGTTCCCGCAGCTCATCGCGGGCCCCATCGTGCGCTACACTGACATCGCCGGGCCGCTGAACAGCCGCGCCGTCACGCTTTCGGGCGCGGCGGCGGGCGTGCGGCGCTTTGCTGTGGGCCTCGCCAAAAAGGTCATTCTCGCGGACTCACTTGCCGCCATCGGCGCGGCGTGGCGGCAGACGGCGGAGCCGTCGGTGCTGTTCGCATGGCTGTACGCCATATCGTTTCTGCTGCAGATCTATTTTGATTTCTCGGGCTACAGCGACATGGCCATCGGCCTTGGGCGGCTGTTCGGCTTCTCCTTCCCCGAAAACTTCAACTACCCGTACCTTTCCCGCAGCATCACGGAGTTCTGGCGGCACTGGCACATCTCGCTCGGCACATGGTTCCGCGACTATCTCTACATCCCCCTCGGCGGCAGCCGCACGACGCGCGGCAAGTGGGTGCGCAACATCCTGATCGTCTGGGCGGCGACCGGCCTGTGGCACGGCGCGGCGCTCAATTTCCTGCTGTGGGGGCTGCTGTTCGCGGTGCTTCTGCTCGCGGAAAAGTTCGTTTTGTTCCCGTTTCTCGCAAAATCCCGCGTATTTTCGCATCTATATGTCCTGCTATTCATCACGCTCGGCTTTGTGCTCTTTGACGCCGCCAGCCTGCCGGACGCGGCAAAAACGCTCGGTGCGCTCTTCGGCGCGGGCGGACTTGCGGGCGCGTCGCAGGAGGCGCTGTATCTGCTGCGCAGCAACGCCGTCCTGCTCGTGCTCGCCGCCGCCGGCGCAACGCCGCTGCCCGCACGGCTCTGCCGCGCGCTTTCCGAACGCCGCGCAGGTCTTGCGAACATACTGGAGCCGCTGGGCATTCTGCTGCTTCTGGCGCTCTGCACGGCGTATCTTGTGGACGGCTCGTTCAGCCCGTTCCTCTATTTCCGATTCTAAGGTAACCGCTAAGGAGGTCGCGCCATGACTACCAAACTGAAAAACTATCTTACACTGGCGCTGGCCGCGGGGCTTCTCTACGGCTTTCTCCTGTGGGGCATTCTGCGGCCGGACGCGGCGCTGTCTGTCACAGAGCGGCGGCCGCTCGCGCAGCGCCCGGTCTTTACCGTGCAGACGGCGCTGGACGGGCAGTTTATGAGCCGCTTCGAGCAGTACACGCTCGACCAGTTTCCGCTGCGCGACGAGCTGCGCACGCTCAAATCGCTCACGGGCCGCTATCTCCTGCGCCAGCGCGACCAGCACGGCATCTACCTCGCACAGGGACAGGCGGCGAAGCTCGACTACCCGCTGCACGAAGATCAGCTGGACTACGCCCTGTCGCGCTTTGACTACGTCTATGACAGCCTGCTCGCTGGGACGGACGCGCACGTCTATGCCGCCGTCGTGCCCGACAAGGGCTACTACCTCGCCGCGCAGAACGGCTACCCCGCTATGGACTACGGCGCGCTCTTTGCCGCCGTGCGCGAGCAGCTGCCGTGGGCCGAGCACATCGACCTCACCCCGTTTCTCACCGCGGACAGCTACTACGCCACCGACGCCCACTGGCGGCAGGAATGCCTGACGGACGCGGCGGACGCGCTGGCGCAGGCGATGGACGCGCAGCTGACGGACACAAGCTACACGTCCGTCGCGGCCGAGACACCGTTCTACGGCGTCTACAGCGGCCAATCCGCCCTGCCGCTCACGCCCGACACGCTCACATGGCTCACGAGCGAAACGCTCTCCGCCTGCCGCGTCTACGACTACGAGACGGACACCTGGCTGCCGGTCTACGACACGGCGCAGGCAGAGGGGATCGACCCCTACGCGCTGTTCCTCTCCGGCTCCAAATCGCTCCTGCGGCTGGAAAATCCGAACGCACAGACGGATCGCGAGCTGATCGTGTTCCGCGACTCCTTCGGCAGCTCCCTCGCGCCGCTGCTCGCGTCCGGCTACCGGGCGGTCACGCTCGTGGACATCCGCTACCTCGCCCCCGAACGCCTGCCGCAGTTCCTCACCGCCACCGATCAGGACGTCCTGTTCCTCTACAGCACCACCGTCCTCAATAACAGCGACGCCATAAAATAATCAATAAACGTAAACCGGCGGCTGCCAAAGGCAGCTCGCCGGTTTTGCACGCCCGTTATTTTCAAAAAGCCTCGCAGAGTTTTGCGCCCGCAGGCGCAAAATAAATTTGGAATCATTTTTGCCGGCGGCGTGTACGTCGGCAAAAATACATCACGTCCTGCCAAGTGTGGAATTTGTGTGCCTCAGGCACACAAATTATGCGCGCGGCAGGGCGCAATTCCCCTCAAGCGAAGCCTGCTTCGCTTGAATTTGTGTCAAAACCTGTTTTGACACAAATAAAAAGAGGATGCCGAAGCATCCTCTCTTTTTACGTTAAATTAGTCCTCGTTGATGGCGATGACAACGCCGGAGCCAACGGTACGGCCGCCCTCGCGGATAGCGAAGCGGAGGTTCTTCTCGATGGCGATCGGGGTGATCAGCTCGACCTTCATGTCGATGTTATCGCCGGGCATGCACATCTCAACGCCGTCGGGCAGGGTGATGATGCCGGTGACGTCGGTGGTACGGAAGTAGAACTGCGGACGATAGTTGTTGAAGAACGGGGTATGACGGCCGCCTTCTTCCTTGGACAGGACGTAGACCTGGCCGGTGAACTTGGTGTGCGGATGGATGGAACCGGGCTTCGCCAGGACCTGGCCTCTTTCGATGGACTTCTTGTCCACGCCGCGGAGCAGAGCGCCGATGTTGTCGCCAGCCTCAGCGTAGTCCATCAGCTTGTGGAACATTTCGATGTCGGT
>CAKTXA010000002.1 GCA_934631005.1 uncultured Oscillospiraceae bacterium
GTCTACGCCACTCCTCGCTGGAAGCTATTTCTTTACCCCCGGCATAGCCGGGGGTTGTCTTTGGTACAACCAAAACACGCAGGCCCTCTGACCTTGTCGGAGGGCCTGATTTGATACGGTTTTTGTCGGAAAAAGCAGGGAAGTGGCCCTATTTTTCCTCCGGATCGTTCAGCTTCAGGTGCGAGATGGGGTTCGCCTCGGCGGCGATCTTCAGCTCGGTGTTTTCGATATGCGTGTAAATCTCGGTCGTGTTCAGGTGTTCGTGCCCGAGCACCTCCTGCAGTGTCTTGACGTCCACACCGTGCGAGAGCATAAGTGTAGCCGCCGTGTGGCGCAGCTTATGGGCCGAAAACTGCGTGGCATCCAGCCCGGATGCGAGCAGGTGCTTTTTCACCAGCCGGTGCACCGCCGTGACGCTGATGCGGTTTTTGTCGCGCGAGCCGAACAGCGCCCGGTTGTCGGTCAGTACGATCTGATTGCGCTCGATCAGATAGTCGTCCAGCGCGCGGCGGCAGGCGCTGCCCATGTACACGACGCGCTCCTTGTTGCCCTTGCCGACCACGCGGATGCGGTCGTCGTGTACGTCCGTCAGATTCAGCCCTACGAGCTCAGAGCGGCGGATGCCGCAGCTGAGGAACAGCATCAAAATGGCAAAATCCCGCGTCTGATTCGGCCCGCGCACGGCAGACAGCAATCTGGATGATTCTTCCAACGACAGGTATTTCGGCAGCGCACGCCGCACGCGCGGAAATTCGATGTCCTTCACGGGATTTTCCGTGATCTGCTTCGTGCTGACCGTTAAATAATTGTAGAACGATTTGATGGCCGAGAGCTTGCGCGCACGCGCCGCCGCGCCGATGCCGGGATCCTGCGGCGCCTGCTCAGACGTGCGGTCGTTCGCAAGATACGACAGAAAATCAAACACCTCCGCGGGCGTGACCTGGCGCACGAATTCCAGATCGACGTCCGCGATCGGAATATCGTCCAGCGGCGTGTTGTAGGGCATCTGGCAGCGCATGAGCTTGATGAAGCGCAGAAACATCCGCAGATCGAGATAGTATTCCGCGACCGTGCGCTTGGATTGACCCTTGATCGTCTCGTGATACGATAAAAACTCCCGCAAAACCTGCGGACAGTCCTGTAAACGCTCCATAAAGCCCACTCCTTAAAGAACTCAGTCCCAACAGCAGCCCAGCCAGTAAATCCGCCCCAAACCGCTCCTGATACCGATAGTATATCACATCTCGCCCATTAACGCAACAAAATTTTTATTTTGTTGCGTTCGGCGCGGATCGCAAAAAGGAAGCTCGGCAGTATGGGTTGGCTGCCGGGCTTCCCTATTTTTGTGCGCTGTATGCCGTCTATGGAACTGACGTATACGCAAGTGGTATCGAGCACCGAGGGCGTGCCCGGCTCTGTCCGGGCTAAGCCGCGAGGAAATACGCAGAACTGTTATCGGGCTTCCGTTTTTTGTGCAAAGTGCTGCTTTGGTGAGGTTGATCTACGCTCCTGCAGTCTCGTGTTTTTGTGCAATGTGCTGCGTTCCACTGTATGCCGTCTCTGGCATTGGCGTGTACGTAAGTAGTATCGAGCACCGAGGGCGTGCCCGGCTCTGTCCGGGCTAAGCCGCGAGGAAGCACGTTGTAGTAAGTTCTGGTTCGCGTTTCCTCTCCCCTTCTTATTTCTTACTTCTAAAGGTTTTGCTTATTTGTAGAACGGTAGTAGAACAACGCGGAACAAGACGCCGCCCGCCGCCCGCACTCCTGATCTCCCCGGGCTTGGAAAATACTGCAACAAAAATATCCTTTTTCTCTTTGGGAAGCAAGGGGGGCTCGGGGGCACAGCCCCCGCGGACGCGCCAGAAGTTTTCCTGTACTTTTCAATAGTCTTGTCAATGCCCTTGTGGTGTTGTCAAGGCTGTTGTAAAGTGCGGAGGAAACTTCGGTCCGGGATGCGCTCCCGTCCTCCTTCGCTTTCCCGAAAAGGGTATTTTTGTTGCAGTATTTACCAAGTTTCGCTGAAGGAGTGCGGGCGGCGGGCGGCGTCTTTGTGACGCTGCGGTCGCTCTCCTTCTTTTATTCACTTCTCCCCTTTTTTGTTGTTTTTAATAAGTACGATGACTAATTTCACGATCACTACAACGACGATTGCTATAAAAATTGGTTTTGCTATCTCAAGACCCTGCTGCATTCCGTCTGTCAGACTGTCAGCCATGATGCTGCCGATGTCGCTGCCATTCATAATATTGCTCTTTTCCCCTATCTTTCTGACTTTTGGATTTCAAGGACGTCATCTGCGCTGACGTTGTACAGCAAACATAATTCTTTAAATCTGGGGACGGTGAGTTCTTGCTTTCCTAGTTCGTACTTTGAAATTTGATATTGCGTTGTATTTAATCTGTCAGCAACCTCTGACTGGTTCATCTTTGCTTTTACTCTGGCTTTCCTGAGATTTTCATAATACTGCATATATTTACCCCCTTTATTTTGTTCTTTTTGCCAATTTCATCATATCTTATAAGGTTTATGTTGACAAACTCCTATAAGAGCTATATTCTTTGAATAGCTCTTATAGGAGTTAAATATTATGAAAGGAGTAGGACGATATGAAAATTGTAGGTATGAGACGCAGTGAGTTCGACACCAGAGACGGTAAGCACATCGCTGGTACAAGTATCTATTGCACCTATCACGACGATAAGGTCACCGGCGAAGCCGTTGAGAAGATCTTCGTCACGGACGAGAAGTGCCCGGACGTGGGTGCGCTGCAGCTCGGCGATGAGATCAAGGTGTACTACAACAAGTACGGAAAGGTCGATGGCATTGAGCTCGTCTGAACAGCCGACACGCATTGTCGTGGAGCTCGTCGCGTCCGCCGACGTGAAGCGGCTGGAGGAAGCTGACCAGCGTGTGCTGGGTGAAGTACAGGCGCTAGGCAAGCGGATCGACGCCTTGCAGCGGATGTATTTTGAATGCCTGGACATCGTCCGGGATATGCGCAGGTGCATTGATCGCCTGAAATAGACTGTCGTGAGATAGACTACCAACTGGAAATATTGCCCTCCCGGGGAGCGGAAGCGTTCCCCAGCGGGGCACTTGACTTCTTAACATAAGTCGGGAAATCTTCCGTAAAGGTAGGTCTATCACATGATCCAGCAGCCGGCAGAACTCCTCCGTCCTACATACACGATCACGCACTTTACGGACGCGATCTACAAGGTCGTCAAGTTCAAACGCTCTGAGTTCTCGCTGCCGCACATCCCTTCCAGCGAGCACCAGAGCTATGACCACAAGCTCGAAAGCTCCTACAGCCGCACGAGACGCCTGCTGCTGGAATATGCGCTTTGTAACGCTTGGACGTATTTTGTGACCCTCACGCTGGACAAGGCAAAATATGACCGCTCAGATCTTGACAAGTTCAAGAAGGATATTTCGCAGTTTGTTCGGGATCAGCGCAAGAAATGGGGCTTTCCCATTGCGTACCTGCTCGTCCCGGAGCAGCACAAAGACGGCTGCTGGCACATGCACGGACTTTTGAATCTGCCCGCGGCCGCGGTCGTGCCCTTTGCGGAACTGCGCAGAAACGGCATCCATGTGCCCGACAAGCTCGTGGACGGCGGCTACTGCAACTGGTCGGACTTCCAGCGTAAATTCGGGTACTGCTCTCTGGGGGCGCTGAGAAGCCCTGTAGCCTGCGCGTTCTATATCCAGAAGTACATCTCCAAGGAACTGGACACGAACGGTGTCGCGGTCGGAAAGCGCCTGCTGCTGCACTCTAATGGTCTGAATCGTGCCGTCAAGCATGGAGACATTTACGGTGGATCTTCGTATCTGGACGGCTTTCTCACCAATCACTACGAGTTTTGCAGTACCGGCATGACGAAGGTCGCGGACGGGCTGGACTGGACGTTTGTCATGGATCGCATGGATCTTCAACCGTTCGACACGGAGTACGCCGAGGACGAGCTGCCGGATGTGGAGCAGCTGATCGAGGTGCTGGAGCAGCTCTCTTTCATGGAAAGGATGAACGTATGAGATTTTTCCACTGGGTCTTTCTTTTGGCGGTGATCTTTGCGCTGCTTGCGGTGGCCGTCACTGCGACCGACTTTGATGACATCATGGATCAGCTCGACGAGGGATCAGACGTTTCGGTCGATCTGAACGTGTGGACGGAGAACGATACACAGGACAGGAACTCGCCGTATTACATCGGGGACGAGCCGCAGGATGACACGCCCGCCGAGGACGCCGATCCGGCCGCGGATGACGAACCTGCTGCCGAGGATGAACCGGCAGACGAGCTGCCTGCCGAAGGTGACGAGCTGGCCAATGAAGCGGACAAGCCGACGCTGCTGGCCGTGCTCAGCGGTATCATCTTCTTCATGGGGATCACGACCGGCGTGATCTTCATCAAAATGCTGTTTGATCGTGTGAGGGCTGTGTGATGGAACTTGACCTGACTGGTATCTTCTCGCTTTGGGGCGAAGGATTTGTTTTCGGTAGCATCCTGGGGGCTATCCCCTTCCTCCTTGGCGTTTTGATAAATTTCGCGATAGGACTTTTCAAAAAATGATGAAAGGAGTTTGGATGTATGCTTTTTCTGACTGATCCTGCAACGACCTCTACTGTGACGAGTGCTCTCACCACTGCGCTCGGTACAGTCGCTTCTGACGCCATGTCTGCGATCTCTGCGATCCTGCCGATCGCGCTGCCGGTCGTAGGCGCTATTGTCGTTGTGATGCTGGGCATCAAGATCTTCAAGAAGGTCACCAATAAGTGATCTCGCGCCGGGGAGGGCTTCGGTCCTCCCCATTTTTTAAGCGTGTGTATCGCAGACGGCGGGGCATGGGGTCCCTGCCGTCTGCGATACACACGGAAGAAATGGAGGGATGAAAATGTGTTCTGCTCGCCGCGTTCTCTCTTTTGCGCTCGTATTTGTAGCGCTTGCCGCCTGTGTTATCCCTGCTCTTACGCCGCCAGCGCGGGCAGTTGCCGTTGTTGACGACGCCATTGTCATTGGTGTCGGTCTGATGTTCGCCGGTCTGACCGGCATTACCTTCAGCCGCTCCGATCACGCTGTGTCCGCTATCCAAAAATTCCTGACCGACTGTGCCGATGTTGCCCAGCAGATCGCTGCGCTCGCCGCCGAAAGCGTGCAGGACGGGATATTCAAGTTCACCGCCACCAACAAACTGATCTATGCCACCATCGTGGCGGCCATGCAGGGGTATTTTACGAGTACAGAGGGCACTGGTAGTTTGAGTTTGGGCGCGTCGTTTATGCCGCTATATTATTCGAATTATAGTGATTGTAAAAAAGCTGATATTCGTTTCAAAATTGGTTCTTTGCCGAATTTTATTGTGAAGTGTTCTAACGGCGATGTACTTTCATTTGTTTTGAGCACATCTTCTGACGGTAGGCTTTTCTATAGGGTTTATGTTAATGATGAGTTGTCTCCTTCTGGTTTAAGTTTTACCACTTTTACGGTTGCATTTGATTTTTTTGATGTTGGTGGCTCTTTACTTATTGGAGAACATGTTGTCACTTCAACATCTTCCTATATTTCATGGGCACAGGTTAAGGGTTATTCTTGGGCGTTTTCTCGTGATACGTTGGTCTCTATGCAAATTGTCGGCGATAACATCACCTACCTCCAAGATGCCACCGTCGATGGCACATCCGCTCTTTCACAATTTGAGCAGCTGCCCGAGCCGGAGCCAGACCCGGATGATGATGACAAGCCGGTCGAGGTACCGTTCGTCCCGCTGCCGATCCCGAACGAGCTGGAAACAGCCCGCCGTGGTCTGAATCAGGACGCAGACGGAAACCCGCTGACAGACGCACAGGGTAACCCGTTAACGGACGCAAATGGTAACCCACTGACGCAGGCAAAGCCCGGTATCGTTCCGTCTGAACGGATCGGCACTCTTACTGACGCGATCTCTCAGGCAAAGACAGACACACCCACGCCGGATAATCCGAATGATAACCCGGATGATGAGCGCACAAAGCGGCACGACGCAGACTGGCAGAACTTGTTTCCGTTCTGTATCCCGTTCGATCTGATCGAGTTTCTCGGTGTGCTGGCCGCCGATCCTGTCGCGCCGAAATTCGACTGGCGTATCTACGCGCCCAACGTCGTAGATTATACGCTGGAAATAGATCTTTCACCCTTTGACAGCGTGGCGAAGATCTGCCGGACGATGGAGCTGCTTGCATTCTGCATCGGTCTGATCCTCATTACCAGAAATATAATCAGGGGGTAACGCATGGATACTTTGTTCAATAAGCTCGTGGATTTTTTGCCCGGCTGTCCGTTTCGGACGTTTCTGGACGAGTTCGCCGCCCTGCCGTTTCTTGGGTATCTGAATTGGTTCATTCCCGTAGGACGCTGCGTGCAGATCGGCGCTGCATGGCTTGCCGCGATCGCGGTTTTCTATGCGATCCAGTTCTTGATCAAGCAGATCGGTAACCTCACCTCTGGCGGGATCAGCACGCTATGATCTATCTGTACAGCGGTACGCCCGGCTCTGGCAAGAGCCTGCATACAGCGCAGGTGCTTTATTGGCAGCTCTACAAGGGACTACCCGCGATCTGCAACTTTGACTTCGCCGTGGAGCGGATCAGGAGAAAGAAAAAGGGCCAGTTCGTCTTTCTTGCGAATGACGAGCTGACGCCTGGGCAACTGATTCAGTTTTCGCAGGATTATTTCTCCGAGCATCCGTTCCGCGAGGGACGTATCCTGCTGGTGCTCGACGAGTGTCAGCTCCTGTTCAACGCCCGCGAGTGGGATGCGAAGGGGCGCAAGGAATGGCTCTCGTTCTTCACGCAGCACCGCAAGTATGGCTATGACGTGATCCTCGTTGCGCAGTTTGACCGCATGATCGACAGACAGATACGCAGTCTGATAGAATACGAGCAGGTACATCGGAAGGTATCGAACTTCGGCGTCTGGGGCAAGCTCTTCTCCCTATTCTCTCTGGGCAAGCTCTTTGTTGCCGTCAAGGTCTGGTATCCCATGAAGGAACGCGTCGGCGCGGAGTTCTTCAAGGCAAACAAGCGGTACTATTCGCTGTATGATACCTATAAGCATTTTGAGAAGCAATGATTTCATCATACGGTATTGTTGTTGAAGTTGGGGATAAAGACGTGGAACAAAACGGTTCATTTTGTTGCGTTGTGAAAGGGCTAATGAAAAAGGCTGTTGTACAGCCCTTCCCCAACGTCGGCATTTAAGGAATTTTTCGATTCAAGCCTCAACAAAATATTTGTTTTGTAGCATTCGCTCGTCTGAATGATCGAATACTCATCAAGCCATTGGCATCATCACTATTTTTAGATACTGACTGCCGGAGGTTTGCAAAACGTTCGCTGAAAAGACGGCTTATTATTTGGGGACAGCCCGCAGGTACTGCTGGGCTGCTATTTTATTCCCCCCATGGCCCCTTCCCTGCCGCAAAGTTTTTGAAAAATTTACACATTCCTTCTTTACAGCGCGCGGCGGTGGGGATAGAATGGTAGCGAATTATACAGGAAGGAGCTTCTACTATGGCTCAGGATTTGAAAGTCAAACGGATCGGTGTGCTGACCTCCGGCGGTGACGCACCGGGGATGAACGCGGCGATCCGCTCCGTGGTGCGCGCGGCCACCTTCCGCGGTATTGAGTGCATCGGCATTCGCCGCGGCTACAACGGCCTGATCAGCGGCGATTTTGTTCAGCTCAGCGCCGAGAATGTGGCGCACATCATCAACCGCGGCGGCACGATGCTCTACACGGCGCGCAGTGAGGAATTCCGCACGCTGGAGGGCCAGCAGAAGGCAGCGGCCACCTGCAAGCTGCTGGGGCTGGACGGCATCGTCGCCATCGGCGGTGACGGCTCGTTCCGCGGCCTTGTGGAGCTGAGCAAGCAGGGCGTGAGCGTGGTGGGCGTCCCGGCGACGATCGACAACGACATCGTCTGCACCGACTACACCATCGGCTATGACACCGCGGCCAACACCGCCGTGGAGGCCATCGACCGCCTGCGTGACACGATGCAGTCGCACGAGCGCTGCTCGGTCGTGGAGGTCATGGGCCGCAACGCCGGGCATCTGGCGCTGTATGTGGGCCTGGCCACCGGCGCAACGGCCGTTCTGGTGCCGGAAAAGGGCGTGGATTTTGAAAAGGACGTCATTGAGCGTATCCGCGCGGCGAGACTCGCCGGCAACACGCACTTTATGATCATCGTGGCCGAGGGCGCGGGCAGCGCCATCGAGATCGGCAAGGGCATCCACGAGGAGCTGGGGCTCGATCCCCGTGTGACCATTCTGGGCCATATCCAGCGCGGCGGCACGCCGTCGGCGCGCGACCGCGTGATGGCCACGCGCATGGGCTACCACGCCGTGCAGGCGCTGGCCGAGGGCAAGACCAACCGTGTCATCTGCGCGCAGCAGGGCAAGATGGTGGACATCGACATCCTCGAGGGCCTTTCGATGAAAAAGACCATCAGCGAGCAGCAGTATGAGGTGCTCGAAGCGATGACCGGCATTGACAGCTGAGGAGTGTTTCAAAAATTTATTTTTGAAACACTCTCAAACGAGAACCGCTCCGCTGGGTTCTCGTTTGAAAAGGCTTGCAGCCTGCGCGCGCATAATTTTTGCGCAGGCGCAAAAATTCCACACTCGCAGCCTGAGCAGTATTTTTGCCGACGCGCATGTCGCCGGCAAAAATGATTCAAATTACTTTCGCCGCTGCGGCGGCGAAACTCTGCGAGGCTTTCGTGCCGCTCCCCTTTCGGCTGATGAAAATAATAGAAACCCCGGCAGTTCATTGGAACTGCCGGGGATCTTTTATGCCTTTGGATGGTATTTGTTGTAGACCGCCTTGAGGTTTTGTTTGACGAGCTGGGCGTAGACCTGGGTGGAGGAAATGTCGCTGTGACCGAGCATCTCCTGAATGGCGTGCAGATCGGCGCCGTTTTCCAACAGGTGTGCGGCAAAGCTGTGCCGCAGGGTGTGCGGCGTGATGTCCTTGTCGATCTGCGCCTTTTCCTGATAGAACTTGATGATCTTCCAGAAGCCCTGACGGCTCATGCGCTCACCGGAGACATTGACGAACAGCGACTGCTCGGTGGGCGTGGCGATCATCTTGGGACGGATGTTGGTCATGTAGTCGTGCAGCACCTGCACCGCCTCGCTGTAAAGCGGGATGATGCGCATTTTGCCACCGCCCTCACAGCGGATAAAGCCGCCGGAGATGCTGACATCGTCCACATTCAGGCCGATGAGCTCACTCACGCGGATGCCGGTGGCATAGAGCACCTCCAGCATGGCCTTGTCGCGGCAGCCCTTCATGTCACCGCGCTTCGGCTGCTGCAGCAGCAGCTCGACCTCTTTACCGGTGAGGATCTGCGGCAGCTTCTTTTCCGCCTTTTCGAGCTTGATGTTCGTGACGGGGTTGACGTCGATCTCGTCCTCGCTCAGGGCGAATATGTACAGGCTTTTGAGCGACGCCAGGGAGCGCGAGATGGTCGCCGGGGACTTGCCCTGATCGCGCAGCCAGTTCATATAGTCTGCCACGGTCTGCTGCGTGGCGTCAAGGACCTCCACGCCGACGCTCAGCAAATATGACGCATACTGACGGATGTCGCGCATATACGACGAGACCGTATTATCCGATGCGTGTTTGACATGAATGAGATACGATTCATATCGGCTGATGATGTTGGCCATTGGGGTGTCCTTCCAAAAAAGCAAATGATCCGGCAAAAACAGCATCCTGCGCTTTTCTGCAAAAACGCAGGAATGACGGCACAATATCTTGTACCCTGCAGCAGCCTTTGGCCGGACCGCTGCGGAAAAATGCTCCGAAAATGCCGGGTGCTTGCCCTATCATCCCACACAGCGTGTGGAACACGGCAGGCGTAAACGCCGGCCGCCCGGGATTATCGCTACCAACATCTTCTTACGGGAGCCTTGTTAATATAACGCAAAACGACTGAAATAGCAAGGGAAATCGGAATATTTTCTAAAATTTGTTGGTTATGTCAAAGTATTATGTTAATTACATTATGTAAATTTAGCAACGAGCGGCGCGCTGCGGGCGCTGCTAAGGCGTCTCTAGCCACCACATCTGGTGTAGGCGCTTTGCGCAGCACGCTAAATACTGCATTTTGCAGGATTTGATTCATAAATATCAAGTACGTAAATGATATTTACCCATCTGCAATATGCAGGATGTCCTTCATCTTCTGCGGCGGGCATAGGGGCGCTTTTTGCGCATCGTCAGCAGGCAGCCCACCGCGGATGCCGGGAGCGCGACGATCAGTGTCACCGGCACGCCGGACGCCTCGTGCGGAAAGAGGATCAGCGAGAGCACAAACAGCAGGGCCAGCACGCATGCCGCCGGGAGCATGGCATACAGCAGCTTCTTTTCCCCGGCCTGCCGCGCCGCGTGCGCGCCCGCGATCAGCGCCGCAAGCCCCAGCGCGGCCGCTGACGCCGCGGAAACGGCGGTCTGCGGCAGGATGCCGCCCATCACGAGCGCCGCGCACAGCGCGCACAGAACCGCCGTGAGCACGATCAGCAGCAGCACGCTGCGCGCAAGCCCTCTCCCCTGCCCGACCGGTTTTGATCTTGTCCGTTTCATGGTCATTCCTCCTTTTCGGTCTCAGTCTATTCCCGTCCGCGCGGCGGTATGACAAGCCCTCCCGGCAAAAGAAAACCGGGTGGAGCTTTTCACCCTTCCCGGCCCTATCATATCAATTTACCCTCTCCGACGAAGCAGGGCCTTACATAGCAATTTGCCCCCTCCGGCTCCGCCGGAGGGGGCAAACGCTTCTTCATTATTTGGACTTCTTCGCCTTTTTCTCGGCTTCCTTTTTGGCGCGCTCTTCCTTGCGCGCGGCGAGGGCGGCCTGCTTCTGCTTGGCAGCTTCCTTCTCCGCGGTGTTGTTGGTGGAGACGGCGAACTTCGCAAACTCGATGCGCACGCGGTCGGCGCTGGTCTCGAGCACGAGGGAGTCTTCCTTGACGCTGACAACGTCGCCGATGACGCCGCCAATGGTGGTGATGTTATCGCCGACCTTCAGCGAGTTGCGCATCTGCTGCGCTTCCTTCTTGCGCTTGTTCTCGGGGCGGATCATAAAGAAATAGAACACGGCGATCAGGACGACGAACATCAGGATCGTGCTGCCGCCGGTGGCTGCGGCACCCGTGCCGCTGGACAGGAACAGATTCATTGCGATTCCTCCGTAATTTTAGTTTCGGAGCGATCGCCCCGAAATAAACCGCTTTGCGGTTTACTGAACTTTTTCATTATAACGGGATACTGAAGATAATGCAAGCCATTCGCGAAAATTTTGGCAAAATTCTTTGATGCGTCAGAGCTTGCGGTCGAGCTTTTCGGCATACTCCGCGCGGAACTTGGCGAATTCGCCCGCGTCCAGCGCGCCGCGGATGCGCGCGAGGAGCGTGTTGTAGAAGTACAGATTGTGCATCACGCCCAGGCGCATGGCGAGCATCTCGTCGGCCTTAAAGAGGTGGTGCAGATACGCCCGCGAGAAGCGGCGGCAGACCGGGCAGTCGCACTCCGGGTCGATGGGGCCGTCATCCAGCGTATACTTGGCGTTTTTCATATTGATCGCGCCGCTCCAGGTGAACAGCCGCCCGTGCCGTGCGTTGCGTGCGGGCATGACGCAGTCAAAAAAGTCCACGCCGCGCGCGACTGCCTCGATGATATTCGCCGGTGTGCCCACGCCCATCAGATACCGCGGGCGGTCCTTGGGCATATGCGGCTCGACCGCCTCGATGATGCGGTACATCGTCTGCGTATCCTCGCCCACGGCAAGGCCGCCAATGGCATAGCCGGGCAGGTCGAGCTTTGCGATCTCCTTCATGTGCCACACGCGCAGATCCTCAAACGTCGCGCCCTGGTTGATGCCCCAGAGCTGCTGGCCGGGATTGACGGCGTCCGGCTCGGCGTTATACTGCGCCAGCGCTGCCTTGCAGCGCACGAGCCAGCGCGCCGTGCGCTCGCAGGACGCCTTGGCGTACTGGTAGGTCGCGGGGTTCTCCACGCACTCGTCAAACGCCATTGCGATGTCGGAGCCGAGGTTCGATTGGATGCGCATGCTCTGCTCGGGGCCCATGAAGATGCGGTGTCCGTCGATGTGCGAGGCGAACGTGACGCCCTCCTCCTTGATCTGCCGCAGCTTTGCCAGCGAAAACACCTGAAAGCCGCCGGAGTCGGTCAGGATGGGGCCGTTCCACGTCATAAATTTGTGGATGCCGCCGAGCTGTCGCACGACCGTATCGCCCGGACGCAAGTGCAGGTGATAGGTGTTGGACAGCTCCACCTGCGTGCCGATGTGCTCCAGATCCTCGGCGCTGAGCGCGCCCTTGATGGCGGCCTGCGTGCCGACATTCATAAAAACCGGGGTCTGGACGGTGCCATGCGTGCAGGAAAATTCCCCGCGCCGCGCCGCGCCCTCCTGTTTGAGAAGTTTGAACATAATTACCTCTTTCGCTGCATAGGGTGTTTGCAGAAGCTCATTTCGCAAGCTCCTCAAACGCCGCTTTGTGCTCGCGCAGGATGCGCTGCGCGACGAAGTCGATTTTTTCATCGTCCGTCATTTCGATCTCGCCGCTCTCCTGACGCGGCGGCTTGGAAAGCCGGACCTCGAACGGGATCCTGTTTTCGCGGATCGACTGCCGCAGGAAAATATTGATCGCTGTGGACAGATCCAGTCCCAGGTCCGCGTAGAGCGCCTGCGCCTGCGATTTCACGTCGGCGTCGATCGAAATGCTGGTCGTTACCTTTGCCATGATGATCACCTCTGAGGACATTATACTGAATCTTGTTATTTTGTCAATATAATATCCATATGGACTCAGTAAATATACATTGCATCCCCAAACGAGAAGAACCGGTAGCGCTCCTTTACGGCGATGTTGTAGGCGTTCAGGATCTTTTCGCGGCCGGCGAAGGCGGAGACCAGCATGACGAGCGTGCTCTCCGGCAGGTGGAAGTTCGTGATGAGCGCGTCCATCGCCTTGAAGCGGTAGCCGGGGTAGATGAAAATATCCGTCCACGCCGAGCGCGCAGTGAAGTGCCCGTTCTCGTCCGCGAGCGATTCGACCGTCCGGCAGGACGTGGTGCCCACGCACACGATCCGCCCGCCCGCGGCGCGCGTGCGGTTGAGCAGGTCGGCCGTCTCCTGCGAGATCATGCAGAACTCCGAGTGCATATGATGCTCGGTGACCTCCTCGGCCTTTACGGGCCGGAACGTGCCAAGGCCGACGTGCAGCGTGACATAGGCAAGGTTCACACCCTTTTCCTGCAGCGTCCGCAGCAGCTCCGGCGTAAAGTGGAGCCCGGCGGTCGGCGCGGCGGCGGAGCCGTTCACGCGGGAGTAGACCGTCTGATACCGCTCCTGATCCTGCAATTCCTCTTTAATATACGGCGGCAGGGGCATTTTGCCGAGCCGCTCCAGCACCTCCAGGAAGATGCCCTCGTAGTGGAACTGCACGAGCTTGTTGCCGTCGTCGCGCTCGCCCACGACCGTGGCGGTCAGCTCACCGTCACCGAAGGACAGCTCGGTGCCGGTGTGCGTTTTGCGGCCGGGCTTCGTCAGGCACTCCCACACGCCGCCGCCCTCATCTTTGAGCAGCAGCACCTCCACCGCGCCGCCGGTCGGCTCGCGATGGCCGAGCAGACGCGCGGGCAGCACGCGGGAGTCGTTGAGCACCAGGCAGTCGCCCGGGCGGAGGAGCTCCGCGATGTCGTAAAAGTGCCGGTGGGCGATCTCGCCCGTTTCGCGGCTTAGCGTGAGCAGCCGGGACGCGTCGCGCCGCTCCAGCGGCGTCTGCGCGATCAGCTCCGGCGGCAGTTCATAGAAAAAATCGTGCGTTTTCAAAAAATGATCTCCTCCCTTTCCCGCGAATCTGTGCAGATGGCACATTGACAGGCGCGGAAGGTTGTGATATGATAGCCGCACAGTGAAAGACATATGTCCTTGCAGAAAAGACATGTTCTCTCCCCTGTCTAGCAGATCATATTATAGAACATTCCAAAGTTACAATCAACCGTAACTTTTGCGGGTGCCAAAATGAAACGGAGCGTAGAATTATGAAACAGTACAAAGTCGGGATCATCGGGGCCACCGGTATGGTCGGCCAGCGGTTCGTGCTGCTGTGCGCGCAGCATCCGTGGTTCAAGCTCACCGTCCTCGCCGCGAGCAGTCACAGCGCGGGCAAGACCTATCGTGAGGCCATCGGCCCCCGCTGGCATATGGCGGACGCCATGCCGGACGCGGCGGCAGACATGATCGTGATGGACGCCGAGCAGGACGCGGAGCAGATCGCGGAGGCGGTCGATTTCGTATTCTGCGCGGTCAATATGAAAAAAGACGAGATCAAGGCGCTCGAAGAGCGCTACGCGAAGCTCGAATGCCCGGTGGTGTCGAACAACTCCGCCCACCGCTGGACGCCCGACGTGCCGATGGTCGTGCCGGAGATCAACGCCGATCATATCCGCATCATCGACGCCCAGCGCAAGCGCCTTGGCACCAAGCGCGGCTTCATCGCCGTAAAGTCCAACTGCAGCCTGCAAAGCTACGTCCCGGCACTGCATCCGCTGCTGAAATTCGGCCTGGACCGCGCGCTGGTGTGCACGTATCAGGCGATCTCGGGCGCGGGCAAGACGTTTGAGACCTGGCCGGAGATGATCGACAACGTCATCCCCTACATCGGCGGCGAGGAGGAAAAATCCGAGCAGGAGCCGCTGAAGCTGTGGGGCCATGTCGAGGGCGATCAGATCGTGTGCGCCGATGGCCCGTCCATCACCGCGCAGTGCCTGCGCGTGCCGTGCTCCGACGGGCATATGGCCGCGTGCTTTATGAAATTTGCGGGCGAAAAGCCGTCCATTGACGAGATCAAGTCCATCTGGGCAAACTACAAGGGCCGCGCGCAGGAGCTGAAGCTCCCCTCCGCGCCGGAGCATTTCCTGCACTACTTTGAGGAGGCCGACCGGCCGCAGACGAAGCTCGACCGGATGCTCGAGGGCGGCATGGCCGTTTCGATCGGCCGCCTGCGCGAGGATACGCAGTACGACTACAAATTCGTCTGCCTGTCTCACAACACCCTGCGCGGCGCGGCGGGCGGCGCGGTCCTGCTCGCGGAGCTTCTGTGCGCGGAAGGATATATCACAACAAAATAAAGCGTAAAGGGGTCTTAGGATGAAGCAGCCTGTTTTTGAAGGCGTTGCGACCGCGCTGGTCACGCCCTTCCAAAGCAGTACCGTCGATTATCCAAAACTCGAACAGCTGCTGGACTTTCAGCTGGCCAGCGGCGTGGACGCCATCGTCGTGTGCGGCACGACGGGCGAATCGGCCACCATGACGCCGCAGGAGCAGCTGGGCGTAATCGCCCACTGCATCCGCTACGTCGCGGGGCGCTGCAAGATCATCGCAGGCACGGGCAGCAACTCAACCGCCCACTGTCTGGAGATGAGCCGCGTGGCGGCGTCGATCGGCGCGGACGCGCTGCTGCTCGTCACGCCGTACTACAACAAGTGTACGCAATCAGGGCTGATCGCGCACTATATGACCGTTGCCGACGCGGTGAACATCCCCGTGATCGTCTACAACGTGCCCAGCCGCACGGGCGTGGACATCAGCGTGGAGACGTACCGCGTGCTCGCGGAGCACCCGAACATCGGGGGCGTGAAGGAAGCCTCGGCCAGCGTGTGCAAAACGGCGCGCATTCTGGACGCGTGCGGCGAGAGCCTGCCCGTCTGGTCCGGCAACGACGACGAGGCTGTGCCGATGATGTCCATCGGCGCGAAGGGGCTCATTTCCGTCCTGTCGAACATCCGGCCGAAGCAGACGCTGGAGATGATCCGCGCCTGCCAGCATGGCGATTTTGAAAAGGCCGGGCGGATGCAGGTGGCGCTGATGCCGCTGATCGACGCGCTGTTCTGCGAGGTCAATCCCATCCCCGTCAAGCAGGCGCTGAATCTGGCGGGCTTTGACGTCGGCCTCCCCCGCCTGCCCCTCACGCCCCTCTCCGAGGCAAACATCCAAAGACTCAAGACGCTGCTGGCGTCGTAGGTACATAAAAAAGAGCATTGCCGGGCGGCAATGCTCTTTTTGTTGGTTTACGTGCCGTTTTTGAGGACAAGCAGCGCGTTGCGCAGCGGGGTGCGGCGCGCACCGTCGATGACATAGATTTTGTAGGTGTCATCCGGCAAGGCATTCTTGAACGAGACCTCGATCCGCCATGTGTCGCCGGTCAGCGTGGCTGTGCGGTATTCGATCCCGGCAAGGCGGCCGTTTTTGTTGAAGCGGACGATCACAACCGCCGCTTCCTTCGACGCCGCGTCCGGCCCGGCGGAAATGTCCGCGCTGATCTCCGTGGTCGTGCCGTCATCCTTGCAATCGGTGTCGACGTCAACAGAGGAACCGGAATTCAGACGCACATAGCGAGTGCCTTTTGTCAGGAAGGCGTCTGCTGTTGCAGATTTTGCATTGGAGCCGTCTGTGTTGGTGCTTGCGTAGACGGTGCAGTTGTCGGCTGTGAATGTGCAGTCCTCACTGCTCTTTTGGATCGGCGCCGTGTTTTCCGCCCCCAGAGACGTGACCAGCGTACCGCCTGTGATCGTAATAGAATTCTTTATTTGAATGTCATAGCCAAGCTCCGAAGAAACCTCCAACTTGCCGCCGCTTATTGTAATATAATCAGGCACTTCCAATGTAGGATATTGTTCGTTATCTACACGCTGTGATGTTCCATATCTATGGCCGCTTCCTTTACTTTTCACAGTAATGCTGCCGCCCTGCACATCTAAAGAGCCTGCGATAAAAGCGCCCTTACAGCGGCCGAGTATCTCCACACATGCATTGTCCTTGACCGTTGTATTATATCCAACAAATGCAGCAGTCCGATTTACATTGTCATCCGTAATAAAGGCTTTGAGCGAGCTGTTTCCGGAAACTGTAAGGTCGCCCTGATAGACATGCAGTGCAATGCCAAGATACGCAGTCGAACTTATTGAGAGATTTTGCTTCTGGCATGAGGTCGTAATCTGACAGCTCCCGCCGATACTAACGCTGCCTGTTGAAAAAATAGTACCGTAATCCGGCCGCACCGCATAGGCGTCCAGACTGCCGGAGCCGATAAAGGTGAGATCGTAGCAGAAAATTGCCCGCTTATCCCTAATGTCCGTGCTGATTTTGTTTTCCCCTTCAAGCTTGATCGTAAGCGGAAGACTCACAGCACAGATCACCGCTACGTTATCGCCCACTTCTGTGAGTTCCGCATTGCAGAGCGTCAGCATATTGGTGCTCACATCATAGGATACCGTTCCATTTCCCGTCACATCGGACGCATTGTCCTTCGTGATCTGTATTCCATTGACAAAAATATTGGGGAAAGTCGCACCCGCGGAAATTTGCTCTGTCTTTGGGCTTACCAGCGTGCCCGCATAACCGTCGCAGGTGAGCTCGCAGTAGATCCGGCAGCCAATATCCGTGGTCGTTAACTTGTACGTAGCCTTGCTGTATGGCTCGTTATCAGATTTGATGAGCTCCGGCTCAAGATCCCAGCGGCAGCGATACCAACGATAGGTCGGTTTGTTGCTATTCAGGTTGCCGCCGGTCAGCGTCGCTGTCAGCGTTTCGTCCTTCTCAGGTGTACCTGTAATAGTCAGCGTACCTTCCAGAATTGTCTCGCCATTGGGGTCAAAATCGGCGCTGCCATTGACCCAGTAGGCGTCCTTCATCGCCACGCGGTTTCCTGTGCTGTCCGTACAGGTATAGCCGAGGTCCCACTTGATGCCGTAATAGGAAACGCGATAGCTTCCATTACGGGCGGTGTTTTTCAGATGCACCTCCGTGCCCTGCATGAAGACCTCGCCGTAGCCTATCTCGCCGGAGCTGAGCAGATGGCCCTGATAAGCGCCGATCGTGGTGACGTTGAGCACTGCGCCGGTGCCGTTGAGGATAATGTCATCGCCGCCGTAGATGCCGCAAACACCTGCCGAGCCGTCCTGCCGCTGTGAGTAGACGCGGGGACTGATCGCGGGCTGCGCGCTCATGGCGCCCACCGTGATGTCCACATCCACCGCACCGATGGTGACGATGCCCGGCACGGTCACTGCGCTGGAGGGGTCACGCTGCTTCACCGTGCGGATGCCCTGCGCGTCGCCCGCGCCGAACACGTTGATGGTGAGCGTCGGCTTCGTCTTGTAGCCTTCCGCGGCACTGATGGTCAGGTCGCCCTGACACAGGATGCCGGTGGCGCGGCCGGTGATGGGATCGCTGTCAACAAGCCTTTCGTTTTCCAACCTGCCTTCCAGCGATTTGGTCAGGTCCGGATCGCGCGCGTAGTTCGCCATGTCGATGCTGACCTCCGCGCCGTCGGCCAGCACGATATTCAGACTGTTGTTGCAGAAAATACCCACCGCTTCGCCGGAGCCGATCGTCTTGCAGCCGTGCGTGATCACGACTTTGCCGCCGAGCGTCAGCGTGCGCGTATCCTTGTCATAGGTCATCCAGCCGGTTGGATCGCTGCCGACCTGACGCTCTGAAAGATCATAGTTCCTGTCGATTGCAATGCCGTCTACGCTCATGCCGGTGCTTACCGAAACGTTATACTTGCTTGATTTTGGGGTCGTAGCCACAGCACGGACGCACAGGCCCGCGGCATATTCCGTTGTGGCCGCGGTTCGTGCCACGACCTCGTAGATTGTATCTTCAGAAAGGCCGATGAAGAGCGGGCTGGTCTGCCAGCCGGCCGCGGGCGTCCGCTTCTCGCCCGACGCAGTCAGCGCGTATTCCACGACCTGGCCGTTGCTGGCTGCGGCGATCGGCTCCACCTCAATGGTATAGGGCGTGACAGATTTCACCTTCACGCTGTCAATGCTCGCGCCGGGTTTCAGATCGTGGTGCAGCTCGACCCGCGTATACAGGCCGTTCTCCTCATTGCGGTAGGCGACCTGCGTGCCGTCATCCTTCGTCGCCAGCAGCGCGGCGGTCGATTCAGTCGGCATATACAGCGGCATGGTGGACAGCGCCGCAGCCGTGGTCGCTTCGCCGCAGAACGCGGTAAAATTCCCGTTCGGATAGGGATCACGACCGGACTCCGACAGCTCCACCTTGCCGTAGACGCCGTAGCTGCCCGCGCCGCCACTGTAATATGTACCGGCGGTGAGCGTGCCGCATTTCGGCTTTATGACGGCATCAAAATCGTCCAATGTGCCTGCATCATAGATACCGGCGCTGATCTTATTATAGCCGCACTGGCCGCCGTAGACGTTTACAGTGCAGTTGTCATTCGCCGAATCTTCGCCGCGCGTCGCACCGACCGTGACAGAAGCGCGCGTGAAAATGCCGAAGCTGTGCCCGGTCGCTTTGCCGCTCCGGATGGTCAGGCTGCCGATGCCGGTGAACGTGATAGACTGGAATTGATTACTAACTGCAATACCGGCACAGTCACCCGGGATCTCGCCGAGGCCCGTAAGGTCAATGGCGTTATCATCCATCAACTCGATGATCAGAGAGCCATCCGTATGAATACCCGCAAAAATAGAAAGCTGAACGCCACTATTCGTAGTGATCAGGCCGTATTCCGAGCTGGAACCGCTCCGGATGTCAGCCCCTTTCAGTGTCAGGCAATACCGAGTAGACTGTGTATAATAATGGACGTTGTAATCATTTTCAGAACCCGCCACAAGTTCGCCGCTGCTGTCAGTTTTCCAGTAGCCGCCTTCAACAACATCCGTACCAGACACCCATACGTGGGTGGGCTGCTCATTCATGCTTATGGCCGACGCCACCGTTGGCAGCAGGGTCAGCAGGAGGCAGAGGGTCAGCAGCAGGCTTACCGTGCGTTTTTTCATATGCGATCTCTCCTTCAGTCTTTTCTCGCCCAGAAGCCCATTGTGTCTCTCCATAGGAGAGACACAAGACCCATGGGTCTTGCCGCGGCCCGCCGTGGCCGCACCTGATTTAACACATATAGGATACCAGACTTTCCGCGCATTTGGACGCGAACGGTACGAAATGTAGCAATTTGCCGCCTGAAATGCAGATCATCCCCAGAAACAGGAAAAGCTCCCGGTCACCCGGGGGCTTTCGGCGTTTATTTTTTCTCGTGGCGGCGTTCCTCCCACGACTCGCGGGCTTCCTTCAGCACCTCCGGCAGCGGACGCGCCGAGCGCAGCGGGAAGAGGAAATTCTTCTTCTCCCGCAGCTCCTCCTGCCGCTTCTGCACCTGCGATTTCAGGCGCTCAAAGCGGATGACGACGTCGTGCTCGTCGGCAAATTTCCGCAGCTTCGACAGCAGATGCGCCGAATACACCACGTCGATGGTGAACACGCCGAAGAAAAAGCCGATGACGAACGAAAACGCCAGATTTTCCGACAGCCAGCGCAGCGCGTCCAGAATATACGGGTGCACGCAGAAATAATACACCGCGCTGATGACCGCCCAGAAAAACGAAAACAGCGGACAGACGAGCCCCTGAATATTGCCCCAGCGGCGGCTGTAGTCCCACAGGCGGACGTGCAGCATTTTGAGCGACACGATGCCCGCGATGTACTCGATCACCGTCATGCTCAGGGCCATCGCGGCAAAAAGCGCGATGCGCCCGCCCGCGGTGTGCACGTTCCACCGCTCGCCAAGCGTCGCCAGCAGGAACAAAATGCACAGCCCGAAGCCGTACAGCGGCACATACGGCCCCACGCAGAAGCCGGGGTTGATCCACTTATGCTCCGGGTTCGTGCCGGAGAAGAATTTGCGGAAAAACAGCTCCAGCACCCAGCCGAACGTGGAGCCGATGAAAAACAGATACGCAAGACAGAGAAAGAAATTCATAGCAGTTCCTCAAGGTTCGGACAGTGTTTCCAAAATCAGCGCAAACACGGCCTGCGCCGCCTGTTCGCGGATGGCAGCGCGGTCACCCGCAAGGTGCAGCTCCTGTACCAAACACCCCGCCGCGCGGTCGAGCGCGATATACACAAGGCCGACGGGGCGCCCCGTGCCGTCGCCGTCGGGCCCGGCAAGGCCCGTGACGCTCACGGCGATGTCCGCGCCCAGCTGCGCCCGCGCGCCGCGGGCCATCTCCCCCGCCGTTTCGGCGGAGACGGCGGTATACCGCGCCAGCGTCTGTCGCGACACGCCGAGCAGGCGGTGCTTGACCTCGTTCGTATAGCTGATGACGCCGCCCACGTAGACGCTCGACGCGCCCGGAACGTCCGTCAGGAGCTTTCCGAGCAGCCCGCCGGTACACGACTCCGCCGTGCAGAGCGTAAGACCTGCGGCCCGCAGCCGCTGCAGCACGTCGGCTGCGGAGATATTACGGCTGCTCATAATAGCGCAGCTGCATTTTTTCGGTGTTCTCGATGGCGCGCGCCACGAGCGCGTCCACGTCGAGCTTCGCCTCCTCCGCCTCGACCAGCGCGAGGACGGGCTTGGTCTTGGGGTGCTTGGGCGTAAAGACGGTGCAGCAGTCCTCATACGGCAGGATGGAGGTCTCCATCGTGCCGATCTTCCGCGCACGGGTGACGATCTCCTCCTTGTCCATGCCGATGAGCGGGTGGAAAATGGGCATATGCACCACCGCGCCGGTGACGGCCATGGCGTCCATCGTCTGGCTGGCGACCTGACCGAGATTTTCGCCGGTGACCAGGCTCTTGGCCCCGTGGTCGCGGCCGATGGCCTCGGCAATGCGCATCATAAACCGGCGCATGATGATGGTGAAGTACTCCTCGCGGCATTGGTCGCGGATGGCCTCCTGGATCTCGGTAAAGCCCACGATGTCCAGCGTCATGCGGCCGCAGTAGCGCGTCATCAGGCGCGCCAGCTCGATGACCTTCTCCTTGGCGCGTTCAGAGGTGTACGGATAGGAGAAGAAGTGGATGGCCTCGATCTCCACGCCGCGCTTGGCGATCATATAGCCCGCGACCGGCGAGTCGATGCCGCCGGAGAGCAGCAGCGCCGCCCGGCCGCCCGTGCCGGTGGGCAGCCCGCCAGCGCCGGGCACGGCGGGGCCGTGCACATAGGCGGCAAAGTCGCGCACCTCGATGTTCACGAGATAGTCCGGCTCGTGCACATCGACCGCGACGTGCGGATACGCCTCGGCGATGCGGCCGCCGATCTCCTGTGAGATCTGGATGGAGTTGAGCGGGAAGGATTTGTCGGAGCGCTTGGACTCGACCTTGAAGCTCTTCGCGTTCGCCAGATCGTCGCCGAGGTACTCCGTGACGGCCTCGAAGATCGCGTCCAGCGTTTTGTCGCAGGCGCGGCAGCGGCACATCGACGCGATGCCGAACAGCGACCCGCAGGCCTCCCACGCGCCGTCGAGATCGCACGCGTCGTCCTGCGGCTCGATGTAGAGCGCGGACTGCATGATATAGACCTTGAAATTGCCGAAGCACGCCATGCGGCGGCGGGCGTTTTGTTTGAGCTTATCTTCAAATGTGCGGCGGTTCGCGCCCTTGAGGACGATCTCGCCGAGCTTGAGCAGGAACATTTCTTTCATGGCCGTTCTTCCTTATTCTATCGTACTTTATGAATCGTTTGCGCCGAACTTGAACGAGCGGTACTGCACCGCCTCGGCGATGTGCTGCGGGGCAATCTCGTCCTCTCCGGCAAGGTCCGCGATGGTGCGCGCCACGCGCAGCACGCGGTCATAGCTGCGGGCGGTCATCTGAAGGCGCTCGAACGCCGAGCGCATGAGCGCGGCGGACGCTTCGTCGAGCTTACAGCTCTCGCGCAGCTGCTCGGGCGGCATCTGGGCGTTGCAGAGCGTGCTGCCCGCGCCGAAGCGCGCCCGCTGGCGCTGCCGGGCCGCATTCACACGCGCGCGGATGGTGCTCGACGGCTCCGCCGGGGTGCGGCGGCGCAGATCGTCAAATTCCACCGCCGGGACCTCCACGATGAGGTCAATGCGGTCGAGCATCGGGCCGGACACGCGCGAGAGGTACTGGTCGACCGACGAGCGCGTGCAGTGGCAGCGGCCGCTCGGGTCGCCGTACCAGCCGCATTTGCAGGGGTTCATCGCGCAGACCAGCATAAACTGGCTGGGATACGTCACGGAGCCCTGCACACGCGAGATGGTGACTCTGCCGTCCTCCAGCGGCTGGCGCAGGACCTCCAGCGCGTCGCGCCGGAACTCCGGCAGCTCGTCGAGGAACAAAACGCCCTTGTGCGCCAGCGAGATCTCACCCGGCTTCGGCGTAGGCCCGCCGCCGGCGAGCGCCGCGGCGGAGACGGTATGGTGCGGGCTGCGGAACGGGCGCTCGGTCACGAGCGGGCGGCGTGCATCCAGCATTCCGATGACGGAGTAGATCTTTGTGACCTCCAGCGCCTCCTCGCGCGTCATATCCGGCAGGATCGACGGCAGGCGCTTGGAGAGCATGCTTTTGCCGGAGCCCGGCGGGCCGATCAGCAGGATATTATGCCCGCCCGCGGCGGCGATCTCCAGCGCACGCTTGACATTCTCCTGCCCCATCACGTCGCGAAAGTCCGGCTGCGCGTCCGTGAGCGGCGCGGGCTGCCACGGCTCGGCGGGCGTGAGCGGCGCGTCGCCGCGCAGATGGCCCACAAGCTCCTGCACGGTGTGCACGCCGTAGACCGTGATGCCGTCGGCGAGCGTTGCCTCGGCGGCGTTCTCCGCCGGGACGTAGAGCGTTTTCACGCCGATCTCGCGCGCGGCGAGCGCCATGGGCAAAACGCCCGGCACCGGGCGCAGGATGCCCTCCAGACTCAGTTCACCCAGAAACGCGCTGGTCTTATCCGGCTTTTTGATGAGCTCTGACGCGCTGAGGATGCCGAGCAGGATCGGCAGATCGTACAGTGTGCCGGATTTTTTCGTCCCGGCCGGGGCGAGGTTGAGCGTGATGCGGCTGACGGGAAATTTGAAGCCGCAGTTTTTGATCGCGGCGCGCACGCGCTCGCGCGCCTCCTTGACCGCCGCGTCCGGCAGGCCGACGACGTCAAACGCCGGAAGGCCTGTGGTGATGTAACACTCCACCTCGACCTCGTAGCCGCCGATGCCCTGAATGCCAAGTGAACGGATATGGCTGAACATACCGCACCTCCGCAAAATCGTACTTGTACTTACCTACTGTATATGATAGCGCATTTTGCCGAAAAATCCAACAGGAAATTGCGTTTGCGGCAAGGTTTTGCACGCGGTCGTCGAAAGTTGTACGTCTTGCGCGGAATTTTCATTTACATTGTACAAACTTTGTGCTATGATGACCCTGTACGATTTTATAATTACTAGGAGGTAATTGAAATTGGCTCGTAAGTTCAAAACAATGGATGGCAACAATGCCGCCGCGCACGTTTCGTATGCGTTTACGGAAGTGGCGGGCATTTACCCCATCACGCCGTCGTCCCCGATGGCGGACTTTGTGGATCAGTGGTCCGCGGCCGGTCTGAAGAACATCTTCGGCACCACCGTCAAGGTCGCTGAGATGCAGTCCGAAGCGGGCGCATCCGGCACGGTGCATGGCTCCCTCGGCGCCGGCGCGCTGACCACCACATACACCGCGTCTCAGGGTCTGCTGCTGATGATCCCGAATATGTACAAGATCGCGGCCGAGCAGCTGCCCTGCGTGTTCCACGTCTCCGCGCGTACTGTTTCCACCCATGCGCTGAACATCTTCGGCGACCATTCCGACGTGATGGCCTGCCGCCAGACCGGTTTTGCCATGCTGTGCGAAACGAACCCGCAGGAAGTCATGGATCTGGCCCCCGTCGCGCATCTGGCGGCGATCGAAGGCAAGGTCCCGTTCCTGAACTTCTTTGACGGCTTCCGCACCTCGCACGAGATCCAGAAGGTCGCCGTGTGGGATTATGCCGATCTTAAGGATATGTGCGATATGGGCGCTGTGGAAGCGTTCCGCAAGCACGCGCTGAACCCCGAGCGCCCCGCTATGCGCGGCAGCCACGAGAACGGCGACGTGTTCTTCCAGCACCGCGAGGCCTGCAACAAGTTCTATGACGCGCTGCCCGCGGTCGTGGAAAAGTACATGGGCAAGATCAACGAAAAGCTGGGCACGAACTATCAGCTGTTCAACTACTACGGCGCGCCCGATGCCGACCGCGTGATCGTGGCCATGGGCTCGATCTGCGACGTGGCGGAGGAAGTCATCGACTATATGAACGCGCACGGCGAAAAGGTCGGCCTTGTGAAGTGCCGCCTGTACCGTCCGTTCTGCGGCGACAAGCTGGCCGCGGCCATCCCGGCCACCGCCAGGAAGATCGCCGTGCTCGACCGCACGAAGGAGCCTGGCGCCCTGGGCGAGCCGCTCTACATGGACGTTGTCACGGCTCTGGCCAACGCCGGCGTGCAGGCAGCCATCATCGGCGGCCGCTACGGCCTCGGCTCCAAGGATACCCCGCCCGCATCCGTGTTCGCGGTGTATGACGAGCTCAAGAAGGATCAGCCGAAGCGCCAGTTCACCATCGGCATCGTGGACGATGTGACGCACCTGTCCCTCGAGGAGAAGGAAGCGCCCAACACCGCGGCCGAGGGCACCATCGAGTGCAAGTTCTGGGGTCTTGGCGGCGACGGCACCGTCGGCGCGAACAAGAACTCCATCAAGATCATCGGCGACCACACCGACAAGTACGTGCAGGCCTACTTCCAGTACGACTCCAAGAAGACCGGTGGTGTCACCATCAGCCATCTGCGCTTCGGTGACAAGCCCATCAAGAGCCCGTACTACATCAACAAGGCCGACTTCGTCGCCTGCCACAACCCGTCCTACATCACCAAGGGCTTCCCGATCGTGCGTGACGTCAAGCCCGGCGGCGTGTTTATGATCAACTGCCAGTGGACGGCGGAAGAGCTGGCGCATCATCTGGATGCCGCTTCCAAGCGCTACATCGCGAAGAACAACATCCAGCTCTACACCATCAACGCCATCGACCTGGCCCAGTCCATCGGCATGGGCAAGCGCACGAACACCATCCTGCAGTCCGCGTTCTTCTCGCTGGCCAAGGTCCTGCCCGAGGCGGAGGCCATCCAGTACATGAAGGAAAAGGCCACGCAGTCCTACTCCAAGAAGGGTATGGACGTGGTCGAGATGAACCACAAGGCCATCGACGCCGGCGCGACCGCATATGTCAAGATCGACGTGCCCGCCGACTGGGCAAACGCCGAGGACGTCGTGGTCGACCACAAGCTCGAGGGCAAGCCCGAGCTTGTCAAGCAGGTCAAGAACCTCCTGTTCCCGATCGACAAGATGGACGGCGATTCCCTGCCCGTCTCCGCGTTCATGGATCATGTGGACGGCCAGTTCGAGCTGGGCGCTGCGGCCTATGAGAAGCGCGGCGTTGCTGTGGCTGTTCCGGAATGGGACGCGCAGAAGTGCATCCAGTGCGGCAACTGCGCGTATGTCTGCCCGCACGCCACCATCCGCACCGTCGCCCTGACGGACGAGGAAGCGAAGAACGCACCCGCGGCTGCCAAGATCGTCCCGGTCAAGGCCGGCAAGGGCAAGGGCGTTTATCAGTTCACCATGGCCATCTCCCCGCTGGACTGCATGGGCTGCGCAGTTTGCGTCGGCGCGTGCCCCGAAAAGGTGCAGGCCATCAAGATGGTCCCGCAGGAAACGCAGCTGGATCAGCAGGACGTGTTCAACTACTGCGTCAGCAAGGTCTCCGAAAAGAAGGAGCTCCAGACGCCCGACGTCAAGGGCAGCCAGTTCCGCAAGCCGCTGCTTGAGTTCTCCGGCTCCTGCGCAGGCTGCGCCGAGACGAGCTATGCCCGTCTGGTCACGCAGCTGTTCGGCGACAAGATGTACATCTCCAACGCCACCGGCTGTTCGTCCATCTGGGGCGGCCCGGGCGCTACGTCGCCGTACTGCACGAACGCCGAGGGCCACGGCCCCGCGTGGTGCAACTCCCTGTTTGAGGACAACGCCGAGCACGGCTACGGCATGTACCTCGGCCAGAAGGCCATCCGCGACAGCCTGATCGCCAAGACGAAGGACCTCATCGCCATCGAGTGGGTCAACGCCGATCTGAAGGCCGCGGCGCAGAAGTATCTCGACACCGCCAACGAGCTCGAGGCCAACGCGGCTGCCACCAAGGCGTATGTTGCCGCGCTGGAGGAGAACATCGCGACCGTGGACGAGCTGGCCGCTGTGGAGCAGTTCAAGGCGCACGCCGAAGAGCTGAAGGCGAAGGGCGAAAAGTACTGCGACTGCGACGCCTGCAAGCTGGCGCGCGAGATCCTCGATAAGAAGGAATACCTCTCCAAGAAGTCCATCTGGATCTTCGGCGGCGACGGCTGGGCCTACGACATCGGCTTCGGCGGCGTGGACCATGTGCTCGCGTCTGGCGAGGACGTCAACATCTTCGTGTTCGACACCGAGGTCTACTCCAACACCGGCGGACAGGCTTCCAAGGCTTCCAACATCGGTCAGGTCGCGCAGTTTGCGGCTGCCGGTAAGGAGGTCAAGTCCAAGAGCCTTGCCGAGATCGCGATGAGCTACGGCTATGTCTACGTTGCGCAGGTCGCCATGGGTGCCAACGCCGCGCAGACCCTGAAGGCCATTCAGGAGGCCGAGGCCTACCACGGCCCGTCCCTCATCATCGGCTACGCACCCTGCGAGATGCACTCCATCAAGGGCGGCATGGCCAACTGCCAGAAGGAAATGAAGAAGGCTGTTGACTGCGGCTACTGGAATATGTTCCGCTTCAATCCCGCCGCGGAGAAGAAGTTCTCGCTCGACTCCAAGGCGCCCGCCGGCGGTTATCAGGAGTTCCTGATGAACGAGGCGCGCTACAGCCGTCTGACTCGCGAGTTCCCGGAGCGCGCGACCGTCCTGTTCGAGAAGAACGAGGAGAACGCGAAGCAGCGCTACGAGCACCTGCTCAAGCTGATCGACATGTACGACAAATAATTACCTCCTATGAAGAACTCCCCGGTTGAGCCGGGGAGTTCTTTTCAAACATGGCCCGTTTTATCGGGTTTTCGTTTGAGCGGGTTTGCACTGAACTCCGTGCAAAGCGCGCGGCTCTTGGCTCTCCCTTTGGGAGAGCTGTCAGCGAAGCTGACTGAGAGGGTCTGGCAGCATGGACATTACGGACCCTCTCCGTCCTTCGCTGCGCTCGGACACCTCTCCCAAAGGGGGAGGCAAGTGGCCAAACCGTTACACTGCGTATTTGCACGAAAAATGGAGCGTATCGACTCCGATACGCTCCATTTTTTATATTGACTTATCCGATCTTACAACGGACGATACATTCATACGTTGTGCCGCCGTAGGTGGTGGAGACGGTGGCGGTGCCGCCGCCGACGGCGTAAACAACGCCCTTTTCATCCACCGTGCACACCGACGTATCCGACGAGCGCCACGTCAGACCCGACACGCGGTCATCATTCGAATCGCGCAGGCTGAGCTTAAAGTACTCGCCGATGATCGACATCGTCACGTCCGAATGGCTGATGGTGCAGTTGGGGTCCGCCGGTTCGGCGCTCTCGGCCGAGTCCTCCAGACGGCAGCGGACGATGCACTCCAGCGTGACCGGCTCGTCCAGTGCGACCGTTGCGGTGATCGTGGCCGTGCCGATGCCCTTGGCAGTGACCATGCCGTCCGCGCCCACAGACGCGACGCTGCCGTCGCTGCTGGCGAACGTGACCTCCGTCCCGTCCTCCAGATTCAGCACCTTCAGCTGGAACTGTTCGCCGGGGTTAAAGAACGACATATCGGTGTTGTTGAGCACCGGCGGCTCGGCAGGCGCCTGCTCGCCGGCCGCGAGCGTAAAGTCGCAGGTGACCAGGCACGTGGCGCTCTGGTCGCCGCAGGTGACGGTGATCTCCGTCGCGCCGCCGGAGATGGCCACGATCTTGCCGTTGGCGTTCACGGTGGCGATGGACTCGTCGGCGGAGGTATACACGACCTCCTCCGTGCAGTCGGCGGGCGTGAGCTGAACGGTCATGTTGTAGAACTGCTCCGCCTCCTCAAACGTCACGCTCGTGCTGCCGAGCGACAGCGCCGTGCACGGAATGGCGCGCTGCGCGGCTGGCTGCTCGTCCGTCTGCTGCTGATAGTCCTCTTCGTTCATGTAATCCGCCGCGGTCGGGGCCTTGTCCTCCGCTGCGGGCTCTGCAGTCTCGGGCTGCGCCGTTTCGGCGGTGGTGTCCGGCTGCGTGACCGTCTGCTCCGTGCGGCCGAACAGGGCCAGCATCGAGACCGGCTCGCCAAAGAAGCCGATGTTGTAGAACGCAAACAATGCCCCCGCGATGACCAGCAGCGCCAGCACCGAGCACAGCACGATCATCACCCACTTGGGCACAGAATAGACGCTGCCGGTCTTTGTCTGCACGCCGCCTGCGTGCTTGGCCGCGTATTTGCCGCCGCCCTTTTTCTTGAGCCATTTCCCCTGCCCCTGCGGTGCGGGCTGCTGTGCGCTCTCCGCCGCCGCGTTCGCGTCCTGCGGCGCGGGGGCCGCCCGGCCGCAGAGCGGGCAGTGCGTCAGCTCGGCAGAAAACTCCAGACCGCAGTATTCGCAAGTCTTTAATTCCATAGAAACCTCCGTTCAGGTCACGCAGCACCCGAACGCCGCCAAACCGGCGGCTGGACGGGTATGACGATCCTTCCGATGGCGCGCGATCGGGCGCAAATTGCGCGCAGCGCGCCTTATACACGGCATTATAGCACAACTTGTCGAATATTCCAAGTAGAAAGCACAACATATTGTATTGCAATTTTTCTAAAAATGTCCTAGAATAGGACAGAGTGGAATTTGGGCGCGTGCGCCCATCCGCGCAGTCGTGTCCGCCCGCGCGGCGGATGATCCAAAGGAGGCGAAGTATTTGCCGGAACTCAAACTCATTGCGCCACTGCTTTCGAATATGGAAGTGGTCAAGTGCCTCAGCGTCCGCGGCGGGACGTCGGTGTACATCGTGCGCAGCACCAAGACAAATACGACCTATATTCTCAAACACATCTCCGTGCCGGAGTCGCAGAAGCAGGTCGACGCCCTGCTCTACACCGGCGCGGCGGCAACGAACGAGGAAGCGCAGAAATACTACGAGCAGGTCGTTTCCGACTACCAGACGGAGCTGGAGCTGCTGGAAACGCTCTCGGCCAGCGCCAACATTGAGAGCTACCGCAGCTATCAGATCGCGCCGAAGGAGGACGCCGTCGGCTACGACGTGTATCTGCTGGCCGAAAACCGCAAAACGCTGTCGGATTATCTGGCCGAGACGCCGATGACCTATCTGTGCGCGGTAAATCTGGGGCTGGACCTGTGCGCCGCGCTGAGCGACCTGCGCGAGGCAGGGCTCATCCACCGCGACGTGAAGCCCTCGAACGTCTACCTCAACCAGCAGGGTCACTTCGTGCTGGGCGATCTCGGCATTGCGAAGATCGACGAGCTGAAATACTGCTCCATGCCGGAGCATATGCTCAGCTCCTACTCCGCGCCGGAGCTGTTCGACCTTGTCGGCAGCATCGAGCCGACCACCGATATTTACTCCGTCGGTCTCATCCTCTACCGCATCTTTAACGGCAACCATGCCCCGTTTGAGGATGAGAAAACGACGGCCAAGGCCGCCGACCGCCGCCGCATCACCGGCGAGGAGCTGCCTGCGCCGCTCTACGCCGACTATGAGCTGACCGCCATCCTGCTCAAAGCCTGCGCGTTCAAGCCGGAGGACCGCTATCAGTCCCCTGAGGAGCTGCGGCAGGAGCTGGTGGAGTATGTCAAGCGCAATCAGGTGGAGGACACGCCCATCGTGCCGCCCATCGTGACCGACGGCGAGACGGTGACGCCCGCGCCGGAGGACGAAGCGGTCGAGCCGGTGCAGTTTGCCGACGCTGAGGCGCTGCCGGAGGATTTTAAGCAGAGCTTCTCCCCCGACACCGATATGCTGAACGCCATCATCGACTCCGTCCACCGCAAGATGGAAAACGAGCCGGACGACGAACCGGACGAGCCGTCGGGCGGCTCTGACAGCACAGACACCGCCGCGCCCGCAAAAAAACCGGTGCGCAAGCGCCGCCGCGGCAAGAGCCTTGGGCTGGTATTGGCGGGCATCGTAGCGGTCATCGCCGCGGCGCTGGTCTATTTCTTCGTGATCGCACCCGCGAGCGTGCACGTGAGCGACATCCAGCTCATCGACACCACCACGAACAGTATCACCGTGCAGGTCGATTCGCGTGAAAAGGACGGCACGTTTGAGATCACCTGCGCCGACGCCTACGGCAACAGCTTCCGCGCGCCGTATGTGAAGGGCGAGCAGAACGTCTTTACGGGCCTTGTCCCCGGTACGCAGTACACCATCACCGCCGTGGCGGCGAACGATAAGAAGATCACCGGCACGTATGTCACGCGCGCGACCACCGTCGCGGAGACGGAGATCCTGAGCTTCACGGTCACGCCGGTGGCGCTGACGCAGGTGGAGGTCAACCTGACGCTCAACGGCCCCGACCCCGGCGAATGGTCGGTGTCGTATGCCGCCGAGGGCGTGGACGCCAAAACCGCGACGTTCGCCGGGCACAGCACCGTCATCGCCAATCTGGAATCCGGCAAGGAGTATACGTTCATCCTCCTGCCGCCGGAGAACACGCACCTTGTGGGCACCACGCAGGTGAGCTACTCCACTGTGCCCACGGTCGATATTGAGCAGACCACGGTGGCCCTGTCGTCGTCCAGCGCGATCCTGTCCTGGACCTACAGCGGCGAAGCGCCGGAGCACTGGACGGTGCGCATCGACGGTGAGGACGGCAGCCACGACGAGCAGACCGTCAATGCGCCGAACGTGACGTTTGAAAATCTGACGTCCGGCATGACCTACACCATCACCATCTCCGCGCCGACGATGCTGCTGGACGGCACGCTGACGATCGTGCCCACGGTCACGAACGTGACGGAGCTGAAGGTGGAGCAGGCTGACAGCGGCGACTACACCGTCAGCTGGATGAGCACCGGCGGCAGCGACGACGCGGGCTGGGTCGTGAAGGTCGCGCCGAAGGGCGCGGACGAGGCCTCCGCCATCGTCATCGAGACGGAGAAGAAGGAATCCTGCAAGGTCTCGGCCAAGCAGCTCATCCCCGAGACGACCTACACCGTCACGCTGGAGCTGGCCAACGGCGACGTGCTGGACGGCACGACCACCGCCGAGCTGACCACGCCGGAGACCGGGAACTATCACGATCACGGCCTGCAGAGCGGCTACATCGGCATGTATAAGGAGCCGGACAAGGACGACTGGACCGTGCAGGATCTCGCAACGCCTGCCACGACCTTTGCCCCCACGGAGACTATGGCGTTTGCCGTGCAGGGCGTGGGCACGCTGGAGGAGAGCACGGAAGAGATCAGCGTGACCATGGTCATCCGCAATGAGGACGGCGACATCGTGGACGCGGCGACTACCTCCGCGGTCTGGAACGATATGTGGAAGGACGATCTCTGCATCGGCGCGTTCCCCCGCCCGGTCAAAACGCCCGGCGAGTACACGTTCGAGCTCTACTTCAATGGAAAAGCCCTCGTACAGCAGACCGTCACGGTCACGGAATCGTAAAAAGCATAAGAGAGCGGCACAACGTGCCGCTCCCTTGTGTTTGCCGCACGTACACGCAAAATCCCCGATATGTATTGACGCACACTGGGGCGGTAGGCAGCCCATACCTTCCCCTGGGGGGAAGGTGCCCACGAAGGGGGCGGATGAGGGCCGGGGAGCACTGACGGATAGCTTTGCAGTTTCAGTTAAACGCGAATGCTCCCCGGCCCTCATCAGTCTGCGGAGCTAGCGCTCCGCAGCCAGCTTCCCCGAGGGGAAGCCAAGGCACTTCTGCAAATCGGCACTGCCGTAAAAATCCACCACTGCGTACAGAATCGGCTGGTTTCCCTGCCGGGCAGAGCGGGCATATGAAACCCCTCCCGTGCGCAGCACGGGAGGGGTCGTTTGCTTTACGGCCAATTGGGATCCTTGCCGACGAGGCGGTTGAGCCAATTGATGTAGGAGACGTTGTTGACCGTGTAGGGGTAGTTGATGACCACCAGATCGTCCACGCCCTGCTCGGCGGCGAAGGCCGCGAGGTCGAGGGAGGGCTTGCCGTCGCGGTTGAATTCGCGCGGGTCGATGACGATGATCTTACTGTAGTGGCTGGTGAGGAACGGGACAAAGGCGTTGCCATACGATTCTTTGAGCACCATGCACACGCCGCCCTCGGCGGCGGAGTCGATGATGCACACGGGTGTGTCGCCGCCGATGAAGCAGAGGTACTTGTTCGTCGTCTGCTCGGACAGCTTCGTATAGACGACGCTGATGGGCACGCCGTTCTGGAGCGTGGCGTCGGCATAATACTTCGCGTGCGTCTCATAGATCGGCAGATAATACGTCAGCGTGTCAGGGTTATCCTTGAGCACCTGGCTTTGCGGATAGCCGGAGGTAAAGGTGTACATCGAGCCGACAAAGTTCTGGTACTCCCCTGTTTGGAACGAATCGAGCGGCTCAGCCTCAAAGCCGGCGGCGCTGCAGAATTTCGTATAGGCATAGTACGCGCCGAGCTGCGTCCAGTGATGGTCGGTGCGGAAGTAGAGATATTCGTCCGCGTGCTGCGCCAGCGCGCTGTAGGCGTCCACGGGGATGACACCGGACTGGAGATTTTCATAGCACAGGTCGATCATCGCCTTCTGGCTGTGCAGGCCCTCGTGCATGCTCTCCGGCGAGTAGAACTCGCCGCCGTTCGGTGTGACGAGCGAGAACGTGCGCACATCCTGCCCCAGCGCTTCGGCCAGATTGTTGACCGCGCCCGCATAGCGGACGATCAGATCGTCGCTCGCCGTGGGGATCTCCATTGCACGGTTGCCCACGACCACAACGTTTCCAGCGTAGGTCGCCTCGCTCTCGTCGGGCGTGTCGATGTGCGCTGGCTGCTCTTCTTCGGCGGGCGCCGTGGCGTCGTCGGGCTGCTGCACATCGGCGGGCGTTTCACTGTCCGGCTGCGGCGTGTCCGTCTGCGGGCTGTCCGCGGGCGTTTCGTCGGATTTGGCCTGCTCCGCCTGCTCCTGCTGCACGTCGTGCAGCGACTCGCCGCCGTTTTCCGCGCCGGTGTTGCCGCTGATGACGAGCATGCTGTCCTCCTCCGACGGGCCGGAGTAGTAGTAGAATTTATTGAGCGAGCGGTTCAGTTCTAGCATCTTCTCCCGCCCGGGGAAGGTGTCGGAATAATACGTCTCAAACGCGGAGATGAAGCTGCCGTCCAGCAGCGAGGAGAGCGAGAACTTCGGCCGCTGCGCGAGCTTGCGGTTCTCGAGCTCGGAAAATGTCGGATCCGTGTCAAAAACCGAGATCGCCGTCACGGTCAAAACTGCCAGCAGCGTCAGGACGAGCAGCACGATATGGAATTTTTTCATAGCCGCACGCCCCTTTCAGAACCGGAAATACAAGAACGCATTGAACGACGACCCGGTCAGCGAGATGATGCTGAGCACCAGCAGCGTGATGGAGACGGCGAACATCCCGATGGAGAACAGATACTGCCGGAAGCCGACGCGTCCGTTGGTCGCGCACAGGACGGACAGCGACGCGCCGAGGATGCGCGGCAGCGGCGTGCAGCAGATGAAGCACAGCACTGCCAGCGGCATGGAATTGAGCATCAGGATCCACGTCTGGTGATCCGTAAACCCAACGCCCGACGCGCCGAAGAGCACGCGGAAGCTCTCCATCAGCCGCGATGTGTCTGTAAAGTAGAAGATATTCCACCCGACCAAGATCAGCAGCAGCGTGAACACGTGCCGCAGCACTATGGGGATGTGCTCGATCGCCCTGCGCAGCAGCCGCTCGATGACGAGCAATACCAGAAAATACACGCCCCATAGGACAAAGTTCCAGCTGGCCCCGTGCCACAGGCCCGTCAGCGTCCAGACGATGGCGAGGTTCAGGTAGACGTGCCGCCGGTTGCCGCCGAGGGGGATGTAGACATAGTCGCGGAAGAAGCTGCTGAGCGAGATATGCCAGCGCCGCCAGAAATCGGTGATGGATCTGGCCGTATACGGCAGGCGGAAATTTTCGGGGTATTTGAAGCCGAACATCCGGCCCATGCCGATGGCCATATCGCTGTAGCCGGAGAAGTCGAAGTAAATTTCGAACATAAACATCAGAACGCCGAACCACATCCCGAGCGTGGTCTGCGCGGCGAGCGTGCCATCGAGAATTTTGGACGCGGCGCTGCCCGCATAGTCGGCAAGCAAGACCTTTTTGGCAAGGCCCACGCAGAAGCGGTACAGGCCGTAGAAAACGCTCTGCGCGTCCACCGTGCGGTGCGTCAGCTCCGCCTCCACATCGCTGTAGCGGACGATGGGGCCCGCGATGAGCTGCGGGAACAGCGTGACATACAGCAAAAACCGCGCGAACGAGCGCTGCACGCCGACCGAGCCGCGCTTCACATCCACAACATACGAGAGGATCTGGAAGGTATAGAACGAAATGCCGATGGGCAGCGCGATCTCGGGCACGGGCAGCGAGAGCGAGAACAGCGCGTTGAGGTTCTCCACCAGAAAGCCCGTGTATTTGAACACGACGAGGCAGCCGAGGTCAAACACGACCGCGAGCGTGCACCAGAGGGCTTTGTGCCCGCGCTCCATCAGCAGGCCGAAGGCCCAGTTGATGAGCGCCGTGGCGACCATCAAAAAGACATACACCGGCTCGCCCCAGGCGTAGAACAGCAGACTCGCGATGAGCAGCAGGACGTTTTTGGCGCGGATGCCCGGGAGGATGAAATATAAAAGCAGCACAAGCGGCAGGAATAAAAACAGGAACGTAAGGCTGGAAAAGACCATAACTGCACTCCGTAACGCACACGATTTACATAAGAACAGTCATTATGTTAGCAGACCCGGAAAAGATTTTCAAGTGCTTCGTTCTCATTTTTTTCTTAATTTTTGACCGCGTTCGCAGAAGTTAAATTCGGGTGAAAATTGGGTAACATTTCCTTTACATAATCTGCGCGCCGGATACAGAATCCGTCATCATCCAACGTCTTTTCCCTTCTGATTCCTTGCTTTCGTGTGAGGTTCGTGCTATAATAGGCCGCGATAGGAGTTGATGAGCCATGCTTGCGATCGAACGTAAAAATGAAATTCTCAACAAGCTGCGCACCGAGCAGCGCGTGCTGGTGAGCGATCTGGCGGCGCACTATAACGTGACCGAGGAGACCATCCGGCGCGACCTTGACAAGCTGGAAAAGGACGGCTACGCCACCAAGACCTACGGCGGCGCGATCCTCGGCAACATCACAAAGTCCGACCTGTCCTACACCATCCGCAACAAGACGAATGTGGAGGCGAAAAACGAGATCGCGGAGCTCGTGAGCACGCTCGTGGAGGACGGCGACCATCTGATGATGGACGACAGCTCCACTACCCTCTTTACCGCCCGCCGTCTGAAGGAAAAGAAGGACCTGACGATCATCACCAATTCCGTGGGTCTTGTAACGGAGCTGGCGGCCATGGAGACATGGACGATCTTATCGACCGGCGGGCAGCTCAAGCGCGAATCGCTGGCGCTGGTGGGCGCGCGGTCGCTGGACGCGCTGCGCAGCTATCATGTAGACAAGGTCATCTTCTCCTGCAAGGGCCTTGACCGCGAAGCCGGCATCACCGACTCCAACGAGCTCAACGCCCAGATCAAGCAGGCGATGGTGCGGGCAGCCAAAAAGCGCATCCTCATCCTCGACGGCACAAAATTCGACAAGGTCTCGTTCGTGGACATCGTCCCCCTGGAGAAGATCGACGTCATCGTCACAAACACCCGCCCGCCGCGCCCGTGGGCGCAGTACCTCGAACAGCTCGGCGTGCAGCTCCTGTTCCCGCAGGAGAAAAAATAGTATGAAAAATGCCCGGTGCGTTTGCACCGGGCATTTTTTGCTTATTTCAGCTTGCTTTTGTCCGCGAAGAAGTGGTCTTTTGTCAGCTTGACGACCACGCCGGACAGGGCGAACAGGGCAAAGAAGTTCGGAATGGCCATCAGGCCGTTGAAGGTATCGGCGATGTTCCACACCACGTCCAGCTTGGCGACGGCGCCGACAACGATGACCACGATGAACGCCGCCTGATAGACCTTGGCGAATTTCAGGCCGAACAGGTACTGCGCGCAGCGGCTGCCATACAGGGCCCAGCCGAGCACGGTGGTGAACGCAAAGAGCACGAGCGCCAGCGCAACGAACACGGACGCGAACTTCGCGCCGAAAACGGTGGCGAACGCACCGGAGATGAGCTCCGAGTTCACGTAGGTGCCGAACGGGATCTCCACGCCGCTGCAGATGATGGTGAGCGCGGTGAGCGTGCAGATGACGATGGTGTCCGCAAAGACCTCAAAAATGCCGTAAATGCCCTGCTGCACGGGGCCCGGCGTCTCCGCCGCCGCGTGCGCGATGGCCGCGGAGCCGAGACCGGCCTCATTGGAGAAGGCGCTGCGCCGCAGGCCCCAGACGATGGTCTGCTTCAGCGCGATACCGGCCGCCGCGCCGCCGATGGCGCCGGGCGTAAAGGCCGTGGAGAAGATCTTGCCGAAGGCGGGGCCGATATTGCCCGCATGGCCGATGATCACAACGAGCGCAAACACGATATACAGAACGCTCATCGCCGGGACGAGCTTTTCCGCCACCGCACCGATACGCTTGATGCCGCCAAAGAGGATCAGCGCCACGAGCGCCGCGATGAGGATACCGAACACGAGATTGAGCGTGGCGCGCTCCCCTGCCGCAGCGGGGTTAAAGACGTCGATGGCGTCATTGAGCGAGCCGACAATGGAGTTGACCTGCGACATATTGCCGATGCCGAAGCAGGCGATCGCCGCGAATACGCAGAAAACCGTACCGACCCATTTCCACCGCGGGCCAAGGCCGTTTTTGATGTAGTACATCGGGCCGCCGACCCAGTCGCCCTTGGCGTCGCGCTCACGGAAGCGGATGGACAGCGTGACCTCGGAATACTTGATGATCATGCCGAGCAGAGCCGCCAGCCACAGCCAGAACACCGCACCGTAGCCGCCGAGCGCGATGGCCTGCGAGGTGCCAACGATGTTGCCCGTGCCGACCGTGGCCGCCAGCGCCGTGGTGACCGCCTGCAGCGGTGTGACCGCGCCCGCGCCCGCCGTCTGCTTGGTGAACATCTTGCCGAGCGTGTTCTTCATCACATAGCCGAACTTGGTAAACTGGATGCCCCGGTTGCGGATGGTCAGATACAGACCGCCAAGGATGGTGCACGGCAGGAAGATGTAGAGCCACGCGACCGTGTTGAGACTGCCGGTGAAAAAGTCGATGAATTTCTGCATAGGTTCATTCCTTTCTCCGTAAAATGAAAACTCTCTCTACAAATATCATATTACCATAGCGGTGCGCGCAGCGCAAGAAAGAAATTCCATTCACATGCAGAAAATGGGCGAGCCGTTTTGTGCAGCTCGCCCAAAAATCAAAATAATTCCGTTGTCAAACTAGTAAACATTACCATAATCAACGCTCAAAATACCTGCTGAGGAACTCCCGTGTGCGCGCCTGCTTCGGGGCATGGAAGATCTCGTCCGGTGACGCATCCTCCAGGATGTAGCCGCCGTCCATGAAGATCACGCGGTCGGACACGTCGCGGGCAAAGCCCATCTCGTGCGTGACCACGATCATGGTCAGGCCCGTCTCGGCGAGCTTCTTCATCACGTCCAGCACCTCGCCCACCATCTCGGGGTCGAGCGCCGACGTCGGCTCGTCAAACAGCAGAATGTCGGGGTGCATCGACAGCGACCGCGCGATGGCCACGCGCTGCTTCTGCCCGCCGGACAGCTGCGAGGGCCGCGCGTTCTGATACGCCGCCATGCCCACGCGCGTGAGATATTCCTCGGCGATCTTCTGCGCCTCGGCGCGCGGCCGCTTGAGAACGGTCGTCTGCGGGCTGACGCAGTTTTCGAGCGCCGTCATATTGTTGAACAGGTTAAACTGCTGGAACACCATGCCCACGCGGGCGCGGTACTGCGGCACATTCGACGTGCCGTCGGCGATGTCCTTCCCTTCAAACACGATCCGGCCGCCGGTCGGCGTTTCGAGAAGGTTGATACAGCGCAGCATCGTGCTCTTGCCGGAGCCGGACGGGCCGATGACGCTGATGACATCGCCCTTATTCACGGAAAAGCTGATGTCCTGCAAAACGTCGTGCGTGCCGAAGCGCTTTTGCAGATGCTCCACGCGCAGAATTTCGCTCATGCCCGGTCCCCTCCTTCGCGCTTGATGTGGATCTCGGCGCTGGAATCAGAGCCGGAGCCGCAGATGGTATAGGTGTCGCTGCCCTCGAGCTTCCGCTCCAGCAGCCGCAGCAGCCGCGTGACCGTGAACGTCAGGATGAAATACAGCACGCAGATGACCGCATAGGTCTGGAACGTCTGCAGATTGATGCGCTTGATGACGCCCGCCATGTAGTAAAGCTCGGTCACGCCGATGACGTTCAGCACGGACGTATCCTTGATATTGATGACGAACTCGTTGCTGATGGACGGCAGGATGTTGCGCAGCACCTGCGGGATGATGACCTTGTTCATCGCCTGCGCGTGCGTCATGCCCACGGAGTAGGCTCCCTCGAGCTGGCCCTTATCCACGGAGATGATGCCGCCTCGGACGATCTCGGCCATGTATGCGCCGGTGTTGATGGACACGATGAACAGTCCCGCCGGGATGAGCGGCAGCGTGGTGCCGTCGTTTGCAAAGGCGTAGCCCCAGTAGATGACCATCGCCTGCACCATCATCGGTGTACCGCGGAAGACCTCGATGTACACGGCAATGATGGCGTTGAGGATCTTGTGCAGCGCGCGGACAAAGCCGTTTTTGCTCATCGGCGCGGTTCGCACGACGCCGGTCAGCAGTCCGATCAGGAAGCCGGCGATCGTACCGACCAGCGCGATCAGCATCGTATAGCCGACGCCGGAGAGCAGGTAGCTGTAATACTGGCGGACGATCGCCAGAACTTCTCTGATAAATTCCATGGTGTGTCCCCTGTTATCCTATCTTACTTCTTGATGATGACCACGAGGTTGCTGTTGTAGTAGCAGTTCGTAAAGTCGACCTGCTCCTCACGCTCCGCCGTGGGGCTCATGCCGGCGATGATGGCGTCCACCGCGCCGGACTGCACGGCCGGGATCAGCGAATCCCACACGTAGGAGTAGACCTCCAGCGCCATGCCGAGCTGGGAGGCAATGTACTTCGCCACCTGCACGTCATAGCCGTTGGCATACATGCCGTCTTGCCCCTGGATGGGCACCGCGCCGTTGGCGTCGGTCGTCTGCGTCCAGTTAAAGGGAGCGTAGGCGCATTCCATGGCGATCTTCAGCGTGCCGTTCGAGGTGTCGGTGCTGTCGGATGCGAGGACGATCGCGTCGGACGACTGCGTGTCGGGGTCAGCGCTCAGCGCAACGATCTGCGCCATCAGCGCCTGACGGGTCTCGGTGGAGATGCCGTCGATGATGTCGTTGACCTTCGCGACCATGTCGGAGCCGGTCTTGAAGGCGACGGCAATGCCGGTCTCCTCATCGGTGGCGGTGAAGCCGGTGCTGTTATTCAAAAACGGCAGATACGTCAGCGTATCATCCTTGCCGCAGACCTCCAGCGCCGTCGGCTCCTCGGCGACATAGCCGTCGATCGCGCCGGACTTCAGGGCGTTGAGAAGGTCGGTAAAATCTGCAAAGTCCTTCTTGGTGATGCCGTCCACCTGCTCGAGCGCTTCGAGGTGGAACGTGCCGGTCTGCGCGCCGATGGTCGCGCCCTTGAGGTCGGCGATGCTCTTCGCGTCATGCAGATCCGTCTTTTGCCGCCCGCCGCAGGCCGTCAGCGCCGTGCACAGCAGAGCCAGTACCAGAACAAATGCAAATACTCTTCTCATTTTAGTTTCCTCCATTCACAGTTTGCGGAAAATAGCTGCCCGGCAACCGAACCGGCTCGGAACGCCGCTCGCTTGCCCTTTCCAAATAGGCAAATGCACATTGAAACGGTGCGTCGAGCGCATTGCCTAAATACTAAGGCAAATCCGAAGCAGATCGGTGCGACGCCCGCGCAGGAACTTTTTCTTCCGGCAAGTAAAAGCCGCAGCGAATCCTCCATGGATTCGCGAGGATTTTTACGCAGCCCGGAGGAAAAGGGACAAGCGCGCGGCGTGCCGAGATGATTCGGTTTTGCCGACATAAATAAAACGGTCAAAGCAAAGTGCTTCGACCGTTTGGAATGGACGTATCCGGAATTGCCATTTCAAAACAAAATCGAATATAGCACTCCGCAAACGATTTGCGACAGCTGCAGGGATGTTCTCTCTGCATCCAACAGCCCGGCGCTCAAACACCGGCCCATTTCGGCGGAATTGCCTTTCCCCTGCCTTCGGCGACCTTTGAGAGTCTCCGGCGGGTACTGATCGTTTCCGCGCCTCTATATCTTTTTGTTTGACTGCTTTATTTAATTGCCCCGATTATAACACGGCTTTTTCAAAAATCAAGTCCCTTTTTCACTTTTCCATACTTTTGCTAAAAATTTTGCAGAATTCCGGCGTCTGTTGTGATGTTGCACAAGAATCGCGGTGTCATTTTGTAATAACTGCCCAGCTGATTCGCCGGTCGCTGCGTAAACGCAGCTTGCCTTTCTCCGGGATTTCCGATAAAATATAGAAAACGAGACGCCGGAGGCGAGCGGAATGAACGAACATATTTTCTCAGGCAGACTGCTGCGAAAGCTCACGCAGATGTGCCGCAGCCGTCTGTCAGTGCTGGAGGCCCCGGCGGGCTACGGCAAAACGACGGCTGTGAGCTTCGCGCTGCGGGATCAGGACGCCGTGGCGTGGTACACGGGCGTTGAAAACCTGCCGGATACGAGCTTTTACTGGTTCGTGCGCCAGCTCGCGGCCATCGACGAGCGCTTCGTCCGCCGCATCGACGCCCTCGGCTTCATCAACCGCAGCAACGCCGGCCTTGCCGCGCGCGTGCTGACCGAGCTGCGGGTGGAAAAGCCGCTCACGCTCGTGTTCGACAACTTCCAGTTCGCCGCGGCTAACTGGCCGCCGCAGCTCATCGACGCGCTGGCCAAGCGCCCCGCCGACGGGCTGCACATCATCCTCATCACACAAAACCTCGGCAGGCTCCGCCCCGTCATCGAGGCGCTGGAAGGGAGCGTGTGCTTCCTCGGCGCGGGCGATCTGCTGCTGGGGCAGGCAGATCTGTGCGAATTTGCCGCGCGCTCCGGCCATCCGCTCACCGACGCGCAGGCGGCGGAGATCATCGCCAGCACCGGCGGCTGGCCCGCGGCGGTGTCGCTGTGCCTGGCGGCGGACGGCGTGGCGGGCGAGCTGGACGATCTTCTCTACCGCATCTTCTGGAAGCGCATGGACGAGCCGCAGCGCGCGGCGCTGCTGCGCCTGTGCCTGTTTGACTGCATCACGCCCGCGATGCTGGAGCGGCTGCTGCCGGAGGGCGCGCTTGGCGGGATGTCGAAGGAGGAGCTGCTGCGCCGCACGCCGCTGGTGCGGCAGGATGCCGTGCGCGAGCGCTATTATCCGCACGAGCTGCTGCTGCGCTTTCTGCGCGCGCGTCTGGCCGAGACCGACGGCGCGCTGCGCCGGGAGATCTACGCGCAGGCGGGCGCGTGGTACCGCGACCGCGGCACCACGAAAGCTGCCGTCACGTGCTTTTACCACGCCGAGGACGACGAGGGTATCCTCTCCTGCCGCCTTGTGGGGCTCATCACAGAGCACTTTGACGGCGTGAGCTATACGGAGCTTGCCAAAACGGTGCTGCGCCGCTGCCCGATGGATATACGCAGGCGCTATCCCCTGTCGCTGCTGCGGCTGTGCTACGCGCTGTACGCGGGGTGCGAATTTGCGGAATTCTCCACGCAGATGAAAGACCTGCGCGCGCTTTTGGAGGAGCTGGGCGACCAGAACTGGCTCGGCGAGTGGGAGCTGCTGGACGCGCTGGAGTCCTTCCCGGATCTCGGCGGGATGGACGCCGCCTACGCCCGCGCCGAAAAGCTGCTGACGCGTGACTCCAAGCTCTTTATCCCCGAGGAGCCGGTGTTTTTCGGATGCTCCTCGATGTGGTACCTGTTCTACGCCGAGCCGGGGCAGATGATGTCCACGGCGGAGCGGCTGAGCGTGGTGCTGGGGCGCTACAACCGGCTGACGAACGGCCATGCCGCCGGGATGGCGGAAATTTACCGCGGCGAAGCGTACTCCGTGCAGGGCCGGTTTGAGGAATCGGACATTCAAGCGTATCAGGCGGCGTTTTTGTCGGAGCAGGCGCAGAATGCCTCCGCCACCTACGGCGCGGCGCTGCTGCTGGGCATCAACGCCATCTACCGCGCCGATATGGCGGGGCTGCAGAAGGCCGTGGAATACCTCGAAAATAAGGCGCAGGGCTATGCGTTTTTGCACGGAACGAGCCTGGGGGCCAACATGACCGAGACCGTGCGCGGGTATCTGCTCGGCCTGATGATGGAGACGAACCGCTCGGCGCGCTGGGCGCAGGGCGAGGCGGACTCGCTGTCCGATCTGACGTTCACGAATTTTATGATCAAGACCTGCCGCATCACCGATCTTCTGCTCAAGCGGGAGTATCAGCGCGCCATCGCATCGGTCGAGGCGTCGCTGGAGCTGGATCAGCGGCTCATCTCCGCCGCGGCGCGGAACTTTATGTACTGCGGTCTGGCGCTCAGCTATCTGGCCATCGGCCAGCTCGGCAAGGCCGCGCAGTGGCTTAACCGCTCGCTCACGATCGCGGAGCAGGACAAGAACTATTCCTTCCTCGCCTGCTTCCGCAAATACTTTCAGGTGCTGTTCCTGCTGCCGTCCATTGCGTCCGGCCACGCGCAGGCCATCCGGGAGATCAAAGCCCTCGGCATCCACTATACCCGCGCCGACGAGAGCCGCATCTTCGCCATGCTGGACGAGGTGCCGGAGCTCAAGGAGACGCTCACCGACCGCGAGCGCGAGGTCGCGGAGCTGGCGGCGCACGGGATGCGCAACCATGAGATCGCGCAGCTGCTGCACATCTCGGAGAATACCGTCAAGCACCACCTCAAAAACGCGTTCCAGAAGATGAACATCGACCGCCGCAGCCGCCTCATTGAAATGCTGCGGTGAGAAAGCGCCGGGGCTGGCCCGATGTGTCCGCCCGGCGCATACGCTAAATACTACCCGAACGGGTGATGCGGGTAGGGGCCCGTTTCTGCTATAATCAGAGAGGAAAAAGATACGCAAAAACCGGAGAAAAAAGGAGGAGGTTCCTATGAGAAAACGACTATTGTGCCTGCTGCTGGCACTGATCCTGACGCTCTCGCTGCTGCCCATGCAGGTGTTTGCCTATGTCGGCGCCATCAACGTACGGATGACTGAGCACGCGGTGCCTGTTGTCACCAAGCTGGAGGGCAGCAATCAGGGCTCGCAGATCTGGTCGATGAAGGTCGCCGACAAAAAGGGCGGCACGCCCAACGGCGAGGGCATCGAGTTCTATCTGGCGATCAACGGCCCGCACGCGGGCAGGTCGGTCACGAACTCCGCCCGCTATCACCATCAGGCGTACACCATCGACTCCATCGCGCTTGGTGTTTATGAGCAGGCGCGCTTCACGCTCCAGACCGGCAGCACGCAGAAGGAGCTGAAGCTCGAAAAAATGGAGGTCATCGACCCCAAAAATGAACAGGCCTTTGACACCTACACCGTGGGCGTGATGCCGCCGGAGAGCTCCCTGACTGTCCGCTGCACGTTCAGCGGCTACGCTGCGGGCGACCCGGAGATCACCTGCTACATCTCCTACTACATCGTAAAACTCGGTGACGGCGTGACCGACGGCGTGCTCCCGGAAAATGTTGACGATCCCGCGGGAAGTCGCACCTACGCGGTCGTCTCCCAGGCATGGTGGGGACCGGGCGGCGTGACGGGCGACAACTTCCCCAACTTCGTATTCCGCTATTATGAGGACTACCACGGCTTCTCCCGCATGGGGCACGCCCGCGCGGGGGCGAACGCCGCGCATGTCAAGTTGAGCCGCGTCTATCAAGAGACCGCCAGCGGCGAAACGATTCTCAAAGCCGTGAGCACCGACATCACGGCGGGTCTTGGCCGGACGAAGCTCGCGGGTCGGTACGGCGCGGGCGAAATTTCCGAATTTTACTCCGACAGCTACGGCGTGGACAGCCCGTTCGTGCTGGCAGAAAACGAAGCCGTCCGACGCGTAAATGACGTGCAGCCGGTGCTCTATGCCGCCTACGACGCGGCGGCGGACTGCCTGAGCACCGAAGGAAGCACTGACAAGCTCGGTCCGGCTGGGCATGGCTCTTTCTACAGCACGATGCACGTCTGGGGTTTCCGCGACGTGTACGGAAAATATGAGAAAGTGACGGACGATCCCAAGTTCACCGCGCCGGACACTGTCACCATCCCGCAGGACGCCAGCAAGCTGGGGCTTTACCAGTCGGGCGGCGGCGTGGTCGTTGCCGCGCTGACCGACGACACCATCGCCGCAAAGCTCAAGGCCCTCTACGGCGAGCCGCTCTACACCCTGCGCGGCAATTTCAAGCAAACATCCGACGGGCAGGGCAAGTACTACGAATTTACCGACAATAAGCTCGCCCTGACGCCCACCATCACCGCCACGTGGCCGGCAGGCGACCACTTCTACATCCGAGTCGACGAAAACGGCCTGCTCACGAGCTTTGACACCACCTCCATGGTGCAGTATTCGACCCCCACGTTCAAGCTCTATTGGGGCAAGCAGCCGGGTACGTCCCCCGCTAAGCTCACGGTGGAGGATGGGATGCTGACGCTTGGCATGAATCCGTCTGAGAACGCCGTGCTCGTGTTCATCGACATCCCGCAGGTCAGCAGCCTCATTGACAAGGCGCAGCTCAAGCCGGACGGCAATATCATCCTCTCCGGGAAGATGGGGCTTGATCTGATTTTCAACTGTGACAATGCGATCGTCGATCTGAAACGCCTTGGCTACGGGCCGAATAAAAAGTCGGACGACACGATCGAATTCAAGCAGAACGGTATCGAAGCCAGCGGTGAGATCAACAGCGGCAAGCTCGTGGGTCTCGACCTGTTCGATATCGGAGCAAATATCAACACGTTTAACGGCGAAGAGTCCTACGACTTCTCGCTGGAGGTCAACGCTTTTGACCTCTTTGAAACGGAAGCTAATCTGGAGCTCAAGCGGCTGAACAACGGCCGCCTTGCGCCGAATAAGCTCTACTTCTTCCTGGCGGTGCAGCCGGGCATCCCCATCGCGCCGCCCGTGCCCACGGCGTTCCTGCGCGGCGGCGGCGGCGGCTTTGACGGGCTGGCCGACACCATCAACGGCGACTATATCGCCATCCCGCCCATCCGGCTCAAGCTCACGGCGGCGGGCGATTACGTCAAGGTGCTCAAGGGCCGCGCACACATCACGATCGGCCCGAGCTATCTGGAATACGCCGGTACGAACATCACGATCGCCGATTTCGACGTGATCGACGAATTCAAGATGTATCTGCGGCTCACCGGCGAAAAGCGCACCTATCGGGGCATTGAATACACCGGCGTGCGCGCGGGCGGCGGCATGGGGCTGAACGTGAAGCTGCCGAATAACAACGAGATCTTTGGCATCGACACGGAAGTGGAAGCCAGCATGTTCGGCGGTCTCAATTCTGCCAAGGACATGGTCTACCTCCAGCTCGACAGCCGCGGCAACATCACGGCAAGGGTCAAGGTCCCGCAGCGGATCGGCAAGCTCAGCTTCGGCAAACTCGCCGGTAAAACGCTCGCGGCGGCGGACGTGCAGTTCATCCTCGGCGGCCAGACGGCCATGAATATTGCAAAAGGCACCAGCGTCTCCGAGGCTGCCAAGTCAGCGTGGGATAATCTCAGCATCTACGGCGGTTTGGCACATACCGGCAACCTCTGGAAAACGCACTGGCGTGTGTTCTACGTCCTGCCGAATCACGTCGGCGGCGCCTTCCACCTGTGGAAGGACATCAACAAGGGCTGGAGCCTTGACGATGAGGTCAGCAAGAACAACTGGTACATCAGCGGCAGCCGCGCCTCGACGCAGGTCACGTCGATACCGCTCGGTGTGCTCCGTGACGACGAGACCGGCGAGCAGATCGGCATCGCCGTGATGGAGACCAGCCTGTTTGAAATCCCCACTGTGGAAGAGTCCACCCCGCCGCTGTACGCCAAGTATGAAAACGGGCGTTACACTGAGGAGATCACCACCACGGAAACCAATTCGAGCGCCGACAAGCTGATCCTGATGCTCTTCCCCAAGGGCGACGCAACGGTCGCAGACCTGCGTAAAAACCTCAGCATCACGCCGAAGGGTCAAACGGAGCCCATGGAACTGATCGAGTCCAAGTCCGACGATGACGGCAACTTCATCAACTGGGAGGACGCGAACTGCGTGGAGATCGTGGATGACGAAAAGGGCGCGGGCCTGCTCGTCGCCACCGACATGAGCGCTGCCAGCATTCAGACATTCACCGTGGAAGCGGACTGCGACTTTGAGTACGAACTGAGAGCCTCCGGCCTGCCGACCACGCTGCTTGACGATCTCAAGACCGTTCAGTATCCGCGCAAGGGCAAGACCTACGCGATCCGCTACTACTACGACACCGAGTCCGATCTGTCCGGCGAGCACTACTATCTGGGCATGGATGAAGAAGCGCCGTTCTTCATCATCGCTCCCACCGAAGGTGGGCTCGCGCCCACGGGCGACTACTACCTCACGGCAGTTCTGGTCGAAAAGGTCGTCGGCGATTTCAACGGTGACGGCAAGATCACGGAGGACGAATATGCGTGGATCACGGTGGACACCAAAACCTCTTCCACCATGTATCCCTACACCAATACCCTGCTCCCCGCCGCGCCGACGGACGTTGACCTGTCCTTCACCGGCAACGAGACGCTGACCGCCAGCTGGACGTCGGTCAATAACGCCGACGGCTACCGCGTGACGCTCTACTACAACGACAACGGCAAGTGGAAGCAGGCCGGTGCGCCGTATGAGCTGGAAAACGCCGACTTTGCAGCGAACAGCAAGCAGCCCGCCGCAGCGATCAACGGCAGCACCTACTCCCTGCGCATGGCCCCCACCGTGCACGGCAAAGAGCTGGAGATCGTCGACCCTGAGAACCCGTCCGAACCGGTGACTGGCGCGGCTTATGACAACGCGCCCACGGGTGTGAACTACCGCGCTACAGTCGAGTCCTTCAAGCGGGACAAGACCGTCAGCGGCGAGAAGGGCGTTCTGGATACGCGCTACTACAGCAATGCCGTGCTGTCTCCCGAAACAAACCTCCCCACCTACACGCCGAAGGCGATCACCGTAAGCACAGACACGCAGACCGTTAAACTGAACAAGGACAACGGCTACGACACGCTCACGTGGAACGCACTGCCTGCCGTGAACGAGCCGCTGTTCACCATCGACGGGTATGACGGTACCTCCTTCACCGTCACCGTTGCGCCCGATCCGGGTACGTGTGAATTCATTGTGAATTCTAACGGCAATGTCACCGCAGATGCGGGCGCACGGGTGCTCATCGCTAGCAGCGGGCGCGTCAAGCTGACCGTCACGGAAGGAAGCGACAAGACGGAATACTACCTCCGCCTGACGCTCGACGACATCGCGCCGATCGTCACGCTGGACAGCGAAAACGTCGCCGCCGATCCCACCACCGGCAAATACACCATCACCGGCACCACCGAGCCGGGCCTGCGCGTCAAGCTCAACACCGAGCCTGAAACCACCGTCACGGCAGGTGTGGACGGCCGCTTTGAGATCAAGGGCACGCTGACCAAAACGAACGCTTCGGAGATGACCGAGACGGCGGGCTTTGAGTCCCTGCTCGGCGAGGTCACGGCCGAGGACGGCGCGGGCAACCCCTCTGCCCCGGCAGCGGTCGTCGTCACCCCCCGCGAGCAGTGGACGCCGCCCGAGGATCCCACCGACCCGTCCGACGGCGGCAGCGGCTCCGGCGGCAAGCGCGCCAACGCCGACAAGGCGGACAAAAACGAGAACCCGTTCCGCGATGTTCTTGATACTGACTGGTTCTATGAGGACGTCCTGTTTGCGCATGAGGAGGGTCTGCTGACCGGCACGGCCAAGCGCACCTTCAGCCCCTACGCCAACACCACGCGCGCCATGATGGCCACCGTGCTGTGGCGCATGGACAGCAAGCCGGAGGCGAAGGCGAACAGCCGCTTTACCGACGTCGCGGGCGGCCAGTGGTACTCCGAGGCCGTGGCGTGGGCCGATGAAAACGGCATCGTCAAGGGCTATGGCACCGGCGCGTTCGGCACGAACGACCCCGTCACACGCGAGCAGTTCGCCGCGATGCTCTACCGCTACGCGCAGTACTCCGGCCGTGTCATCCAGACCGGGAACGATCTGACAGACTTTAAGGACGCCGGTAAGGTCTCGTCCTGGGCGCAGGACGCCATGCTCTGGGCCGTGCACAACGGCATCATCACCGGCAAGCCCGGCAAGCTCCTCGACCCGCAGGGCACGGCCACGCGCGCGGAGATCGCCGCGATGCTCCGCCGCTTCGTGAAAAACACCGTATACACCCGGGACGTCAAATGACGTTCCAGACATAGAAAATGCCCCGGTTCCGTTGGAACCGGGGCATTTTTTCAGCTAAAGCGAGACCGTCTCGCCGGTGTCGAAGAAATACAAAATACACTCCCGTACCGGCAGCTGCCAGATGCGCGCGAGCGCCTGCGCGTAGGCGTGCACCTGCGGGGCATACTGCCGCGCGCGCGCCGCCGCGCCGTCCGGCAGGCGGTCGGTCTTGAAGTCCACGATCACCAGCTCGCCGCGCTCGACCCAGAAGCAGTCCACCACGCCCTGCAGCATCACCTGCTCCCCTGCTGCCTGCGGATAATACGCCGCCGCGTCGAGAAGCAGCGAGAATTTGAACTCGCGGTGCAGATCCTCCGCCTGCAAAATGCGCCGCCCCAGCGGGCTTTCGAACAGACGCGCGATGCGCGCCGGTTCCACGGCATCCGCCTGCGGCTGCGTGAGGAACCGCTCCCGCACCAGCCGTTCCAGCTCCGCGCGCACGCCCGCTTCCTCGCGGCAGGCCTCGTAGCGCACATATTGCATGAACAGGTGCGTGGCGCTGCCGCGCTCGCGGCCCGTGAGCGCGCCGCGGCGTAAGAATTCCGGCCTGCGCCAGTCCGGGCGCATGACCGAGTCGGTCTGCGCCGCGCGATCCGCCGCCTCGGCGTCCGGCAGACGGCCCTTCAGGCTCGTGGCCGTGAGCTTGGACGGCACGCCGGCAACCGCCGAAAAGGTATCGTCCGGCGGGAAATAGGCCGCCGTCTGCTCCGCCTGCGGCGCACCCTGCGCAGCGGACGGCTGCGCACGGACGAGCGTCTCCGGCTGATGCAGGCGGATGACCCACGGCTCCGGCTGCACACTGCTGCACGCCGTCTCACCGCAGAGATGAAACAGCTCCCCCGCCTCCGTGCGGCACAGCGCCGCAAGGAGGATCCAGTCGATCGGGCGGCGCACCGCCGCCGAGACCTCCGGCCGCAGCGGCACGCTCACCGCGTCGGCGCATTTTTGCAGCATGGACGAAAACTGGCCCGAGCAGCACGACATGACGAGCATTTCCTTCGCGCGCGTCATCGCCACATATAAAACCCGCAGCTCCTCCGACACGGCCTGCTGCGTCATGCGCCGCGCGATGGCCGTTTTGGCGGTGCTGGCATAATAGCTGCGCTGCGCGGTGTTCACCACGTTCATACCGATCAGCAGCTCCTCGTCCACCAGCACCGGCTGCGCCGTGTCCTGCAGATTAAAGCGCCGCGACAGGTCGGCCAGGAACACCACCGGGAATTCCAGGCCCTTCGAGCGGTGGATGCTCATAATGCGCACCGCCCCGGCGCTTGCCGCGGCGCTCAGCGGCGGCAGCGCCGTGCCGCGCTCGCGCATCTGCTGCAGGCTCGCGTTGAGCCCCGGCAGACCGCCGTCGGAGACCTGCTCATACCGGTCCACATACGCCCGCAGCGCGGCCACATTCTGCGCCCGCTGCAAGCCGTCCGGCAGAGCGGCATAGACGCTCTCCAGCTGCGTGGTGCGGAGGATCACGTCCAGCAGCTCGCGCAGCGTGGCGCGGCCCGCAAGGGTGCGCATCTGCGTCAGCCAGGCGAGAAAATCGCGGTATTTTTCCGACTCTCCCGCGCAGGCGCGCAGGGCGTCAAAATAATCCCCCTGCCGCGTTTTTGTACGCGGCAGCGCCAGCTCATCCGGTGAAAACGCAAACACGGAGCTGCCCAGCGCGGTGACGAGCGGGATGTCCTGATGCGGATTGTCCACCACGCGCAAAAGCGCGCAGAGCACCTCGACCTCGGTCGTCTGCAGCACGTCGCCGCTGCGGTCGCACACGCACGGGATGCCCCGACGCGCCAGAGCCGCGCTGTAAAGGCTCGCCACGCCGCCCGGTGAGCGCAGCAGGATCACAATATCGTCCGGTGTGACCGGGCGCGTGCCCTCGCCGTCAGCGATGGGCGTTTTGTCCGCCAGCAGGCGCTCGATGCGCGCGGCGACGAACTCGGCCTCCTGCACATTTTTCTGCGGCGACTCATCATCCAGCGGCTCGGCATTGTCCAGCGCGATGCAGTGCAGCTCGATCTTCGGCTGCGGCGTGTCGGGAAACGCGCGCGCGCAGCGCAGCACCTCATCCTGCGTGTAGTCCAGCTCCCCCGCTTCGCGGCACATGACGAGCGAAAAGACATCGTTCACGCAGTCCACGATCTGCCGCCGGGAGCGGAAATTATCGCTGAGCAGAATTTTCCGCGGCTCACCCGGCCTGGCATCCTTATAGTTTACATAACTATTATATTTCTCCAGAAAGATCCCGGGGTCCGCCAGTCGGAAGCGGTAGATCGACTGCTTCACGTCGCCGACCATAAAGCGGTTTTGCCCGTCCTGCGACACCGCTTCAAAAATGCGCTCCTGCACGGCGTTGGAGTCCTGATACTCGTCCACCAAAATCTGCCGGTAGCGCGCGGCGATCTCCCGCGCCGCCGCCGTTGGCAGCGCCGTGCCGCGCTGCGTGAGCAGACGGATGGTCTCATGCTCCAGATCGGAGAAATCGAGCAGCTTGCGGCGGCGCTTTTCCTGCGTGTACTGCACGTCAAACCGCCGCAGCACGTCCATCAGCCCGCGTGTGGCCGCGGCGGACGCCCGCAGATCGCGCAGCACATCGGCCGAGGGCGCGTAAAACCAGCTCTGCGCGTCGCGGATGGAGGCCAGACAGCTCTTGCGCCCCTTCTGCACGCGATCCTTCAGCCCTGCGTCCTCTGGCTTTCGCACCGGCGGGAGCTTGCCGAAGTCCGTGATGGGGTTCGCCGCGATGTCGTCCCACGCGGAAAAGGCCAGCTGCGCCGTCACGGTCTCGAGATTCTGCGCGAACACCGGCGCATATTTTTCCGCCAGCACGGCGTCGCGCTGCATCACGTCCAGCAGCCTGCGCAGCGTCCGCTGCGCACTTTGCAGCACACTGCGGTATTCCGCGATCAGATACGCACCCCAGACCGTTTCCTCCGCGCCCGCAGCATCCCCGGCAGACGCCGTCTCGCAGCGCGTCATCCACGCCTGCGGATCCACGCGGCAGCGCGCCGCATCGTACACGCGCAGCAGGATCTCGCCCAGCCGCCGGTCATCGCGGCCATAGCCGAGCTGGTCAATGAGCGCGCGGAAGGCCGCGTCGTCCATGCGCTGCTCGTAGCACGCGTCCAGTACGGCGTCCAGCGCCTGCTGGCGCAGCGCGAGCGCTTCCTGTTCCTCTGCCACGCGGAAATCGGCGGGCAGGTCGAGCAGATGGCAGTAATCGCGCAGCACAGCGGCGCAGAACGCGTGCACCGTGGAGATCTGCGCCATGGCAAGGCGCGTCGTCTGGCGCTGCAAGTGGCGGTTTTCCGGGTCGCGCGCCAGCCGCTTCGCCAGCTCCTGCGCGATCTTGCCGCGCAGCTCCGCGGCGGCGGCCTTGGTGTAGGTGATGATGAGAAATTCGTCCACATTCGCGGGCCGGTCGGGGTCGCAGACCAGCCGCAGCACGCGGTCGACCAGCACCTTCGTCTTGCCGGAGCCCGCTGCGGCCGACACAAGAAGCGCACCGCCGCTGTTTTCGACCACCGCCTGCTGGGCCTTTGTCAGGATGATCTCAGCCATGCTCCGCACCTCCTTCGACCTGCTGCCAGAATTTTTCCGCGCTCACGCTGCGGATCGGCCGCTGCTCCTGCGTGCCGAGGTCGCGGTGGCAGGCGGCGTAAAAATCGCAGAACCGGCAGCTGGACACCTGCGGGCCGCGGATGATGGGGTTCGGCGTCACGGCGCCGCTGAAAATTTCGTCGGTCATGCCCGCGATCTTCTCCTGCACGAACCGCTCCAGCAGCATAAGCTGCGCGCGGCTGGCCAGGTCGCCCGTCAGCTGCTCCTTTTTTCGTTTGCAGGGCAGATACTCCGGCTGCTCCTGCTTTTCCATCGCGTACAGGATCGACTCGTCGTCGATCACAAGGCCCTTGCGCCGCCGGTGCGCGGTGCGCAGCGCCTCAAGCGCTTCCTCGTCCGTGCCGGGGTCGACGCGCTCCATCTCGGCCCGCGCCGGGACATACAGAACGCCGGCGGGGTCAACAGGTTTACCATAATAGTCCGCACCATACCGCCGCAGCGCAAAGAGGTAGATGAGCATTTGCAGCCCCTCGCCGCAGAGGATGTCGGCGTAGTCAAAGTCCTTCCGCCCGGTCTTGTAGTCCACCACGCGGGCGTAATACCGCCCGCCGCGCTCGTAGAGGTCGACGCGGTCGACGGAGCCGGAAATGACGCAGTGGCCGGCGGCTCCGTCCACACGCACGGCGGGCAGCTGCCCGCCGTCGCGGAACGACAGCTCCATGTCCCGCGCGGAAAAATCGGACAGGCGCAGCTCACGTGCCACATCCTGCACCACCTGCAGGACCTCGTCAAAATTGCGGCGGAAGAGATACGACGACCGGCTGCCGCGGTCGGCGAGGTCGGGCATGAATTTGTTAACATAATCTTCCGCATGGTGCTGGGCAACAGCCTGAATTTCCGTATCGTCCACCGCCGCCGGGCCGCCGCGGTCCCGCAGCTCGCGCAGCGTGCACTCGAGCACGTAGTGTACGAACGTGCCGAACACGGGTGCGTCGAATTTCGCCTGCTTCCACGGCGCGGCCTTCAGGCCGTCGCTGAGGAAAAACGCATAGCAGCAGGCTGCAAAGCGGTCGATGCGGGACGCGGACAGCCGCAGCTCCGCGCCGTAAAGCCCCTGCACAGCGGCCTTGGACAGCGGCGAAAACCGGTATTCCGCCCGCCGTTTGAGGTCAAAGATCGCCTGCCGGACGACCGGCGAAAGGTGCTCCTCCCCCTGCCCCGTGCGGATGGCGCACGCGGCGGCGTCCGCCGCATCGGGCAGGAACGGATACGACTGCGACGTCGTGCGCGGCGCGGATGGGAACAGCCGTCCGAGCTGCGTGAACAGCTGCGACGGCTCCGCGCAGCAGCAAAGCTCCAGCGCATCCAGCGGCAGCGACAGCGCCGCGTGCACACCGCCGATCTCGCGTTCAAAGCGGTCATACTGCGCCGGGGCGAGCGACAGGCCCATGGAGAGCAGCCGCTGCCGCTCCTCATCGGTGAGTAACCCGCCCGCCGCATGGAACGCCGGGAGCAGCCCTTCGTCCGCGCCCAGCACCAGCAGCACGCGGGCGCGCCCCGCGCGGAAGTCCTCCACCGCGCCGATCTGTACCTCGTCCACGCACGCCGGGATCGTGCCGACCGCATACTGCGCCAGCAGCATCCGCAGCGTCTGCAAAAACGCATCCTCCTGCATCGGCACGTCGCCGAGCACCAGGTCCATCTGCTCCAGCGCGTTCAGAATGATCTCATACAGCTGCCGCAGCTGCTGCGCCGCCTGCGCATCGCCAGCACGCAGCTCCTCGTCCGCCGTCTCCTGCAGCGTCTGCCGCAGGCACACCGACTCCAGAAAGTCTGCGGCGGCGCGCAGCATTTCATCGGCGTTGTTCGCATTATGTAAACTTTTTCGCAGAGCCGCGACCGGCTGCATCGCCGCCTGACGCCAGACATTCAGCCGCGCCAGCTGTGCGCGCGCGTCATCATCCCACGCCGTGCCGAAGCCCGCGGGGTGCATCGTCCAGTCGTCCAGCCACTGCGTGCGATGGACCTGCCAGAAGCTCGCGTAGCGCTCCAGCGCGTCGCACGCATCCGGATCCAGCGGCGAGAGCGGCGACTTGAGATACCGCAGCACGTCGTCATACTCCAGCCGCACCGCCGCGCGCAGCGCACACAGCAGCGCCGAGAGCATCGGCTGGCGCAGAATATCGGCGCTGCCGGTAAAATACGCCGGGATCCCGGCGCGCGCGAACACAGCGCGCAGATCGGGCTCATACGCGGCGCGGTCGGTCACAGCAATGCAAATATCGCGGCAGCGAAGGCCGCTCGCCGTCAGCTCACGCACGCGCCGCGCCGCCCAGCCGCACGCCTGCGCGGGCGTATCCGCCATGTGGAGCGTCATGCCGCTGCTCTGTGGATATTCCGGCGACGCCGCGCCGAACAGGTGCCGCAGCGCGTGGCGCATGGCGCTGCTTCGCGCGGCGCACGGGCCGAGCGTCTGCGTCTCCATCGGCACGTTCCAGCGCGCGGCGAGCTTTTTGAGCGTGCGGAGCGTCTCGCCTGCTGTGCGGAAGATGGCGCGCGGCGAGCCGTCGGTGCGCAGGGCAATTTGCACCTCTTTGCCCTGCCGCAGCAGCGTTTCGACCAGTTTCAGCTCCAGTGTGGTAAAATCGGAGAAACCGTCGAGATAGAAATACCGCTCCGCCGCGTAATCCTCCTGCCGCAGCAGCTCGTCCAGCCGTGACAGGCGCATCACCGGGTCACTGCGCGTGCCGCGGCAGACGGCCAGATAGCTCTCATACAGCAGCGCCAGCTCCTCGAGCTTCTGCGCGAACTGCCCCTCCTGCCGCGCCGCGGCGGCGCGCAGGGCGTCCGGCGTCAGGTCGTCGGAGAGAAATTCCTCCATCATCGCGGCCAGCTGCTGCAAGAATTCCGGCCGCGTGCTCACGGCGGCGTAGCCTTTGAGCTGCTCGCGCACCTGCCAGACGGCGCGATAGGCCGTTAAAAACCGGCCGCCGCCGTCTAAGTACTCCTCGCTCACACCGCCGTAGAGCGAGAACACCCGCCCTGCCAGCCGCGAAAAGCTGAGCACCTCGGCGTAGCGGCTGATCGTGTCGCCCCCGGCGCGGCAGAGCGCGCGCTCGGCCTCGTGCGAGAACTGCTCCGGCACGATGAGGATCTGCCCGTCCACGCCCGCGCGGGCGCGCGTGCAGACCGCGCCGATCAGACGGTCGGTATTTTCCAGCCGGTCGGGCCCGCAGAGTATTTTCAGCATTCGATCACCGCTTTCGCTCGTTTTCTACAGTATAGCACAAAACGGTGTACAAAAAAACGGTCAGTTTCGGGAGCGCCTGAATAAATCCGCAAGAGTATTCGGCGAGAGATTTTGTTTCAAGGCAAGGTTTGAGGACCGCTGGAATACTTTGTGTATTTCAAGGTCCTCAAACCGCAGCATTGAGACAAAAGATCCGCCGAAGACCGCCGCTGATTTATTCAGACGCTCCCGCGCCAAAGCCCGTCAATTTTTCTCGCAGCTGCTCAAACAGCTCCACCGTTCGGAATTTCAGCTTGTACGCCGCACCGTCCTCGGTGATGAGCCGTAGCTCGCTGTCGGTGATCCCGGCGGTCTCGGCCGCCTGCTCCAGCTCGTCGGCGCTCGCGCTCATGCACAGCGCCGGAAACACCACGCACCACCAGTTGTGCCCTTCGCCCGCGCCGATGGTCACGCGCAGCGTGCGGTACACCCCGGCGGGCAGCGAAAACGTGTCATAGTCCCGCCGCGGAAAGAGCTCATTTTGCAGCGTGACCGTGACCGGCAGCGCGCTGCCATTTTCGCGCAGGGCCTCCCCTGCTGCCTGCTCGATCTCCGCAAGATGCGTCCCCAGCGCCGCAACGGGATCGTCCGTATCTTGCAGGATCGTCTGCGTCACATCCAGCACGGCGTCGCGCACGCGGAGCTTCACGGCCTGATCGTCGTCCGAGTCGGAGTTCGCCACCACGTGCAGGCGGACGAGCTTGTCGGAAAGCGTCTGCTGCTGCCGTGCAAGCACCGCGCCGGTGATGAGCGTAAGTACACAAAGGGCCGTCAAAATAAGAGGAATGATCCGTTTTTTCATAAAAAACACCGTCCATATCTGCAGAATTACTGCAAGTATGGGCGGTGTTTTTGATTTTTATACCGTTTTTATACGGTGGTCGCCAGATAAATGTCCTGATAGCGCTCGCGCAGCATCGTACAGGCGACGGTCGCGTACTCGAACGAGTCGTAGATGCCGAACACGGCCGAGCCGCTGCCGGTCATCTGCGCACCGTACGCGCCGTAGGTGATCATCATGGACTTGATGTAATTGATGTCAAAATGCTCCTGCATCACGAGCGGCTCAAAGACGTTGCACAGGCTGCCGCCGATGCCGAGCAGCTGGCCCTTTTGCAGATTCGACAGCATCACCTTGTGATCCGGGCGCTTCTCCGGCACGGTCTCGTCGAATTTCCGGTACAGCTCGGGCGTGGAAACAGAGAAATCCGGCTTGCAGATGACAAAGAACATCTCCGGCGCGGGCGGCAGCGGCTGCAGCAGCTCGCCGCGCCCCTCCACCACCGCTGTGCCGCACAGCGTGCAGAACGGCACGTCGGAGCCGACCGTCCCGCCCAGCTCGCACAGTGCGGGCAGGCTCAGCGGCATCCCGTAGTGGCGGTTGAGCGCCCGTAGAACGGCCGCCGCATCGGCGCTGCCGCCGCCGAGACCCGCCTGCATCGGGATGCGCTTGTTGATGAAGATCTCCAGCCCCTCCGGGTCCAGATCGGTGCGCAGGAAGAACGCCTCCGCCGCGCGCCAGGCCAGATTGTCCGCGTCCTGCGGGTAGCCCTCGGTGTCAAGGACGGTCTCCTCCGCATTGTCAGCGTCCATCCGCTCGCGGTAGCAGTGCAGCGCCCAGGGCGCGTTCGTGCCGAGGTTCACCACCACATCATCGCGCAGCGAGATGGTCTGCTCGACGGAGCGGATGTCGTGATAGCCGTCGGGGCGCTTGCCAAGCACGTCCAGCGTCAGATTCAGTTTTGCAAAGGCACTTTCCGTGATGGTCTGCATTACTTGATCTTTCTGCCTTCCAGATAATATCTTTTTTCGCGGCTGTGGCCCATGGAGAACGTCTTGCGCGGCAGGATGCCGTCGGCGATGACGCCGCGGAACAGCTGGCTCTTTTCCATCGCGGGCAGCAGGAAGCCGATCGCGCCGTCCTGTTTGGCAAGGCTGATGAGGGCGTCATCGTCATGGATGTAGTCGATCTCGCCGGCGTTGTCCTTCAGGTACTCATCGAGGAAGCCCTGCAGCACGCCCACGGCCAGCTCGCTCTTCGCGCGGTCGAGATACACGGTGCCGGAGGCGTCCTTCGCGTACCACTGCACCGGGAAGCCGCCGTCCGCGCAGGCATCCTTCTGCAGCGCTGCCAGCAGCTTTTCAGGCTCGGTCTTGAAGATGACGCGGTGGATGGGCTCAAAGACCTGCGCCGGATCGTGGATGTTTTCAAGCTCCACGAGCGCGTAGCGCGCCGGATGGTTCGACAGATCCTCGCCCGGATAGTTCTTTTTCAGCTCCTCATAGCAGCTCTTTGCGGTTGCAAGGGAGTGGTTGCCGTCGCCCACGGCGAACACCATCGGCACGCCCTTCAGGCCCTTGTACTTTTCGCCCACGGTGGCGGTGTAGTCAGTCAGCGCCTTGTTGAAGTCCTCAACATCCTTGCCCTCGACGAGCCAGCCGGTGATGTGGCCGCCGCCCTCCATGAGGTCAAAGTCGTAGAGCTTTTTGAGGCTGTCCTTCTTCGCGCCGATCGGCTCGATGAGTTTCTTGTCGTGATCGTCGCAGAGCATGAGGATGTGCGGCAGCTCGATGGGCGCGTCGCGGCGGACACGCTGGCGCGGCGGGATACGCTCAGCCACGGTGCGCTCGGTGGCGCGGATGGCGCTGGTCGCGCCGGTGGAGTAATCGTAGGCGTCCAGATCGACCATACCCACGAGGCCCTCGCGGATCGAGCCGTTTTCAAGCTGACGCTCGACGTAGACAAAGCTGTTCGGATAGGTCGTGAACACGTCCTCGTCCATGTAGCGCTTCATGGTGGCGTTGATAACGGCGGTGTGCTCCGCTTCCTTCTCGGTGCCGAGCTCGGCCTCGGGGAGGATAAGGTTGATGGTGGACACAGCGCCCTCCGCGTTCTTGCGGACGCGATCCCAGTACGCCTGATCGGAGGTAAACTGGTCGCAGGCGATGACTGCCCACTTTTCCATGCTGTCGGTCCTGGGCATCAGAATATCAGCCGGTAAAAATGCGTTCATAGTCTTAACACCTTTCTATCGTTATTTTGTGCTTTGCGTCTATTCAGACCTGCGCGCGGCGGATCGCGCCGAGCAGATCGTCATATTCTTCGTAGGCCGCGAGCTGCGGGTAGTCGTCCTTGATCTTCTGCGTGCTGCGAAACAGGAAGCCCGCGTGGCTGTTGAGGATCATGTCAAGGTCGTTATAGCTGTCACCGGCAGCGATGGTCCTGTAGCCAATGGACTGCAGCGCGCGGACGGTGGTGAGCTTGGAGTGCTCGCAGCGCATGGTAAAGTCGGTGATCTCACCGGACGGCGCTACAACCAGGCTGTTGCAGAGGATGGTCGGCCAGCCGAGCTTGCGCATAAGCGGCTTTGCGAATTCCTCAAACGTGTCGCTCAGGATCACGACCTGCCCCTGCTCGCGCAGGGCGTCCATAAATTCGCGCGCGCCCGGGAGCGGCTCGATGGTGTCGATGACGTCCTGGATCTCCTTCAGGCCCAGACCGTGGTCTTTCAGAATGCCCAGCCGCCAGCGCATGAGCTTGTCATAGTCCGGCTCGTCGCGCGTGGTGCGCGTGAGCTCCGGAATGCCGCTGGCCTTGGCAAACGCGATCCAGATCTCCGGAACGAGAACGCCCTCCAGATCCAAACAGGTGATGTACATCGAAAACTCCCCTTTCGCTTCGGAAAACTGAAAAAAAGTTTTGCTGCCTAAAAATATTGCAGATACTATGTTCATTATACATCGTTCCGCGGCAAAAGCAACCAGAATTTTTGCAATTCCGCCCGGATAGGCGCACAAATGCTGCACATACTAATCCCGCACGAATTTCGCGCGAAAGGAGGCAATTTCAAATGGATATTCTGGCATTGATCCTGGTCATCATCGGCGCGGTCAACTGGGGGCTGGTCGGCTTTGCGCGGTTCGATCTCGTCGCGTGGATCTTCGGCGGGCAGACCGCAGGCGTCAGCCGCGTGGTCTACGCGCTGGTGGGCCTTGCAGGGCTGTGGTGCATCACGCTGCTCATCCGCCGCATCGCCCGCGGCAGCGCGACCGAATAAAAAATCTCCCGTACCGGGTGGTACGGGAGATTTTTTATAATCCAAGCAGCTTCGGCAGCTGACCGGCGCTGTCGATGAGCGCGTCAGCGCCGTATTGCGTGAGGACGTCGCGGTCGCGATAGCCCCACGTCACGCCCGCGGCAAAAAAGCCGTTTTTGGACGCGAACTCCATGTCGGTATCTCCGTCGCCGACGTACATCAGCTCGTCCGGCGAAACGCCCAGCTCCTCGCACAGGAGCCTTCCCGCCGAGGGATCGGGCTTGAGCGGGCGCTGCCCGTTGTTGCCCCACACCAGCCGGAACGGGCTTTGCGGGAAGAAATGGTCAATGATGCGCACGGCGGTCTTTTCCGTCTTGTTGGACAGCACGCCGAGGATATATCCGGCGCTGTTCAGGCCGGCGAGCATCTGCTCGACGCCAGGGAAAAACCCTGTGTGCACCGTGCAGTGCTCGGGATAGTATTGCAGGTAATACGCCAGCGTCCGCTCATACACATCGTCCGGCGTCCCCTCGGGGACGGCGCGGCGGATGAGCACGCGGATGCCATTGCCGACGAGCTTGCGGTAAGCGGCGAGAGAACGCTCCGGCAGACCGGAATGGCGCAGGGCAGCATTGCTGCCTGCGCCAATGTCCGGCAATGTATCCAGAAGCGTTCCGTCCAGATCAAATACGATGGCGCGGATCTTCTGTAAATCTTTCATTACACACCCAGCTTATTGCGGCGGATGACCTCGTCGTCGGTCGGGGTGGTCTTGCTCTCGTAGCCCTTGAGCGGCAGCAGACGGGCGTTGACCGCGTCGATGATCCACTCGGCATACGGGAAGAAGTACTTATCGAACTCATGCGGCGGGGTGATCCAGTTGCGCGCGCCCACGACCACGGGAGGTGCATCCAGATAGTCGAAGCACAGCGAGGAGATGTTCTGCGCGATCTCGTTGAGGAACGTGCCGCGAGCGCAGGCGTCAGACGCCAGCACGACACGGCCGGTCTTCTTGACGGAGGCGATGATGTCGGTGTAGTCCAGCGGGACGAGCGACGGCATGTTGATGACGTCGGCTTCCACACCGTACTTCTCGCTCAGATCCTTCGCCGCGTCGACCGCACGGTACAGCGTTGCGCCGATGGTGAGGATGGTCAGATCCTTGCCGTCGCGGACCTTGTTGACCGCGCCGGGGGCCCATTCATACTCTTCCGCGGGAACGCCGCCCTCGTGGAATTCTTCGCCCTTGCCGTAGATACGCTGCGACTCGAAGATGACGCACGGATCGGTGCCGTTGAGCGCCGCCTGCATGATGCCCTTGGCTTCGTACGGCGTGGCCGGGAAGAACACCTTGAGGCCCGGGATGTGGGAGACGATGGCGACCCAGTCCTGAGAGTGCTGCGCGCCGTACTTCGCGCCGACGGACATACGCAGGATCATCGGCATCTTCAGGATGCCCGCGGACATGGCCTGCCACTTGGACATCTGGTTGAACACCTCGTCGCCCGCGCGGCCGAGGAAGTCGCAGTACATGAGCTCCACCACAGCGCGGCCGCCGCACATGCAGTAGCCGACAGCCGTGCCGACGATGGCGGCCTCGGAGATCGGGGAGTTGAACAGACGGGAGTGCGGGATCACATCCATCAGGCCGCGGTACACAGCATACGCGCCGCCCCAGTCACGCACGTCTTCGCCGTAGGCAACAAGCGTGGGATCCTCGTAGTACTTGTTGAACATCGGCTCAAAGATGGCGTCGCGGATGTTGTAGAGCTTCATGTCGGAGAACTTCTTGCCGTCCTTATCGAACGCGTAGCGTTCCTTCTTGGCAAGATCGACATAGCGCTTGCAGTCTTCCTTCGGGCCGGTGACGTTGATCTTCTGATCCGGCGCGCCCATGGAGCGGCGGGTCTCGTTGGAGAACATGAGGTTGGCAAGGTAATCCGGGTTCTTGTCGAAGTCGACATACGGAGAGATCTCCTTGTCGTCTGCGGCCTTGCAGATCATGGTCATGCGGTCGGTGGTGTCCTGCAGGAGCTTGGCAAAGAACTCGTCGGACTCGACGCCCGCCTCGACCAGCGCCTCGCGGAACTTGATCATCGGATCATGGCTGCGCCAATCCTCGATCTCCTCCTTGGTGCGGTAGGCGTTCTGGTCAGACGTGGAGTGGCCGACCAGACGGTACGTCACAACATCGAGGAACACGGGGCCCTCGTTGTTCTTGATGAGCTCCATCTTGCGCTTGTACGCGTCGATGACGGCCAGCGGGTTCCAGCCGTCCACGCGCTCGGCGTGCATCTGGCTCGGCGTGATGCCGGCGCCCAGACGGGCGGGCATACCGTAGGCCATGGTCTCGCCCATGGTCTGGCCGCCCATGCCGTAGAAGTTATCGAAGATGTTGAAGATGATGGGCAGGCAGCCCTTGCGGCCTTCTTCCCACAGGGTCTTGAACTGATCCATGGCGGAGAAGTTCAGCGCTTCGTAGACCGGGCCGCAGCCGAGGGACGCGTCGCCGATGTTGCAGACGACGATGCCCTTCTTGTCGTTGTTCTTCTGATACAGCGCAGCGCCTGCCGCGATGGGAGCGGAGCCGCCGACGATGGCGTTGTTGGGGTAGATGCCGAACGGCAGGAAGAACGCGTGCATCGAGCCGCCCATGCCGTGATGGAAGCCGTTTTCACGGGCAAAGATCTCGGCCACGGTGCCGTACAGCAGGAAGCGGATGGCCAGCTCCTTGACATCGGAGGTGTCGGCGAATTTCTTCACCGCCGCCAGCGTTTTGCCGCCGAGGAAGCTCTCCATGGTCTGCATCAGCTCTTCGTCGGACATCTTGTTGATGCAGCTCAGGCCCTTGGACAGGATCTCGGAGTGGCTGCGGTGGGAGCCGAAGGTGATGTCGTCCTTATTCAGCAGGTACGCCTCGCCGACGCAGGACGCTTCCTGGCCGTAGCTCAGGTGCGCGGGGCCGGGATAAGTGGTCTCGACGCCGTTGTAGTTCGCCTGTGTCTTGATCTGCGTGAGCATATGCTCAAACTCGCGGCAAATGGCCATGTCGCGGTAGATGCGGATGAGGTCCTCTTTCGTGTAGTTGCCCTCGTCCAGCTCCTGCTTGACGGTCTTGTTGTACTGGCAGACGGGAATGTCTTCAAAGTGGATATAGCCGGGCTGACGGACGGCTACGGGATCAATGTACAAAGATTTCGGCATAATGAGCTCTCCTTCCTTCTCTTACTTCGCCATGAGCGTCATAAAGTTTTCCAGCGTCTTGCACAGCTCGCTCATGTAGCGGGCGGCAGGCGCGCCGTCGATCACGCGGTGATCCAGCGTCAGCGACAGGCCCATGGCGGGGTAAGCTTCGATCACGCCGTCCTTGGCGGACTTGATCTTCGTCTGGATATTGCAGACGCCGAGGATGCCGGTCTGCGGCGGGTTGATGACGGGGGTGAACGCCTCGCAGCCGAACGAACCGATGTTCGTCACGGTGAAGGTGGCGCCCTGCATCTTGTCGGGGCTGAGCGTCCCCTCGCGCGCCTCGGCGGCGAGCTTCTTGGCTTCCATCGACAGCTCGAGCAGGCTCATCTGGTCGGCGTTAAAGATGGTGGGAACGATCAGGCCGCGCGGCGTGTCGCACGCGAAGCCGAGGTTCACATGGGTGAAGTGGCGGACAACATTGTCCTCGACCATGTTGGCGTTGAGATCCGGGCAGGACGCCACGGTCTTGGCAACGGCGAACATGACCATATCGTTCAGGCTGATCTTGCCCATGGGCGCGTCGAGCGGCTTGAGCATCGCGCGGTACGCCTGGATCTGGGTGGCGTCGAAGGAGTACTGCTGCGTCAGCTGGGCCATGCCCTGCAGGCTGGCCATCATGGACTTGGAGGTCGCCTTGCGGACGGCGTTGAACTTCACGTCCTCAAATTCAGCATCACAAGCGGCGGCGGCAGCGGGCGCTGCATAGCCTGCGGCTGCGCCGGAGGCGATCAGAGCGTCGATGTCGCGCTCGATGATGCGGCCCTTCGGGCCGGTGCCGGTGGCGAGCGCCGGGTTCACATTGTTGGCAACAGCCTTTGCCATCGCGCGCGGCGAGATGGCGGCCAGCTCTGCTTTCGCGGCGGGCGCAGCGGCAGCGGTCTCGGCGGCGGGAGCAGCCGCGGCCTCGGCGGGTGCGGGCACCTCAGCGCCGGGCTTCAGATGCTCGTAGGCGTCGCCGGGGTTGCCGATCGCGCAGACGTTCTCCAGGCACGGCACTTCGTCGCCGTCCTCAAAGAACTTCGCCAGCAGCGTACCGGCAGCGGTGGACTCGCACTCGAACTCCGCCTTATCGGTCTCATAGGTGAACAGCACATCGCCCACGGCAACGCTGTCGCCCACGTTCTTCTTCCACTCGCCGATGATGCAGGACTCGACGGTGATGCCTTCCTTCGGCATGATAACGGCCTGCGCGCAGGGGCCTGCGGGCGCGGCGGCGGCAGTCTTTGCAGCGGGAGCCGCAGCAGCCTCGGGCGCGGCGGCGGGAGCTTCCGCCTGCGGCGCTGCGTTCTTAAGCGCCGTGGTATCCTCACCGGGATTGCCGATCGCGCAGACGTTCACAAGGCACGGGACCTCGTCGCCTTCCTGATAGAAAATGTCAATGAGCGTACCGGCAGCGGTGGATTCGCACTCGAACTCCGCCTTGTCGGTCTCGTAGGTGAACAGCACATCGCCGACGTCAACATGATCGCCGACCTGCTTTTTCCATTCACCGATGATGCAAGATTCGACCGTAATACCGGCCTTGGGCATCAATACGCCTTCTGCCATAGTGTTTTCAACTCCTATATCTTAAGTTTTTATTTGTTTGCCAGCAGATACTTTTCCGCCTCGGGGCTCCACAGACCGTTGTGGCGCTTGGTGATCTCGTCGAGCTTTGCGAACAGCGGATCGGTCTCGCCGAGCTTTGCAAAGTCGTTGATCGCCACCAGCGGCAGGTCGATCTGCGTGTAGATGAGCTTCTTGCCGCCGCGGATGTTCGGCAGGTTCAGCACGGTGTCCACCACGGCGTTCAGGCCGCCGATGTGGGTGATCATGGCGGCGGGGTTGATCTTGCCGGAGGTCATCATGGCGATGGCTTCCTTCATATCGTTGGTGTTGCCGCCGGACGTGCCGACCAGATGCGTGTAGAGGTAATGGACGTTGTAGAAATTGAACTCGGCCTTGAACTGGTTGTTCGTCGGGCCTGCGAAGAAGTTGAGGCAGCCGTCAAAGCCGAGGATGTCGCCGGCCTGCTCCACAACGGGCTTTACGGGCGCGAAGCAGATGACGTCGTTGTAGCCGGTGCCGCCGGTCAGCTCGCGCAGATACTCGGTGCCGCAGCCGGGCTTGGCGGTGTTGACATAGTGCAGCTCGATGCCGAGGCTCTTCGCGTGCTCCACGGTGTAGATGCTCTCGGCGCGGGCCAGACGCTCGTCGTCAATATCGGTGACGACCAGCAGGCTCGGACGGCGGTCGCAGTGCAGAGCGTAGTCGATCGCGCCAAGACCCATCGGGCCGACGGATGCCAGCAGCGCCATCTTGCCGCCCTCCACGATGCCCATGTCGTGCTCATAGGAGCCGGCCTTGGTGTGGTACATGGCGTGGAACGTGCCGATGATGCAGCTCATGGGCTCGGCCAGAGAGCCGTAGAAGTATGTATCGGAGTCGTAGGTCAGCAGGTTGTCGGTCAGCAGCGTTTCGATGGGGATGTTGGCATACTGGCTGTCGCCGCCGCAGTACGGATAGGAATAGCCGGGCGCCATCTGCGAGCCCTTGTAGAAATGCGCGGGCTGAATGGCAAAGCCCTGGCCGGGCTTGTACTTGTTCTTCCAGTTCTCACCGACCTCGGTGATCACGCCGCAGAATTCGTGGCCGACGATGGTCGGATGCTCCGCCACGTCATCGGGAACACGCTTGTGCTCCGCGCCCTCCACAGCAGCCTTGTAGGTGCTCATGCAGATGGAGTCGGAGATGATCTTCACCTGAACGTCGTCGGGCCCTACCGGCGGCAGGTCGATCTCTTCCAGACGCAGATCCATTTTGCCATGGATGCGAACAGCTTTCGTCTTCATGTGCGATTTCATCCTTTCTGAAATATCCGCAGCGCGGATGGAATTACGGGGTAAAAATGGGTTTATGTTGAATTGTATTGGATTCATCCGTATTGTAGCGCATTCGGGGTATGATGTCAACGCATTTTCCCGTTTTTCTTTGGCGTTCCGGTTTGTTTTATTTGGATTTCGCGGCGCCGGAATCGCTGTGACCGCGGCGTTTGCAGGGCTTTTCGGCCCTCTGTGCGCCGCCGCTGGGACATGAAAACAACACAATCCCACATTTTTGAACGCAAAAGCAGATCACGATTGTGCAATTTGCCCGCCGGGTGCGGAAAAGCACACGCCGTGCGGAGGGTCCGTCCCCCGCACGGCGTAAAATTTATGACCTCTGCACGGCTTTGATGATGCGCGCGATGGCGGCGCTGAGCACGGCGTTGACGCCGAGCTCCACAAAGAAATTGACGCCGATGACCGTGACAAAAAGCACCGTTACAATGCTCCCCGTCCAGCCGTAGACCGCCGCCATCTGCATGAGCGGCGTGCGCAGCGCCGTGAGCATCACGAGCGCGAAAACGCCCGTGTTCACGATCGGGCAGACGACCGCGGCCAAAATGCACGCCAACGTCCGCTTTTTGGCGAGCACACGGTAAACGAGTCCCGCGACCGCGCCGCACGCCGCGCCCTTCAGAAGGCACGTGGCCGCCGTCCAGAACGGGCTGAACGACCAGAGCGTCGCCGTAAACGTATCCGTGCCGCTGATGCCGCCGGACAGCGCCATCACGCCGAATACCGCGCCCAAAAGCGCACCTGCCCAGGGCCCAAGCAGGATCGCGCCAATGACGATCGGCACGAGCACCAGCGAAAACGGGATCGGCCCGATCCGGAAGCTGCTGCCGATGAGCTGCAAAACGACGACGATCGCCGTCAGCAGCGCCAGAGATGTCAGTTTTGCGATTTTTTTGTGATTTTCGTTGCGATTCATAAATTCCTCCGCTCTCGCTCCGGCACCTGTGTCCGGATGCAATGCACGCATTTGTGAGCAGCCGCGCCGCGGCTGCCCCGTTTATTATCAATCCGTTTCCGGTATTGACCAATGATCAGGGGATCTCTTCTTCGACCGCCTGATCGAAGTCCTCCGGCGCGCCGCCCTTCATGCTCTCCCACTGCTCGCGGGTGATCTGGATCTGGCGCGGCTTGGAGCCCTCAAACGGCCCGACGATCCCCTTTTCCTCCAGCTCGTCCATGATGCGCGCAGCGCGGGCGTAGCCCAGCTTCAGCCGCCGCTGCAGCATGGAGACGGATGCCTGCCCGGTCTCGAGCAGCACCTCCACCGCCGCGGGGGTCAGCTCGTCGCCGTCCTGCTCCTCCGGCTCCTGTGTGCCGGACGGCGCGGCGGCGCTCTTGCCGCCCTGCTCGGCGCGGCGCTCGATCTCCTGCTCGATCTCGCGGGAGTATTCGGGCGCGCTGTCCTGCTTCACAAAATCGACGACGCGCTGCACCTCCTCCTCAGTGATGAAGCAGCCCTGCACGCGGCGGGGCTTGCCCTGCCCGAGCGGCGCGTAGAGCATATCGCCCTTGCCCACCAGCTTTTCCGCGCCGGCGGTATCGAGGATGATGCGCGACTCCATCGCCGACGCCACCGCGAACGCGATGCGCGACGGGATGTTTGCCTTCATCAGGCCTGTGATGACGTCCGCTGACGGACGCTGTGTGGCGATGACCAGATGCACGCCCGCGGCGCGGCCCATCTGGGCCACGCGGCAGATGGACTCCTCGACCTCCTTGGCCGCCACCAGCATGAGGTCGGCCAGTTCGTCGATGACCACAACGATGCGCGGCATCGGCTCATATTCGCCCGTGCTGCGGGCGACCTTGTTGAACGATTCCAGATCGCGCACCCCGGCGTCTGCCAGCGTGCGGTAGCGGCGCATCATCTCCGTCACAGACCACTGCAGCGCGCCCGCCGCCTTTTTGGGGTCGGTCACAACGGGGATGAGCAGATGCGGGATCTTGTCATAGATACGCAGCTCGACCATTTTGGGGTCGACCATGATGAGCTTGACCTCATCCGGCCGGGACTTATACAGCAGTGACACGATCAGGCTGTTCATGCACACCGACTTGCCGGAGCCGGTCGTACCGGCGATAAGCAGATGCGGGAGCTTTGCGATGTCGCCCACGATCTGATTGCCGCCGATGTCCTTGCCCACGGCAAAGGAGATGCACGACCTGCTGCGCTTAAATTCCGGCGAGTCGATGACATCCCGCGCCAGCACGGTGGACACCGTGCGGTTCGGCACCTCGATGCCGACGACAGAGATCTTATCGGGGATGGCCGCGATGCGCACGCCCGACGCGCCGAGCGCGAGGGCAATATCGTCGGCCAGATTCGTGATCTTGGACAGCTTCGTCCCCCGGCTCAGCTCCAGCTCATAGCGCGTGATAGACGGGCCGCGGGTGACGTTGATGATGCTGGCCTCGATGCCGAAGCTCACGAGCGTGTCGCTCAGACGCGCGGAATTCTGGCGCATCTCTTCCGTTCCATCCACGGTCTTGCCCGAGCCGCTCACGAGCAGGTCGATCGGCGGATAGCGGTAGGCAGGCTTTTCCTCCTGCGCGCTCACCTGCTGGTCGATCTTCGCGGCCTCCTGCAAAACGTCGCTCTTTTTGATCTTCTCCTCGGTAAATTCCGGCGCGGTGGGCGCAGGCTCCGCCGGAGCGGCGGCGGGCGGCTCCGCGGCAGGCGCTGCCGCCGGGGCGTCCGGTATGGGCATATGCTCCAGCACAAGCGGCGGCATCTGCTGCGCGCCGGTCTTGCCGCGCAGCGCCGGGTCAAATTCCTCCAGCAGCGCGTCAAAGCGCTGCTTGTGCTCCGAGTCCTCGGGCTGCGTCTCCTGCGGCTGCGGGCGGCGCTGCTGCGTCAAAAATTCGTCCGGCGAAACGGGCCGCTCGCCCTTTTTGCGCCGCGGCGCGCTCTGCGGAGCCGGAGCGGCCTCCGGCGCGCTCCCCTGCCCGCCCGCCAGCGGCGGATCGTCGATGGGCAGGTCGAACTCCGACCGCGCCGCGCGGCGCTCCGTGCGCTCGATCTGCTTCTGCGCCACATGGTTCACGATCGTCTGCGCGGGGTCGGGATGCTCGCGCTTCGGCTCGTCATATTCGGGCCGCGGGCGGTTGCGGATGGCGGTGATGATACCGGAGATGGTCATGTTGAGCGTGGTGATGAGCTCCAGCAGCAGCGCCGCCAGCAGCACAATCGCCGCGCCGACGCTCCCGATGAGCACCATCAGCCCCTCGGCGAGAAGTCCGCCGAGCACGCCGCCGGACACATCGTCAATGCCCGACTGCCACAGCGCCGCGATCAGCCCGTCCGCTCCGGCAGACGCGCCGCCCGTAAACACGTGCACCAGCGCCCCGATGGTCACGCTCAGCAGCATCGCGCACGTCACGCGCAGCGCCACCGGCCGCCCGTCGTGCAGCAGCAGGATGATAAAGCCCATCAAAAGCGAAAACGGCAGTATGTACAGCCCCGCGCCGATGAGCCCCCGGAACAGGAGCGACAGCAGATTCAGCCCCGGCGCGTCGATGCCGAAGCACGCCAGCGCCGCGCACAGCCCCAGCAGCAGGCACACGCCCGCGCCGACCTCGCGCCGGATGGGGCGTTTGGCCTTGGCGGCGCGCTTGCCGCCGCGCTGCGGCTGCTTTGCTGTGCTGCGCGCGGCAGCCGATTTTTTCGTCTGTTTTCTGGAAGCCATTCTTCTTCACCTCATGCAACGAGCGACAGGATGAGCGTCACCAGACCCGCGCCCCAGCAGTAATATGCAAATCCGCCGAACCGGCTGCGCTGCATCAGCATCCGCAGCAGATAGATCGCCAGATACCCCGACACAAACGCAGCCGCCACGCCCACAAGGTACATCGGCAGATACGACCAGTCGATGCCCGCCGTCACGGCGTCCACGAGTGACAGGAGATTCGCCCCCAGCACCGCCGGGATGGAAAGCAAAAACGAAAACCGCACCGCAAAGCTGCGGTCAAAGCCGCACAGAAGCCCCGCCGTGATCGTCGTCCCGGAGCGGGACAGGCCCGGCACCACCGCGATCGCCTGCGCGATGCCCACGATGAGCGCGTCCAGTCCGGTCGCGCTGCGAAGGTCCTTGTTGCCGTGCCCCGCGCGGTCGGCCCAGAACAGCAGCCCGCCCGTCACGAGCAGCGCAAAGCCGATGAAAAACGTGTTATGATACAGCGGCTCGACATATTTTTTGAGGAACACCATCACGCCGAGCGGGAGCGTTGCGATGATGAGAAACGCCAGCATCCGCTTCTGCAGCCCGTCCGGCTTTTTGCCGTGCGGACGGCGCTTCAGGTGCAGCGTATACAGCGCCTCACAGAATACGGCGCGCACATCCTGCCAGAACGCGAGGATCACCGCCGCCAGTGTCCCAAGGTGCAGCAGCACGTCAAAAAACAGCTGATCCTCTGGGATGCCGATGCGCAGAAAGCTCTGCAAAACAGCCAGATGGCCGGAGCTGGAGATGGGGAAAAACTCCGCCAATCCCTGAACCAAACCCAACAGCGCCGCGCTCCAGTATGTCATATGCGTTCCCTCCGATCCGGCAGCTGCCGCGCTCTGCGCGGCCACACGCTACTATATTAGCACAGATCGAAGAATATTTCCATCCCCATTCACTTTGTCTGCGATTTTGTCTGCCGTCTGCGCTGCTGCGCGATCTGCCGATGCAGACAGGAAAGCGCGTCAGACAGGCTCCCCAGCTGGTCCATCAGCCCCGACGCCACCGCTTCGCGGCCATAGACGACCGTACCGACGTCCGTCGCGATCTCATCCGTCGCCATCATATATTCCATGAACTTTTCGCGTGAGATCTTGGAGTTTTTCGTGACGAAATCCACGATCTGCTCCTGAATGCGGTTAAAATACTGATACGTCTGCGGCGCGCCCACGACCAGCCCTGTCATGCGCACCGGGTGCACGGTCATGCTGGCCGTGGGCGCGATGAGGCAGCGCTTGCACGACACCGCCAGCGGGATGCCGATGGAGTGCCCGCCGCCGAGCACGAGCGAGACCGTGGGCTTTTTCATCCCCGCGATCAGCTCCGCAATGGCCAGCCCCGCCTCCACGTCGCCGCCCACGGTGTTGAGAAGCAGCAGCAGGCCGTCGATGTCCTCGCTCTCCTCCACCGCCGCCAGCAGCGGGATGACGTGCTCATATTTCGTTGTTTTCACGGTGTCGGGCAGCAGCTGGTGCCCCTCGATCTGCCCGACCACGGTCAGCGTGTACACCGTGCCGCGGCTGGACTTCGTCGTGGCCGCACCGAGGTCGATCACACGCTGTTGCTGCGTCTGCTCCTGATTCTTTTCCTCCGCCATCATAAACCCTCCTGCAGAAAATTTGCAGTTAGTATTTGCGGAAGAGAAAAAAACATCCGCCGAAGCGGATGCTTTTCGCTTATTCTTCGTCCGGCCGCCAGCCCTTGCAGACGTCCACCCACTGCGTGAAGTTTGAGTACTGCTCCAGCTCCGGGATGGTCAGCTCGATGGCGCTGTTGCTGCTGCCCGCGGCGGGGAAAACGGTCTGGAAGCGCTTAAGGGACTCATCCAGATATACTTTCACGCCCTCCTTCACCGCAAACGGGCACACGCCGCCCACGGCGTGGCCGATATATTCCGGCACGTCGTCATGCGGCAGCATCTTCGCCTTCGCGCCGAACTGCGCCTTGTAGCGCTTGTTGTCGACCTTGGCGTCGCCCGCGGCCACGATGAGGATGCAGCCGTCACCCAGCAGGAACGACAGCGTTTTCGCAATGCGCGCGCCCTCCACGCCCACGGCCTGCGCCGCCAGCTCCACCGTGGCGCTGGAGACGTCAAATTCCAGAATTCTATCCTCTATGCCAAGCGTCTTAAAATACGCCCGTACCTTTTCGATCGACATACCGTAGACCTCCCATGTCAAATTCGCCCGTATTATAGCAGGTTTTCGCGCCGCTTGCAAGTTGCGCGCGCATCTGCTATAATTCCCGCAGGGAAGTGACGCTTATGACAAAAACAAACGCCATGCGGCTGCTGACGCAGGCGAAGATCCCCTTCCGCGCGGCGGAGTATGACTTTGACGAAAATGACCTCAACGGCATGCACGCCGCCGAGGGCATCGGCATGCCGCCGGAGCAAATTTTCAAAACGCTCGTGGCGCACGGCGAAAAGCATGGCTACTGCGTGTTCTGCATCCCCGTCTGCTGCGAGCTGGACCTCAAAAAGGCCGCGCAGGCGGCGCAGGAGAAGAAGATCGAGCTCATCGCCGTCAAGCAGCTCCTGCCCGTCACGGGCTACATCCGCGGCGGCTGCAGCCCCGTGGGCATGAAGAAAAAATTCCCCGCATTCTTAGACGAGAGCGCCGCGCTATACGATGAGATCGGCGTCAGCGCCGGCTGCCGCGGCTGCCAGCTGCTGCTGTCCCCGCAGGCGCTGGCGGACTACGCGCAGATGACGCTCTGCGCGCTCACACAGTAACGGACTGCAAAGGAGAAACGATATGCACTATGAATACCGCACCCGCGGCACCTGTTCCACGAAGATCGACTTTGAGATCGAGGACGGCATCGTCAAAAGCGTCGCCTACACCGGCGGCTGCAACGGCAACCTGCAGGGCATCAGCCGTCTGGCGGTGGGCATGCCCGCAAAGGAGCTGGCCGACAAACTGCGCGGCATCCGCTGCGGCATGAAGGAGACGTCCTGCCCCGACCAGCTGGCCAAGGCCCTCGACCGCGCACTGGCGGAAGAAGGCAAGTAAATAGCACAAAAGCCTGCCGATACAAACGTATCGGCAGGTTTTTTCTTAGGCAGCACCGCACAATTCGGCAAGCAGATTCGGCGAGAGATTTTTCGCCAAGGCAAGGTTTGGACCGTGCAGGAATACTTTGTGTATTTCGCACGGTTCGAACCGCAGCATTGGCGGAAAAGATCCGCCGAAGCGCGCAGACGCAATTGCGCGGTGTTGCCTTATAGTAGGCTGTTCATATCGTCCGCAAACTCCCGCGCCCGCTCGTCGCGGTTGAAGAAGTGGAAGCCGCAGAGCTTGTAGGTGCAGCCGTCGGCAAATGTGCGGATGGGGACGGCCTCGCGCTCCAGCCGGAGGAGGAAGTCCTCCTTCCAGCGGTCGTTTTCGATGAGGTGACTCCCTTTCGGCTCGAGAAACACCTGTGTCTGCTCGTCGCCGTCTGCCGTGTGCCGCCGCAGAAGGAGCACATAGTCCGGCTCAAAGCGCTCGCCGCCATCAAAGGCGTAAAGATGCAGCTGCCGCTCGTTGCGGATGAGCCAGACGGTATCGTATTTTTCCCGCAGCGCCGGGACAAACGTCTTAAAATACGCGGCAAACGCCTTTTCCTCGCCCGTACCGAACTGATCCTCAAACGCGAACCAGTCCTCGTGCGACAGATCCATCCGCCACTCCGGCGCCACGCTCCCGTCGTTCTGCGAATAGCCCGCGCCGCCCTCAGCCTGCAGGGTGTAGCTGCATTTTTTATCGCGGAACACATCGTGGATGTACAGCGGCCGGAAGGCCGTCTCGCCGGTATACTCCGGCTGCAGCGCGCCGATCGTATCCTCGATGCGCCCGAGCGCACTGAGACAGGCCGTATACCAGACGCCCGGCGGCGGGCTCTGATACGCCGACGTCAGCTCGATGCACACATCGCCGAGATACTGCCCGCTCGTGAGAAATTCCCTTGCCGAGCGCAGCGCCGGGAAGTGCCGCCGCAGGCGGTCAAAGCGCAGCGCCGGCTGGCGGCAGAGCGCCTTATACGCGGCGGCATAGTGTTCCTCCGCCAGCTCCCGCAGCGTCCTCCGGCAGGTGAACGCCGGGGCCGTATGCTCGGCGCTCATCCCCTCCCCGGCGAAGATGGTGTCCTCCGCCGAGCTGCCCGTTGCAAGCCGCACGGCAAAGCTCCGCGCGCGGATGGCCGCAAGCGCGTCCTGCTCCGCGCCGCACGTCTCCGCGCGGCTGTTCACAAAAACGAGCCCGTCCGTATACAGCGGGTCTGCGCGGAACGCGTCTTTCAGCCGGTACTGGCGCGTCACCACGTTCTGCAGATCCACGCCGATCTCCTTAAGGGCGCTGTTGAGCTCCGCGATGTAGCGGCTGTCGTTCTGGCAGTGGTAATACAGCTCCTCGCAGATGCGCAGCGGATGCTCCAGATCGCCGTCATATTTGCGCTTGTATTTTTCCTGCTCCGCTTCCACGCGGAACGGGCAGTAGCGCGCGCCGCGGCCGATGAGCTGCGCCTCGGAGATGGTGGCGGGCGAGATCTTTTTGCCGCTGGACTGGCGCGTCTCATACAGGCGCACAATGTCAAAGAGGTTCAGAACGTCCCAGCCCTCGTCCAGCCGCTTCACCTCGAACACCGCGCGGTAGGGATTATTCGCGCTCTCGAGCGAGTTGAGCGCCAGCTGGCGCGCCTCGGCCTCGCGGTCGTCGTTGGCGGAGATGCAGTGCCCGGCAGAAAAATCGTCCCGCAGCTCCTGCGCGAGCTGGTCAAAGGTGATGCCGCTCTTTTCAAAGTAGGCATACGCCTCATGGAGCGTCCCGTTGTCGGTCAGCTCGGAGATGCGGCGCAGCTCCGGGCCGGTCAGCGCCGCGACGGTCTGCTGGAACGCGGCCTGAAATGCCGCGCTGTCCGCGATCTTCGCGGACTTGAACAGCACCACGGGCTTGATCTGCAGCCGGTGGTCCTGAAATATCTTCAGCCGGTACTGGCTGAGGACGATGGCCTGCAGCGCACGCTCCATGACCGACACGTCGGTGCGGAGCGTTTTGATCTCCTTGGAAAAGCCATCGGCCCGGAATTTGGCGAGCGGATAGTCATAGACGATCTTGTCCCGATACTCCGCGAGGATCTGCGGGTTATTGAGGTCGCACGTGGCGGTGAACTCCAGCAGGACGTTGTCGCGCCCGGCCTCAAAAATGCGCCGCACCGTCTGCTCCCAGCTGTGATACAGCCGGTCCTCCTCCGACCCGGCCTTGAGCTTTTTCGTGTCCACGTTCAGGTGGTGCGCCTCGTCGGAGATGAGGACGATCTTCTTTCCCGCAAAGTCGTCGAACGAGACGGCGTTCTCCTTCGTGAGCCAGAGGTCGGAATGCAGCGCCTGCGTGGTGGTGAAGCAGATGTTGATGGCGTTTTCGTCCGCAGTCTGGAAATTGCGCACCTCGCGGATGGGCACGGCCTCGCCGCTGATGCGCAGCTCCTTCGCGAACAGGTACTTGCCGGACGCGGGATTCAGAAAATTGTCCTTCGTCTTTTTGACGATGTTCGACAGGTTCACAAAAAACAGGAAGTTGCGGTATCCCATCTGATAGAGATACAGCATCAGCCCCGCCATGATGAGCGTTTTTCCGGAGCCGGTCGCCATGTGAAACAGCGTCTGCGTCGGGCGCTTGCACATCTTTTTGTTCTCGAAATAGGTGATAAAATTCTCAAACGCGGCCATCTGATAGGGCCGCAGCTCGAACTGCGGGTTCAGATTCTCCGGGATGCAGGCCGGGAGCTCCGCGCCGCTGCCGTATTCGCGCAGCACGTCGAGCTTTTGATAGAGGAACTCCATCGCTCAGCCCTCCCCGTAGAAGCTCTTTGTAAAGCGCTTATCTTCCTCGCGGACGGCATAGCTTGCGTCATCCAGATCGCATAGGTTTACATAAAGTTGATTTTTGTCCAGCAACTCACACAGCAGCCGCTTTTGATCGGCAAGGCTCAGCGCCGCAAAGTCCGCCGCCGCGGGGTCGACGGTGCGCGGGTCGACGCGGCAGCTGATGAGACCCGTCGCCTGCATATCCGCCCAGATCGCGCCGAGCGCCGCGGGGTCAGACGCGTCCTGAATACGGTCCATGTACGCCGCGTTGAGCTTTGCCAGCTCGCAGGCTACGAACGATCCGCCGCCGCGCCAGCCGTTCGGCTTCGAGATGCCGCTCTGCTCACCGTCCATCACCTTTTGCAGGCGGCGCAGGATAATGTCTACGTGCTTCTCCAGCTGCTCGCAAAGGATAAAGCGGCGGCCCGTTTTCAGTGCAGCTGCGGCCGTGGTGCCCGTGCCGCCGAAGAAGTCGAGCACAAGGTCGCCCGGCTGCGTGTGTGCCTTAAGGATGCGCTCGAGCAGCTTTTCGGACTTCTGTCCCTTCACCTCATCGCCGGGCTGCAGCATTTTGGAGACCGTCTCGCCCGAGAACGACACGATGGCGATGCTGTTCAGGTCGTCATATTCGCTCGCGTTCCACACGTCCTCGATGGGATACCGCTCGGCGCTTCCCTTGGCGATGTCCTTAAACTCTGCGCGCGGGATGTAATTTTTGAAAAAACGCAGCTGGTCGCTGCTTTTGGAGTAGAACAGGATCGTATCGTGATTGCGGATCCAGTTGTTGTCCACCGTTTTGTAGCCGGACAGCCAGCCGATGCGCCAGATGATCTCCCGCTGGAAGTTCTCTTCGCCGAAGATCTCGTCCATCAGCACCTTGGCGTAGTGCGCCTGATGATAGTCCAGCTGCACATAGATCGCCCCGTCGGGCGCGAGCAGACGCCGCGCCAGCTGGAGCCTTGTTTTGAGGAACGTCAGCCACGCGCTGCGGCTGAAGCGGTCGTTATACGAAAACGAGTCCGTGCCGGTGTTGTAAGGCGGGTCGATGTAAATAAGACGCACTTTCCCCTCATACACCGGCAGCAGCGACGCGATGGCGAGCAGGTTGTTGCCCTGGATGACCAGGTTGTCGCCGCTGTGGAATCGCACGTCCCCTTCCGCCGCGCCGCCGGGGGCGTAGCGCACCGCGCCTGCCAGCACCTTGGGCTCCAGCAGCCGGTCGATCGCGTCAGGCGCGAGCGTCTCGTTGTAAAAGATCTCCGTCCGCCGCTGATCCTCCTTCGTCTGCCCGCCCTCGAGCACGCAGTCCTTATACGGAAACGCCAGCTCCACATCGCCGGACGCCGCGAGATAGCCCCCGCGCGCGTCGGTCAGGCCGATGCGGTTTTTATACCGCGTGTACGAATCCGGCAGGAATTCGCGGTTGTTGACCACCCAGCCGAAGCCGACCTTGTCAAACACCGCGATCCCGTCCACATCCGTAAAAAAGCGTGCACGGGTGGCTTCATTTTCATACAGCAGCCGGATGAGCCGCGCATCCATTTTCATCGCGCACGCATACACGGCGTTGCGCAGCAGCTCGCCCTCCGGCGAGAAAAACCGCTCATCCTGCCGCAGAATATCCACGACCGCGTCAAAAAAATTACTCATGTGCTTCTACTCCATTTTTCGTTACAGCGCCGCAAACACGTCCTTCAGCGCGGGATAGAGCCTGCGGAAGCTCTGATAGCGGCGCTCATACTTCACCGTGAGCGCAGCGTCCGGCTCGGTCGTGGACGCGACCTCGACGAGCGCGTCGGCGGCCTCCTGCACCGTCGCAAATTTGCCGCAGCCGACCATCGCCAGCATCGCCGCGCCATAGCCGGGGCCCTGCTCCGTTTTCACCATGTCGAGCGGGATGCCGAGGACGTTCGCGAAGATCTTGCGCCACAGCGGGCTCTTCGCGCCGCCGCCGCAGATATTCGAGCGCGGGATGTTGATGCCGAGCGACTTCGCCACCTCGAACGAATCCCGGATGGCGAACGCCACGCCCTCCAAAACCGCCTGCACCATGTCAGACCGGCTCGTGTCCATCGTCATGCCGGTGAAGGTGCCGCGGGCGTTCGTGTCGTTGATAGGGCTGCGCTCACCCATGAGATACGGCAGGAAATACACGTGGTTGTCGCCCAGCTTTTCCTCGGAAATATCCTTCTGCTCGCCCGCAAAGTCGGACGTTTTGAAAATCTCCTCGCACAGCCACTTGTTGCAGCTGGCGGCGGAGAGCATACAGCCCATTAGATGATAGCCGCCGTCGGCGTGACAGAACGCGTGCAGGGCGTTGTTGGGGTCGACGCCGAATTTGTCGGACGAGATGAAGATCGTCCCGGATGTGCCGAGCGAGAGGTTGCAGCCGCCCGCGCCGACCGTGCCGGTGCCGACCGCCGCGGCAGCGTTGTCGCCCGCGCCCGCGACCACTTTTACGCTTTCCGGCAGGCCCAGCGTTTTCGCCGCGTCCGGTGTGAGCGTGCCCACGACCTCATAGCTTTCAAACAGCTCTGGCATCTGGCACGCCTGTACACCGCAGATGTCCAGCATCTCCGGCGACCAGCGCTTGTGCGCCACGTCCAAAAGCAGCATGCCGGACGCGTCCGAGTAGTCACAGCAGTGGACGCCGGTGAGCTTGTAGTTTACATAATCCTTCGGCAGCATGATCTTCGCGATCCGCGCAAAGTTCTCCGGCTCGTTTTCGCGCATCCACAGGAGCTTCGGCGCGGTAAAGCCCGCAAAGGCAATGTTCGCCGTCCACGCCGAGAGTCTGTCCTTGCCGATGACGTTGTTCAGATAGTCGACCTCTTTGGCCGTGCGTCCGTCATTCCACAGGATGGCCGGGCGGATGACGTTGTCGTGTGCATCCAGCGCGACCAGGCCGTGCATCTGGCCGCCCGCGCCGATGCCCGCGACCTGCGCCGCGTCAAAGCCCGCCAGCAGCTCGGGAACGCCGGTCACAACGGCCTTCCACCAGTCCTCCGGCCGCTGCTCCGACCAGCCCGGATGCGGGAAGCTCAGCGGATAGTCATGCGCCACGGTGTTCAGGATCGCGCCGCTTTCGTCCACCAGCAGCAGCTTGCAGGACGATGTGCCGAGGTCAATGCCGATAAAATACATAGAGTCCTCCCCTTTTCCGGCGCGCCGCGCCGCGTGGTATTTTGTTTATAGTATAATTTCCGCCGAAAAAAGTCAATCCGGCCGCGCGCTTTTCCGTGTGCAGGTGTAGAAAATCTGACAAAATTAGGGCTTGCAAACTGTAGAAAATATGGTAATATAATCATATCCGGGCATTTTTATGTAATCTAACCCGCAGGGAGCTGCGGAATATATAATTTCTACAGGAGGAATCCTTATGAAACGTAGAATTTTGTCGCTGCTGGTCGCCCTGTGTCTGATCGCGGCGCTGCTGCCGATGTCGGTTTTGGCAGCGAGCTACACCGACACAGACGGCCACTGGGCTGAAGGCTCGATCGAGCGCTGGTCGGACGCCGGCGTCGTGCAGGGCACGGGCGACGCGTTCGCGCCCGACAGCGACCTGACGTGCGCCCAGCTCGCTACCATCCTTGCGAAGCTGCTCAGACTGCCCGCCGCCGATGACGCCGGGTTCAGCGACAACCTCGCGGACGCGTGGTACTATGACGCCATCAACCGCTGCGCGGCGGCCGGCATCCTGAACGGCTACGCCGACGGCACAGTGCGCCCCAACGAGACCATTCGCCGCGCCCGCGCGATGGTCATGCTGGCGCGTGCGCTGGGCATCGAGCCCGTCGGCACATCCGTGCTGAACGGCTATGCTGACGCCGTGAACGTCCCGGACTGGGCCCGCGGCTACGTTGCGGCGCTGCTTCGCGCGGACATCGTGAGCGGCGTGAGCGGCAGCCGTCTGGCCGCGCTCGCGAATATCACCCGTGCGCAGTTCGTGACCATCCTCGACCGCGCCATCGCCGTCTACGCCGATGAGGACGGCGCGACGGTCAAGGCCGACGATGTCGACGGCATCATCGTGGTCGTCGCTGAGGACGTGCAGATCAAGAACGCGCCCGCCGGCACCAAGGTCGTCGCCGCCGCGAGCGCGAAGAGCCTGAAGGTCAACGGCAAGAGCGTGGACGCCAACGACATCCACATCGTCCTCGAGACCGTGGAGCGCCCGAAGTCTGTCGGCCATGCGCATTCGCACAGCTATGACGAGACGACCCACAAGTGCTCCTGCGGTGCGGTCGACCCCAGCTATGCGGAAGCGTCTGTCAACGGCACCTACTATCTGACGCTTCAGGACGCCGTGAACGCAGGCGGCACCGTGAAGCTGACGAAGGATGTCACGCTCGATACGCCGCTTCTTGTGACCGGTACGGTCACGCTTGACCTGAACGGCAAGACCATCAGCAACACCACAGACCTGTGGGATACGGACAAGAATCACTGGTCCCTCATCTCTGTGCGTGAAAACGGCGATCTGACCATCACCGGCAACGGCACGCTGCAGGCCAAGGAGAGCGACTGCTATGCGATCGACCTCTTTGATGAGGGCGTCAAGTGCACCATCGAAAACGGAACATTTGTTGGCAATATTTCCGCTGTGTACGTTTATGACGGCGAGCTGACGATCCGTGGCGGTGACTTTTCCATTCAGCAGAAAGCCGGCGGCACGGGTGATGCGCCTTACCGCTATACGCTGAACTGCCTTGACGAGAGCAACAAAGACGGCACGGCGACCATCACCGTCACCGGCGGCACGTTTGCGCACTATGATCCATCCGACAGCGCAAGTGAGAATCCGCATGGCAACTTTGTGGCGCCGGGCTATCAAGTGACGGAAGAAAATGATGTGTGGACGGTCAGCGAGCGCGCTGGCAATTACATCATGCAGGTCGGTGCGGGCAAATACGAATCGCTTACGGAAGCCCTGGCTGCCTGCAGCGCGGGCGACACCATCAAGCTTCTGGATGACGTCACAACGTCTGAGCCGATCGTTGTTAACAAGGATTTGACGATCGACGGCGGCGGCCATACGATCGTTTCCCATGTGGAAAAGAAAGGCTCCGTTATTAAGGTAACCGGTGATTCTGACTTTACGCTGAAAAATATCACGATCACGGGCAATGTTGACAGCGTCGGCGAAGCCTATGGCGTTACCGCGAGCACCAGCGGCGGTTCTCTGAGCTTTGAAAACGTGACCATCACGGACTGCTTCAAGGCCATTCACTTTGCAAACTGCAGAAATACGGACATCACGCTGACAGGCTGCGAGCTGACCAGCATTTATCCGTTCAATGTCAACGGCGGTGCAAACATCACCTTCAGCGCGACGGATTCGTCCTTCAACGGCTGGACCAGCTTTGACAGTGCCGCCGAGCAGTTCTATTTCAACAACTGCTCGTTCGGCAAGGGTGCCGGATATGCAACGCTCAAAATGTATGGCAACACAACGCTCACCAACTGTACGTTCAGCAAGGACTATTTTGCCGATCTGGAAAGCGGTATCGCGTCCGGCACAAAGGTACCTATCGAAGTGAACTTCAATTCGTGCAGCATTCTTGATGAAAACAACACAGCCAACCCGCTGACGGCCGCAACGCTGAGGCAGATGTTCAACTACGAAATCACCAGCGGCAGCAGCGAAGGCGACTCCACCATCAACGATCAGGTCTGGAAGATCGACGGCGAACGCGTCTACCTTACCGCTCTGTAAAGTAACATCCAAAAGCGCCCGGGCCCATGCCCGGGCGCTTTTCTGGCTTTGCCCTGTAGGGGCGGACGACTCTGTCCGCCCGCTGGTGCGCAATATCGTTCTTTTTGAGCAGCGCCGATTCGCTGGAGCCCCCTTGGCTTCCCCTCGGGGAAGCTGGCTGCGGAGCTTCGCTCCGCAGACTGATGAGGGCCGGGGAGCAGCTGCGTTTAGCTGGGCATGCAAAGCAAATCGCAAATGCTCCCCGGCCCTCATCCGGCTCGCTTCGCTCGCCACCTTCCCCGAGGGGAAGGTATGGGGCGCCTACCATTCCGCAGTGCGTGCAAAAGCCGCAGCTGCCCACAGGCGGGCGGGTCAAACCGCTCCCCTACATAAAAAAGAACCTCCCTATCGGGAGGTTCTTTTTTTAATATTATTCCTCGTCGCCGTCTTCGTCTTCTTCCATGTCGAACTCCAGCTCTTCGCCGCAGTTCGGGCAGACGGTCGAGCCCTCGTCGAGCATGTCCTCGTCGATGGTGATCTCTTCGCCGCAGGTCGGGCACTTAACCTCATACAGGGTCTCATCGTCGCCGAAGTCGTACGCATCGTCGTCATCTTCGTCGTCGTAATCGTACTCGTCCTCGTCGTCCTCATCATCCATCAGATACTCGTCGATGGTGTCGAGATCCTCCTCGATGCAATCCAGCTCGTCGGAGATGGTGTCGACAACATCTTCCAGATCGGTGACGGTCTCGGCCACATCGCCGAGCATATCGACGATCGCGGCGATCAGCTTGCCCTCATTCTTTTCGGTGTCGAGCTTCAGCCCATCCATGAGCCCCTTGAGGTATGCGGACTTTTCGGAAAGTGTCATCTTGCGTTCTCCTTTCTTGGCAGACGGTTTGATTTATCCCTTCGCGCGGCCCAGATATTCGCCCGTGCGGGTGTCGATCTGGATGCGGTCGCCTTCGTTGATGAACAGCGGGACCTTGATCTCAGCGCCGGTCTCCACGGTGGCGGGCTTGGTGACGTTGGTGGCGGTATCGCCCTTGACGCCCGGATCGGCCTTGGTGACCTCAAGCTCCACAAAGTTCGGAGTTTCCACGCCGAACACATTGCCCTTATAGCTCAGGAGCTTGCACATGGTGTTCTCCTTGATGAAGCGGAAGGAGTCATCCAGAACATCCTTGTTGAGCGGCAGCATATCGAACGTTTCCTGATCCATGAAGTAATACAGGTCGCCGTCGTTATAGCTGTATTCATAATCCTTGCGCTCGATGAACGCTTCTTCGAACTTCGCCGTGGGGTTGAACGAAGTTTCGGTGACGGCGCCGGTCACGATGTTCTTCATCTTCGTGCGGACGAATGCAGCGCCCTTGCCGGGCTTGACGTGCTGGAATTCCACGACCTGCATGATCTTGCCGTCCATTTCAAACGTCTTACCGTTTCTGAAATCACCGGCGGTAATGGTTGCCATAAATAATTCCTCCAATTATGTTCAGTTTCGACATTGCAAAAAAATAGCAGTTTGATTTTACACCATAGCGGCGCATTTTTCAAGCGATTCTCACAAAATAATCAATTTTTTTGGGCTGCGGGTCAGGATGTCCGCGCCGCTCTCGGTGATGACGGTCACATCCTCAATGCGCACGCCGAATTTGCCCGGCAGATAGATGCCCGGCTCGGCCGAAACGACCGCTCCGGCGCACAGCGGCTTGTCGCCCGCCGGGCTTGCATACGGCGCCTCGTGGATCTGAATGCCAAGGCCGTGGCCGTAGGAGTGGACAAAATAGTCGCCATAGCCCGCGGCGCTGATGACCTCGCGCGCCGCGGCGTCCACATCCCTGCCCAAAACGCCCGCGTGCGTGGCGGCGATGCCCGCCAGCTGCGCTTTGAGGACGGTGTCGTACACCGTGGCCATCTCCTCCGTCACAAAGCCCAGCGCCACCGTGCGCGTCATATCGGCGCAGTAGCCGTCCACCCGCGCGCCGAAATCCATCGTCACAAAATCGCCGTAGTCAAGCTCCCGCTGCCCCGCCACGCCGTGCGGCAGGCTCGTGTTGGGCCCGGAGACGACGATGGGATCGAACGACGGCTCCTCCGCGCCGTATTTGTACAGGCGGTAGATGAGCTCCGCCTCCAGCTCTTTTTCGGTCATACCGGCGCGGATGACGTCCAGAAGCTCCAGAAAGACCTTGTCCGTCACCTGCTGCGCCGCGCGCATCCGCTCCAGCTCCCACGGCTCCTTGGCCGCGCGCGGGGCGTCCAGCCTGTCCTGATACGGCACGAGCACAGCGTGCAGCTTGGCGGCGTATTTCTGATACTCGGCGTAGCTCAGCTCCGCTTCCTCAAAGCCGAGCGTCTTGACGGTGTATTTCGCGATGATCTCGTTGATGCGGTCGGTATACGTGTGCGCGCGGTCGACCAGCAGCACCGTGAAATCCGGCAGGCCGTTCTGCGTGGCCTCGAAATAGCGCCCGTCGGTGAGATAAAATGCCTCCTCGCGCGTGACGACGCACACGCCCTCGGCCACGCCGTACTGCGCCGCGTACATCCGGTTCACACGCCCCGTCAGCAGCAGCGCGTCCACATCCGAGAGCAGGCTACGATATTTTTCCAGATTGCTCATGTTGTATCCTCCTTTTTCCGATGGCAATAAACGGCAGCTCCGCAACATGCCGGAGCTTCAGCGGCAGATTGTGATTGCAGATCGCGGAGACGAGCACCGACGTCAGCCCCGCGCAGTTCGCGCCGAGCACGTCCGTGTAGATCTGGTCGCCCACCAGCGCCGCCTCGTCCGCCCGGAAGCCGAAGCGCACCTGCGCGGCGCGGATGCCGTGGGAAAACGGCTTTTTCGCGTGCGTGATGCAGTCCAGCCCGTATTTTTCCGCAAACAGCACCACCCGCGGGCGCTTGGAGTTCGAGACGATGCAGAGCTTTACCGGCGAGGCCTGCATGGCGCGCAGCCAGCGGAGCATCTCGGGCGCCGGCTCGTCGGTGGTGTACGGCACGATGGTGTTGTCAAAATCCATCAGCAGCCAGCGCACGCCGCGAGAGGCAAGCATCTCGGGCGTCAGGTCGGTCAGCGCGGGCAGAATAAGGTCGGGGATGAATGATAGCATATGCGTTTTCCTGTCTGCATAATATTTCTACAGTGCAGTATAGCACACCGGAGGTGATTTGTCCATTGACAGTGTTCGACTTTCCGCCGCAGGCGCTTGCGGAGACGGGCTGCTTTTCCGTCCTCAGCCGCTGCGGCGCGGAGGAGCTGTTCATCGTCCCGCCGCGCGCCCTGCCGGACGGTGATGTGCCGCAGGATGCGTGGGTGTACTTTCACGCGCCGCAGACGCCGCCGGAGCGCCTGCCCATCACGCCGCGCACGCTCGTGCCGGAATATCTGGCGGACCGCTTTCCGGAAAACCCAGTCATGGTCTCCTCCCAGCTGTGCGGCGGGACGCTGGAAGCACGCCTGCGGGATGCGCTCGCGCGCTGGGGTGAACGCGTGTGGCTGCTGTGCGAGCCGCTGTGCGCCCGTCTGCCCCTCCCCTGCCCGGATGCGCAGGAGACGCGTCTGTCAGACGATGAGATGCGCACCGTCCGCGCAGCGCGCCCGTTCTTATACACCCCGGCCTTCTGCTGCGACTACGCCGCCGACCCCGAGCACGCCCACCTCTACCTCCACGACACCCCGCAAACAGTAGAAGCCAAGCTCACCCTCGCCGCCTCCCTTGGCATATCCCACGCCCTCTGCCTGCCGCAAACATAACGCCGGGACGCGTTCACGTCCCGGCGTTGTTTATTTTGCTTTACGCCTTGCGGTAATACCGCGCGATGCCCTCAAAGATCAGGCTGCCCGCGACGGAGCCGCCGTCCAACTTGCCCACGCCGTGGTCGGCATAGTACGCCGCGCGGCCCCAGACGGCCTGCATCTGCCGCGTGGACTGCGCGCCGTCCGCCGCCGCCTTTGCGGCAGCCTCGGCCGCCTCCAGCGGCGCTTTGCCGCTCGCGGCAAGCAGTGCGTCCGCGCCCGGGCAGAGCGCGTCGAGGATCGTCTTTTCGCCCGGCTTGGAACCGGCCTTGGCGGTAATATTCGCCGCGCCCGCCTGCAAAGCGCGCGCTGCTTCCTCACACGTGGCCTGCTGCTTTCCCTTGAGCGCGCGTGCCGCGCCCTTCATGTAAAACGCGAGGATGGTGCCGAGCGTGCTCGGCGCGGCCTCGTTAAAGCAGTCGGCCGCGTGGTTGAGAAGCCGCCCCAGATCCGTCTCCTGCGACTGCAGCAGATCCTGCTGCGCAGCCCGTGTGGCGTTCGACATGGTGATGCCGAGGTCGCCGTCGCCGTTCTGCTGGTCGAGCCGGATCAGCTCCTCGCGGTTTTCCTCCATGATCTGCGCGAGCTGTTCAAAAATGCCCTGAAGATCCTGTTTGTTCATATCGCACCGCCTCTCACTTGTTCGCGTTCGTATAGAACGGCGTGGACGCCGGGGCCCGCAGCAGCGCTTCCAGCTCGTCATCCAGCTTCATCACCGTGATGGACAAGCCCGCCATCTCCATGGAGGTGGCGAAGTTGCCGACGTGCGGCATAACGCTCTCCACGTCCAGCGCGTCCAGCCGCTGCTTCACGCGGCGGAACACGATGAGCTGCTCCTCCAGCGGCGTGGCGCCGAGGCCGTTGACCATGACGCTGACGCGGTCGCCGCGCTTCGGGGCCAGCTCCGCCAGCAGGCGGTCCAGCAGCGTGTCGGCGATCTCGTCCGCCGTCATCATCTTGCGCACCTCAATGCCCTTTTCGCCATGGATGCCCATGCCGACCTCGATCTCGTCCTCGGCAATGGTGAAACCGGCCTTGCCGACCTCGGGGATGATGCACGGCGAGAGCGCCACACCCATCGACGCCGTGTTTGCCAGCGCCTTTTCCGCCGCCGCGGCCACGCCATCCAGATCCCGGCCCTCAGCAGCCGCCGCGCCCGCGATCTTGAACGCGTAGACCATGCCCGCCACGCCGCGGCGCTTTTCCTTCTGCTCCACCGGCGCGGACGCCACATCGTCCGCCACCAGAACGGTCTTGCAGCGGATGTCGTCAAACTCCACATCCTCGATCGCCTGGTTGAAGTTCAGCTTGTCGCCGCCGTAGTTGCCGTACAGGCACAAAACGCCGTTTCCGTGGTCGGCAAAGCGGATGGCGTCCGCCATTTTGGTATAGGACGGCGAGGCGAACACACCGCCCACGATGCACGCGTCGAGCATCCTGTCGCCGACATAGCCCAGAAATACCGGCAGGTGGCCCGAGCCGCCGGCGGTCACGATGCCGACCTTGCCGTCACGGACGGGGTGGCGGTTGACGAGGATACGCTTATCCCCGTTCAGAAAGCCCACACGGTCGCCATACGCGGCGACGATGCCCTCCATGGTCTCGTCCACAAAATTCTCCGGGCGGTTCATAATCTTTTTCACAGTCCGTTCCTCCTTTTGTATCATACGGCGTCCGCTTCCTCCAGCAGGCGCAAAACTTCCTCCTTGCCCGCGCACGCCAGCACGCGTTCGGCCAGTGCCTGCGCGCGCTCCATCCGCGCACCCCGCAGGATGTGGCGCACACCCGCGATCGCACCGGGTGACATGCTCAGCTCGTCGAGTCCCAGCCCCAGCAGCAGCAGCGCCGCCTTTTTATTGCCCGCAAATTCGCCGCACATCCCCACCGGGATCCCGGCCGCATGGGCCGCGCGCGCCACGCGGTCGATGCTGCGCAGCACCGCCGGGTGCATCGGGTCATACAGCGCCGCGACCTTTTGGTTGCCGCGGTCCGCCGCCAGCATATACTGCGTCAGGTCGTTCGTGCCGATGCTGAAAAACGACACGCGCTTTGCAAATTCCTCCGCCAGCATCACCGCCGCCGGCGTCTCGATCATCATACCGGCGCGGATCGCGCGGTCATAGCCGACGCCCTCCGCGTCCAGCTCCCGCATGCACGCGTGCAGGCAGTCGTTTGCCTGCGTGAGCTCCTCGATGGACGTGAGCATGGGATACATGATCTTCACATCGCCGTACACGCTTGCGCGCAGGATGGCACGCAGCTGCGTGCGGAAAATATCCGGCTGCTGCAGGCAGATGCGGATGGCGCGATAGCCGAGGAACGGGTTTTCCTCGCCGCTCAGGTCGCAGTAGGAGAGCTTTTTGTCCCCGCCGATGTCCAGCGTGCGGATGATGAGCTCCCGGCCCTGCAGCTGCTGCGCCGCTTCGCGGTAGGCGGCAAACTGCTCGTCCTCCGTGGGGAAGTGGTCGCTCTGCATATACAGAAATTCCGTGCGGAACAGGCCCACGCCCTCCGCGCGCGGCGCGGCCAGACGGATCTCCTCCAGACTGCCGACGTTGGCATAGAGCCGTACCTGCCTGCCGTCCAGCGTAACGGCGGGCAGCCCCTCCTCCTGCCGCAGGAGCGCCTGCTCGCGCGCGGCCTGCTCGCGCTTTTGTGTAAAGCGCGCCAGCGCCGCCGCATCCGGCTCCAGCACGATCTCGCCCGTCTGCGCGTCAAAGGCCAGCATCGTGCCGTCCTGCACGGCATCCAGCGCCTCGCCGACACCGACGAGCGCCGGGATGCCGTAGTTGCGGGCGATGATCGCCACGTGGCTCGTCACGCCGCCCTCGCGCGTGAGAAAGCCGCGCACGTGCGTCAGATCGAGCTGTGCAAAATCCGACGGCGCAAGGTCGCGCGCCACGATCACGGCGTCCTCCGAAAGCTCGGCGAGCGGGCTGTCGTCAATGCCCTTGAGCGCCTTCAGCATCCGTTTGCCAACGTCGGCGATGTCCGCCCCGCGGGCGCGCATATATTCGTCCTCCATCGCGGAGAAAACGGCGACATATTCCTCAATGGTCTGCACCAGCGCCCATTCGGCGTTGCAGCCGTCACGGCTGATCTTCTCGCGCACCTCGTCCGCCAGCGCGGGATCCTGCGCCAGCTCGCAGTGCGCGGCAAAGATCTCATGCTGCCCGGCAAGCTCCGTCAGCTCGGCGCAGACGCGCCCGACGGCGCGCGCAAAGCGCTCCGCCTCGTCCTGCGCGGTGCCGGACATGGCTTTTTCCGGCGTAAGCACCTGCTCGCGCACGACAACGGCCGGCGCGGCGGCAATGCCCTCAGTAAAGGTCTGCCGTGCCCAGATCGTTTTCATCGTCTCACCCCTCGCCGCAGCCGCTGTCGATCAGCGTGATCAGGCTGTCCACCGCCTGCTGCTCGTCCTCGCCCTCGGCGCGGACGCAGACCGGTGTCTGCCGCACCATGGAGAGCGTCAGGATCTTCAGCATCGACTTTGCGTCCGCGTCCCGGCCCGTGTTCAGATTGCGCACGGTGATGCGGGAGGCATATTTCTTCGCCTCGTTTACAAAGATCGCCGCAGGTCTTGCGTGCAGCCCGCTTTGGTTGATGACCGTTGTGTTGCGTTCATACATAGCTCATGTTCCCCCGTTGTCATTTCCGGCTTCCGGTATTTTTTCTTCAAACAGCGCCCGCAGCGCCGCCTCGTGCAGCGGCTGGCGCGGGTCGGACGGATAGCGCCCGATCCAGATCTCACGCCCGCGCCGCAAAAGCGCGAGCAGATAGCGGGCATCCTCCTGCGTCAGCGCCGTGTATTCGCCGAGCAGTCGGCTGCCGGGGCGCTCACGGATGGTGCCGATGTTGATCCGCTGGTCCGCTGGCAGGCAGTCGGCCAGCGCCGCCGCGTCGGCGGGCGAGCCGACGATCACCACGCCGCGCGCCTCGCTCTGCGCCAGCTGCCGGATCCTTTCCGGCGCGTCGCGCATCTCCGCGATCTCCAGCGTGCACTCCTGCGGCTTGGAAAAGTTCAGGATCTGCCGCGTATAGCCGTCGTTTGCCGCACTGTCGCTGCAAACGAGAATGTGCGTGAATTTCAGCTGCTTTCTCCACAGAAACGCGACCTGACCATGTAAAAGCCGGTCGTCGATCCGAAATAATACGATCATGGCTTGCTCCCATCTGTTAGTCTGTTGCGTGCGCGCAGGCGCGCATCGCCTGCTGCGTCTGCGCGATCTGCGCCTGCGCCGCCGCGCCATCCGGCAGCCCCTGCCGGATCAGCTCCGCCGTCAGCTCCGCCGGAAGCCCGGCAAACAGCCGGAAGCGGTGGCTCTGCGTCAGGTAGAGAAAATACTGCGTCGCCGAGCCGATCAGGATGTCGGAGAATACCGTCACATCCTCGTCCGACGCGTCCAGATACGCCTGCGCCCGCTCGCGAAACTGCGTCACATCCTCGCGCATGGCGAGCGTGTCGATCGCCGTCTCGCAGCCAAGGCGCGCCAGCACCGCGCGGCGGTAATCGTCCGGGAAGTCCCCGTGTCCGGTCATCAGGATCCTCATAGCGCTTCCCCCAGCATCCAGGCGCGGTAGTCGGCAAAGCTGTCGGGCCGCGTCAGGCAGCTCCCGTCCGCCGCGTTCAGCCGCTCGCGCAGGAGGGCGTAGAGCGTCTCCAGCGTGATGAGGTCATTCTGCGGCGTGTTCACCCAGAAGATATGCTGCGCATATTGCTTTTTCCAGATCACCGGCTTTTTCGTTCCGGCGTAGAAGATAAATTTTTCCGGCAGCGTCGTGCGCGTATGCAGAAGCACGATGCCGCCGCTGAGCTCGCCGCTCACGAACGTCTCCGCTTCGTTCAGCTCCGCGAGCACGCGCTCCTTTTCCGGGAACTGCGCGGCGATCTGATGCAAAATCGCGGCGCGGTCGCTCGCAGGAAGCCCGCTCAGAAAGCGGTCCGGCCGCAGATACTCCTCCAGCCCGATCCGCCTGCGCTGGACGCTGCGGATGATGCGGCGGAGATTCTTGCGGTAATACGGCTCCGCCGACAGATACACCACCGGCACGTCCAGATGCGTCTGCGCCGGGATGGTGGAGAGCACCAGATCGTACTGCCGCAGATCCATCGAGCGCACGTCGGCGTAGGTGCGGATCGTGAGCGAGTCGAAATACGACTCGATCGCGCCGGACAGTTCGTTCATCAGGACCGCCGCCTCGCCGCGGCCGTGATAGCACACCAGCAGGATATTCAGGTGGCTCTTTTTGCGCCCGAGCAGCAGCAGGTTCGTATACATCACGATGTAGGAGAACTCGTCCGCGCTCATCCGCACGCCATACTGCTCGCAGATCAAACGGCAGATGTCCATAGAGATATGCACCGCCAGCGGGTACTGCGCAAAAATGTCGTATTTCTGCGGGTTGCGCGCGATGATGCCGCTGCGCAGCCGCTGCACCATGCCGGGCAGATGCAGGCGCATGTAGCGGTCGAACTGCTCCGTCTGTGCGGGCGAAAAGCCATAGCGCTCGGCGAGCATCTGATAGATCCGCCGCATCGTCAGCCCCGTCTGGCGGCTGAGCACGTCCTGCGACGATTCGCGCACGCACTTGTTCTGCAGGTGCAGCGCAAAGTACAGCACCTCGTCATACGGCAGCAGCAGATGATAGCGGTTCTCCAGCTCATGGATCAGCCACGTCGCCGCCTGCACCTCCGCGCTGCCCTCCAGACGCTTCTGCGTGGCGCTGTCGATCTGCACGTAGTTATAAAACCGCCACCGGCGCAGCGCGATCAGCAGGTGGACGGTCATATTCTCAAACGCGTACCCGCTGAGCGACAGCGAAAACCGCTCCGCCGCCGTCTGCAGCAGCGCGGAGATCTCGCCGACCTCCTTTTGGTTCAGGTCGCTGCGAAGCATCGCGTTGTCCGCGGCAAAATAACTTGCGTCGCTGTGGAAAAATACCTCGGAGATGCAAAGGCGCTTATCCGCCTCGCGCCCCTCCAGCAGGATGCCGTGATTCGGGCGCACCGTGAGCGTCAGGCCAAACTCCGCCAGACGCTCGCGCACGTCGCGCATATCCCGCGTTATCGTCGTCCTGCTGATGAGCAGCTCGCTTGCGAGATTCTCAATTTGCAGGTAATAGTCAATGGAAAGCAGTTTTTTGATGATATAGGTCACGCGCTCATAGCGGCTCGTGGGGACGGCCGCGTTCTGCGGGCTGTCCTCCGATGTGAGCTGCTGAAAATAGGGGTCGAACAGAGCCCGGTCTACGACCTTCAGCTCATAGCCTCTGCCCATATGCGCCTCGATGCGCGCGCCGTGCCGTAAAAGCGTTTGTCCGAGCTGTCTGAGATCCTCCTTGATCGTGCGCGTGCTGACGCCCGCGGCGTCCGCCAGCGCCTGACTGGGGCAGACCGTCTCCCGGCTGAGCATCAGCAGGATCGTCCGGATCCGGTTATCGGTCATCTCATCAGCTCCTGTCAGCAAAGTGGTCTTTTTGCAGATACGCTGCAAAAACGTGGTTCACATCCATGCACTGCTCCGCCGCATATTGCACGGCGGCGGAGATCTGCCGCTCGGGCGGCGCGGTCTCATCGCCGCAGAAGTAGTGCAGCAGCATCGGGACCGTCACCGGCGCGGCAAAATGCAGCTTTTCCCTCGCCGCAAAGTCCGGCGGCAGCGCCGGGATCCGCTCACAGAATACCGCCAGCCACGCCGCGTCCGCCGCCAGCGCCGCAAGGCGCGCGCAAAGCTCGTCCTCCGGCAGTGCATCGTCCAGCAGGCAGACCTCGCCTACCGGGCCCATGATCTGCTCCAGGCTGCTCATCAGCGCCCGCGCCCAGTCGCGCTGCGCCAGCAGGACTGTTTTGTGGCCTGTTTGCCGCTGCATCGCTATTCCTCCCTCGCCGCCTGAAACACGCATGGAGGCAGTCTCGGTGTCCCGGGACTGCCTCCCGGCAGACGCCTTCTCAGTCGTGCTTCATGTTGAAAATATAGTGCTTGCGGATCGGCTCGACCACGCCCCAGACACACTTGAGTCCCGGGCGGAACGTGACCAGATCGCCCACGCCGAAGTCATAGCGCGTGCCGTCCGGCAGCTCCACATACGCCTTGCCCTCGATCACGAGGCAGGTCTCCTCGCGCTCGTCATAGACGGTGTCCCAGCGGTCCACATCGTGTTCCCACGTGGGCTGGCTCTCCAGAAGCGCCTTTTCCTCGGCGGTCGGTTTACGGATCCATACGTCCATTATAGTCTCTCCTCACAGATTTGGATAGTTTTTCGCCTTCACGCTTGCCCACGGCACGGGCTTGTCGTCGGGCACGGGCTGGAAGTAGCCGTCCATGCCGTCCTTCACCATCTCGTCCAGCATCCGGGCGTCCTCGTCGTCAAACGAGATCGGCCCGAGCACGACCTTGCGCCCGACGCCGCCGCCGATGCTGCCGATCTGCATGGCGGGATACTTGAAGCCCGCCTGATAGGCCTTGTAGGCCATGGGCATATTCTTGAACAGGACGAATACCGGCACGTCGCCGAACTCGTCGTTCTGCCAGCGCTTACCGGCCTCCGCCGTCGAGATGACCTCCAGCGTGGTGCCGACCGGCGTCGCCATCAGGAAGATCGACGTCAAAAACGGGTCCTTCGCGATCATATCGTCGATGATATAGATCTTTTTTGCGCCGGTTTTATAGAGCCACTGCGTGCAGACCTGTCCGTGGATCAGTCTTGCGTCAATGCGCACCAAAGCCAATGTTGCCATTTGGATCCCACTCCTTTTGAAATGTCGGTATTCCGGGCCTCCCGGTCAGTCCGTGATCTTGAGCCAGTTCTTGCCCTCCGAGCCGGTGAGCTTCATGTAGTGGATCACGCGCTCCTTGTAGCCGGCCCACATGATGTTGCCCGCCTGACGCGCGCCCAGCGTGAAGTCGCCCGGAGTCCCGGCCTGATAGTGCTCGATGAGCTTCTGATAGCCCCAGTTGTAGGCGTCGGAGCCCATGTTGACCTTCTGCGTGCCGATGCGGCAGCAGCGCGCGATGTTGTCGTCGCCCGACCACGAGCCGCCGTGGAACACCAGCGGGATGGAGACCTTGCTCTTGATCTTCTCCAGACGCTCAAAGTCGATGTCGGGCGCCTTGGTGGTGTACTCGCCGTGCGCCATGCCGATGGAGACCGCCAGCGTGTCGCAGCCGGACAGCTCCACGAACTTCGCCGCCATATCGGGGTCGGTCAGGAACGCCTCGCGCTTTTCGGCGTAGTCGCAGCCGTCCGCGATCTGGCCAAACTCCGCCTCGACCGTGATGCCGAGCGGCTCGCAGATGCGCTTAAAGTACGCGACCTCCTTCGCGTTCTCCTCAAAGGACAGGCTGGCACGGTCGACCATGATACCGGTGAAGCCGCCGTAAATCGCCTGCACGCAGCACTCGTAGGTATCGCCGTGGTCGAGGTTCAGCGCGACGGGGATACGCACCTCGTTGGCCAGCTGGCCGACGATACGGCCGAAGGAGACCAGATCCTTATGGTTATTGGGCAGGACGTCGATGATGACCGGCGCGTCCAGCTCCACAGCCGCCTCCAGGCAGGCGCGGACGGAGTCCTCGTTAAAGACGTTGGGCGCGAGCACACCGTAGCCGCCCTTCTGAGCCTTCTTCATAATTTCGAGCATGGATACTAACATTGCAAATTCCTCCTGTTATTTTTCAGCACATTTGTTTTTGTACCTGGTTGACAAAAAAGATCATATCTGTAAGGGTCTCGTCCCGTTTGCGGTCGAACAGCACATCGTGGCGGCTGCCGCTGTAAAACTTGTAGAACGTATTGACCCTGTTTTTCATCTTCATCATGTTGAGCACCGGCGCTAGATCCGCCGTGCGCCCGTTGGCGGCGTCGTCGCCGCCGGAAATAAAGTAGACCGGCATGTATTTCGGCAGCAGCTCCACCCACGCGCGCAGCCGGTAGGCGCTCTCCGCCTGCAAAACCGTGCGCCAGCTCGCGAGATCGTACTGCACGGCGTTTTCCTCGTCCTGCTGATAGCGCCGCAGCGCGTGCGTGCTCGCAAGACGCCAGCGGTTTTTGGCCGTGCCCTCGAACAGCGCGTCGTAGGATGCGCCCATGCAGGCGTCCATCCGGTCGGAGACCGCCGATTCCGGGAGCCTGCGCAGCTCCTGCGCGCAGAGCTTCAGCTGCCTGCGCACGCCGCCGGCATAGCCGCGGTCGGCGCAGAGGATCAGGGCGTTGCAGTCCGGATAACGGATGGCGTACAGCTTGGCCAGCGCCGAGCCGAAGCCCATCCCGACGATGCAGCGCAGCGTCGGCCGCGCCACCTCATGCGGCGAGCCGCCGTGCGGCCCGGCATAGACGATCTGGCGGCGGATCTCCGGCTCAAAGTCTTTTAGGACGAGCAGGAACATCGTGTGGATGTCCTCCAGCAGAGCCGACGCCGAGCGCAGCGAGGCAGGCTTCCGATCGCCGGGCTGCGCGGACGCGCCATGTCCCGGCAGGCTGAAGCCGAAGGCCACATACCCCGCCTCGCAGAACTGCCGCAGGATGGCGTCGTAGCGCCCGATGTGCTCGCACGTGTCATGCACGAACTGAACGTAGCCCTTCGGCGCGTCCGGCGCGTAGGCGATACCGTACAGCGCGGCGCTGCCGTCCGTGGCGGGAAAGCGGTACTCTTTTCTGGTCATGCCGTCCGCTCCTTATCTGCGCGGCTGCAGCCGCTTGCCGCTCCACTGCTTCTCCTCCCCGCCCTGGGCGCGGAAACGCCGGATGGCGTTGATGATGAGCATGACGATATACACGCCGAGGAAGGCGATCACAACGATATTTTCCGTTTTGCTGCCGCCCGCCGCGCCGCCGAGCCCCAGCGTCTGTGAGATGCTGCTGCGGCCGCCGTCGGTCAGCACAAGGTAGATCAGCACGGCGGAGACGATCAGCTTGATCGCGAAGGAGACCTTCAGACGCGTCGTCTGCTGCTGTTTCTGCTGTTCAGCTTTTTGCTTTTTCATGGTCGTCGCTCCTGTCGTATATGGAGTTTGCGGGGGTACCTGCGGGCCCGCCGGAGCGGACCCGCAGGCGGTTCAGATCACTGCGGCATCGCGCGGATCAGCAGAGGATCCCCAGCGCGCCGAACACGGCGGACACCGCGAGCAGCAGCAGCGTTGCCTTGAGGTTGTTTGCGCCCTTGCGCTTTTTCAGATACAGGTAGACCAGCATCACGGCCGCCAGCGGCAGCAGGCCCGGCAGGATCGCGTCGAAGAATTCCGTCTGGAGGCTGAACACCTCGGTGGACTTCGGGATCACGATGCCGCAGGTCACCGCAACATTTTCCGCCGCCATCGCGCCCATCACGAACAGGCCGATGACGCTGAAGAAGGTAACGATGGTCTGGATGGCGTTGTTCTGCATGATGGCCGCAGCCGACTTGGTGCCGAGCTTGTAGCCGGTGTTGTACATGAAGAAGCCCTCGGCCACCAGGATGACGTACAGCAGCACGTCGTAGACGATCGGCGCCCAGATCGCGCCCTGCTGGGCAAAGCCCATGAAGAACGCCGTGAGCAGCGGCTTGATGGTCGCGTAGTTGAGCGTGTCGCCGATGCCGGCAAACGGGCCCATCATACCGGTCTTGATGGAGTTGATGAGCTCGCCGCTCGTCGCCTCGTCGGGCGCAACGCCCTGACGCAGCTCGGAAGCGCGCTGCTCCTCAAGCGAGAGGACGATGCCGGGGATGATGCCGCCGATCATGTTCTCGGTGATGAAGAACTCCATGTGGCGCTTCAGGCCCTCGATCTGCTCGTCCTTGTTGTCGGGATACAGCTCCTGCAGCGCGGGGACCATGGTGTAGGCCATACCGGCTGCCTGCAGACGTTCGACGTTGTCCACGTGGCAGATGGCGGCGCGCCAGCGCATCCAGGTGCGCATGAACGTCTTTTTGCTGATCAGGCGGTTATCCCAGAACGCCTTCTGCTCCGCCTTGGTCTGCTTGCTGCCCTTGAAGAAGTCGAAGATGCCGCCGGTCTCGCCCTTGCGGGTGGACTCGATGTACAGCCAGCTCAGGAAGATGCCGAGCAGCGCGCTGGGCAGGCTGCCGAGGCCCGTATACTGCGAGAAGAAGAAGCCCGCAATGAAGAACGGGATAAGCTTGCCCTTGCCGATGACCATGATGACCATCGCAAAGCCGAGCGCCGGCATCATGCCGCCCGCAACGGTAAAGATGTTCTGCAGCACCTCGGGCATGCCGTTCATCAGGAAGCCAAGGCCCTGCACGCCGAACTTGACGACCAGCGTCATCGGCAGCCAGAAGCACAGCGCGCGGATCAGATCGCCGTAAACAAAGATCGTTCTGCCAAGCGCCTTGGTGTCGCCCTTTTCGGCGCAGCGGTCGCACTTGTGGACCGTCCAGACCTGCAGGACGCGGTTGAGCGTGTTGAGCTGAGCCATGATCAGCGACGCCGCGGCCGCAACGACCAGCGCCTCCTCCAGGGAGATCCCCTGCGTGATCACCATGGCGGTGGAGATAATGCCGGCCGCCGCCTTGTCAACGGGCTTCGCGCCGCCGACAGCCGTCAGCGCGAGGTACATCGGCTGGATCGTGCCGCCGACGATAACGCCGGTGCGCACATCGCCGAGGATCAGACCGGTCAGCATGGAAACGAACATCAGATCGGTAAAGCAGTAAGTCCACGGAACGAAGATCTCACCGCATTCGATCCAGTACAGAGCACCGATCAGAATGGCTTGCAGTAATGTCATTTCTTCTTTTCCTTTCTGTCATTCTTTTTCCTCATCTGTGGAAGCGGAGCGCTCAGGTGTGCAGGTAGATGCCTTGAATGCCGTCTCTCCCCTCCTTCTGTGCGTTTTCCCAAAGCTCTTCCAGAGACGAAGTATCCTTGTTCATAATGAGCTCGATCAGAAGCGGCAGATTCACGCCGGTGATGAGCCGGTAGTCCGCGCTGCGGAACACGGAGATGCAGGTGTTGCACGGGCTGGCGCCGAACAGATCGGCGCAGATGAGAAACTGGTCGTCCGGGTGGGCCTCCAGAATGGCGCGGGCGCGGGCCTCAAACGCCTCCGGCTCGTCCTCCGGCATCATGCCGATCGCCGAGATCTGCGAGGCTGTCTGCGGGCCCACGATCATCCCGACCGTTTCCACAAAGCTCTCCGCCAGACGCCCGTGTGTGCATACGATAAGCTGGATCATGTCAACTGCTCCTTTTCGCGCCCCCGCCGCAATGTTTGCGCAAGGGTCAACTTGTTGTGTCTATCTTGCTACGCAGGCGAAAAAATGTACAGTCATTCTTTTAGGCCCGCGATGAAGGAAGCAATGGGACGGATTGTCGGCATTTGCCAAGGCAAATCGCGCGATTTTGTGCACTTTCGACAATTTTCCCTCCAGTTTCCGCCTTTTCTCCCCGAAAACGCAAAAACAGCCCGGGCGGAACGTGATGGATCCACGTCCCGTCCGGGCTGTTGAAAGCTGTGTTCTGCACTCTGTGGGTGAAGGGCCTGCGGAAAACTGCCGCGCCAAACATAACGCCGGGACGCGTTCACGTCCCGGCGCTGCCTGCGCAAGGAAAAGGACGCCGCACAAATGTGCGGCGTCCTTTTGATCCAAAGCTATATGGGAGAGATCAATAGAACTTTTTACGGTTCTTGCGAGCTGCTTCAGACTTCTGCTTACGCTTCAGGCTGGGGCTTACATAGTGCTCTCTCTTCTTGACCTCGGCGATGACACCCGCCTTGGCGCAGCTTCTCTTAAAGCGCTTGAGAGCGTTCTCCAGGGACTCGCCTTCCTTGACGCGAACTTCAGACATTGTTTTCCCTCCCTCCGATGCAACCGGCTCGATCCAGGTCGCTTTCAGGGCCGAATATCGGCTAGGTTATTATAGTCATAAGGCGGCGGATTGTCAAGAATTTTTTCTGATTCTGGTAAAAAATCCGCAGACTCATTTTACGATGAGGTTCACGAGCTTGTTTTTGACCAGAATGGTCTTGACGATCTGCTTGCCCTCGACGAAGCGGGCGACCTTTTCGTTCTTGAGCGCCTCGGCCACCACGGCGTCCTGCTCGCTGTCCACGGGCACGGTGACGGTGCCGCGGAGCTTGCCGAGCACCTGCACGGCCATCTCGACCGTGGAGGCGGTCATCTTGCCCTCGTCAAATTCCGGCCACGGCATCTGCATCGCCATTTTACCGGTCTTTGCCGCGTAGCCCGTCAGCTCCCACATCTCCTCGACCATATGCGGCGCGAAGGGGCTGAGCAGAAGCATCAGCGTCTCCAGATCGCCCTTTGTCAGGCCGTTGGCGTAGAATTCGTTCACCAGCGTCATCAGCGCGGCGATGGCGGTGTTGAGCTTCAGCTCGTCGATGTCCTTGGTGACCTTCTTGATGGCCTTATGGACAGACGGAGCGTTCTTTTCCGAGACCTCCAAGCTGTCCGCGGCCTGATCCATCAGGTTCCACACACGGTCCAGGAAGCGCTTGCAGCCCTTCACGGCGTCGTCCGACCACGTGGCGACCTTTTCAAAATCGCCGATGAACATGATATACAGGCGCATCGTGTCGGCGCCATAGGCCTTCACGACGTCGTCGGGGTTCACGACGTTGCCGAGCGACTTCGACATCTTGACGGCCGGGCGCAGCGCCTGATTGCCGTATTTTTCGATGAGCGCCTGCTTCTCCTCTTCCGTTTTGGCGTTGCCCACATAGTGCGGGTTCTGGCCTAGGATCATGCCGTGGCTCGTGCGCTTGGCATACGGCTCCTTCGTGTGCACCACGCCGATGTCGTACAGGAACTTGTGCCAGAAGCGGGAGTAGAGCAGATGGAGCGTGGTGTGCTCCATGCCGCCGTTATACCAGTCGACGGGGCCCCAGTATTCTTCTGCTTCCTTCGACACGGGCAGCTTATCGTCATGCGGGTCCATATAGCGCAGATAGTACCAGCTGGAGCCGGCCCACTGCGGCATGGTGTCGGTCTCGCGCTTCGCGGGCGCGCCGCAGCACGGACAGGTGGTGTTCACCCAGTCGGGCATCTTGGAGATGGGGCTCTCGCCGTCGTCAGTCGGCTCATAACTCTCCACCTGCGGCAGGACGAGCGGGAGCTGATCCTCCGGCACGGGCACCCAGCCGCATTTTTCGCACCAGATCATCGGGATCGGCTCGCCCCAGTAGCGCTGGCGGGAGAACACCCAGTCGCGCAGCTTGTAGTTGACCTTTTCGTGGCCCCAGCCCTGATCCACCGCGTACTTTTTCATCGCCGGGATAGCCTCTTTCACGGTCATGCCGTTGAGGAAGCCGGAGTTGACCATGATGCCGGTGTCGTCCTTGAGCGTGAAGGCTTCCTTTGTGATGTCGCCGCCCTGCACGACCTCCACGATGGGGATGCCGAACTTTGTGGCAAAGTCCCAGTCACGCTGGTCGTGGCCCGGCACGCCCATGACGATGCCGGTGCCGTAGCCCATGAGGACGTAGTCGGAGACGAACATCGGCACGACCTTGCCGTTCGCAGGGTTCACGACCTCGATGCCGTCCAGACGCACGCCGGTCTTGTCGTGGTTGAGTTCGCCGCGCTCAAAGTCGGATTTACGCGCCGCCGCCGCCTGATAGGCAGCGACCTCATCCCAGTTGCGGATGCGCGGCTGCCATTTTTTGAGCAGCGGATGCTCGGGCGAGATGACGGTGTACGTCACGCCGAACAGCGTGTCAACACGGGTGGTGTAGACGGTGATGTCGTCCTCGGTGTTGGTCTTGAACGTGACTTCGGTACCGGTGGAGCGGCCGATCCAGTTTTTCTGCTGGGTCTTGACGCGCTCGATATAGTCCAGCCCCTCCAGGTCAAGGTCGTCGATCAGGCGGTCGGCGTATTTGGTGATGCGCAGCATCCACTGGCTCTTTTCCTTGCGGATGACGGGCGCGCCGCAGCGCTCACACACGCCCTCCACGACCTCTTCATTCGCCAGCACGCACTTGCAGCTCGTGCACCAGTTGACGGGCATGGTGGTCTTGTAGGCCAGGCCGTGCTTGAACATCTGCAGGAAGATCCACTGCGTCCAGTGGTAGTACTTCGGGTCGGTCGTGTCGACCACGCGGTCCCAGTCAAAGCCGTAGCCGAGCATTTTGAGCTGGCGGGTGAAGTTCTCGATATTCTGCTTCGTCACGATGGACGGATGGATATGGTTTTTGATCGCGAAGTTCTCCGTGGGCAGGCCGAAGGCGTCAAAGCCGATGGGATTCAGGACGTTGTAGCCCTGCATCCGCTTTTTGCGGCAGATGATGTCCATGGCGGTGAACGGCCGCGGATGGCCGACGTGGAGCCCCGCCGCCGACGGGTACGGGAACTCGATCAGGCCGTAGAACTTCGGCCGCTTGTCGCCGGTAACGGCGACATAGGGCTTCGTCTGCTCCCACTTCTGCTGCCACTTCTTTTCGATGGCTGTAAAATCGTATTTCATACTGCACTCCTAAAAATATTGCCCCTGACTGCCTTAACGCAGTCAGGGGCGTAAATTACAAATTACGCGGTACCACCCTGATTCCGGCGAACATCGCCGCTTGGGGGCCTGTAACGCGGCCAGACGCCCCGGCCTGTTCAGCCGGAGGACTCCGAGACCAGTACAGCGCAGCGCCGCTCCCGGCTCACACCAGCCGCCGGGTCTCTGAAAGCCGCCATCCGCGCCTTTTTCTCTTCACTGTCTTTGTTCTTCGCTATTCTACGTTGCCGCGCGGGATTTGTCAAGCCCGCGCGGAAAAACTCAGTGTTCGCCGATCACCGACGTCAGGTTTAAGCGTTTGCCGTCCTGCCACAGGCGCTCCAGATCGTAAAACGCCCGCGCTTCCTCGGTGAATACGTGCACCACCAGGCAGCCGAAATCCAGCAGCACCCATGTGCCGCTGCGGTGCCCCTCGCGGTTCAGCACCTGCTCGCCCTTGGCCTCCAGCGCCTCCTCCACGGCGTCGCACAGCGTTTTGACGTGCGTGTTCGACGTGGCCGTGCAGATCAGGAAATAATCCGCCAGCGTGGAAATGTCGGTGATCTCGATCAGGGCCAGATTCAGTCCCTTCTTTTCGTCCAGTGCCTTTGCGGCAGCCGCCGCGACTTCTTTTGCAGGGATCATATCTCTACACCTCATTCTTCTGTTTGTATTTGCTCGTGATCGTCCCAGAGCTCGCCCGAGGGCGTGTCCCAGAATTCTGTCTCATCCGGCGTCTCGGCGGTATCCGGCTCTGCCGGATCGTCCGCCGTGTCCGTCTCGCCGGTCTCCGCCGTCTCGTCCGGCGGAGTCTCGCCGTCCGCGGGCGTGTCCGCCTGCTCGGGCTCCGGCTCCGGCGCGCGCTCGGAGTCCCACTGATACGCCGCCGCCAGCTCCGGCGTGATGACATGGATGTTCGCCGCCGTGATCTGCGCGTCGTAGGGGTTAAAGGCTTCGTTCACGATCGACAGGATGCTCCAGTCGAACAGCGGATAGCACGACGCGCCGCGGATCATCATGCCCTGCCCCTCGGCGGTGTAGGTCGTGATCGAATCGCGGTCGCACTTGGCGAGCTGCTCGGCAAAATACAGCAGGTTCCCCACGTTCATATCCGTCACAGCGTAGGTCGAGAAGATCTCGGCGTACTGCTTGAGCTTCGTCAGGCTCTCCACGCGGATGGTCTGATCCATCAGCGCCAGCAGAAAATCCTGCTGCACCTTCGTGCGCTGAATATCCTGCGAGGCGTAGCCCTTGCGGAAGCGCACAAGCTCCATGGCGTGCTCGCCGTCGAGCAGCTGTTTTCCGGCCTTGAGGTCGATGTGCAGATCCTGCGAGGGATCATCGTAATACATATCCTGCGGCACGTCAAATTCTACGCCGCCGACCAAGTCCACCGCCGCCTTAAAGGCGTTCAGGTCGACGAGCAGATACCCGTCCATCTCAAAGCCGAGCAGCTGCGCCAGCGTCCGCTCCAGCCGCTCCATGCCCTCGCCCTTGCCGCCGGCGTAGACGGAGTTGATCTTCACCAGCGCGTCGCCGGACTCGATGGGCGTGTCGCGCGGGATGCTCAAAAGCGCCGCTTTTTTCTCGTTCACATCCAGATGGGCCACGATGATGGTGTCGGTGCGGTAGCCGTCGCCGTCCGTTCCGGCGAGCAGGATGTTGTAAACGCCGTCCAGATGGCTGACAGGCCGCTCCGTCTCCACCGGCTCCTCCGGCTCCTTCGGTGCTGCCGATGGATCGGTGCTCTCGACCGGCTTCGTCACCACCGGCAGCTCGCGGACGGTCTGCTTCGGCGCGGCCGCTTTTTTTGGCGGGCGGACGTAAAAATGCTTAACGGCCAGCACGCCCAGCGCCAGCACCGCCAGCACGGCAAATATGATCAGAAAAATGCGCACCGCGCGCGGCATTTTTCCGGGCTTATCCTCTTTTTTGCGGGCGAATTCCGCGTTTTTTCTTGTTCCGAAGAGTTTCATGGATCTGCTGTTTTATCCTTTCCGACTCAAAAAGTCATAGGCCGCCAGACTGTCATGGCAGACGGTCTGCCCCTTGGCGCGCAGCTGCTCCATCGTCATGGAAAGCCCCAGCAGCACCGCCTCGTCCAGAGAGCGCTCCAGCGCGGCGCGCAGGCGCTCCACACCCGGAAAATCGCGCGTCGGCTCGGCATAATCGGCGATGTACAGGATCTTTTCCATCACGCGCATATCCGCGCGCCCCGTCGTGTGCCAGCGGATGGCGCTTACGACCGGCTCACACTCGCCAAACACATTCCGTGCCACCGCCGCGCCGGTGATGGCGTGCAAGAGCTTGGGATTCTCGCGCTCCTCGGGCGTGAGCGGGATCGCGTAGCGCTCGCACAGCGCCAGCTGCTCCGGCGCGCGCAGGGCCTTGGTCACATCGTGCAAAATGCCCGCCCGGGCGCACAGCGCGGCGTCCGCGCCGTACCGCTCACCGAGCGTTTTGGCAAGCTCGCTCGTGCCGATGGCGTGCGGCACGCGCTTTTCATCGTGCAAGGCAAGGCTCTGCGCACGCAGCGCGTCATAGCCCAGCCCGCGGCGCTCGGCCGCCGTGCCGTAAAGGCCGTTTTCGCGGATATACGCCAGCACGTCCGGCGGCAGATACCGCTCCGCGCAGTCAAACGCCAGCATCCGCCGCACCGTGGTGGACGACAGCTCCAGCGCGTCATTCTCCGCCATCACGACCTGCGCGCCCTTTGCTGTCAGCCGCGCGGTCTGCTCCGCGAGCTGCTGCCGAAGCGCTTCGTCGGTCGCCCGGCGGTGCATACACACGATCTGCGCCATGCGCGCGATCTCGTCCGGCCCGCGCCAGCGCTCAAAGGAGAGGAACATATCCGTCCCCATCAGAAGCAGCAGCTCGTCCTTGGGATATTGTGCCTGAAGTTCACGCAAAGTATCCACGGTGTAGCTTTTTCCGCTGCGCCGCAGCTCGATGTCGCTGACCTCGGTGCGCGGGATGCTGTCTGCCGCAAGGCGCACCATCTCATAGCGCTGCCGCGCCGAGGGCGAGTCCGGCGCAAGCGCCTTGTGCGGCGGCGCCGCGTCCGGCACCAGCAGCAGCCGGTCCAGAGCGAGCCGCTCCACGCACTCCTGCGCCGCCCGGATGTGTCCGTTATGCGGCGGATTGAAGCTGCCGCCGAAAATACCGATGCGTGCCATACGCCGCCCTCCCGTCTCGTTTTTGCTTACTTCTGCTCGCGTTCCTTCCTGCGCTCGATCGCCGCCTGCACGGCCGCGTCGTGGAAGTATTTCTGCCGGCGCTCCTTTTCCGCCTTCGCGGCCTTGCGGCGCGTGCGGATGCCGGTCTTGACCGGGTTCACCTTTTTGACGGCAGCCTTTTTGGCGCTCTCCGCAGCCTTTTTCTGCTGCGCCAGCTTTTCAGACCTCCGCCAGATCACGAATTTCGACCCCACGACCTGAATGCCCTCCGCGCCGAGCGCCTCGCACAGCGCGTCGCACGCCTCGCGCGCCGACAAAAGCGACGCCTCCAGCACGCGGCCCTTGACCAGCTCGCGCGCATCCAGCTGGCGCGCGGCTTCGTCCACAAGCGTTTCCGAAACGCCGCCCTTGCCCACGATGAGCGTGGTGTCGAGCGTATTGGCCTGTGCGCGCAGCTCCGCGCGTTCTTTACTCGTCATGTCCGTTCTCCTCACGATAAATTCTGCAAAACTCCCGCAGCGCGCGGCCGCGGTGCGAAATGCGGTTCTTTTCCTCCCCGGCAAGCTCGGCAAACGTCTTGCCGAACTCCGGCAGGTAAAATACCGGGTCATAGCCAAAGCCGCCCTCGCCGCGCGGCGCGCGGAGGATGACGCCCGGGCACACGCCCTGCACGGCGATCTTCCGCCCGTCGGGCAGCAGACACGTCACCGCGCACACGAACTGCGCCGTGCGCGCTTCCTCCGGCACGTCCTTCATATTTTCCAGCAGCAGCGCGATGCGCTCCGCGTCGGTGTGCAGCCCGCCGTAGCGCGCGGAGTACACCCCCGGCGCGCCGTCCAGCGCGTCCACCATCAGGCCCGAATCGTCCGCCACGGTCGCAAGGCCGGTCGCGTCAAAGACCGCCTGCGCCTTGAGAAGCGAGTTTTCGGCAAACGTCGTGCCGGTCTCCTCGACCTCCACATTGACGCCCGCGTCGCGCTCCAGCATGACCTCCATGCCGAGCGCGCCGAGGATGTTCTGCATCTCCTCCAGCTTATGCCGGTTCTGACTTGCAAGCACGACCTTCATACCAGCGCCTCCACGAATGCCGCCGGGTCAAAGGGCATCAGATCGTCCATCTGCTCGCCCACGCCGACGTATTTGACCGGGATCTGCAAGCTGTTCGCCACGGCGATGACGATGCCGCCCTTGGCCGTGCCGTCGAGCTTTGTCAGCACGATGCCGGTCACACCGGCGATCTGCTGGAACTCTCTGGCCTGAATGAGGCCGTTCTGGCCCGTCGTGGCGTCGAGCACCAGCAGCACCTCTTTCGACGCCTGCGGCAGCTCGCGGTCGAGGATGCGCGAGATTTTGCCCAGCTCGTTCATCAGGTTCTGCTTGTTGTGAAGCCGGCCCGCCGTGTCGCACAAAATGACGTCCGCGCCGCGCGCCTTGGCCGCCGCCACGGCGTCAAACACGACCGACGCCGGGTCGGCGCCCTCACCCTGCCGGATGATGTCGGCATGCGCGCGCTCGGCCCAGACGGACAGCTGATCCGCCGCCGCCGCGCGGAACGTATCGCCCGCGCACAGCAGCACCTTTTTGCCCTGCGTGCGCAGGTGGTTTGCGATCTTGCCGATGCTGGTCGTCTTGCCCACGCCGTTGACGCCGATGACGAGCACGACCGACGGCTTCGTCGCGATGTCAAGCGCGCTGCTGCCCACATTCAGCATCTGCGTGAGGATCTCGCGCAGCGCGCCGCGCGCTTCCTCCGCGGTTTTCAGCCTGCGCTCGCGCGCCGCGGCGCGCAGGCCGTCGATCGCCTGCTGCGTGGCGTCCATGCCGACGTCCGCCAGGATCAGGCGCTCTTCGAGCTCGTCGTAAAAGTCGTCGTCCAGCTCCGAAGCGGTAAAAACACTGCCGATGGAGCTCGCCGTGCGGCTGAGTCCCTGTTTGATCTTTTCAAAAAAGCCCATATCGTAATTCCCCCGTTGGCCTGTTAGTTTGTGATGCCAAGCTGCTTTTCGATCTCATCCAGCCGGATGTGCAAAATCTTCGAGATGCCCTGCTCCTGCATGGTCACGCCGTAGAGCATATCGGCGGCCTCCATCGTGCCGCGCCGGTGCGTGATGACGATGAACTGCGTCTTTTCGCAGAGGTTGCGCAGATAGAGCGCGAAGCGCTCCACGTTGCGGTCATCCAGCGCGGCGTCGATCTCGTCCAGCATACAGAACGGTGTGGGCCGTACCTTTAAGATCGCGAAATACAGCGCGATGGCGACGAACGCCTTCTCACCGCCGGAGAGCAGCGTGATCGTTTTCAGCTGCTTTCCGGGCGGCTGGACGCGGATCTCGATGCCGCACTCGAGCGGCTGCGCCGGATCCTCCAGCAGCAGTTCACCCTTGCCGCCGCCGAACATCTCGGTAAACGTCTTGCCAAAATACTCGTTGATGCGCCCGAATTCCCGGATGAAGATCTCCGTCATCTCGCCGGTGATGTCGCGGATGATGGTCTCCAGCTCCGCGCGGGCGTGCAGCACGTCGTCGCGCTGGCCGGTGAGGTATTCATAGCGCTCGTTCACGCGCGCGTACTCGTCGATCGCGCCGAGGTTCGGCGTGCCAAGCGCCGAGATCTTCCGCCGCAGCTCCGTGATGCGCTTGTTGGCGCTGGCGGTGCTTTCGATCTCGATGCGCTGCTCCGCCGCCGTGGTCGGCGTCAGCTCGTAGGTATCCCAAAGCCGGTCGATGAGCTGCTTTTCCTCCAGCTCGCTCGTGGCCTTTTTCTGCTCCAGTCGGGCCGATTCGCGCTCCATCTGCAAAATGGTCTGGTTTTTCTCCTGCGCGTCCTTCTCGGTCCGGTTTCGTTTGGCTTCAATGGCGGCGCGCGCTTCGGCGGCCTCCTTCAGCGCCTCGCGGCGCTGCTGCGTCTGCTCGTCCAGCCGCGTGATCTCCTGCTTCTGCGCTTCAAGCTGCGCGCTCAGGTCCGCGATCTGCCGCTCATAGTCTGCAAGCAGCGCTTCTTTCTGCGTGCGGTCGCCCTGCATTGCGTCGCGCAGGGCGGCGAGCTGGGTGATCTGCTCCTGCGCACTCTGCTGCTCCGCCTGCCGGGACGCGGCGTCCATCCGCAGCGACGCGATGCGCTCGGCAAGCGCACTTCCCTGCTCGGAAAGCTCCGTCTGCCCCTGCTCCAAAACGGCGATCTCGGCCGCGAGCGCGTCCGCCTGCCGCTGCGCGTCGGCGCGGAGAGACTCGAGCGTCTCCTGCTTTGCGGCGTCGGCACTGCTGCGGCCGGACAGGCGCGCAAGCTCTGCCTCATACCCCTCCAGATTCTCGCGCAGTGCGTCCGCCAGCGCGCGCACCTGCTTTTCCTCCTCGGTGCGGCGCAGCGCCTCATCCTCCGCCTCGCGGAGCTGGCCCTGCACGGTCTTGAGTTCAAATTCCGTCTTTGCCGCCGCGCTGGACGCCTGCTCCAGCTGCGCGGCAAGCTCCGTTTGTTTGCCGGTGAGCTGCTCGATGCTCCGCTGCAAGGCGCTTATCTGATTGGCGCGGGACAAAACGCCCGCACTGCGGGACGCCGAGCCACCCGTCATGCTGCCGCCGGGGTTCAGCACCTGCCCGTCCAGCGTGACGATCTTCGTGCGGCTGCCCGTGGCGCGCGCCATGGCCACCGCGTCGTCCAGCGTCCTGGCAATGACCGTTCTGCCGAGCAGATACTCAGCAAGCTCGCGGTATTTTGCGTCCGTCTGCACCAGCTCCGACGCCACGCCCACATAGCCCCGCTGCGCGGAGAACTCCCCCGCCGCGATGCGCTTTGCACTGATGGCGCGCAGCGGCACGAACGTCGCCCGCCCGGCGTCCATGCGCTTGAGCAGCCGGATGCCGGTCTTGCCGTCGTCGTCCGTGTCCACCACGATGTTCTGCATCGCCGCGCCGAGCGCGGTCTCGATGGCGGTGGTATAGTCGTCGTCCGTGCGCAGAAGGGCCGACACCGGCCCGTGCACGCCGCGCAGCACCCCGCGCGCTGCCTCCTGCATCACGGTCTTGACAGCCTTGGAAAAGCCCTCATAATCGCGCTCCATCTCGCGCAGCATCCGCTGCCGCGAGCGGGCGGTGTCCAGCTCCACCTGCACAGAGGAAGCCTGCTTCTGCAGCCCCTCCCGCCGGTCTGTCTGCGTTTTCAGCCGCAGCGCATAGCCGGAGATGGTGTTTCGGCAGGATGTCACATTCTCCTGCGCCTCCGAAAGCGCCTTGCGGCACGCCGTGAGCTGCCGCGCAACATCGTCCTGCCGCGTGACCGCCGCCGCGTGATCGTCCTCCAGCGCCCGGCGGCGCTCCGCGACCTCGTCCATCGACGCGCGCGCCGCGGCGAGCTGCGCGTCATGCTGCGCGACCTCGCTCTGCAAAAGCGACTGCCGCGCCCGGCGCTCGAGCAGCTTGTCCGCCGCCGCGCCGGTGGAATCGGCGAGCTTTTTACTCTCATTCATCGCGTCCGTGAGCGACGCGTCCAGCGCCGCCAGCTCCTGCGCGAGCTGCGTCAGCCGCGCCTGCTGCTGGGCGATATTTTCTAAAATGCCGCCGCTGCGCCCCGCCTGCTCCGACAGCTCCGCGCGGACGCGGGCGATATTCTCCTGCCGGTTGTCGATGCCCGCCTGCAAAACGGACAGCTCAGCCTCGGCCTTCTGCTTTTCCTGCTCGGAGGCGTTGATGGCCTCGTGCTTTTCCTCCAACAGCAGCGCCTGCCGGTTGAGCTCCAGCGACAGGTGCTCGGACGTGCTGTAGAGCGCGCTCAGCTCGCTGTGCGCCTGCTCCAGCACGAACGCCGCGGCGGCATAATCCTGCTCCGCCTTTTTGGCCGACGCCGACAGCTTTTCCAGGCTGTCGAGCCAGACGGTGATCTCAAAGCCCTTCAGTTCATCCCGCAGGACGAGATACTTTTTGGCCTTTTCCGCCTGCTCGCGCAGCGGCTCGACCTGCAATTCCAGCTCCGAAATTTTATCGCCGATGCGCAGCAGATTATCCTCTGTGGACGCCAGCCGCCGCTCGGTCTCGGCCTTGCGGTAGCGGCACTTGGAGATGCCCGCCGCTTCTTCGAACACCTCGCGCCGGTCGGTGCTTTTGAGGGACAGGATCTCGTCGATCTTGCCCTGCCCGATGTTGGAGTAGCCCTCGCGGCCAAGGCCGGTGTCCATCAGCAGCTCGTGAATGTCGCGCAGGCGCGCGGATTCGCGGTTGATGTAGTATTCGCTCTCGCCGGAGCGATAATAGCGCCGGGTGATGCTCACCTCGGGCGTTTCGATGCGCAGCGCACCGTCCTGATTGTCGAGCACCAGCGTCGCCTCGGCAAAGCCGACCGGCGCGCGCTTCTGCGTGCCGCCGAAGATCACGTCCTCCATCTTGACGCCCCGCAGCGCGCGCGAGCTCTGCTCGCCCAGCACCCAGCTGATCGCGTCGGAGATATTGGATTTGCCGCTGCCGTTCGGGCCGACGATCGCGGTGATGTCGCTGCCGAATTGCAGGACGGTTTTGTCGGGGAACGACTTGAACCCCTGGATCTCGAGTGATTTCAGATACACGCGGATACCTCTCCATTGTCAATAGTTCCGTATATTGTAGCAGTTTTCCGCAAAAATATCAACCCGCCGCGGCCCCTATCTTCCAAAACGGCCAAAAAAAGAGCGCCTGCCGCATGGCAGACGCTCCAAAGCTTATAACGCTTCCGGGAACAGGGCAGCGATGGCCTTGTGGGCGGCGTCCTGCTCGGCGCGCTTTTTGCTGCTGCCGGCGCCCTTGCCGACGCAGCGGTCGTTCACGCAGACCTCCACCACGAACTGCTTGTCGTGATCCGGCCCGGACTCGCCGATGAGCTCATAGCGGATGACCTGATCCTTCTTCCGCTGCACCAGCTCCTGCAGCTCGGTCTTAAAATCGGTGATGAGCAGCTTGCCGCTCGGCTTTTCGCCGAGGATGAGCCGGTCGATGATGCCGCGCGCGGCGGCAAAGCCGCCGTCCATATACGCCGCGGCGATCACGGATTCCACCGCGTCCGACACGATGCTCGCCCGCTCGCGGCCGCCGCTCTGCTCCTCGCCGTGGCCCAGCAGCAGAAACTCACCCAGCCGGACGGTTTTGGCCTGCCGTGCCAGATTCGTCTCGCACACAAGGTCGGCGCGCATCCGCGTCAGCTCGCCCTCGGGCTTATGCGGGAAATTGCGGTAGAGATATTCCGCCACCACAAAGCCGAGGATGGAGTCGCCCAAAAATTCCAGACGCTCGTTGTCCACGATGCCCTGTGCGCGGTTTTCGTTGGCATAGGAGCTGTGCGTCAGCGCGTTTTTGAGCAGCTCCCGGTTCTGAAAGGTATAGCCCAGTCCGGCTTCAAGATCCTGATACATGATCCAGCTCCTTTGGTACGGTCATTTTGTCGATATTCTGCGCGATGTCCTGCGCCACGCCGGACTCCACCGCCTCGGCGGCCTGCCGGATGGAATGGAACATCGCCAGCCGGTCGGACGAGCCGTGCGCCTTGACAACGGGCTTTGTGATGCCCAGCAGCAGCGTGCCGCCCGTCTCGCGGTAGTCGAGCATCGCCTTCATCTCGCCGATGCCCTTTTTGCACACAAGGCCCGCGAGCTTCGTGGCAAGATTTCGCATAAAGATCTTTTTGACCATCGACGCCATAAACAGCGCCGTGCCCTCGATGCCCTTGAGCAGGACGTTGCCGGAGAAGCCGTCGGCCACCACAACATCCGCACCGCCAAGCGGCACGTCGCGCGCTTCGATGTTGCCCGCAAAGTTCAGATACCCCGCGTCATTCGCCTTTTGCAGCAGTGCATACGTCTGCTTCTGCAGCGCGCCGCCCTTCGTATCCTCCGCGCCGATGTTCAGAAGCGCCACGCGCGGCCGCTCGATGGCAAGCGTCCGCTGTGCGTAGTAAGAGCCCATAAACGCGAACTGCAGCAAAAATTCCGGCGTACACTCGGCATTCGCGCCGCAGTCGATGAGCACCGTCCGTCCGCCCGTTTTTGTGGGGATGAGCGGCCCCATGGCCGCGCGGCGGATGCCGCGCACACGCTTGACGACCAGCGTCGCCGCCGACAGCAGCGCGCCCGTCGACCCCGCGCTCACGAACGCGTCGCCCTGCCCGTCCGCCAGCATCCGCAGGCCCACGACCATGGACGACTCCCGCCGGGTCTTTACGACCGTGGCCGGGTCGTCGTGCATATCCACAACGTCCTCCGCGTGCGCGATCTCCACGCCCTCCGGGAGCGTTTCGACCCCGTGGCGCTTCAGGCAGGCCAGGATCTGCTCGCCCCGGCCGACCAGAACGACCTGCACACCGAGCTTTTCCGCCGCGTCCAGCGCGCCGAGCGCAGCGGCATCCGGCGCAAGGTCGCCGCCCATTGCATCGACTACGATCCGCATAAAGCTCCCCCTTTTTGTTAGCGCTCCAGCTGCGCGATCACATCCAGCGCCCGCCGGGCGATCGCGAGATTCTTGTTTGCCTTGCCCTTGACGCGGTAGCCAAGGGGCGTCATAATGCCGAAATTCACATTCATCGGCTGAAAATCCGTCACGCTCTCGTCGCTGATATACGCTGCCAGCGCGCCGATGGCCGTCTCACGCGGAAAATCGGGCGGCTGCTCGCCGCGAAGCCGCGCCGCCATGCTCACTGCCGCCAGATACCCCGACGCCGTGGATTCCACATAGCCCTCCACGCCCGTCATCTGCCCGGCAAAGGCCACGAGCGGCTCGCGCCGGTCGGCATAGTACCGGTCCAGGAGCTTCGGGCTGCACAAAAACGTATTGCGGTGCATCACGCCGTAGCGCACGAACTCCGCGTCATGCAGTGCGGGGATCATGGAGAACACCCGCTTCTGCTCCGGGAATTTCAGGTGCGTCTGGAAGCCGACGAGGTTATAAACAGACCCCGCGGCGTTATCCTTTCGCAGCTGCACCACGGCATACGGCTCTTTGCCCGTTTTGGGGTCGCGCAGGCCCACGGGCTTGAGCGGCCCGTAGCGCAGCGTGTCAAAGCCGCGCCGCGCCATGACCTCCACGGGCATACAGCCCTCAAAGACCTTCGCGTCCTCAAAGCCGTGTACCTCCGCCTCCTCGGCGGTCGTGAGTGCCTGCACGAACGCGGCGTACTCGTCGCGCTCCATCGCACAGTTGACATAATCCGCACTCCCGCGGTCATAGCGGGACGCGAACCAAGCTCTTTCCATGTCGATGGACTCAAAGCTCACCAGCGGCGCCGCCGCGTCAAAGAAGCTCATGTAGTCCGCGCCGCCGAAGTAGTTCTGGATGGCGCGGCTCATGGCGTCGCTCGTTAAGGGGCCGGTGGCGATGATGACGGGCTTTTCCGGGATCTCCGTGACCTCGCCCTCCGCCACCGTGATATTGGGGTGGCTTTTGATCTTCTCCGTCACCATGCCGGAAAAGCCAAAGCGGTCCACCGCCAGCGCGCCGCCCGCCTCCACGCGGTTTTCCTCCGCGCAGGCGAGGATCAGGCTCCCCAGCCGCCGCAGCTCCTCCTTGAGAAGCCCCACGGCGTTTTCCAGCCGGTCGCCGCGCAGGGAGTTGGAGCACACCAGCTCGGCAAAATCCGGGCTGTGGTGCGCGGGCGACATCTTCTGCGGCTTCATCTCATACAGCGTGACCGCAAAGCCGCGCTCGGCCAGCTGCCACGCCGCCTCGCATCCGGCCAGTCCCGCGCCGATGACCTTGACTGTTTCCATCATTCCGTGTCCTTTTTCTTTGCCGCAGTTTTGCGGGCCGTCGTTGTTTTCTTCGCGGCAGGCTTTTTGGCCGCCGCCGGCGCTTTCTTTGCGGCCGGTTTTTTCGCGGCGGTCTTTTTGGCGGCTGCCTTCTTTTCGGGCTCGGCCGCTTCCGCCGCACCCCCGGCGGCCTTGGCGGTGTCGTCACCGGACGGTTTGCGGCGGTAGCCGCGCTGATCCTCCGGCAGGAAGTTCGGGCAGCTCTCGTTAATGCAGAACGGCTTCATCGCGCCCTTACCGGCGCGCTTGAACATCGTCTGCCCGCACGTCGGGCAGTCGTGCTCCGTCGGCACGTCCCAGGTCATAAAGCCGCACTCCTGCCCGCGCTCGCAGGCGTAGTACGCGTAACCGCGCTTGGATTTGCGCTTTAAGATGGTGCTACCGCACTTCGGGCAGCGGCCCGGCATCCGCTCCACGATCGGCTTCGTGTTGGAGCATTCCGGATAGCCCGGGCAGGCCAGAAACTTGCCGAACCGCCCGGATTTGATGACCATATTGCGCCCGCACAGCTCGCAAATCTCGTCCGTGACCTCGTCGGGCACCTTGAGTCTCGTATTTTTGAGCGCTTCCTCGGCGTCCAGCATCTCCTGATGGAAGCCTGCGTAGAAGTCCTCTAAAACCTTTTTCCAGCGGAGCTTGCCCTCCTCGACCTCGTCGAGCTGGCGCTCCATGCCGGCGGTGAATTCCACGTTGATGATGTTCTGGAACCGCTCCATCATCAGCCCGTTCACGACCTCGCCCAGCGGCGTGGGAGACAGGCGCTTATCCTTTTTGACCACATACTCGCGGTCCTGAATGGTGGAGACGATGGTGGCGTATGTCGACGGACGGCCCACGCCCTTTTCCTCCATCGCGCGCACGAGCGTTGCCTCGGTATAGCGCGCGGGCGGCTGCGTAAAGTGCTGCTGCGGGTCAGTCTTTTTGAGGTTTAATGCCTCGCCCTGCGCCAGATCCGGTAGCGCGGAGAGGACCTCCTCCTGCTCGTCGTCGCGGCCCTCTTCATAGATGGCCGTGAAGCCCGCAAAGCGCAGGCTCTGGTGCGTGGCGCGGAACACGTGCTCCCCGCAGGCGGCCTCGATGGCCGTGACGTCGTAGACGGCGTTCTCCATCTGCGACGCGATAAAGCGGCTCCAGATGAGCTTATACAGCCGGAACTGATCCTTCGTCAGGTCGTGCTCGACCAGCTCCGGATAGAGCGCGACGTTACTGGGGCGGATGGCCTCGTGCGCGTCCTGCGCGCTGCTCTTGGGCTTATAGCGCCGGGGCGCGCCGGGATAATACGCCGCGCCGTAGCGGCTTTTGATGACGTCGCCCGCCGCCGCGAGCGCTTCCTCGGAAATACGCAGCGAGTCGGTACGCATATACGTGATGAGACCGACCGAGCCCTCGCCCGTGATCTCCACGCCCTCATACAGCTGCTGCGCGATCATCATGGTGCGCCGCGGCGTCATATTGAGCTTGCGGGAGGCCTCCTGCTGGAGCGTGGAGGTGATGAACGGCGGCGCGGGATTGCGCTTTTTCTCGCTGTTTTTGACACTCTGCACGCAAAACGGCTTGCCGGTCACGTCCGAAATGACGCTCTGCACCTGCGCCTCGCTCGTCAGCTCCCGCTTTTTGGGGCTGCCGTAGTAGTGCGCGGTGAAGCTGCCGGGCTTGCCGGCACGGTCGAGCTGCACGTCGAGCGTCCAGTACTCCTGCGGCACGAACGCGCGGATCTCATTTTCGCGATCCACGACCAGCCGCGTGGCAACCGACTGCACACGTCCGGCGGAAAGCCCCCGCCGCACCTTTTTCCACAGGAACGGGCTGAGCTGATAGCCGACGATGCGGTCGAGCACACGCCGCGCCTGCTGCGCGTCCACAAGATTCTGGTCGATGGGCCGCGGATGGGCGATGGCGTTGCGCACTACGTCCTTCGTGATCTCGTGGAACGTGACGCGCTGCGTTTGGTCGTCGGGGATGTCCAGCAGATATTTCAGATGCCATGAGATGGCCTCGCCCTCGCGGTCCGGGTCAGTCGCGAGATAGACGTGCTCGCTGCCCTTCGCGGCGGCGCGCAGCTCGGAGATGATGGCTTCCTTGCCCGGAATGGGATAGTACTGCGGCTCAAAATCGTGGTCGATGTCCACGCTCATGGTGCTCTTCTGCAGATCGCGCAGATGGCCCATGCTGGCCTTGACCTGATAGTCCGGCCCGAGATATTTGGCGATCGTTTTCGCCTTGGACGGCGATTCCACGATCACCAGATTCGTTTTTGCCTTCGGCATGAAGTGCCTCCAAAATGATATTCTAACAGTATTCTAAGGTTACGCCTTTGCCTCCGCCAGCGAGAACCGCCGCCCGGGCAGGCGGACGACATAGCCCTTGAGCTCCAGCAGCGTCAGCGCGGCGAGGATCCTGCCGGCGGTGATCTGCGTTTTGTCGATGATCTCATCCACATGCGCAGGCCCCTCCTGCAAACACTCCGCCGCGGCCCGTTCGTCCGCGGAAAGCGTATCCAAAAGTCCTTGTAGGTCAATATAGTGTCTCTTTTGCGGCTTGTCAATGACTTTTTTGTCGTCATTTCGCCGCACACCCGGCAGTTCTGCCACCGAACGCTCCGCGCGCTCGGTGCGTTCGGCGCGCTGAGACTGCTCCTTCTGCTCGTCCTCGGTCAGCGTCATGGCGATCGGGCGCGAGCGGCGGCGGATCTTGTCGGGGTAGAGGTGGACGTATTCCTGCATCACATCCCAGCCCTCTTCCACTAAGATCGCGCCGTCCTTCAGCAGCTGGAGATTCCCCTCGCACGTGGGGCTGCCGACATTCGCCGGGAGCGTAAACACGTCGCGCCCCTGCTCCAGCGCGTGATTGGCCGTGATGAGCGCGCCGCTTTTGCGCGGCGCTTCCACCACCAGCACGCCCAGCGCCAGTCCGCTGAGGATGCGGTTTCGCACCGGAAAATGCGCCCCGAGCGCGGGCGTTCCGGGCGGGTACTCGCTGATCAGGCAGCCGTGCGCACAAATATCGCGGAACAGCCCGGCGTTCGACGCCGGATACACCACGTCCACGCCGCAGCCGAGCACCGCCGCCACAGGATTCCCCGCCGACAGCGCGCCGCGCAGGGCCATGGTGTCGATGCCGTAGGCGCCGCCGGAGATGATGACCGCGCCCATCCTCCCGAGCTGATAGCAGAGCTGCTTGGCCTGCAAAAGCCCGTAGGCCGAGGCCTTGCGCGTGCCGACCACGGAGATGACCGGCTCGGCGTCAAAATCCGGCAGCGTGCCGCGGCAGTACAGCACCAGCGGCGCGTCGTCCACATTGCGCAGCCGCTCGGGATACGCGGCATCCTGAATGGTCAGCACGCGAATATCCTGCCGGAAGCACTCGTCCTGGATCTCGACCGCGCCGTCCAGCCCCTTATCCAGCAGCGACGGCGCCTTGCCCAGACCATCGACCTGCCGCAGTGCGTCCTCGTCCGCGAGCCAGATCTGCTCCGGCGTCGAAAAATGTCGAAGCAGCAGGTGCATCTTTCGCACGCCGATGCCCTCGCGCGTTGCGAGCCATAACCAATACCTGATCACTTATATCCTCTCTATCTCTCTGTCACACTATCGTTCTATCGTTTCATCTGCCACATCACGATCGTCGCCGCCACGGCGGCGTTGAGCGATTCGCAGCGCGAGCTCATGGGGATGATGACCTTGCCGTCCGCGGCCTCCAGCAGCTCCGGGCACACGCCGCGGCCCTCGCTGCCGATGACCGTGGCCGCCTGCAAAAGCGCGGCGCTCCGCACATCGCGCGCATCGTCGCTCATGGCCGTCGCCAGCAGCCCGATAGCCTTCTCCCAGCACGCGCGCACCACGTCGGCCTTTTTGAGCGCCCGCGGCGGCGTGCGCAGCACCGCGCCCATCGACGCGCGCACCACCTTGGGGTTATACGCATCGGCGCAGCCCTCGGTCAGGATGACCGGCACGTCCAGCGCGTCGGCCGTGCGCAGAATGGTGCCGAGGTTGCCGGGATCCTGAATACCGTCGAGCACCAGACAGCCCGGTACGACCTCGGCGGGCGCGTCCTCCGGCATCCGGCAGGCAAACAGCGCGCCCTGCGGCGCTTCCATCAGCGATACGCTGCGCATGATGTCCGCGCTGACCTCCGCCACACGCACGCCCGCCGGAACCTCCGGCAGCGCCACGCCCTCCTGCACCAGCACCGCCGTCAGCGGGCAGCCCCAGCGCACGGCCTCCGCCAGCAGCTTCACGCCGTCGGCGGCAAATTCGCGCCGCTCCGCGCGATAGGCCCGCACGGTCAGCAGCTTCTTAAAATGCGCCAGCAGCGGATTGTGCCGGCTCGTGATCTTCTCTCTCATCGCTTCTGCAGCCTTGTCAGCGCGTCGTTCGGGCCCAGCACCACCAGCACCATGCCCGCCTCCAGCGGACGGCCCGCGTCCATGGTCAGCTCCAGCGCGCCGCCGCGGCGGATGGCGATGATGTTCACGTCGTACTTCGCGCGCACATTGAGTTCCCGCAGGCTCTTGCCCACCCAGCTCTCCGGCACGCTCACCTCGGCAATGCCGATGTCGGGCGACAGCTCGATAAAGTCCAGCACGCCCGAGGATGTCAGGCTCTGCGCCAGCTTGATGCCCGTCTCGCGCTCGGGGATGATGACGCGGTCGGCGCCCACGCGCTCCAGCGCGCGGCGCTGCACCTCGTCCTGCGCCTTGCAGATGATCTGCCCCACCCCAAGCTCCTTGAGATTGAGCGTGATGATGACGCTCGAGGCGAGATTCGAACCGATGGCAACGATGGCGCAGTCATAATTGCGCGCACCCAGCGAGCGCAGCACGCCCTCATCCCGCGCGTCGCCCACGACGGCGCAGGTCACGCTGTTTTCCATGTGCTGCACGCACTCGGCGCTCGTGTCGATGGCAAGCACCTCGTTGCCGAGCTCACACAGCCGCTCGGCCAGCGCACTGCCGAAGCGCCCCAGTCCTACCACGATATAGGTCTTTTTCATCCGGTCTCCCTCCGATCAGCCGATCAGCACTCTGCCGTTGGCATAGGTAAAACGCTCTTCCTCGCGCCGGGCGGACAAAAAGCCCAGACTGATGGTCATAATGCCCACGCGCCCGAAGAACATAAAGAGTATCAAAATAATATGCGACAGCGCGCTGAGCCGCGGCGTCAGATCCGCCGTCAGCCCCACGGTCGCCAGCGCCGAAACGGTCTCAAACAGTGCCCGCAAAAAGGGACAGCCGCTCTCGGCGCTCAGGAACACCGCGCCGGAGAACGCCAGCGTCAGCATGAGTAAAAACAGTGACAGCGCCTGCATCACCTGCGCCTGCGGGATCGTCCGGCGCAGGACCGTCACGCGGCTGCGGCCGCGCGCGGCGCTGATCGCAGCCAGGATCACCACCGCGAACGTCACGGTTTTCAGGCCGCCCGCAGTCGACCCGCTGGAGCCGCCGATGAACATTAAAAAGGTGGACACCGCCAGCGACGCGTCCGAAAAATTCTGCTGCGGGATGGCGGCAAAGCCCGCCGTGCGCGTCGTCACCGACTGAAACGCCGCCGCGAGCAGCTTCTGCCCCGCGGTCATCGGCCCGAGTGTGGCAGGATTGTTCCACTCCAGCAGCGCCGTGAGCGCCGTGCCGAACAGGAACAGCCCCGCGCTTAAAGTGAGCACCAGCCGCGTATACATCCCCGGCCGCTTTTTGCGCCAGCGGAGCACCTCCGTCCACACAAGAAAGCCCAGCCCGCCCAGCGTGATGAGCGCCATGATCGTGAGGCACACGACGGGGTCGGTCTGATAGCGGATGATGCTGCCGCCGAGGGACACATCGCCCAAAATGTCAAAGCCGGCGTTGCAGAACGCCGAGATGGCGTGGAACACGCCGTACCACAGCGCGCGCGGGAAGCCGAAATCCGGCCAGAAGCGCAGCGTCAGGATGAGCGCGCCCGTGCCCTCGATGATGGCCGTGCCGCGCAGGATGCGCAGCACCATGCCGATCGCGCCCTGCATCTCGTCCAGACTCAGCGCCTGCGCCAGCAGCATCCGCTGCCGCAGGCCGATGCGCTTGCCGAGCATCACAAAAAACACCGACACGAGCGTCATAAAGCCCAGTCCGCCGATCTGAATGAGCACGAGGATCACGACCTTGCCGAACGTGCTCCAGTAAAGCCCCGTGTCCACCACGATCAGACCCGTCACGCACGTGGCGGACGTGGCGGTGAACAGGCACGTGAGAAAGTCCGTGGGCGTATGCGCCGCGCTTGCGATCGGGAGCGTCAGCAGCGCCGCGCCGAGCACGATGAGCAGCGCGAACGTCAAGACGATCACCTGCGCCGGCCGCACCCGCCGCAGCCGCTTTCTGAGCAGGCTGCCGGTTTTATAGATCCAGTTCAATATCCACGCCTCCCCACACGGGACGAGCCAATAGTTGCACTTACTATACTGCAAAGCGCGCCAGCCTGTCAAGCGGGCGTGTAAATTCGTAGGCACCCCATACCTTCCCCTCGGGGAAGGTGCCCCCGAAGGGGGCGGATGAGGGCCGGGGAGCACTTACGGTTTGCTTTGCAGTTGTGCCAAAACGTAACTGCTCCCCGACCCTCATCAGTCTGCGGAGCGAAGCTCCGCAGCCAGCTTCCCCCAGGGGAAGCCAAGGGGGTGCCTACGTTTCGCCAGTGCGTCGGGGATTCGGCCGCGCGTACTTTACCTTTTCACTATTCACTATTCACTCTTCACTGAAAAAGCAGGAGAGGCCGCGGCCTCTCCTGCTTTTCTTTACAGCTCTGCGAAGCGCTTTGCGCCGCGTTTGCGGAGCCAGATGACCAGTATGTCGGCGAGCACCACGGTGGCGATGGATGCAAGCAGCAGGCTGCTGGTCGCGCCGAGGGCGTTGCAGAGCGCTGCGCATCCGCTGCCGATCGCCGCGGCGAACACCCAGCCGCCGAGCAGGCTGACCATGACGGCCCCGCTCTGCTTGATGGGCGCAAGCTCGCTCGTCCACGTCAGGCTCGGCATCAAAAGCCCCAGCCACAGCGCCGCGGCCGCCAGCAGCGTGCACAAAAGCGCCGTCAGCAGCAGCGCAAGGAGCAGAAGCCCGACCGGCGCGCGCAGCACCAGCAGTACGCACAGCGCACAGAACAGCGCCGTGGGCAGCACGACCGCAAGCTGCACCGTGAGCTTGGCCCGCAGCACCTGCCACGGCGTCACGGGCAGAGACTGTGCCAGCCACAGGTTCTTTCCCTCCAGCGACACCGACGGCGCCGCGATCGGGCACATCGCCGCGACGAGCGCCACCGCCGCCGGGACGAGCACTGCAAGCAGCTGCGTCTGAGCGCCGATGGCCTGTGTGAGCATCTGTGCCAGCGCGCGGCCGCGGATGAGCGCCAGCACACCCAGAACCGGCAGGATCAGCGCACCGAAGCCGCAGTTGAGCATATACGTCGGGCTGGCAAAGAAGCGGCGGAATTCCTTGGCCTGCAGCGCAGCTGCGGGCGTGCGCACCTTGCCGGTATGCGCGGCGTGCACACGGCGCTCCGCCGCGGGCGAGGACGTGGCGATGCGCAGGAAGCTGCCGGACAGCAGCCGCCATGTGAGCGCCAGCAGTGCGGCCACGACTGCCGTCACCGCCGCCATCGCGCCCCAGCTGCCCGTGCCGGACAGGCCGATCACATACAGCGGATAGATCCCCCGCAAAGCGTCGCCGATCCGCGCGGCGTTCTGCAGAAAGCTCTGCAGCGCCGTCTGCGCGCGGAAGCAGACAAAATAGTACGCACCAAAGAACACCAGCGACAAAACGACCGTGACAAAGCTCTTGTTTTTGAGCTTCAAACTGATCTTCGCCACCACCCAGCCGAGCACGCACGACAGGATCAGCACGACGACCGACGTGAGCAGCACGAACAGCGCCCCACCCACGAGCGCCCCCGCGGTAAACGGCGCGATGATGAGATACACGACCGCCGCCGGGATCGTCACAACGCCCGAGTACATAAGGCCCATCAGATACACGCTCATAAGGCGCGAGACGATGATGCTGCGCACCGGGATGGGCAGCGACAGCAGAAGGTCGTTGTCCTTCGCCAGATACAGCCCAGCGTAGGTGTTGAACACGCTGCCGAACGTGCCGAGCAGCGTTGCCAGCAGCGCGATGAGCGCGTAATACACCCAGCCCAGCCCCAGCGGCACGAGCGTTTTGCACATGGTGAGCGACATGGCCGTGAAGATCCCGCCAAGCAGGCCCACCATCAAAAGCACAAAGAATACGAAGAACATCACCGTTGCCGCAGCAGAGCGCTTTTTGTTCTTCTTTGCGTCGTAGAAATAGCTGCGGAAGATCTCCGCCAGCTGCTTTTTGACCAGTATTTTCAGCATCATTCCGCCTCCAGCTCGAGGAACACGTCCTCCAGCGAGTCGTCGCCGCGCACCTCGTCCATCGTGCCCGAGCGGATGAGCCGGCCGCCCTTGATGATGGCGACCTTGTCGCACAGCTTTTCCGCGACCTCCAGCACATGCGTGGAGAAGAAGATCGCGCCGCCCGCGCCGCACACCTCGCGCATCATGCCCTTGAGCAGATGCGACGCCTTCGGGTCAAGACCCACAAACGGCTCATCCATCAAAATGAGCCGCGGCTCGTGCAGCCACGCCGCGATGATGGCGAGCTTCTGCTTCATGCCGTGCGAATACGTTGCGATCGGCTGCGTCAGATCGCCGGTCAGCTCGAACGCCTCGGCGTACTTTTCGACCCGCTGCACGCGCGTCTGCCCGTCCACGCCGAAAATATCGGCGATGAAATCGAGATACTGCCAGCCCGTCATAAAATCGTACAGGTCGGGGTTATCCGGGATGTACGCAAACATCCGCTTGCACGCCAGGGGCTCCGTGCGGATGGAGTGGCCCGCAATGCGGATCTCCCCCTCGTCAAAGCGCAGGATGCCGGCAACGGAGCGGAGCGTGGTCGTCTTGCCCGCGCCGTTGTGGCCGATAAAGCCGTAGATCTCCCCCGGCGCGATGTGTAAACTCAGATCGTCCACGGCCTTTTTTGTGCCGTAGCGCTTGGTCAGATGCTGTATGGAAAGCATATGGGTTCCTTCCTTTCTTTTCCCGCTCCGCGCTGCGGAGCCCTCTGCATTTTGATTTGTATGCGCACCATCATACTGCGCGCTGCCATGTTTTTCAAGCGCTCAAACCTTAAGATTCCTGAAATTTAAACGCAGAAGGCCCCGCGGCGGCGCCGCGGGACCTGTGTGTTTACGGTGTGAGCTTTTTGACCGGGCGGACATATTTCCAGTACCGTTTGCAGTCGTGGTAGAAGTAGAACACCCGCTCCGGCTCCATGTCGAGCGCATAGCCGTGCGCGGCGTAGTCAAAGTCCTTCATCGCCCGCTCGATCTCCGCCTCCACGGCGGCGCTCTCCGTTTCAAAGTCAAACGGGCCGTGCTCAAACACGACATACTCCCCCTCCGGCACATCCATCAGCCGCATCTGCGGCGGGATGGGGCCCGCGAAATCGGGGGCCAGCCGGACGCCGTAGGCCTCCGCCAGCGGGATGCCCCAGGAGCAGATGCGCCCCTCGGGGGCGTTGATGAACGCCATGAGCTGGCCGCTGCCGCTGTCCATCGCGTCGTCTCCCAGATCGTCGAGCTTGCCGGGGATGCTGGAAAGCAGGCCGCAGATCGTGTCGCAGTCCTGCCCGGGGATCTTGCTCTGCTTCTGCCAGAAGTCCCAATAGCCGATGCTCTCATAATTGCGGATGTGCAGAAATTTGTGCGCGGGAATGGTGACAAAATACGTTTTTACCATGTGATCCTGACCGGCCATGCCGGTCCCTCCGATCCCTAAAAGATAGCAGTCGAAGGGCCGCAGCACCGTGCGCAGCACGACCGGGCCGGGATGCCTGCGGTATTCGCTCGGCGTGACGCCGTAGGCGTCCTTAAACGCGCGGGTGAACGCCTCGTGCGAGGAAAAGCCGTAGTCCATCGCAATATCCAGCAGCCCCCTTGCGCTGTCGCGCACGTCGCGCAGCGCGAACGCGAGCTTGCGGCTGCGCAGATACTCCCACAGCTGCATCCCCGAGACCTCGCGGAATTTCCGCGAGACGTAATACTCGGAATACCCCAGCGCCGATGCGACGCTGCGCAGCGTGAGCGCGTCGTCGTCCCGCCGCCGGATGCACACGTCGATCTGCTCGATGAGCTCCTGAATGCTCCGGCTCCACTGTTCCATTGTGCCGCCTCCCCTCAACTGACCCGCACAGTATACCACCGCGGCGCGCGCCGCGCTTGATCGGACTTGCGCAGAATCAGCGCACGGCCTTGCGGTACACGCGGCAGGGATGGCCCAGATAGGTCAAAGCACTGCGGTGGAAGGCGTAGCCGTATTTTTCATACAGCCCCGTGTGGGGCGTGGAGACATACACGAAGTCCCGCCCCGCGGCGGCCGCGAGCTGCTCGCAGTGCGCCAGCAGCCGGCCCGCGCAGTGCTGCCCGCGATAGGCCGGGAAGGTATACACAAAGCCGATCCACGGCGTTTCCGTGCGGTCGTCCCAAACGTCGTCATAGGGCGCGAACGTGCAGTAGGACGCAAGCCGCTCCCCGTCCGTGAGCAGCATGACCTCCGCGCCATCGCCCAGCTCCTTTGCAAGCGTCCCGTCGCCCAGCATCCGGCACAAAAGCACCCCGGCCTCCCAGTCTGCCTTTTGAAGCTCCGCCATCCAGTGCGCCGGGTCCGCGGCGCGGCTGTAAGTAAGAATGTCCATATGCCCCTCCTCAGTAATAGGTGATCTCGCCTGCGTAGGTGTCGAGCAGGCCGTCGAGATACGCGTTCACGTAGTCCGTCATCTCCTGCGGCGGGTTGACCTTGGTAAACGTCAGGCCGTGCTCCTCGCAGTACTGCTCGCCCAGCGTGTCGCGCAGGCGCTGGCGCAGCATCACCCGCGGCAGCTCGTCTGCCACGCGGGCAAAGTAGTCCTCCGCCGTGATGCCCTGTTCGGCGCACCACGCGTCCACATATTCGCGAATTTCCGCGTACTGCTCGTAATTATCCCGCTGCCCCTGCACCTCGCGGTCGATCTCGTCCTGCGTCACGCGCAGGCCCAGCCGCTCCGCTTCGTCCACCATGATGCAGTTTTTCAGCACGCTCTCCAGCGCCTGCCGCTCCGTCACGGCCTCGCCGCGCACGGCGGCGAGGTTCTGCTGCTCATAGAGGACGGTGCTTCTTCGTATTTCGGTATCGCGGTAGCGCGCGGCGACGGGATCGTCCGTTTGCTGCGCGCAGGCGGTCAGCAGCGCGCAGAGCGCCAGTATTCCCGCAAAAAATCGCATCCATTTCCGGCCTTTTTGCACACTGCTCCCCCGCTTTCGTTATGATTACTGCTCCAGCACCTGCCACAGGCGGTACAGGAATGTGACGATCTGCGCCCGCGTGCAGGGCGACTTGGGCGAGAACGTTGTGCTGCCCGTGCCCTTCGTCACGCCGTGCATATAGCACCACGCCACGGCCTCATAGGCCCCCTCGCCCACGTCGGCAAACGGCAGGCGGAACATCCACGCGCCGGTAAAGCCCTTGCCCTGCGTCCTGGCCCAGCGGTAGAGGATCAGCGCCATCTGCTCGCGCGTGATGGTGTCGTCCGTGCCGAACAGACCGCCGCCGTAGCCCGCGATGATGCCCTCGCGCACGGCCCAGCGGATGGCGTCCGTATAATACGCGCCTTCCCGCACGTCGGTAAAGCCGTGCTCGTGCTGCGCGCCGGGGCTGCCCGCAGCGCGCCACAGGAGCGTGACGAGCTGGCCGCGCGTGCAGGGCGCTTCGGGGCTGAACTGCCCATCGCCGGTGCCGCCCGTGATGCCGTTCTCCGCCGCCCAGCGGACGGCGTCATAGAAATAGTCCCGCTCCGTCACGTCCGAGAAGTGCTCGCCGGAATTGTCGGTCTCCGGCTTTTTGACGGGCGGCTTGCCCGCGCCGCCGCCAGACTGCTTCGGCGGATTCTTCGCGCTGACCTCCACGGTCAGGGTAAAATCCGCAAAGTTCGTGCTGTGCACCGTCACGCTTACCTGCCCGATGGGGCCCTCGGTGGTGGATGCGACGCTCCGGATGGGCAGCGTCAGCTCGCCCGTCTCGTCGACGATCGCGCCGACGGCGGCGTCATAGTATGCGCCGAGGTCGACCTGCCCCACACCGTAGGTCACGGTGCCGTACTCCAGATCCCCGTCCAGCGCCGGCAGGAGCTCCGCCAGCTCCACGGCGTAGCTCGCGGCTTTTTCATTCGTGACCGTGAGCGCGCCGGGCTGCGCCGCGGGCGCGGCCGCCTGCAAGATCGCAGCGGCATTTTCCTGCGTGAACGCGCCGTTTTCCAGGCTGTAATTCACCGCAGATTTCCCGCTCAGGGAGACCATGGCGGAAACAGCCTTGTTTCCGCCCGCGTTCGCGTCCGCAAACGCGGCGTTTTTCACGTCGTAGTCGATGCTGTTATTGTTCACGACGCCGTCAAAGAGCACGTTCGTGACCTCCGCCGCCGTGGCGCCGTCATACGTCTTATTCTCGACGGTCATGCTCGCCACGCGGAGCGTCCGGGGCCGGATGGTCACGGTAAATTCCCGGCTGTAGAGCCGGAAGCCGCCGTACTCGAGCTGCGCATAGCAGGTGTACGTCCCGGCGTCCAGCGACGTCAGGAAGCCCGCCGTGGCCGTGGCCGCGCCGTCTGCAAACGTCAGCTTCTCCTGCAGAGTGCTCATCTGCATGCCGCCCTCTGCCCGATAGCTCCACGACAGGCTCGCGGACTGGTTTGCATCAAACGCGTCGCCCGCCGCAAATGTGACGCTCGGCAGGATGGTCGCGTCGCCATAGGTGATGGTCACGTCCGCGGGCTGCGCGCTGACGGTGATCGGCGCGGGCACGACGCGCACGTTCTCGAGCTGTTTGCCGCCCTCCACATCCGTGAGGTCCAAATTGCCCGCCCATGTGTCGTCGGTCTTTTGCAGCGCCATGCCCTCCGGGAGCATTGCGGCAAAATCGGCGTAGGTGATGTTCTCGCCCTTTAAGAGGATGCTGTCAAAGCGCTGATTGGGTGTAAGCTCCGCCTTACCGCCGTCCTCGACGGTGAGCGTTTTGATGTACAGCGGGCCATTATTATAGGTCGTATACTTCGGATCGAGCTCCAGCTTGCCGCCGCGCAGAACGTGTACGCTCCTGATCGTTCGCTCATCCTCGTAATGGACAAAGCGGAGCGTACCGGAGACCTCGAGCTCCGCCTCTGCCAGATGATCATTCTTTTTCAGCGGATCATCCCTTCCGGCAGGGTCGATCGCTACGTTTTTGGTAACGGCCACAGTGCCGCTGATGGGCCGGCACGCTATGATCATATCCTGATAGTTGTCTGTCGCCCGCTCCGCTTCCGCAAACGTCTCAAAATACGCTTTGTGGTAGCTTCCGGACATTTCCGCCCGCAGGAAGTAGTACTGCTTCTTGCCGCAGTTGCACGACTGGGTTTTAGGCTCATAGTTGTCGTGGTCGCACTTTTTCACCGTGACATTGCTAAGTCTCGTCTTCGAATCGTTCAAAACGATGTTCCCAACCTCGGACGACGCAAAATAGTAGCCCTCCTCCAGCAGGCTTTGCAGCGTGATGCCGTTTTTGACCTCGATCGTGCCGTAGGTGCCGCCCGCAAGGGTGGATCTGCCGTAGCTGAAGATCACCTTGTCGATGGTAAAATCGTTATTCTCGGCGTACACATTCAGCGAGGCCGTGGTCTTGGCGTCTTCACCCACGATGATCGTCCCGGCATAGTTCCCGGGCTTGTCGCCGGTGTTGATCATCCCGATCGTCTGAGCACCGAGTGTCAATTGGGTATTCTCCGACGAGGTGAGTGTGCAGCCGTTCAGATCAATGTCCAAATAGCTGCCTGTGAAATAGTTTATACTGCTCTCAAGATCATGCAGGAGCTGGATCACGTCCGCGCGGCCCTTCCCGGTGGCTTCGAGGAACGTCCGGCAGTAATCCGGTTTTTTGTATTTGCTCTCATAGGTGACCTTCACACAAATTTGCTGGTGGCAGGCATGGCATATGTCGTTCTCATCCCGATCCTCATGCGGGCATTCATTGCCGCACACAGAACAGACATAATTATTTCCCTGCACAGGAACGATCGTATACTCGCCGTTCTCGTTCTTGTGGCTGCACGTATGGGCCGTGACATTCTCCAGCGCGTCATAGTGCTTATTCTGATCCACCCGCTGGCCGTTCTCATCGGTAAAGTAGCATCCCTTGCTAAGGATCAGAGAGGGAAGCAATGTTGTGTTATCATCCAAACGGATCCTCGTAAACGTGCCGCCGCCGATGAAGGTGGGGATATAGTTTCCGTTAGAACCATAGAACAAAGCATTCTTCAAAACAACGTCGCTGCCCGTGACATCCACGTTCTGCAGCGTGATCTTTCCGTCCTCCAGCTGCATCGCCGCACCGGCGCCGTCATTGCGGATCGTGCCGTTCCAGAACTTGATCTCTGTCCCGGTGGGAGGAGCGACCAGGATCAGCGGCTCATCGTCCCGCTTGCCTGAGAGCGTATGACCGTCGAGGTCAAGATAGAAAGGTCTGTCCGAGAGCTGGACCGCCGTCAGCGCGAGCTGCTCGTCGAGCTTCACGTCCTTCAAAAGCGTGAACGTTGAGTTCTTCATCATCCATTTGATCGCTTCATCAAAGCTGTCAACATACTTGACATACGGCCTGCCGTCTGACCAATAATCGTCGATCCGTATAATGGACGAGTCATGCTGCTCATCATATGCCGTCGCGCCCGCCGTGATGCACATCCCCGCGACGCACACGACAAGCGCCAGCAAAACGCCCCACCATCTCTTCTTCATGCGCATACCTCCTGCGATCATAACATGTCTGTGCCATTGTAATATAAAACCGCGCAGAAGTAAATCCGTCCGAAGTATGACATCCTGGTTTTCAAAACCGCCCCGCCTGCTGCGGCAGGCCCAATATATTGTAGAAACTGTCAAAAGCGAGCCGTCTTTCTTGTGGATTTCGTCAATTTACACAACTGGGGGACATCCGTTACAATACCGAATATGAACGAACTGTGAACCGGTCGTTCAGGAAAGAATTTTTAGGAGGAACTCTATGGAAATCCAAACTGGCGCATTGATCATTGTTCTTGCGTACATGGTCGGCATGATGGTCGTCGGCTACGTTGTGGGCAAGATCAACATCAAGGGCAGCGCGGACTATCTCGTAGCGGGCCGCAGAATGGGTCTGTTCATGGTCGCGTTCTCGCTGTCCGCAAACAACATCGGCGGCGGCAGCACCACCGGCCTTGCGCAGAAAGCGTTCGGCGCGTGGGGCATCAGCGCGATCTGGTACGTCCTGGCGGCGTCGCTCGCCATGATCCCGCTGGCCTACTTCGCCCCCAAGATCCGTAAGACGATGGCTATCACGATCCCCGAGGTCGTCGGCCGCCGCTTCGGAAAGCTCTCCAGTAACTTCACGGCGGTGCTCAGCGTTCTGTCGCTGTTCTGCCTGACATCCTCGCAGATCGGCGCGTCCGGCGCGGTCATCAACGCGCTCATCCCGTCGATCCCGCTGAACGTGTGCCTGCTGCTGGCCGGCTTCGTCACCATCTTCTACACCACGTTCGGCGGCATGATCGCCGACCAGGTGTCCGACCTCATCCAGTTCGGCATCATCCTTGTAGGCCTTGCCATCGCAACGCCCATCGTCCTGAAGCACGCGGGCGGCTGGCAGGCGATCTCGGCGGCACTGCCGGGTGAAAAGCTGAACATGGCGCAGATCGGCTGGGCCTCCATCATCGGCTACTTCTTCAACTACTTCTGTACCTTCCTCTGCGGGCCGGAAATGGTCTCCCGCTTTGAGACGTGCAAGGATGAAAAGACCGCTGTCAAGGCGTCCTTCCTCTGCGCCATCCTCATGGCGGCCATGGCCATATTCCCCACGCTGCTGGGCCTTGCCGCTTACGCGCTGAAGGACCAGCTGCCTGCGCTGGCTGAAAACGGCTCCAACGCCATGATGATCGTCACCGGCACCTACGCTCCCGGCATCGTCACGGGTCTCATCTCCGCCGCGATCATCTGCGCAACGATGTCCTCGGCCGACTCGAACCTGCTGTGTATGTCCACGATGATCATCAACGACATCTACCCCGGCTTCGGCGGCAAGAAGAAGCTGAACGACAAGCAGACCATTTTCTACACCCGTCTGTGCAACGTCATCGCGGCGCTCGTCGCCATGGGCATTTCGATGTTCGGCGTGTCGCTCGTTGCGATGAACACCTTCGCCTTCGGCATCCGCTGCGCGGGCCCGTTCGCGGCCTACGGCCTCGGCCTTGCCGTTCCGAAGGCCACGAAGAACTCCGGCATGATCTCCATCTTCACCGGCACCATCGCCTTTGTTGTCTGGCAGATCCTGTCCAACGGCGGCACGCTGTGGTTTATGATGCCCGTCGTGTTCGGCAGCCTTGTGTCCGTCATCACGTTCTACATCGTGAACCTGATCGAGTGGAACCGCGGTGTGGCCGAGGCCCCGTCCGCCTACGCCATCGAGGAAGCCAAGTAAAAACTCCACACGCAAAGGGCGCGCTGCATTGCGGCGCGCCCTCTTTTTGCTCGTGGACAGAAAAAGCCGGAACGCAGGGCGTTCCGGCTTTTGTCGGTTTTAGTACATTTTCGCACCCGCCGGGATGTGCGGGTCGAGCATCAGAAGGTGCAGCCGTTCCTCGCCGTTTTCGTGGTGAACAGCGGAGATGAGCATGCCCTCAGAGGCAATACCCATCATGGGTCTCGGCGGCAGATTTGTGATAGCGACGCACGTTTTTCCGACCAGTTCCTCCGGCTCGTAGTAATCGTGAATGCCGGAAAGGATCACTCTATCTGCTCCAGAACCGTCATCCAGCACGAATTTCAGGAGTTTTTTGGACTTTTTGACTGCTTCGCAGGCTTTGACCTTCACAGCGCGGAAGTCGGATTTCGAGAACGTCTCAAAATCGACAAAGTCCTTGAACAGCGGCTCGATCTCGACCTTGGAGAAGTCGATGACCTCCTCTTTTTTGGCTTCTGCCGGAGCTGCATCAACCTTTGTATTTTCTTTCTTCGGAATATCCAGAGGCTTCATCGTGGGGAACAGGATGACGTCGCGGATGGAGTCCGCGCCGGTGAAGAGCATGACCGCGCGGTCGATGCCCATGCCCATACCGCCCGTGGGCGGCATGCCGTATTCCAGCGCCGTGAGGAAATCCTCGTCGAGCATTTCGGTCTCGTCGTCGCCGCGCTCGCGCTGCTCGACCTGCTTCATAAAGCGTTCGCACTGGTCGATCGGGTCGTTGAGCTCGGAATAGGCGTTGCCCATCTCGCTGCGGCAGATGAAGAACTCAAAGCGCTCGGTCAGGCGGGGGTCGACGGGGCTGCGCTTTGTCAGCGGCGAGACCTCCACCGGGTACATCGTGATGAACGTCGGCTGCACCAGATGCTCCTCGACCTTCTGGTCAAAGCAGGCATACAGCGCGTTGCCCCACGTCTTTTCGGCGGCGTCCGCCAGCTCCACGCCCACGGCCTTCGCCGCGGCCACGGCCTCGGCGTTGTCGGTGATGGCGCCGAAGTCGACGCCGACGTACTTTTTCACAGCCTCGATCATCGTCAGCCGCGGCCAGCCGGGCGTCAGGTCGATCTTCTCGCCCATCCACTCCAGCTCGTAGCTGCCGAGATATTTCTGCGCAAACGTCGTGTAAACGCCCTCGGCGATGTCCATCATGTCGTGGAAATCGGCGTAGGCCTGATACAGCTCCACCGTTGTGAACTCGGGGTTGTGCTTGGGGTCCATGCCCTCGTTGCGGAAAATGCGGCCCACCTCGTACACGCGGTCCATCCCGCCCACGATCAGGCGCTTGAGCGGCAGCTCGGTGGCGATGCGCATGTACATGTCGATGTCGAGCGTGTTGTGGTGCGTGATGAACGGGCGCGCGGCCGCGCCGCCGGCGATGGTGTTCAGCACCGGCGTTTCGACCTCGATATAGCCCATATTGTCCAGATAATCCCGCAGGTGCTTGATAAACTGCGAGCGGATGATAAAGTTGCGCTTGACCTCGGGGTTCACGATCAGGTCGACGTAGCGCTGACGGTAGCGCATCTCCTTGTCGGTCAGGCCGTGGAACTTTTCGGGCAGCGGCAGGAGGGATTTACTCAGCAGGGTGATCTTCTTCGCGCGCACGCTCATCTCGCCGCGCTGGGTGCGGAACACCTCGCCGTCGATGCCGAGGATGTCGCCGATGTCGTACTTTTTGAAGCGGTCATAGTCCGCCTCGTCCATCTCGTCCTTGCGGGCGTAGAGCTGGATACGGCCGGTCTTGTCCTGAATGTCGCAGAACGACACCTTGCCCATGCCGCGTTTGGACATCATGCGTCCCGCGATGGCAACCGGCTTCCCCTCCATCTCGTCAAAATGGTCGCGGATGGTCTGGGCATTGCTGGTCACGACGAATTTTGTCAGCTGGAACGGGTCGCGTCCCTCCGCCTGCAGCTGCGCCAGCTTTTCGCGGCGGACCTTGATCTGATCGCCGACGGAAATCTCGCCCTGCACTTCCTGCTTACGTTCATCCATAATTCTCTTCCCCTGTATCTTTATTTCTCTACGGTCAAAACCTTATACTGCATCATGCCCACGGGCGCTTCGATCTCCACGACGTCGCCGGCCTTATGGCCGAGCATCGCGCGGCCGAACGGCGAATCGTCGGAGATGCGGCACTCCATGGGGTTGGCCTCCTGCGAGCCGACGATGGCGTACAGCTCCTCGTCGCCCGTCTCCATATCCTGCACCTTGATGGTGCAGCCGAGGCCGATCGTACCGGCGGGCTCCTCTGACTCGTCGATGATCACGGCGTGCGCCAGGATATTTTCCACCTCGGCAATGCGGCCATAGAGCTTCGCCTGCTCGTTTTTCGCTTCGTCGTATTCGCTGTTTTCCGAAAGATCGCCGAAGGAGCGCGCTTCCTTGATCTGCTCCGCGACTTCCTTCTCGCGCGTGGTTTTCAGATAATTGAGTTCCTGCTCCAGCTCTTTGAGGCGGAGCGTGCTGATCTTGAATTCCTTCGCCATGATAACATTCCTTCCAAAAGCTAAGTCTATTGTGGGCATTTTCCAAAGAATACCCCGATAATCAGTGCGATTATAGCCTGCAAGGCCGCTGCTGTCAAGCTATTTTCTCCCGCAGCAGCTCCAGCGCCGCCTGCAGCTGCGCGTCGTCCCCCGGCGCAAGCTGCCCATAGTACAGCGCCGCATAGTCCTCGTCGCTCAGATCGACCAACACATCCGGCGTGATGCCCACGTCCGTCAGGCTCTTTCCCTGCGGCGTAAAATACTTGCCGGTGGAGATATTGAGGAACGACCCGTCGGAGAGCACGAAGCCGTTTTGGTAGCTGCCCTTGCCGACCGTGCCCGTTCCCACGACCTGCGCCGCGCCGTATTCCTGCAGCGCGGCGGCAAAATATTCTGCCGCGGAATAGGAGTCCTCATTCACGAGCACCGCCATCGGCAGGTCTACGCACGCGGCGTCGGAGTAGTCCGTCTCTTCATTTCCCCGGAAATCCACGCTCTTGAAGATCACGCCCTCCGGCAGCAGATAGTCGAGCACCTTCACGAGCTCTTCCTGATAGCCGCCGGGGTTGAAGCGCACGTCAAACAGCAGCGCCTTCGCGCCCGCGTTCGTCACATCCTCGATGCAGGCAATGACCTCATCGGCGCAGCGCTCGTCAAAATTCACGATGGAGATGTAGCCCACGTCGCCATCCAGCAGCTCGCCAGCCGCGACCAGCGTTTCGATCGTGCCGCGCGTCACGTCCAGCTCCAGCGTCTCGCCGTCTCGCAGCAGCTCCAGATGCACGCTCGTGCCTTCCTCGCCGCGCACGACGTTGCGCGTGCCGTCCATGCCGAGCTCCAGTGTGGACTGGTCCTCCACGCGGACGATGATGTCGTCCACCTGAATGCCCGCCGCCTCGGCGGGGCCGCCGGCGGTCACGGTCTCGATGCGCATGCCGCCCGCTTCCTCGTCGGTCAAAATCGTCACGCCGATGCCGACGTAGGCGTTGTTGACCGTTTCCAGATAGTCGGCGTATTCGTCGGCCGAGAGGTAATAGCTCCAGCGGTCGCCGTTCGCCTCCACCAGCGCGGCGGCCGCGGCGTCGGACATGGCGCTCTCGTCATACTCGTCGACGAAATAGTAGTCCATATACTCCATGATCTCGTCGATCTTCTCCCCTGCCGCGGACTGCGCCTGCGGCGCGGTCAGGCGCTGGGCCTCATGGAGCGTGATGAAAAACGTCGCGCCGATCGCGCAGACAAACAGGAACGCGATCAGCAGGACCTTGGCAGTTTTCTTCAAGCGGGCACCTCATTTCGCGGAAAAATCTCCCCCACAGCCCGTTTGGGGCTGTGGGGCGAGGTTTTGTGCGGTGTTATGTTTTACGAAAGCGAGATGTAATTCATCGGGTTCACGTTCGAGCCGTTATAAAGGATCTCGAAGTGCAGGTGCGCGCCGGTCGTCCAGCCGGACAGGCCGACATGGCCGATGACCTGCCCCTGCGTCACATAGTCGCCGACCGAGACCTCATTGCTTACCATATGCGCATACAGGCTGGAATATCCGTCGCCATGGTTGATGGTCAGATAGTAGCCGTTGGCCTCGCCGTAGGACGACGCGGTGACCGTACCGCTCTTGGTGGCATAAATTTCAGTGTTCATGCCGGAGCCGAGGTCCACGCCGGTGTGATTGCTCTGATAGCCGTAAATCGGGTGGGTGCGCGGGCCGTAGGCGCACGTCACGCCGTTGGACCACGCCAGCGGGAACAGGAAGCCGCCCGTTGCCGTCGCGCCGGCGGAATTGGGGTTAGCCTTATTGTTGTTCGCCTTGTTCTGCGCCGCGATCCGCGCCGCCTCTTCCTTGGACAGGGCGTTGAAATACGCTGTTTCTGTCCGCTTGATGGTCTCGCGCAGCTCGTCCTCCGCCGCCTCAGCTGCCTTGTAGTCCTCCGACAGCGCGGCGTATTCCACCTGCATCTGCAGAATCATCTTGTTCGATTCCTCACGCTGCTGCTCCTGCAGGGTCTGCTGCTCGTTCAGCTCCTGCTCGGTCTGCTCCAGCTCCTGCCGCTGCTGCTCCAGCTCCGTGCGCTCACGCTCCACAGCCGCCGTCGCTTCGGCCAGCTGCTCGAGGATGAGCTGATCGGACTTTGCGATCTCGCGGATCATATCCACGCGGTCGAGAAGGTCGGAGAAGCTGCTCGCCTGGAACAGGATCGACCAGTACGAAACAGAGCCCGTCTCCTCCATGGAGCGTAGGCGCGTGCGGTACTGCTCCTGCAGCTGGGCCTCGGCGTCCTGCGCAGCTTCCAGCTCCTTCTGCTTCTCGGCGATCAGCAGGCTGTACTGCTGCACCTGCGCGTGCAGATTGTTGATGGTGGTGCGGGTGATCTCCATCTGCTGATCGAGATCCGCCTTCTGCTGCACGAGCGTCTGCGTTTTGCTCTGGTTCTGCTCGATGCTGGCCTCGAGCGCGTCGCTCTTGGCCTTGATCTCACTCTGCTCGGCGCGCAGCGCTTCGAGCTCCTTGAGAATTTCCTTGGAGCTGGCCGCGCCGACCACGAGCGTCAGCGCATACGCCACCAGCGACAATACCATCACAACGGCCAGAATGATACACACCAGCCGCGTCAGTTTTCGTTGCTTCATAGTGTCCCTCCCGTGTCAGACCTTCAGGAACTTTCGGATAGAGAGCAGACCGCCCAGCACGCCGACCGCGAGACCCGCGATGGCGTACACAATGGCCACCAGCTCCACCACGTCCGCAAACGGGACGATCTGGAAGAGCTTCAGCGTGTCGACCTTCGTGATGCTGCTCTGCAGGAAGTCATAAAGCCCCCACTGCAGGAAAAAGCCGATGAGCGACCCGAACAGGCCGAGGATCAGGCCCTCCACCACAAACGGCAGGCGGATGAAGCTGTCGGTCGCGCCGACCATCTTCATAATGGCGATCTCCTCCTTGCGGTCATACATCGAGAGCTTGACCGTATTGGAGATGATGAACAGCGATACCACGAACAGCACCGCGATGATGATGCCCGAGGCGATGTTCATCACCCGCTGCACCATCTGGAAGCCGTTTGCGATCTCGTAGTGGGCGTTCACGTCGTCCACACCGTCGATCTTCTTGATCTCTTCGACCGTCTGCTTGATGAGCGACGAATCCTCCAGCGTGACCACATACCGGTCACGCAGGACGCTGGCATCCAGCCCGTCAAACAGGCGGGCGTCCTGCTGCTCGTCCACAAAATCGTCCAGCGCCTTCTGGCGGCTGACGAACTCTGCGTTGCGGACGTTGGAGATCATATTGATCTGCGAGCCGACGCTCTTGGCCTCGGCCGCGGAGTAGCTGTCGTCGATGTACACGAGGATCTGATTTTCCCGCTCCAGGTCCACGACCATGTTGTGCAGGTTATACAGTACCAAACTGAACGTGCCCATGATGAGCAGGCACGCCACCGTCACGCAGATGGACGTGACCGAGCGGAAGCCGTGCCGGAAGATGCCCCGGAAGCCCTCCCGCAGCAAATATCCGATATTATTCTTCTTCATTGATATAGTACCCGTCCATTCCGTCGCTGATGATAAGACCGTCCTTAATGGCGATCACGCGCTTGGTAAAGCGGTTGACCAGCTCTTTTTCATGCGTGACGACCATGACCGTGGTGCCGAGGGCGTTGATCTGCTCCAGCAGCATCATAATTTCCAGCGAGCGCGCGGGGTCGAGGTTGCCCGTGGGCTCGTCGGCGATGATGACGCTGGGGTTATTGACCAGCGCACGGGCGATGGCCACACGCTGCTGTTCGCCGCCGGACAGCTCCCGCGGCAGGCGGCGGCCCTTATTCTCCAGCCCGACCAGGTCCAGCACATACGGCACGCGCTTTTTGATCTCGTTTTCCGACGCGCCGATCACGCGCATGGCGAACGCCACGTTGTCATAGACGTTTTTGTTGTCGATCAGCCGGAAGTCCTGAAAGATGACGCCGAGCGTGCGCCGCAGATACGGCACCGCGCGCGGGCGGATCTTTTCCAGTACAAAGCCGTTGACCGTCAGGCTCCCGCTGGTGGGCTTGAGTTCCGCCGTGAGAAGCTTGATGATGGTGGACTTGCCCGACCCCGAGGGGCCGACCAGAAATACGAACTCCCCGTCCTCGATCTTCATGGACACGCCGTTGAGCGCGCGCGTGCCGATCTCGTAGGTTTTCGTAATGTCAACTAATTCAATCATGGTATTCTCCCAAACTTACGGTCGCGCGGGCAGGATCAGGCGATGCGGTTCTCCCGCGAGACAAGGTATTTCTTGACCATGAGCGCCACCTTGAAGATGATCGCATCGTCAAATTCGCGCAGATCGAGCCCCGTGAGCTTCTTGATCTTTTCCAGCCGGTAGACCAGCGTGTTGCGGTGCACGAACAGCTTCCGCGACGTCTCGGAGACGTTGAGGTTGTTCTCAAAGAACTTGTTGATCGTGAACAGCGTTTCCTGATCGAGCGTGTCGATGGAGTTCTTCTTGAATACCTCCGACAGGAAGATCTCGCACAGCGTGGTCGGCAGCTGGTAGATGAGCCGCCCGATGCCGAGGTTTTCGTAATTGATGATGGTCTTTTCGGTGTCGAACACCTTGCCCACCTCAATGGCGACCTGTGCTTCCTTATATGCGTCGGCAAGCTCCCGCAGATGGCTCGAGACCGTGCCGATGCCGATGACCGTTTTGATGAACAGCTCGGATTTGAGCGTTTCCTCGATCTGCCGGGCGATGGCCGCCAGCTCCTCGCGCTCGGTGTTCGGCAGGATCTGCTTGACGAGCGCGATGTCGTTTTCGTTGATGCTCAGCACAAAGTCCTGCTGCCGGTCGGGGAACATGCCCGCGATCACGTCCACCGCCGCGATGTCCGCGCGGCTGACCTGCCGGATGAGGAACACCGCGCGCGGCACATCGGTGACGAAGTGCAGCTCCTTGGCGCGGATGTAAATATCGCCGGGCAGGATGTTGTCGGTGATGATGTTCTTGACGAACGTCCCCTTGTCGTGCTTTTCCTCGTAGTGGATCTTGGCACCGTTAAGCGCGACGTAGGCCATGACGCACAGGCTGTGCGCCAGCTCGTCGTCGCCCTCGGCAAAAACGGCGTAGTCAAAGTACGCGCTCCAGTTGACGAGCGGCTTGAAGGTCTTATGATCGACTGTTACGATCGAATCCGGCGTGCTGTTCAGGCGAATGACCGCCTCCGGCCATTTTTCGCCGATCATGGATGTGTCGCTGCACGCAATGACGTTACTGTCCGCGTCGATCACGCCGATCACACGGTCGGTGGCCTCCTTCATCTGAACGATCACGCTCTGGAACATACGGCTGGACATGGAATCGCCCTCCCTATCATAATGCCTTTTACACAAATGAGCATTGACATAATACTACATTTTCGGCACTATTGCAAGCGTCTTTTGACATTTTATTTCAAAACCAGCCGTCTTTTTTGTGCTGTTTTAACAGTTTTTCGTCATTTGCCCCAAAGTGTGAAACGTTTCTTCGTAAATTCTGCTTGCTGCGCGGTCAAATATCATCCGTGAAAATCACGGGTTCGACCTCGCAGACCGCGCCGCGCGGCAGATCACCCAGCGCAAGCGGGCCGAAGCGTTCGCGTTTGAGATACGTCACCGGCAGCCCGCGTGCGGCGAGCATCCGCCGCACCTGGTGGTATTTGCCCTCCTGCACGTCCACGTAGCTCCTTCCCGCGCCGATGGGCCGCAGGCGGGCGGGCAGGCATCTGGTGCCGTCGCCCAGCGTCAGGCCCTGCAAAAATGCCTCCACGTCCGCGTCCTGCGCCGTGCCGTCGTGCTCGGCGTAGTAGACCTTCCACACGGCGCTGCGCGGGCTGATGAGCCGATGCGCCAGCTGGCCGTCGTTCGTAAACAGCAGCAGGCCCTCGGTGTCCTTATCCAGCCGCCCCACGGGCAGCACGCCCTGCCGCTTCCAGCGCTCCGGCAGCAGCTCCATCACGGTGCGGCTGCCCGGCTCATCGGTGGAGGTCACAAAGCCCGCGGGCTTGTGCAGCATAAGCAAAACCAGCCGCCGCAGCTCGACCGGCGCGCCGTCCAGCCGGATCTCGGCTGTTTTTTCGTCGATTTTTTCCTCGCCGCGCGTGATCACCGCGCCGCTTACCGTCACGCGCCCCGCGCGCAGGATGCCCTTCAGCTCCCGCCGGGAGGCGACGCCCGCCTCGCTCAGGAGCTTATCCAATCTCTGCATGGGTCCCACCTCCGTGTCATATTCCCTCCCCTGTCCCCATAGGTTGTACCACCTGAAAAAAACAGGAGGAATCAAAATGGTGATCTTGACTGCCAAGGTATCCAAAGGAAAGCTCGCCGCGATCGTACTGCTCATCATTTTTGTGGTCGTACTGCTCGCGGTGCTGCTGAAAAACGCCGATGCGCCCGCCCCCGCCGAAGCTGGCGAGGAAATGACCGTCACCACCGAAAACGTCCGCACGAACGAGGACCGCGTCGCCTACCTCGCGCAATTCGGCTGGGAGGTCTCGGCGGAGCCTGTGCAGACGCAGGAGGTACGCATCCCGACTGATCCGTCCGATGTGTTCGAGCGCTACAACGACCTGCAGATCGCACAGGGCTTCGACCTGCACGACTACGCCGGCAAGACCGTCCGCCGCTATGTCTACGAGGTTGAAAACTACCCGGACGGCGACGGACAGTATTACGCGACGCTGCTCATCTGCAAGGGCGCGGTCATCGGCGGCGACGTGTGCGCAGCCGAAAAGGGCGGCGTGATGCACGGCTTCGCCATGCCGGAGGGCGCAAAAGCCGCCGCGTAAAACACCGGCAGCACCCTCTTTACAACCGCCGCGCCCGGTGCTATAATGCGGGCAGCTGAAAACTGCATAGACGTCTTCAGGGCAGGGTGTGATCCCCGACCGGCGGTGAGGCGACCGATTTCATCATCCGTTGCCGCAGTCCGCGAGCGCAAGCTGAACCGGTGTGATTCCGGTACCGACAGTATAGTCTGGATGGAAGAGGACGGAGCTGCGTCTCTGCGCAGCTCCCAAGCTGCGCCTGAAAGTGTATCACTTTCAGGCTTCGTTTTTTATTGTAGGTGAACAATATGACAGAACTGTTACAAACCGCGCAAAAAAATCTGACCTTTCTGGCCGTGTGTCTGGCGGTCACGGCGGCGATCGTCCTGCTCGCCCGCCTGTTCGAGCGCATTCTGCCCGCGGAGCGGCGGGCTCTGAGCCCCGCGCGGCGGGTGAGCTTTGTGGCGCTGTTCTCCGCGTTGGCGGGCGTTTTGATGCTGCTGGAGATCCCGCTGTTTTTCGCGCCGTCATTCTATAAGCTGGATCTCAGCGAGCTGCCCGTGCTCATCTGCGCGTTTTACCTCGGGCCGACGGCGGGCGTAGTGTGCGAATTTGTAAAGGTCGCGCTCAAGCTCCTGCTCAAGGGCACGACCACAGCCTTTGTGGGCGATTTTGCGAATTTTGCCGTGGGCTGCTCGTTCGTGCTGCCCGCCGCGGTGTGCTACCGCAAGTTTAAGACCAAGCGCGGTGCGCTCCTTTCCATGGCCGTCGGCACCGTCTGCCTGACGGCGTTCGGCAGCCTGTTTAACGCGCTGTACCTGCTGCCGAAATTCTGCGAGCTGTACGGGATGCCGATGTCGGCCATTCTGGAGATGTCCGCCGCCGTGAACCCCGCCATCACCAGCGTCTCCACGCTCGTGCTGTTCGCGGTCGTGCCGTTCAATCTGCTCAAGGGCGTGCTCGTCTCGGCGCTGACGTTCGTGCTGTATAAGCGCGTGGAGCGGCTGTTCTTCCGCACACCGCGCGGCGGAGCGGATGCGAATTTGTAAACTTTTCCTTAAATACGCCTCTTTGCGGTTGACTTTCCGGCACAAGTCGCGTAACATACACTTTACTATGAATTTGGGAGGCGTATGCGGGCCATGCGCGAAAAAGCACAAACGCCGCTGCATATCGGCACCGTGCAGAATTACCGGCACCTGTGGATGCTGGCATTCTGGGTGATCTATCTGGTGCTCTTTATGGTCGTGGAGCACGCCGTGCAGAGCGATTATTACGTTGTCCACTGTGCGCTGGATGACCGCATTCCCTTTTGCGAATGGTTCATCTTTCCCTACTGCCTGTGGCACCCGCTGCTGTTCGCCATGACGGTCTACCTGGCGTTCTGGGACGCGGAGAATTTTAAGCGCTACATGGCCTTCATCGCCATCGGCTTCATCCCGGTCATCCTGTTCGACTGGGCCTTCCCCAACGGGCAGGAGCTGCGCCCGGCGGTGTTTGAAAGCGAAAATATCGCCACCTGGCTCGTCCGGCAGATCTATGCCGCCGATACGAACACAAACGTGTTCCCCAGTATGCACGTCATCGGCTCGGCCGCGCTCGTCGCCGCCACGCTCTACACGCCGTCGCTGCGAAAGCGGAGGCTGCATCTGGTCGCCATCCCCGTGGGCATCCTCATCTGTATCTCCACCGTGTTCGTCAAGCAGCACTCCTGCCTCGACCTCTTCGGCGCCATCCCCTACAGCGCCCTCACCTGGTGGCTCGTCTACGGCGTCATCTTCAAAAAGCGAAAGAAAGCCTGATATTTGTACACAAAGGATGTGGATCCGCATGAGCAGCAACGACGCCTTCTCCATGGGCGGGCACACTGCCGACCGGCTTGGATATGATCTGGCACATCGCGTCGGCAATCAAATCGCGGCCATGGAGTGTGAACAGGCCGCACAGGAACGCCGTATCGAAGAGCTGTACGAATATGTGAAAGCCCGCTGCGATCAAGGGCTGCCCGTACTGGAGAGCCAGTTGGACACTTTGGAGCGCGCCGGTTACATTGTTCATCGCAAATCGCGCTGATTTTTATCAAAATATCCATAAAGAAACCCCGCGCAGGATACTGCGCGGGGTGCTTTTTACATATCCTCTTTATCGCCCTTCTGGCGGATGGTGATTTTTATGGGGGTGCCGGTGAGGCCGAAGACGGCGCGGATCTGGTTTTCGAGGTAGCGCTGGTAGGAGAAATGGAACAGCCGCGAATCGTTGCAGAAGATGACGAAATGCGGCGGCTTCACGCCGACCTGCGTCATATAATAGATCTTGAGCCTGCGGCCCTTGTCCGACGGCGGCTGTACGCGCGCCGTGGCATCCTCAAGGATGTTGTTGAGCATGCCGGTGGTGATACGCATGGAATTCTGGTTCGACACGGCATTGATCGTGTCATACAGCTTGTCCACGCGCTGGCCCGTGAGGGCGGAGATATACAGGACGGGCGCGTACTGCATATAGCTCAGGTCCCGGCGAATATCCTGCGTCATCTCGTCCATGGTGTGCGTGTCCTTCTCCACCGCGTCCCACTTGTTGACCACGATGATGCACGCCTTGCCCGCCTCGTGGGCAAGTCCGGCGATCTTCGTATCCTGCTCGGTCACGCCGTCGTTTGCGTCCAGCAGGATCAGGCACACGTCCGCGCGCTCGATGGCGGCGACGGAGCGCATGTTGCTGTATTTTTCCACCGCGTCGTCCACCTTGGATTTGCGGCGCATCCCGGCGGTGTCGATGAACAGATACTTGCCGGACTCGTTTTCAAAATAGCTGTCGATGGCGTCGCGCGTCGTCCCGGCCACGTCGGAGACGATCACGCGCTCCTCGCCGAGGATGCGGTTGAGCAGGCTGGATTTTCCGACGTTCGGCTTTCCGATGATGGCGACCTTGATGACGTCCTCGTCATACTCGTCGGCGTCATTTTCCGGGAAGGCATCCACGCAGGCGTCCAGCAGGTCGCCCGTGCCGTGGCCGTGTACCGCCGACACCTCGATCGGATCGCCGAGACCGAGTGCATAGAACTCATACGCGTCCGGGTTCACGCCGCCGGTCTGGTCGCACTTGTTGACAGCCAGCACCACGGGCTTTTTCGCCTTTTTGAGCATGGCGGCGACCTCGGCGTCCGCCGCAGTCAGGCCGACCGTGACGTCCACGACCATGATGATGACGTTCGCCGTCTCAATGGCGATCTCCGCCTGACGGCGCATGAAGCGCAGCATGTCGTTGTCGGTGCCCGGCTCAATGCCGCCGGTGTCCACCAGCAGAAAATTGCGGCCGTTCCACTCGCAGTCGCCGTAGATGCGGTCGCGCGTCACGCCGGGAGTGTCCTCCACGATCGCCATGCGGCGGCCGGTGAGCTTGTTAAAGAGCATCGACTTGCCGACGTTCGGCCGGCCGACGATGGCTACGATGGGCTTTGCCATAACGGTTCCTCCCTTCTTCTGAAAAGAAAAGAGAAGGGTTCAGCACCCTCCTCTCATCTCGTATCGAGCGAACTTACTTAGCCGATTCCACCGCGATCACTTCACGACCGTTGTAGAAGCCGCAGGCCTTGCAGGCTCTGTGCGGCAGACGGGGCTCACCGCACTTCGGGCAAGCGACAACGCCGGGGATCGCCAGTTTCCAATGGGAGCTGCGTCTCTTATCTCTTCTCGCGCCGGATACTTTTCTCTTAGGAACTGCCATTTGGTACACCTCCTTGGCTTAAATGCCGTTTGGCATATTGTCTACTTTTTATCCAGAAGCTGCTGCAAAATTGCGAAGCGCGGATCCTTTTCCGGCTGGCAGGTGCAGGCTTCTTCGTTGAGGTTCGCTCCGCAGCGGAAGCAAACGCCCCTGCAATCCTCACGGCACAACAGCTTGGAGTCCATGTTCAGCACGAACGCTGTCGTCAAAATGTCGTCAAGATCGGCATGATCGTCCTCCAACGGAAAGACCCACGGGCTTTCGTAGTCGCCGCTGTCAGCGTCGGCGGTGAGGATGGCCTCGACCGGGTACGTGACCTCGCGGACAAAGGGGGCGGCGCAGCGGTCGCACACGCCGTGCAGCGTGGTCGAGAGCGTGGCCGTGAGCTCCAGAACGCCCGCCGTATTGCGGACCTGCCCAGCCGCGCGCACCGGTTCAGATACGGGCTTGCAGCCGCCGAAGGTCATCTCATGCAGGTCGAGCTCTGTTTCAAAGGGCACGGAGCTGCCCGGGCAGCCTATGATCTTTGCAAGTCCCAGCAGCATAGTATCCCTCGCTCCATAATCATGCAGACGCTATTATACCGAACCTGCGCGCGAAAGTCAAACACTATTTCTCATTTTTCTTCGATATTTTGTAAAAATCTGCGAGCCGGGCGCTTTACACCTCCCCCGCTCCGTGATAAAATGTTGCCACCATCCGTTTGGGAGGTGTCTACTATGAAGGAATTGACCGTCGGCGCGAATGACGCCGGGCAGCGGCTCGACCGCTTTGTGTCCAAGGCCGTGCCCCTGCTGCCGGATTCGCTGCTGCAGAAATACATCCGTCTCAAGCGCATAAAAGTAGACGGCAAGCGCGCCGAGCGGGGCGCCCATCTCGCCGCGGGCAGCGTTGTGCAGCTGTATATCAATGATGAGTTCTTCGACACGCCGAAGCAGGAAAACGCCTACCTCACCGTCGCCGCGCCGAAGCTGCACATCGTCTATGAGGACGAGAATATTCTCCTCGTCGACAAAAAGCCCGGCGTGGCCGTGCACCCGCACGACGGCGCGGAATACGGCAAAACGCTCATCGACCACATCCAGGCCTATCTCTACGCCAAGCGCGAATGGCGCCCGCGGGAGGAAAATTCCTTCACCCCCGCGCTCTGTAACCGCATCGACCGCAACACCGGCGGCATCGTCATCGCGGCCAAAAACGCCGAGGCGCTGCGCATTCTGAACCAGAAGATCAAGGACCGGGAGCTGGAAAAGAAATATCTCTGCATCGTCCACGGCACGCCGAAGCCCGCGGAGGGCCGGCTGGAGGGCTATCTTTTTAAGGATGCGAAGGAGAACCGCGTCTACATCACCAAAACGCCGCAGCCGGGCTCCAAGACCGCCGTCACGCTCTATAAAACGCTGCAGTCGAAAAACGGTCTGTCCCTCGTGGAGTGCGAGCTCATCACCGGCCGCACGCATCAAATTCGCGCCCAGATGGCCGCCGCGGGCCACCCGCTGCTCGGCGACGGGAAATACGGCAGGCTCGACAAGCGCTATGACCGCAAATTCCAGGCGCTCTACTCCTATTCCCTCCGCTTCTGCTTCACAACGGACGGCGGCATTTTGTCGTATCTCGACGGCCGCAGCTTCCGCGTGGAGGACGTAGAGTTCGTCCATGAGTATTTTTCCTGAGACTACCGCAAAAAATCACCCGAAAAATGTCATAATTTATATTGACAAACCCCGCTAAACCCGATATAGTTGCAATCAGTACGTCCGGTTCCAATCCGGGGGTACTGATCTTCTATATACACAACAAAATATACAACGAAGAGGGGGAGGATAAATGTCCGACGAATTGATTCGCCTGTCAGACCTCACGGTCACCTTTGAGGACGGCGAAACCATTCTTGATCACATCAACCTGTACATCAGAAATAAGGAATTCCTAACATTGCTGGGTCCCAGTGGATGCGGAAAAACCACAACTTTGCGAATTATTGGCGGTTTTTTGACACCTACGTCCGGTGATGTTTTTTTTAATGGAAAGCGCATCAACGATGTACCGCCGTATGAACGGAAGATCAACACGGTCTTTCAGAAGTACGCGCTGTTCCCGCATCTGGACGTGTACGACAACATCGCCTTCGGCTTGAGGCTTGCAAAGCTGCCCGAGGACGAGGTCGATGAGCGCGTGACGCAGATGCTGGAAACGGTCAGCCTGAAGGGCTTTGAAAACCGCAATGTGTCGTCGCTTTCCGGCGGTCAGCAGCAGCGCGTGGCCATCGCGCGCGCGCTCGTGAACCGCCCGCAGGTGCTGCTGCTGGACGAACCGCTGGGCGCGCTCGATCTGCGTCTGCGCAAGGATATGCAGAACGAGCTGAAAAGCATCCAGAAGCAGACCGGCATCACATTTATCTACGTCACACACGATCAGGAGGAAGCGCTGTCCATGTCCGACATCGTGGTCGTGATGAACAAGGGCAAGATCCAGCAGATCGGCACGCCGCAGGATATTTATAATGAGCCGAAGAACGCGTTCGTCGCGGATTTCATCGGCGAGTCGAATATCCTTGACGGCGTGATGCTGGAGGACTGCCTGGTCAAATTCTTCGGGCGCAAATTCGTGTGCGTGGACAAGGGCTTTGAAAAGAACGAGCCGGTCGACGTCGTCATCCGTCCCGAGGATGTGGACATCGTGCCCGCGGAGGAGGGGCACCTGAGCGGCACGGTCACGTCCGTGACGTTCAAGGGCGTCCACTACGACACGATCGTCGACTTCAAGGGCTTCAAGTGGCTCATCCAGACCACGGACTTCTACCCCGTCGGTTCGTTTATCGGCATCCGGCTCAACCCGGAGGACATCCACATCATGCACAAGAGCGAGTACTCCGGCCTTTACGGCGACTACAGCTCCTACAGCGCCGAATATGACGAGATCGCGGACGCGGCGGAGGACGGGGAAGATGAAGAATAAGCTGCTTGCCGCGCCGTATATCGTGTGGATGGCGCTGTTCATCGTGGTGCCGCTGGGCATCGTTGTGTACTACGCCGTGACCGATTCGATCACGGGCCAATTCACCCTCGCAAACCTCACCGGCATCGGGGCATATCTGTCGATCTTCCTGCGGTCGATCTGGCTGTCGCTGTTCGCGGCGCTCATCTGCCTGGTGATCGGCTACCCGGTGGCGTATTTCATCTCGCAGTGCTCGCCGTCCAAGCAGCGCATTCTGCAGATGCTCATCATGCTGCCGATGTGCATGAGCTTTCTGCTGCGCACGCTGGCATGGGTCGCCATGCTGGAGGATACGGGCATTTTCAACACCCTGCTCTCGCATCTCGGCATCGCGCCGCTGCCGCTCATCCGCACGAGCGGAGCGGTCATCCTCGGCATGGTGTATAACTACCTGCCGTATATGATCCTGCCGCTGCTGTCGGTCATGTCCAAGCTCGACCCGCGGCTCATCGAGGCGGCGGCCGATCTTGGCTGCCCGCCGTCCAAGGTGTTCTCAAAGGTCATCCTGCCGCTGTCGTATCCCGGCATCCTCTCGGGGCTGACGATGGTGTTCGTCCCGGCGGTGTCCACGTTCTACATCTCGCAGAAGCTCGGCTCCACCGGCACCACGCTCATCGGCGACGTCATCGAGTCGCAGTTCAAAACCGCCTATAATCCGAATCTCGGCGCGGCGATGAGCCTTGTGCTGATGATTTTGATCTTCCTTTGCGTGAGCATTATGAACCGCTTCGGCGAGAGCGGAGACGAGGAGGTCATGGCAAAGGTATGAAGCATTTTAACCGCACCGTGACCGTTCTGGTCTTTATTTTCCTCTATATCCCCATGATCGTGCTGGGCGTGGCGTCGTTCAATTCCGGCACCGACATCGCGAGCTTCAAGGGCTTTACGCTGGGGCAGTATGTGAACCTGTTCCGTGACCGGTCACTGCTGGCGCTGCTCGGAAACTCCCTCGTCATCGCGGTCCTCTCCACACTCATCGCCACCGTTATGGGCACGATGGCCGCCGTGGGCATCCACAATATGAACGGCCGGCTGCGCCGCGCCGTCATGGCCCTCACCGACATCCCGATGACGAACCCCGACATCGTCACCGGCGTGGCGCTGGCGCTGCTGTTCGCGTTTACGGGCACGATGCTGCGCATCAACTCCATCCTCGGCTTCTGGACGCTGCTGATCGCGCACGTCACGTTCAACCTTCCCTACGTCATCCTGAACGTCATGCCCAAGCTCAAGCAGATGGACCGCGACCTGGTGGAGGCGGCGCTCGACCTCGGCTGTACGCCGTTCCAGGCGTTTTACAAGGTCGTCATCCACGAGATCATGCCCGGCATCCTCGCCGGTGCGCTGATGGCGTTCACCATGAGTCTGGACGATTTCGTCATCTCGTATTTCGTCACCGGGTCGAGCTTTATCACCCTCCCGGTCGAAATTTACAACTACACGAAAAAGCCCATCCAGCCGAAGATCTACGCGCTGTTCACGCTCATGTTCCTCGTGATCCTCATTCTCATGGTCACGATGAACCTGCTGCAGCTGCGCAGCAGCAAAAACGCCCGTCACGAGCGGGCGCACGGGAGGGCGCGCGCATGAAAAAACGCCTGACTTCCCTGCTGCTTGCGCTCATCCTCATGTTTGCTCTCGCGCTGCCGGCGTTTGCCGCGCGTGAGGAGATCACGGTGTATAACTGGGGCCAGTATATCTCTGACGGCACGGATGACTCGCTGGACGTCATCGCGGCCTTCGAGGAGGAGACCGGCATCCACGTGAACTATATCACGTTTGACTCCAACGAGAGCATGTACACCAAGCTCAAGACCGGCGGCGCCAGCTACGACGTCATCATCCCCTCCGACTATATGATCGGCAAGCTCATTGAGGAGGATATGCTGGAGCCTCTGGATTTTGACAATATTCCGAATTACGAGAACATCGACGAGGCGTTCCGCGATCAGGCCTACGACCCGGAGAACACCTACTCTGTCCCCTACACCTGGGGCACGGTGGGGCTGATCTACAACCGGCAGTACGTCTCCGACGAGGACGCGCAGAGCTGGAGCTGCCTGTGGAACTCCAAGTACGCGGGCAAGATCCTGATGTTCGATAACCCGCGCGACGCGTTCGCCATCGCGGAGTCCATCCTCGGCTACAGCCTGAACTCCACGGATGAAAACGAGCTGCGCCAGTGCGCGGACCTGCTTGCCAAACAGAAACCTGTGCTGCAGGCGTATGTCATGGACCAGATCTTTGACAAGATGCAGCGCGGCGAGGCGTGGATCGCGCCGTATTACGCGGGCGACTACCTGACTATGGTCGAGGAGAACCCTGACCTCGGCTTCAGCCACCCGCAGGAGGGCTTCAACATCTTCATCGACGCCATGTGCATCCCGAAGGGCTGCCAGAACAAGGCCGGCGCGGAGGCATTCATCAACTTCCTCTGCCGCCCGGACGTTTCGGCGGCGAACCTCGACTACATCGGCTACTCCACGCCCATCTCGGCGGCGAAGGCGTATATGGATGAGGACGTCATCTCCAGTCCTGTGTCGTATCCTGACGATGAGACGCTCGCGCGCAGCGAGAGCTTTTCCGCCCTGCCCGTGCAGGCGACGCAGACGATGAACGACCTGTGGCTGTCGGTCAAGACCGCCGGGGCGAACACGACGCTGTATCTCATCGCAACGCTCGCCGCCGTGGCGCTGGTCATCGTGTTTTTCTGCCTGAAAAGCATCCACCGCCGCCGCAAGATCGCCCGCCGCTGCCGGAAATGGAAAAATGCATAAGCAAATCGCCCCGGAAGAGCCGTTCTCTTCCGGGGCGGTATTTTTTCCGGGAGGATCGTAGGGGAGGGGCTCTGCCCCTCCCGTAGGGCAGCTGCGTTTTCGCCGATGGGCCTCATAAAAACAGGGTACGTGCTGCCGGGAGGGGTAGAACCCCTCCCCTACGTCCCGGCATGAGATGCCATAAAAATCGGGAGAGGGTCAACTGCCCTCTCCCAAATGGTTTATTCCGTTTCATCCGTCTTTTGCTGCATCATATTTTGCAGGGGGCTTTGCCGGGCGGCGAGGAAGCTCCAGATGCGGCAAAAGACCCTGGGATTAAAATAGAACAGCCAGATGCCGAGCGTGGCCACGCCGAGGAACACCAGCGCCGCAGCGGTCACATCCGTGAGGAAATGCGCGCCCATGCGGATGCGGCTGAACGCGACCGCAAGCGTCCACGCGCAGCCGAGCAAAAAACAGAGCGTGGTGCGCTTTTGCAGGCGCTTACTGAGCGTGGGCAGCAGGATCATCAGCATTGCGCACGCGGCGCAGGCCGTGTGCCCCGACGGGAAGGAGCGGAACTCGCTCTTGGCAACGCCCTCGGCCAGCAGCTGCCGCTTGAGCGTGCCGCCCGCCTGCCACCAGGGGGTAAAGTAGCTCTCGTTCCCCGCCTGCACGATCAGGCGCATCCGCACGCGGCCCCACGGGATCTTGATGATGTTGATGAGCAGCGCCGTCACGATCGCCACGAACGTGACCGTGAGGATAAAGCGCAGCACCGTTTTGGTGGACGCCTCGCGCGAGACCATCGCCAGCAGCACGCTGCACACGAGCGTCATAAATACCGTCACCAGCGCCGCCACCCACAGCGGCAGCTGCGCCACATTGTCCGTCGCCTCATGCACGTTCATCACGATGCCAAACAGGATCATCGCCCCGCCGCAGAACGCCAGCAGCGTGTTCCAGCCGGGGTTGATGCTCCTGCGGCGCAGAAGCAGCAGCGCCCCCGCGCAGCTGATGGCCAAAAACGCGGGCTGCTCGCCGAAGGCCGCGAAAAACTGCCCCAGGCTGCTCTCGCGCCCCGGGTACAGCGCCCGCGAGATGGGTAAGTCCCAGATCGACCCCGCGACCATCAGCAGGATCAGCACCGCCAGCAAAATGCGCGCGTGGCGCAGATACGTCTTTTTATATCGTTTCATACCAGTCTCCCATATTCCGTCGCTTTTGCATACTATACCACACTCCGCCGCAAATCGCAATCATTGACGAACGGACACATTTCGTGTATGATGCACGGGAAAAGAGGCGCTGAGATGAACCTGATCTATCCCGATTATTACCCGCACTTCCGCTGCCTGGCCGGCAGCTGCCCCGACACCTGCTGCAAGGGCTGGCAGATCATACTGGACGAAGCGACGCTCGCGCGCTACCGGGCGCTGCCGGGTGCGCTCGGCGAGCGCATCCGCGCAAGTCTTGTGGAGGAGGACGGCGAGACGCGCTTTGCCGTCGCCGACGGGCACTGCCCGCTGCTGGCTGACGACGGGCTGTGCGATATTCAGCGCGCGCTGGGCGAGAGTGCCCTCTGCCGCACCTGCGGCAGCCACCCGCGTTTTTCGGAAGTTTACGGCCTGACGGAGGAGCAGTCGCTCTCCGTCTCCTGCCCCGCCGCGGCGCGGCTGCTGCTGGCGCGCACGGCGCCGGTGCAGTTCGTGCACGACACAGATGACCGCCCGCTGGAGGGCCTGAATGACCTCGACCCGGAACTCTATCAGGCCCTTGACCGCGCGCGCGGCTTTGCCATCCGGCTGGTGCAGGACCGCAGGCTGCCGCTTCCTGACCGTCTCGCCCTCCTGCTGCTGTTTGCAAAGCGGCTGCAGGGGCTTCTCGACGATGACCGCTGTGACCTGACCGGGCGGCTCATCGCGCAGTTTACGTCCGACGCCTATCTGCACCGCCAGCGCACGCGGCTCTCCCGCCTGCGCGGCTGCCGCGGCTCGTTCACGCCGCTGTGGCTGCTGCTGCGCAATATGGAGCATTTGACGCAGGACTTCCCCGCCCTGCTCGAGCGCGCGCTGCACACGCAGCCGCCGCGCGATTTCTGGCGCGTCCACAGCGCGCCGATGGAAAATCTCTGCGTCTACTTCCTGTTCCGGTATTTTAAGAAGGCTGTGAACAACCGGCAGCTGCTGCCGCGCGTGTGCGTGTGCGTGTTCCATCTCATCGCCGTGCGGCAGCTGTTCGGTGCGCAGGAGGACGCGTCACAGGATGCACTCATCCGCGTATGCAGCCTGTACTCCAAGGAAGTGGAGCATTCGGAGGACAATATGGCGCTTTTGCAGCGCGCCTTTTCACGCCGCGCCCTCACCGGGCGTGCGTTGATCCGACTTTTATAACTTCGGAGGGATACGCTATGCAGTTTGACGCAGAATGTATCGCTTGCCTTGTGCGCCGCCAGTACGAGCTGGCCGAGCGCCAGCCCGACCGGCGAGCACAGACAGCGTTTATGCGCGACGTGATGCGCACCATCGCGGACGCGCCCGAGGCCGTCGCCGCGCCGTGGCTCGTTCCCGGCTTTGCCGAAGCCGCCCGCCGCCATTTTGGCGTCACGGACGCGTATGACGCCATCAAGCGCGACTCCAACGAGCGTGCGCTGGCGATGCTGCCGCGCATCCGGCAGATCGTTACCGCGGCGGACGACCCGCTCGCCATGGCGCTCAAATTCTCCCGCACGGGAAACTACCTCGATTTTGCCGTCCTGCCGCACGACCAGATCGAGCGTGAGCTGGACAGCGCCATCGAAAAAACGCCGTCGGAGCCGCTGGACGCGGCGGAATACAAAGCCCTGCGCGCCGACCTCAAAACCGCCCGCTCGCTGCTCATCCTCGGCGACAACGCGGGTGAGATCGCATTCGACGTGGTGCTGGTGGAGCAGCTCAAACGGCAGTATCCCGCCCTCTCGGTGCAGTACGTCGTCCGCGGCGGCAACGCCCAGAACGACGCCACGCGCGCCGACGCGCACGATGTGGGCATGGACGCGCTCGTGCCCATCCTCGATAACGGCTCCTGCATCCCCGGCACGGAGCTTCCCTACTGCGGGGCCGAGCTGCTGTGGGCGTTTGAACAGGCCGACGTGGTGCTCTCCAAGGGTCAGGGCAATTTTGAGGGGCTGCTCGGCTGCGGGCGGAACGTGTACTATCTGTTCCTGTGCAAGTGTGCACGCCTGTGCCGCATCCTGCGCCAGCCGCCCATGCAGCCGATGCTGCTGAACGACCGCCGTGCTGAAATAGATCTCTAAAACTGCACAAAACTGCCGCCGCGTATCCGCCCGTTTTTGGTGGATATGCGGCTTGCTTTTTGAAAAAATTTTCGTTAAAATGTAGCTCGCTACATAAAATACGTCGCAAGCTACATTTGTCCCACAGGAGGTGTTTTTATGGACCAACTGCCCATCGGGCAGCAGATGCGCATCGCCCATCAGGCGATCCACCAGCATATCGACCGCAAGCTCTCGACCATGGATCTGACCGGCATCCAGTCGTTTGTGCTGCGGTATCTGTCGGAGCGCAGCGGCGAGGTCGTCTACCCGCGCGACATTGAAAAGACCTTCCGCCTGACGCACCCCACGGTCTCGGGCATTTTGCAGCGGCTGGAGGGAAAGGACTTCATCTCCATCCTGCCCGACCCCGATGACCGCCGCTGCCACCGCATCGCCCTCACCGAAAAGGGCCTGCGCTGCCAGCAGGATATTCAGGCACACATCGCCGCCATGGAGCGCACCATGACAAACGGCATGACAGACGCGGAGCAGGCGCAGCTCCACAGTCTGCTCGCCCGCCTGATCGAAAATCTGACCGAACTGCGCCAAACGGAGGAAACGCCATGATCAAACGACTTGCCGGCTGCATCCGGGAGTATAAGCGCTCGACCATCCTCACGCCTGTTTTCATGGTGGGCGAGGTCGTGTGCGAGTGCATCATCCCGCTGCTGACCGCCAAACTCATCAACGCCATCCAGGCCAGTTGTACCGTAGACGTCATTGTCGGCTACGGGTGGAAGCTGTTCGTGATCGCCATGTGTTCGCTGGGCTTCGGCGCACTGTCGGGCTGGTTCTGTGCCGACGCCGCGGCAGGCTTTGCCAAAAATCTGCGGCACGATCTTTACTACAAGGTGCAGAGCTTCAGCTTTTCCAACATTGACAGCTTCTCCACCACCTCGCTCGTCACCCGTCTGACGACCGATATTTCCAACATCCAGAACGCGTTTATGATGCTCATCCGCACCGCCGTGCGCAGCCCCATGATGCTCGTGTTCGCCATCATCATGTCCGTGAACGTGGGTAAGCAGCTCTCGCTCGTCTTTGCCGGGACGATCCCGGTGCTCGCGATCGGGATGTTCTTGATGATCCGCTCCGTCATGCCGCTTTTTAAGGCCGTGTTCAAAAAATACGACCGGCTGAATAACTCCATTCAGGAGAATATTCAGGCTATGCGCGTGGTCAAGAGCTTTGTGCGCGAGGACTATGAAACAAAGCGCTTTTCCGCCGCGTCCGACGATGTGCGCAAGGACTTTTTGCAGGCAGAAAAGATCCTCGCCTTCAATACGCCGCTCATGCAGTTCTGCGTATATGTGTCGATGATCCTCATTTCCTACTTTGCCTCCCGGCTCATCATCGGCTCCGGCGGCACATACTTAAACGTCGGCAGCCTGACGAGCATGATCACCTACTCCATGCAGATCCTGATGAGCCTGATGATGCTCTCGATGGTGTTCGTCATGGTCACGATGGCCTCGGCGTCAGCCAAGCGCGTGGCCGAGGTGCTCGACACCGAGAGTGACCTCCATAACCCGCCCGCGCCCATCGAGACCGTCCCGGACGGTTCGGTCGATTTTGACGGTGTCAGCTTCAAATACTCCGCCCGCGCCGAGCGGAACGTGCTGGAGGATATTGACCTGCACATCCCCTCCGGCGCGACCGTGGGCGTACTCGGCGGCACCGGCTCCGCCAAAACGACGCTTATCCAGCTCATCTCGCGCCTGTACGACGTGACGGAGGGCACGGTGCGCGTCGGCGGCATCGACGTCCGCCGCTACGATCTGGAGGCGCTGCGCGATCAGGTCGCGGTGGTGCTGCAGAAAAACATCCTCTTCTCCGGCACGATCAAGGAAAACCTCCGCTGGGGCGACGCGAACGCCACCGACGACGAGCTGGTGCGCGTGTGCCGACTCGCGCAGGCGGACGAGTTCATCCAGGGCTTCCCCGACAAATACGACACCTACATCGAGCAGGGCGGCACGAACGTGTCCGGCGGTCAGAAGCAGCGGCTTTGCATCGCGCGGGCGCTTCTCAAAAAGCCGAAGATCCTCATTCTCGACGACTCGACCTCGGCCGTGGACACGCGCACCGACGCGCGCATCCGGCAGGCCATGGCCACCGAGATCCCCAACACCACCAAGATCATCATTGCCCAGCGCGTCAGCTCCATTCAGGACGCCGATCTGATCGTGGTGCTCGACGGCGGGCACATCAGCGCCAGCGGCACACATGACGAGCTGCTGCGCACGAGCGCCATCTACCGCGAGGTCTATGGATCGCAGAATCGGAAAGGAGGTGCTGACGATGGCGAATAACGCACGCCCCGCGCGGCCGCCCAAGGGTGCGCCCATGGCGGGCCAGAAGGTCAACGGCAAGGCGCTGCGGCGGCTGGCAAAGCAGCTGTTCCGCGACTATCCCGTCCAGCTGACCGTGGTGCTCATCTGCATCGCGCTCTCCGCGCTCATCGGCATCGCCCCGGCGGTGTACATCGAGACCATCACGGGCTATATCGAAGAAGGTCTCACGTCCTCGTGGGACGCCGTGAGCGGCAAAATTTTCTCCGCCATCGCCACGATGGTCGCGCTCTATGTCTGCGGCCTTGCGTGCTCCACGCTCTATACGCAGCTCATGGCGCACGTGACGCAGGGCTTTCTGCACAAAACGCGTACCCGGATGTTTGCCGGGATGCAGAAGCTGCCCATCTCGTATTTTGACCGCAACGCCCGCGGCGATATAATGAGCTACTACACCAATGACACCGACACGCTCCGGCAGGTCATCTCGCAGAGCCTTCCGCAGCTGTTCGCGTCGGGCCTGACGGTGATCGGGCTGCTGTGCATCATGCTCTACTACTCCATCCCGCTGATGCTGGTGGTCATCCTCGGCATTTTCGCGATGTCCCGCGTTACAAAGTCCATCGGCGGTAAGTCCGCCCGCTATTTCCTGCGGCAGCAGAAATCGCTCGGCAAGGCCGAGGGCTTCATTGAGGAGATGATGACCGGCCAGAAGGTCATCAAGGTGTTCTGCCACGAGCAGGCGTCCGAGCGCGACTTTGACGCCATCAACGAGCAGCTTTACACCGATGCCCGCAACGCCAACCGCTATGCCAACATCTTCATGCCCATTATGAACAACATCGGCAACATCCTGTATGTGCTCACGGCGTTCCTCGGCGGCATTCTGGTGTGCTCTGGCGGCACGGTGCTGAATATCTCGTTTGAGAACCTGTTCCATTCCGGCTCGTTCGTGGGCGTGCTGTCCATCTCGGTGGTGGCGGCGTTCCTCGGCATGACCAAGCAGTTCACCGGCAACATCAGCCAGGTCTCGCAGCAGATCAACGCCGTCGTGATGGCCGCGGCGGGCGCGGAGCGCATCTTTGAGCTCATCGACCAGCAGCCGGAGGACGACCGCGGCGACGTGACGCTCGTCCACTGCCGCGAAAACGCCGACGGCACGCTCACCGAGTGCAGCGAGCCCACCGGTACGTGGGCGTGGAAATATCCCCCGCTTGACGGCCAGGAGACGCTGGTAAAGCTTTGCGGCGACGTGCGCTTTTTCGATGTGGACTTTGCCTATGAGGAGGGCAAGACCGTCCTGCACAACATCACGCTCTACGCAAAGCCCGGCCAGAAGCTCGCCTTTGTGGGCGCGACGGGCGCGGGCAAGACGACCATCACGAACCTCATCAACCGCTTTTATGACATCGCCGACGGCAAGATCAAATACGACGGCGTGAACATCAACCGCATCAAAAAGGCCGACCTGCGGCGGTCGCTGGGTGTTGTTTTGCAGGATGTGAACCTGTTCACCGGCACGGTGATGGAAAACATCCGCTACGGCAAGCTCGACGCCACCGACGACGAGTGCGTCCGCGCGGCAAAGCTCGCAAACGCCCATGACTTCATCACCCGCCTGCCCGACGGCTACAACACCACGCTCACGGCCAACGGCGCGAACCTCTCGCAGGGCCAGCGGCAGCTCATCTCCATCGCCCGCGCGGCGGTGGCCGACCCGCCGGTGATGATCCTCGACGAGGCGACGAGCTCCATCGACACGCGCACGGAGCTGCTCGTGCAGCGCGGCATGGACGCGCTCATGCAGGGGCGGACGGTGTTCGTCATCGCCCACCGCCTGTCCACCGTGCAGAACAGCGACGCCATCATGGTCCTGGATCACGGCCGCATCATCGAGCGCGGCACGCACGACGACCTCATCGCCGCAAAGGGCGTCTACTACCAGCTCTACACCGGCGCTTTTGAGCTTGAGTGATCAAACGAAAGCCGCGTTTCTGCGGCTATATAAAACAAGCCTGTGCTGCCTCGGCAGCACAGGCTTGTTTTTATACGTTTACTGTTCCGGCTCGACCTTGGCGAACTCGGACTGCGTCAGGTCGATGCCCTCGCGCAGCTCTGTGAGCGCCTGCATGAGCTGGCGCAGCTGCTCCTCGGTCTGCTCGGCGAGCACGCCGACCTTCTCGCCCCGCAGGGCAAAGCGTGCCCCTGCGTCGGCACAGAGGGCGCTCACCTGCTCGCGCAGCTGCGCCGCGCGCTCGCGGGCATTGCGCTCCGCGGCCTCGGCCCGGCGATACGCCTCCAGCTCGTCGGCTGGCAGATCGAGCTGCGGCGGCAGCGGCTCCTGCTCTGCCTTATCTTCGCCTGCTTCCACGTCCGCCTGCGCCTGCAGGGCGGCGAGCGCCTGCCGCGCCTCGTCGCGCTCGGCGATCAGCCGTGCGTTTTCCTCCCGCAGCGCGCGCAATTCCTTCTGATGCGCGATCGACTGCGTCTCAATGTAATTTGCCACATCCTCGCGGTTAAAGCCGCCGAGCGACGAGCGGAATTTCGAAAAATCAGCCATGGTGCGCCTCCTGCATCCTCTTTTTTGACAGTATATCACAGCATCCGGCAAATGACAAGAAATATCACCGCAGCGTGCACAGCTGGTAAAACGCCACGGCGCTGGCCGCGGCCACATTCAGCGAGTCCACGCCGTGTGCCATCGGGATGCGCACTGTGTAGTCGCAGCCCGCGATGGTGCCGTCCGCCAGCCCATCGCCCTCCGTGCCGAGGACGATGGCGAGCTTTTCTACGGCGTTCAGCCGCCCGTCCGCGATGGACAGGCTGTCCTCCCGCAGGGCCATCGCCGCGGTCAAAAAGCCGTGTTCATGCAAAAACGCCTGCCAGTCGCCGTCTTCCGGCAGATACGCCCACGGCACCTGAAAGACCGTACCCATGCTCACCCGCAGCGCGCGGCGGTACAGCGGGTCGCTGCCCGCGCTCGTGAGCAGCACGGCGTCCACGCCCAGCGCCGCCGCCGAGCGGAAGATGGCGCCGATGTTCGTGGGATTCATCACATTCTCCAGCACTGCTACCCGGCGCGCACCCGTAAGCACGTCCTCCGGCGCGCGCTGCGCAGGGCGGCGCATGGCACACAGCATCCCGCGCGTGAGGTGAAAGCCCGTGAGCTGCGCGAGCACGGTCTCCTCCGCACAGTACACCGGTACCGCCGGATCGCACCGCGCCAGGATCGGCGCGGCCTTGCCCGAAACGTGGCACGTCTCCATAAGGAATGACACCGGTACGCACCCGGCGTCCAGCGCCCGGCCGATCACCAGCGGGCTCTCGGCAATGAACAGCGCGTTCTCCGGGTCGGCGCGGCTTACCAGCTGATTTTCCGACAGCCGTGCGTAAACATCCAGCTCGGGTGATGAAAAGTCCGTGATCGTAAAAATGTTCGCCATAGCTCCCCTGCTCTCCTGTTTTCTGCGCGTATTTTAGCAGATTTTTGGGTCGCGCGCAAGCGTCCGCGCGTTGACATTGCCGCGCCGCTGCCGTATAATAGCGGCAAAATCAGCGATATTGGGGAGTTTTGTATGCTCAATCAGTTTTCCCGCACAGAGCTTATTCTTGGCCATGACGCCATGGAGCGGCTGGCAAATGCGCGCGTGGCGGTGTTCGGCATCGGCGGCGTGGGCGGCTATACGGTGGAGGCGCTGGCGCGCTCCGGCGTGGGCGCGCTCGACCTCATCGACGACGACCGCGTGTGCCTGACGAACATCAACCGCCAGCTCCTTGCCACGCGCAAGACCGTGGGCAAATACAAGGTGGATGTCGCCGAGGAGCGCATTTTGTCCATCAATCCGAGCTGCACCGTGCGCAAATACCAGATGTTCTACCTGCCCGAAACGGCGGATCAGTTCGATTTTACGCAGTATGACTACATCGTGGACGCCATCGACACCGTGTCTGGCAAGCTCTCGCTCGTGGAGCAGGCGAACCGCTGCGGCACGCCCATCATCTGCGCCATGGGCGCGGGCAACAAGATGGACCCCTCGGCGTTCCGCGTGGCCGATATTTATGAGACGTCCGTCTGCCCGCTCGCGCGCGTGATGCGCACGCAGTGCCGCAAGCGCGGCATCCGGCACCTCAAGGTCGTCTACTCGCAGGAAAAGCCCATCCGCCCGCTGGAGGACGCGTCGATCAGCTGCCGGAACCATTGCATCTGCCCGCCGGGCACGACGCGCAAATGCACCGAGCGGCGCGACATCCCCGGCTCCACCGCCTTTGTCCCGCCGGTGGTCGGTCTCATCATCGCAGGCGAGGTCGTGCGCGACCTGACCGGCTTTGACCGCGGCGACCGCTAAAGCCATATAAAATGCCCCCGGCATGGTACGCACCATGCCGGGGGCTCGTTTTGGTTGTACCAAAGACAACCCCCGGCTATGCCGGGGGTAAAGAAATAGCTTCCAGCGAGGAGTGGCGTAGACA
>CAKTXA010000003.1 GCA_934631005.1 uncultured Oscillospiraceae bacterium
AAGATCTGATACAGCTCCTTCGCCGTTTCCCGGAAGATAAATTCAGACGCTTCCTTCTGCGTGTAGGCTTCAATGTAGATCTCCCGCAGGTTTTCGTTCAGCTCCGTCAGCGTCATCTGGATCGCCGTTTCGACCGCGTAGACATAGATCGGCGGCAGATCAGCCCCTGCGATTTTTCGTGCCGCACCGAACTGGCTGCTGAACATAAACTCCACCAGTTCCGTCAATACGCCGTCCTTGGCGCGAAAAATGTTCTGGAACTGGCTATAAGACACGCCGGCCTTTTCGTTGATCTCCGCCAGCGTGGTCTGCTTGTAGCCCTTTTCCAAAAACAGCTTTACGCAGACGGTCAGGATCCGCTTCTTCGTGGGCAAACTTGCGCTTGTGATGGCTATGGGGATCACTTCCTTTCCGCCGTGGTGTAAACACCATTAGTATAGCACAGAAAAGGGCTGGATGCAATGGCAAAAGGAAAACGACTTGCATCTTTTCTTTTCAGAGAGAAGTTTCGTGAGTTGAAGCGTCGAGTCTACCGCGCGCTCAAAGCGCGGTGCCGGTTTTTGGGATGTAAAGGCCGGTCATGTCGGTGCGCTCCAGCTCCAGCAGGCGCACCTTGCGCGCAATGCCGCCGCCATAGCCGGTCAGGCTGCCGCTTGTGCCGACCACGCGGTGGCAGGGGATCATCAGCGAGATCGGATTGTGGCCGACCGCGCCGCCCACCGCCTGCGCTGACATTTTGACGATCCCGCGCCGCTCGGCGATCCGGGCGGCGATTTCACCGTAGGTCATCGTTTTGCCGTAGGGGATAGTTAACATAATATCGCAAACCGCTTTGCGGAGCGGCGTGGAATCATACCGCAGCGGTGGGCAGAAATCTGGCTCCCGCCCGGAAAAATAGACGTCCAGCCAGCGCTTCGCGTCCGCCAGCAGCGGGTGGAAAGCCTGCTCCGTCCGCTCCGGCAGGACGTTCCCGAAATGCTTCTGCCCGTTAAACCACAGACCGATGATCGCACTGTCATCGCACGCCACCGTGATCCCTCCCAGCGGGGAGTCATATTCGCAGGTGTACACCACAGTACCGCTTCCTTTCGGGCAAATTCGCGTTATTTGGAGCCGCCGCGCGCGGCCTTTGGCCTGTAGTCCTTCAGCTCGGGGATCGCGCCGCCGGAGACGGCCCAGAGATACAGGCTCGCCACGCTGCCGTAGGGGCGGAAGCGGCGGCGGTATTTTTCAAACAGTTTGCGGTCGATCTTCCGGTGATGATAGACCATCCGCAGCCCGCGCTGGATGGCGAGATCGTCGTAGCTGAAAATATCGGGCCGCTGCAGGCAGAACAGCAGGATCATCTCCGCCGTCCACACGCCGATGCCCTTGAGACTGCTGAGTTCCCGGATGGCATCTTCGTCGCGCATGTGTGCCACGGCGTCCAGATCGAACGCGCCGGTGTGCACCTTTTCGGCAAAGTCCGTGATGTACTCCGCCTTGCGGAACGTCATGCCGAGCGCCTGCAGCGCCGGGACGCCTGCGGTGAGGATCGTTTCGGCGTTCACCGCGCCGAGCGCATCCTGCATCCGCTGCCAGATGGTCGCCTGCGCCTTCATGGAGATCTGCTGGCCGATGATGTGATGGATGACGGAGGAAAACAGATCCGGGTCGACCGCGCGCTCGATGGGCCCGATGCGGTCGATCACCGCTCCGAGCCGCGCGTCCTTCTGCCGCAGATACGACAGCTCCGCTTCTCCGTAGGCAAAATACAAACTGATCACCTGCCTTGCAATGCTGATACGATCATAGCATATTCCGACGCAAAACGCCATCCCGCGCGGCATAAAAACACGGCAGTTTCAAAACAGTTTCAACATCGCGCGAAAACCATGCTATACTGCTTGCAGATGCTTATGAAGGACGTGATCCCATGACGATCCGCAGGCGCCTTGCGCGCTCGAACCTGATGATGATCCTGATCCCTGTGGCCATCGCGACGATCCTGCTGCTGCTCGACCTGATGCTCCCGGGCGTGGACGGCTTTACGATCTGCCGCCGCGTGCGCGAGGAGAAGAAGCTGCCGATCGTGATGGTCTCGGCCCGCACGGGCGACGCGGACAAAATTCGCGGGCTCGGCTTCGGCGCGGACGACTATGTGGAAAAGCCGTTTTCGCCTAGTGTGCTCGTTGCGCGCGTCAAGGCGCATCTGGCGCAGGTGGAGCGATTGCAGCCGCCCAAGCGGGAGGAAAAGGTCGTTACTGCCGGTGCACTCACGGCAAAGCTCGACGCGCGGCAGATCTTCAAAAACGGCGTGGAAATTCCGCTCAAAAACCGCGAATATGAGCTGCTGCTGTTTCTCATGCGCCACCCGGGGCAGGTATTCAGCCGGGAAGATTTATACGAGCTCATCTGGGGCTTGGAGTCGATGGGCGACAACATCACCGTGGCCGTGCACGTCGGCCGCATCCGTGACAAGATCGAGGACGACCCGCAGGAGCCGAAGCTTTTGCAGACCGTGTGGGGCGTGGGCTACCGCCTGAACGCGGACGCAGTTTAACGTCTGTTTCAATTTGATTTTACGGCAATTTAAGAGCGTTCCTTACAATGACGGCGGTCGTTGTAAGGAACGCTTTTTTATTTGGGTGATGCCATGAAAAACAAGTATCAGACCCTCGCGGGAAACACCGTAAAGCTCGGCGCCGGCACGTTTGCCTCGAAGCTGCTGGTGTTCCTCATGGTGCGGTTTTACACGGAGTATCTCAGCCCTGCCGATTACGGCGCGGCGGATCTCATCACGCAGACGGCAAATCTCCTGCTGCCCATCGCGAGCCTTGGCATCACCGACGCGGTGTTCCGCTTTGTCATGGACGAGGCGGAGGACGCGGGAAGCGTCTTTACCGTCGGCGCGCGTGTCGTCGGCGCGGGCTGCGCGGTGCTGCTGTTGCTGGCCGCGGCGCTGGGCGGGCGCGTTTTGGAGGATGGTGTGGGGCTGATCGCCGTGTTCATCATGGCGTCGAACCTCCATACGCTCTCGGCCCAGTTTGTCCGCGCGCGGGTGGATATGACGCTCTTCGCGGTGCAGGGGCTTCTCAACACGGCGCTCGTCATCGGGCTGAACATTTTGTTTCTGGCGGTGTTCCGGCTGGGCGTGACGGGCTATGTCCTCTCCACGGCGGCGGCCGATCTGCTGTGCACGGCGTATCTGGTGCTGCGCGCAAAGCTGTGGCGGTATCTCGTCAAACAGCCCGCTGCGGGCGCGCGCTCCCGGATGCTCCGGTACTGCGTGCCGCTCATCCCCACGGCAACGTTCTGGTGGGTGACGAGCGTGTCCGACCGCTATATGATCGCCGCGCAGCTCGGCAGCGCGGCCAACGGCATTTACGCCGTGGCGGCCAAGCTGCCCACGATCCTGACGGTCCTATCGTCGGTGTTCATGGAGGCGTGGCTGTTTTCCGCCGTGACGGAGCGGCAGGGCGAAAAAACGGCGCATCTGCAATTTTACGGCTCCGTCTGGCGCACATTCGTGGCCGGGCTGGCTGCCGGTGCAGGCGGTGTGCCTGCTTTTTCTGCTGATCTTAAACGCAAAGCCGCTGCTTTTGGCGGCAAAACAGCTCTTCGGCGCACGCCGGAAAGGAGAAACGACATGATCCTCACAGCCATCCACGGCTTTTGCATGGCGCTGGCGGACAGCGTCCCCGGCGTGTCCGGCGGCACGATCGCGTTCATCCTCGGCTTTTACGACGCGTTTCTGGACGCGCTGCACAGCCTGTTCGGCCGCGACCGGGACGCGCGCCGCGCGGTGCGCTCAAAAAGTACCGCTCGCAGATGGTCTGGCTCATCCTCGGGCTGATGGCGGGCTCACTCTACGCCATCGTGATGGGCCCCGCCGGACTGGATACGCCCCGGCCGCCGGTCAGCCTGCGGACGTTCGACCTCGCCGGGTTCCTCTTCGGCGCGGCGATCCTGCTGGCTCTGGAGCTGCTGCGCCGCCGCACGGCCCGGCAGCCCGCGCCCGAGACGACAATTAGAAAGAAAAATATCATTTAGGGCTTGCAAATTTTTGAGCAATTGGTATAATTAACCCAGAAGATAATTTGCAAATTCTTGTCATGCAGGGGTTGACAGCGATGTACTTGCCGCCATATACTGACAGCAGAGCAGAGCAGAGCAGAGCAGAGCAGAGCAGAGCAGAGCAGAGCAGAGCAGGTAGAACTCTGCTCTTTTGTGCTGCCCGCACATATCCCTGTGCTGTATATTTTTTGACATAAAAGACGCCTTTCCGCTAAATTTTCGGCGGGAAGACGTCTTTTTGCGCGTTTTTGTGAACCATCCGCAGGGGGCTGCGGAACATATATTTCTTAGGAGGAATCCTTATGAAACGCAAGATTTTGTCAACAATTGTCGCACTGCTGCTCGTGGTAGCGCTGCTGCCGATGTCCGTTCTGGCGGCGAGCTATCCGGACACGGACGGCCATTGGGCGGAAACGTCCATCGACCGCTGGAGCGCTGCCGGTATCGTGCAGGGCACGGGCGACGCGTTCGCGCCCGACAGCGACCTGACGTGCGCGCAGCTGGCCACCATTCTGGCGAAGCTGCTGCGCCTGCCCGCCGCGGACGACGCGGGCTTCAGCGACAACCTCGCCGACGCGTGGTACTATGACGCCATCAACCGCTGCGCGGCGGCCGGCATCCTGACCGGCTACGCGGACGGCACGGTGCGCCCGAACGAGTCCATCTCCCGTGCCCGCGCGATGGTCATGCTGGCGCGTGCGCTGGGCATCGAGACTGCCGGGACGTCCGTCCTGAACGGCTACGCCGATTCCGCGTCCGTGCCCGACTATGCGCGCGGCTACGTCGCGGCGCTGATTCGCGCGGACATCGTGAGCGGCGTGAGCGGCAGCCGTCTGGCTCCGAATGCGAACATCACCCGCGCACAGTTCGTGACGATCCTCGACCGTGCGATCGCCATCTACGCCGATGAGGACGGCGCGACCGTGAAGGCCGACGATGTCGACGGCATCATCGTGGTCGTCGCTGAGGACGTGCAGATCAAGGACGCGCCCGCCGGCACCAAGGTCGTCGCCGCCGCGGGCGCGAAGGGCCTGAACGTCAACGGCAAGAGCGTCGACGCCGATCAGGTACATACGGTTCCTGAAACCGCCGAGCGCCCGAAGTCTGTCGGCCATGCGCACACGCATGAGTACAAATACACCGACAACGGCGACGGCACCCACACCGGCACCTGCACCGCCAATGACTCCACCCTCGACCCCGAAGCGCACACCATCGTGGATGGCAAGTGCACCATCTGCGGCGCAGCGCAGACGACTGAATCCGTCGCGTCCGTGCTCGGTGAGGATGGTACGTATACCTATTTCGACTCTTTTGTAGATGCGCTCAGAGCCGTATCTAGTGGCGGCACTGTGAAGCTGACGAAGGATGTCAGCAATTTTACCGGCGTGCTCATCAGCAAAGACTTGACGATCGACTTTGGTACATACACCCTTACCGGCGCTGCCGATGCCACAGTGATCAAAGTTCAGAATGCAGCAGTCACTCTTACCGGCTCGACCGGCGGGATCAACGGCGGCTCCGGCGGCGACAACGTTGCGATCTGGGCATCGAATGGTTGCACGATCAACATTACCGGCGGCAACTATACGGTCGGCGGTGACGCGAGCGGCCTTGGCAACTCCACGGTCTATGTGAATGGCAGCGGCACCGTTAACATCTCCGGCGGCCATTTCTCTTCTGAAAAGACTTATCGGGACAAGTACTATGTTCTGAACCTGAACAATAGCAACCATGGCAGCATTTCTGTCACGGGCGGTACCTTTGTCGGGCAGAACCCCGCGGATGGCGACGATAATCAGGGCGGGTGCTTCGTGGCGGACGGTTACTTTGCGCTGCCGAACGGGGACGGCACCTATACGGTCGTTACCGCCGATCAGATCACGAGTGGCGTGACCATTCAGGGCATCGCAGGCTACGAGCACAGCGCTTTTGCCACCGTGGCGGACGCTTACAGCGAGATCAGCCCCAAGGTCGCCGCGCTTGGCGGACTTGGTCAGGAGACCTGCTCCAAGGAGGCGTTTGATGCACTCTATACTGACGATGCCAAGATCACATGGACGATCTACGGCAAGCAGGCGCTGGTCGCGGGCAGCGAGGGCAAGGATGCGCATACGTTCACCTTTGGCCGTGCGGCGTCCTACTATCGCAATGACTGCAATATCGCGGCGATCATCGTAAAGGGCGGCAATGACAGCGCTGCGTTGGAGCTTTCCACCACGAAAGGCACGTTCACACTGCCCTACAACTGGTGGGGCGAGAACATCAAGAACTGTGAGGTCAGCTTTACCGGCATCACGTTTGATGGCGTCAAATCCATCCCCAGTACGTGGGCGTCTCAGGCGCAGTCCACGCCGTATACCTTTGACCGCTGCACCTTCAACGGCAGTGTTTACGGCTACCACGATTACAACATCAACCTCACCATTCAGAACAGCACGTTCAATGCCCCCGAAAACACCGACTATGCCGTCATGCTCCAGTCCGAGACCGGCATCAACGGGACTGTGACACTGGATCACAATACCTTTAACGGCTATACCCGCGGTGTGAACCTCCAGCGCCCCGGCACAGACTTCATCTTCACCAACAACACGATCACCAGTACCGTCAGTAAGCCTGACCGCGCTGCGATCCAGCTGACCGACGGCAAGAGCTTCACCGTCACCAGCAACACCGTGCGCGTGAACGCGGGCAACGCTTTCTGGTTCCACAATGCCGCTACAAACAGCGACGTAACATACACTATCAACAACAACAACATTCAGGCTCCCTATATCGGCTACTCTGGTGTTACCAGTTTCGATGTAAATGAAAAAATCACATCCTCCGGCAACAACTTCAACAGCACGGATATTACCCAGTGCATGAGGAAAGAAGAGACCAAAGCAACAGCCACCAACCTGACCGCGATCAAGTAAAAACCAGTCAAGCGCCCGGGCCAACGGCCCGGGCGCTTTCATTTTTGCATATGTCACAAATTTCGTCGTAACGTAGGGGAGGGGCTCTGCCCCTCCCGCCGGTACGCACCATCATTCTTTTGGGGCAGTGCCGATTTGCTGAAGTCCCTTGGCTTCCCCTGGGGGAAGCTGTCTGCGGAGCTTCACTCTGCAGACTGATGAGGGCCGGGGAGCCGCTACGTTTTTGCTGAAGCTGCAGGGCTATCCGTCAGCGCGGTCCATTTCTCGCGGCCGTCGTCCTTGCGCCGGAAGTCGTGCCCGTTGGTGGCCTCCTGCACCGCCAGATAATACCACGCCTCCTCCGGGTTATCCGGCCATGTCTTCATGCCGGGCAGAAGGTCGTCCCTGCTGCCGGGGTCGCGGCGCAGCACGCGGTTGATCATGGCGATGGCCTCTGCACGGGTGACGCTGTTCCCCGGACGGAAGCTCCCGTCGGGGTAGCCCTGCACCCAGCCGAGCGCGGCGGCGCGGCGGATATATCGCTCCGCCCAATGCCCGGCGACGTCGGAAAAGACGCCGACCGCCGAGACCTCGCTTTGGTCAAAGCGTGCGCAGACCGCCGCAAATTCCGCGCGCGAGATGGCGGCATCCGGCGCAAAGACACCGGGAGCCTGCCCGACAAACACGCCGAGCCGCGCCAGCGTGGAGACCTCTGTGACATACCATGCATCCGCCGCCACATCCTCAAAGGGACTTTCCGACGTTTGGTTCTCCGCGCGGACGTCCTCCCGCAGCAGACGGAAGAAGATAGCGGCGACCTCCGCCCGGGTGATGCGATCGTGCGGGCCGATATGGCCGTCAGGATAACCGTAGACATAGGCGAAGTGGTCATCGTGGTCCAGCCATGCCGGAACGGGCGTTGCCGACCAGCCGGCATACACAGTCCTGCTCCGATCCATGCGGACGGTGTCCAGCCGTGTTGTCAGTTCCGGCTCAGCGTACCAGCCGGTAAACGTATAGCCCTCCCGGATGGGCGTTTTGTCAAGCGTCACGACAGCTCCCGCCGGATACCGCTCATTGGGATAGGAAGTGCCGCCGTTGGAAACGTACCGCAGCGTGTAGCCCGTAGGGCCTGTGCTGCCGCCGCTGCTGCCGGCCGACTTGCTGAGGATGATATAGGGAGAGAACTCCTTGGCCTGAATGGTGACGGCAGCATTGTCTGCATCCACCAGGGAGCTCGCCGTCTTGACATCTCCGTTGTGGATGTAGAGCACCCGAACGGTTTTATTGCTGTGATCTTGCCCGGTAGTCAGCTTGATGGCAATGGGATCGTCCAGCTCCGTGATGGCGAAGCGCGGTACCTGATCAAGGGTGGCGCCTGCCTTCTTTGCCTCGGCGCCAAGCTCCACCGTCAGCTGCCACACCTGCGCCGTCTCGTTCTCGTCCATGTGCGAGGCAAGAAGATCGCTCTCCTCGGGGGTGGGATCTCCCGTGAGCCTGACGCCGACGGTCAGGGTCACGTCAATAGAGTCTGCGCCGGGGGGGGGGGTGGTTGTAATGAGAGCATATAGCTTGTCCGCGTTCTCCCGGCTGATCTCATCCGGGCAGCTCTGCAACAGAATGTCCCGGATCCACGCCTTCACCTGCGCGTGCAGCCACGTCCGGCTCTCCTCCCCCACATCCGCGGCGATCTGCTGCTGGTTTTCGCCACCGGCTGCGCTGACATCCACGTTCACGTCTACCTGAATGTTCAGCCGCTGCGCAAGCCACTCGTCTACGGTGAGCCACTGGGCGCTGACCGTGACGGCGGCGTTGACGGTGATCTTCTCTCCGGGGCGCTTGACGGCGCTCCCGACCTTCCAGCCGGTGAACACATGGCCAGCTTTGGTGGGCGCGGACAGGAGCGTGTGCTGCGCCCCCTTGGCCACAGACACAGGGTCGTAGCCCGTGCCTGTGCCGCCGTTCAGATCATAGGTGACGGTATAGTAAGCCCCATGGGCAGCCTTGATGGTATGGGTCCGCGTGGAGGCGGTGAGCGTTCCCTGCGGCAGGATAGCCGCCGGCGTGTTGGCAAACAGATAACTCCAGCGCCGGTTTGTGCCGCTCATGTCCCTGTACCAGCCGTTGATGGGCTTTCCCGTGGCGGTGAGGGTCAGGCCGTCCGGCAGCGCGCCGAGCGTGAGCGTGCCTCCGCCGTCGTAGTTGAACACATCGTCCGCCGATGCGGCGGCTGTGTTGTCGTAGACGGCGCAGCCCTTTACGGTGACCTTCCCGAACAGGCAGGCCACTCCGCCCCCGCTCTCGCCTGCCGTGCAGCCGGTGATGAAGCCGCCGGTCAGCTCCGCCGCCGCGGCGTTGGCGTAGAGCGCCACGCCGCCACCGTACTGCGTCGTGTAGATGCTGCTGGGGGTGACGGCCTTACAGTTGCGGATGGTGCCGCCAGTCATTCTCAGGCCGGGGATGATCGGCCCCGCGGTGCCGCCGCCGCCATAATGGATGGGGTCGGAGAGCTGCAGCAGGATGGCGCCGCCGCAGCTCAGGCTCTCGCAGTCCTCGATGAAGCCGGCGCTGAACTCCATGCGCCCCTTACTGCTGATGCTGACGGCGCCGCCGTAGCCCGTACAGCCGCGGATGGTGCCGCCGCAGAGTTTGAAGACCGCCTCCCCGTCCACAACGACGCCGCCGGCGACGGACTTATCGTTGTTGCAGTTTTCGATCAAACCGCCGTGCATGTTGAGCTCGGCGGTGCCCAAGAGCTGTACGCCGCCGGGTGTGCTGTGGGACAGAGAGTCCTTTACCGCCGCACCGTCGTACATATTCAGCTTGGCAGAGCCGCTCAGCCCGATCAGCGGATTGAGCAGCGGCACATCCCCGCCGCCGCCCCGAACGGTCAGGCTCTCGCTGTAACCGGGCTTGCCCAAATTCAGCACGGCATTGCCGCTGACGGTAATGCCGCGGTGATTCGCAGCATCCGCCGTGATGCTGTGCCCCGCGCCGAGTATGGTGACGGTGCCTTTTTCAAAGGAGAGGGCGGCGCCGGCGGCGGACAGGCCCTTGGCAGCGCGTGCCGCCTGCCATGCGGTTAGATCCAGGTTGATGTCATTCGTTAAAGTGATCTCCGCCTCACCGCCATTCGTATTGATCTCCATAACGGCGGCGATCAGTTCATCCAGTGTGCCTGGTGAGTATTTTGCTGGCCCTTCGTCTGCACGGACTGCGGTTGAGAGCATACCTAGAAGCAGACAGAGCAAAACAAGAGCGGATGGGATCTTTCTGTTCATTAGGGCGCCTCCTCAAAATGTGACGATATATTCTGCCCGGAGCTTGCGGGCTCGGAGAATACAGGGCCGTGCCTCCCGCTGCCGGACGATCGCGTATCGACCGCCGCGGGCGGGCAAAAGCGCAGCCTGAAAACCGCTTGCTTTTTTGCTCGTTTCCTGTATGATGGAATTATACACCGTACGTTAACGTGCGATGCAAGGCCCTTTTGCATTTTAGGAGGCGTTTTATGAAAAAAGATCGTAATTTGTTTTCCATTGGAGAGGTCGCCAAGGCGCTGGACATTACCCGCCGCACCATTCTCTACTATGAGGAGCTCGGCATGATCCGGGCGGATGCGAAGGAGGGCGCTTTGGGAAACCGCTACTACACCATCGACACGCTTGTGAAGCTGCGGACCATCCGTGTTTTGCAGAATTTGGGATTGTCACTGGACGACGTGCGCGACTATCTGAACGACGCTTTCGAGCTGCCGCTGCTGATCCGGCGCTTGGAGATCACGCGGGATGAACTCGACCGCTACATTGAGGGGCTTCAGGAGCGCTCCAACGCGGAAGCACCGCAGGTGAAGCGGATCCGCACGACCCGGCAGACCATTTACCGCCGGGTATTCACTGCACCCGGCGTGGCGGAGAGGACAAGGCTCCTGCGGGAAACTGCTGTGGAGGGGATGCGCCTCTACGGGACGGACCTCACTCACCGGATGTATCTGGTGGAATCCCATGTCCGGCGGCCGGAGGAGGTTTCCTTCTGCGTGGCCATTCCTCCGGAGAGCGAGGGAGAGCATGTGGAGGTCCTGCCCGCCACGCAGGCGCTCAGCATCTACCACCACGGGGCGTATGAGGAGCTGCCCGCCGTGATAAAGCAGCTGTTCGCCTACGCCGGGGAGCACGGCTTGACACCGACGGGCGCGGTGCGGCGCATTTATCTGGAAGGTCCGCCCCAGCGCAGCGACCCCGCACGCTTCATCACGCAGGTCGTGCTGCCGCTCCGGGAGACGCCGGCCTGAGACGCTTTTTTACAAAAGCAAGGCCGGCGCTCACAGCGTGACGCCGGCGGATAAGCACTTTTTCAGAACGCCTTCAGCTTGTCCGCTGTACGGGGAGGTATCCCAACATACCAGCCAAAAAAAGCAGTCCGTTCGTACCGAACAGAGTACGAACGGGCTGTATGAGCTCAGGTGATCAATGATCAAATCGGCAAGAGCTGTCAGCGGCGCGGCGGTGACAAGGCCGAACGTGCCGGTGCTGCCATGCTTACCATCCCCGATGCCCGCCGGGAGCTGCGCAGCAGAAGGCTCCGAATACAGCAGGCCGCGTCGGCGGCAGCTCGCTCAGGCCTCCGCCGCCAGCTCGCGGACGGCCTTGGCGGCGGCGTCGATCTCCTCTTCCGTGTGAAAGCACGAGAAGCTGAACCGCACCGCACCCTGCCGGACGGTGCCGAGGGCTTCGTGCATCCGCGGGGCGCAGTGCGCGCCGGGGCGGGTGGCGATGCCGTAGTCGGTGAACAGCACGTCCGCGACCTCGGACGAATCGTAGTCCCGGATGTTGAGTGCCACGATGGCTGCGCGCTCCGGCTGCGAAAAATCGCCGTAGACGGTGACGCCGGGAATATTCCGCACTGCGTCATAAAACTGCCGCATATGTGCGCGCTCCCGCGCGCCGACGGCTTCCACCGTCTCGGCCAGAAGATAGTCCAGCGCGGCGTCCAGCCCGGCGATGCCGTGGCTGTTGAGCGTGCCCGCCTCCAGCCGGGTGGGGTAGGCCTGCGGCTGCTCGCGGTCGTAGGAGTGTACGCCCGTGCCGCCGCGCAGCAGGGGACGGATGTCCACGCCCGGGCGGATGCACAGCCCGCCCGTGCCCTGCGGGCCCATGAGCCCCTTGTGGCCCGTGAAGCAGAGCACATCGACGCTCATCGCCTGCATGTCGATCGGCAGCGCCCCGGCGGTCTGCGACGCGTCGGCGATCAGCAGCGCACCATGCGCGTGCGCCATGTGCGCGATGCGGGCAAGGTCGAGCACATTGCCAGTCAGATTCGACGCGTGCGTGCAGACGACAGCTTTCGTATTCTCCCGGAACAGCGATTCAAAGTCCTCGTAACGAACGTTCCCCAGCCGGTCGGCCGGGACAAAATCGACCGCCGCGCCACGCGACTGCAGGTCATAGAGCGGGCGCAGGACGGAGTTGTGCTCCAGATCGGTGGAGATGACATGGTCGCCGGGGCCGAGCAGGCCGTAGATGGCGATGTTCAGCGCCTCGGTGGCGTTCATGGTGAACACCACATGATCCGCCCGCGGGCAGCCGAACAGCTGCGCGAGCTTCTGCCGCGTCTCAAATACGGCGCGGGACGCGCTGAGCGAGGCCTCGTGTGCGCCGCGCGCGGCGTTGCCTGCCGTTGCGAGCGCGGCGACGACCGCATCGGCCACGGCGGGCGGCTTGTGCAGCGTGGTCGCGGCGTTATCCAGATAGATCATGGCGTCCTCCTAAAACATCTCCACAACGGCGCACTGCGAAAAGGCCTGTCCTGCCTGCGCCAGCGCATCCAGCAGCGCCTGCCGGTCGCCCGGCTCCGCCTTCCACGCAAGGCCGCACCCGGCGGAGATCTGCGCGGGGACGGGGATCATCCGCCCCGGCAGCCCGCGCTGCACAAACAGCGCCTCCGCCGCGAGCGCCTGCGCCGTGGCGTCAAACGTCAGCACCAGCGCCGGGTGCTTCTGCCGGATCACGGACGGAGGATGCGGTCGGCCTGCATCTGCTTTTCGGCGATCACATACATATTCGTGACCTCGCCGACCTGCAGCTTGTCGGTCAGGCCGTAGAAGTTCAGGCACGTGCCGCAGGTGAGGATCTCCACGCCCAGCTCCGCGAGCTTGCGCAGATCGTCCAGCGACGCAGAGCCCTCGCACGTGACGCGCGCGCCGCCGTTATAGAACAGAATGGTGGTGGGGAGCGTCTGCTGCTGCGTGAGGGCAAAGAGGAAGCCCTTGAGCAGGATCTTGCCCAGTTCGTCGCTGCCTTCGCCCATATGGTCGGCGGAGATGACGACCACGGTCCTGGCCTTCGCGGCGGGAACGGTGCAGACGGAGGCCTCCTCGCCGGTGGCGGCGACGGCGGCGTCGGTGGTGATGGTGACGCGGTACTCCTTGTCGGAACGCTTTTCGGTCTCCAGCTTGCAGCCCTTGTTTTCGGCCAGACGCGTCAGATTCTGCACGGCGATCTCGTTATCGACCAGCACCTCAACGGTACCGGCGCCGTTCAGCTCCTGCAGCGCGCGCATGGTCTTGATGACGGGCAGCGGACAGGCATCCCCGATGGCATTGACCTGGATCATAGTAAATTGCCTCCTATGTAAAATATTTATAATCCTTGACATTATAGCACACCCGAAAAGCGCTCCGCAATCCGCCCGTGCGGCGATGCGGTACAAACTTTCGGCCATGGCGAAAAGACGCCGTTTTTTTACGCCAAACGCAAAAATTCGGCAGCTTTCACAAAAATCAAACGATTTTTTCGTGAGCCTAACAAAGAATTTGCGTTGGCGCGCGGGGCACAGCCTATGTATACTGGATCGTGAAGCCGGAATAACGGCCGGCGCAGGGCACTTTTCCCTTTTCGGTCCTGCCGCCCGCCACCGCACCCGCGGCTCCGGCTATCAAATAAAGTAAAAGCCGAAGACATTGGCGCCATCACCGAAGAGACCATGGAGAGCAGAAAGCCCGAATAAGGGATATTTCAATACAAAAAACTCCTGAAGCCGAGAGCTTCAGGAGTTTTTTGTCTCAAAAGCAGAACGGGTTCTCGATGCGCTCAGCGCCGAAGAGCGTGACTGCCATGCGGTACATCGCCCTGGCATGAATGCGGTCGTGCCAGATGAAGCGGCGAAGTACTTTTCGGAGAGACCAATCTTCTCCATAGCTGCCATGAAAGACGGCATTTTGAAGATAGTCCGGCCTTGATTCCAGTGCGTCAAATCCGCGTTTGCGGCACGCATAGATACTGCCGTCGTTATCGGCGTCCACATGGATCTCCGAAAAATAATACGTGTTTACGTTTTTTGTGTGCACATACATTTCCTCTGCCGTGCGGGGGACTTTGCCGTAAAAGGTCTTGCGCGCGGGCGCTGCCGCCGCATTTTTGCCGGGGACGGACTCATAAAGAGCAAGAAAGTCCTGGGCCGATCTCAGCGCAAGCGCCTTCAGCTTTGCGTATTCCTCCGCCGTCAGCGGGGCTCTTTCGCTTTCAAAAAGCACATCGGAATCCGCGTCGCGGATCGTAAGCTCGGAGGATTTTTCTCCGACGATGGTGACTTCCATGACTGTATCTGCTTTTTCGCCGCGCCATTTGCGGTAAGCGCAAATTTCTGCAGGCATTTTTTGAATGGCAGCTTCCAGCGTTTCTCCGCGGGTATACGCGCCGATATGATCCACCGCATAAAGCAAGGTGTCGCCGCCGTTATGCTCCCAAACACAGTTGATCGTCATGGTAATTCTCCCATCGTCTGCTTTCTGCGTCTGTTATAGCACAGCGGCGGCGCGATTTTCAAGAAACAATTTTACAGCCCGGCGCTTGTGCCGCGGGGTTGGTTCGTTTATAATGGAGGGCAAAATACAGGAATTTGCGAGGGAAACGATGGACATCGAATTATATTGCCGGGAGCAGGGGCGCGGCGAGGTGCTGCTGCTGTTGCACGGAAACGGGGAGAGCGGCGCGTATTTTGCGCACCAGCTTGCATATTTTCAGAGCCGCTATCGCGTGATCGCGCCGGATACGCGGGGGCACGGGCGCTCGCCGCGCGGTACGGCGCCGTTCACCATTGCGCAGTTCGCCCGCGATCTGTACGGGTTTCTGCGGGCCCGCGGGATCGAACAGGCGATCATCCTGGGCTTTTCGGACGGGGCGAATATTGCCATGCGCTTTGCGATGGAGCACCCGGAGATGGTGCGGGCGCTGATCTTGAACGGCGGCAATCTGGACCCGTCCGGCGTCCGGCGGAGAACGCAGCTGCCGATCGAGCTCGGCTACCGGATCGCGAGCCGCTTTGCCGAACGCTCGCCGGACGCGCGGAAAAACGCCGAGCTGCTCGGCCTGATGGTGAACGAGCCGCACATCGCGCCGCAGGAGCTGGCGCAGATCACCGCGCCGACGCTTGTGATCTGCGGGACGCGGGATATGATCCGCAGACAGCATACGGAGCTGATCGCCGAAAGTCTTCCGAACGCGGCGCTGCGCATCCTCCGCGGCGACCATTTTATCGCGAACCGGTGTCCGGCGGAATTCAACCGCGCAGTGGATGCGTTTTTGCAGACGCTTTGACAGATAAAAAGCCCCCGCGCGAGGACACGGCCTCGCGCGGGGGCGGTTTTATGTGCGCAGGTAGATGGAATCGAGCAGCTGCGTGCCGGCGTTCGTGCGGAAAAAGTGTGCGCGGGCGGTCTCGATGCCCTTGCGGGAATAGCCGCTCTCGTCGGCATTGACGAGGTAGTCCGCCTCTAAAAGGATGCGGTGGTCGGGGCCGTTCACGTCCGTGTAGGTGTGATGGTGCGCGGCCAGCCACGAGATGCGCGCGGCGTCCTCGGGGCTGACGGGCAGCCCGGCAAAGAACGCCTGCACCAGCGGCGGGCTTTCCAGCTCCTGCTTTTTGCCGTCGGTATTGCCGTATTTTTCGCGGCAGAGCGGGCAGGCGATGTCATGCACGATGGCCGCCAGCTCGAGCGTCTGCTGCGTGTGCGCGTCCAGCCCCTCCAGCTCGCCGATGGTTTTGGCATAGGCCCAAACCTTGAGAAAATGGGCAATGTCGTGCGCATTACCCGCGTAAAAGTCGATCATTTTCTGCACCGCGGATGCGATGAGTGTCATAAAGCTCCCTCCGTTTCAGGCTCGTTTACACCATGATAGCACAAAGCGCGGCGCAGTTCCAGACAAAAAATCGGCCGGGAGGATGACGGCAGGGCTTTACAACCGGCGGGAAATGCAATAATGCAATATAGTATTCTGCAGGCTGTCGAAAATAGACGGCAGAACATCATCCTTTGGAGTGAGTTGCGGCATGAAAAATAAACGGTATCGCCTGATCGTGGTCGGTTCCCTGGTGACGATCGCCGTACTGGCGGTTACGGTTTTTGGCTGTGTGCGCTATGCCAGCGAGGCGATGACGCGGTATTCCTATGACGTGCTGACGGCGTCGACCAGACGGCTGGCGCAGGATTATTACGACACCGCCCGCACGGATCAGACGATCCTGCGCACGATGGCGGAGCTGCTCGCGATGCAGGCGCCGGGCGACACGGAGGCGGCGCTGGGGGTGATGAATTCGTTCGATCTGGAGCGGACGCTCATCCGCTCGCTGGAGCTGATGTCGCCGGACGACTGGATGCTGGACCAGGACGGGACGTGGTTTGAAATTTCAAACGGCTTGACGTTTGAGGCCGAGGCGGCGAAGGGCGCGTATGTCTCCGACCGTGTGAGCAGCTTCCGCGAGCCGGGGCAGAAGATCGTGTGCGACGCGGTGCCGGTGGTGAAAAACGGCGAGACGGCCGCGATGCTCTACGGCGTGATCCCGCTGCAGGAGATGTCGGAGGAGATCACGACCGATCTTTATAACGGCACGGCGGTCGTGATGCTCGTGGACGGCACGACGGGCGATGTGCTGCTGGACACGTGGCACAAGGAGCTCGGCAGTCTGGAGGATCTGCGCGGGCGGAAGATGCTGAAGGGCTACACCTACGAACAGGCGGTGGAGGATCTGCGCAGCGGCGTGAGCGGCGATATGCGGCTGGTGTCCAACAGCACGGGCAAGGTCATGTATATGCACTACGAGCCGGTGGGCATCAACAACTGGAGCCTGATCGTGGGCGTGAGCGAGGACGAGGCGCTGGCCGGGACGCGCGAAAGCGTGTGGACGCTGTACTGGATGGTCGGGATCGTCGGCGCGGTGCTGCTGGGGTGCATGGCCTTTATCGCGCACTGCCTGATCGCGGACCGGCGCAGCGTGTACCGCATGAGCCAGACCGATCAGGGCACGGGGCTTCTGAACCGCAGCGCCTATGAAAAATACCTGCGCGAAAACGCGCAGCGTACATTCTCGCTCGCGGCCTGCGTGTATATCGACGCCAACGGCCTGCATGAGATCAACAACCGGTACGGCCACGAGGCGGGCGACCAGATGCTGCGGACGGTTGCCGACTGCCTGCGCGCGCAGTTCGCCTATGGGCGCATCTACCGCATCGGCGGGGATGAGTTCGTGGTGTTCCCGCTGGATGCGGAGCAAAGGCGCTGCGAAGCGCGGATGCGCAAGGTCGCGGCGGCCATCCGCGCGGAGGGCTACGCCGTCTCTTACGGCGTTGCCTGCCGCCGGGACGAAACGGGGCTGGACGCACTGGTGCGCGCGGCGGACGAGCGGATGCTGGACTACAAGCGCGCCTACTACGCCGAACATGACCGGCGATGCCCAAGGTAAGCGAGCATTTCAAAAAGAGAAAACCCCTCCTGAACGATTTTGTTCAGGAGGGGTTATGTTTGAAGCGGGTCTCGTGTGAGGCGCTAGCCGAGTGCAACATCCAGGACCATCATGGCGCTGAAGCCGACGGCGAAGAAGACCGTGCCGATGTTGGAGTGGCTGCCCTGCGACATTTCGGGGATCAGCTCCTCCACCACGACGTAGAGCATCGCGCCTGCCGCAAAGCTCAGAAGATACGGCAGCGCCGGGATGACGAGCTGCGCGGCGAGGATGGTGAGCACCGCGCCGATCGGCTCGACCACGCCGGAGAGAACGCCGTTTACGAACGCTTTGGATTTTTTCATCCCGCCCGCGCGCAGCGGCAGAGAGATGATCGCGCCCTCGGGGAAGTTCTGGATGGCGATGCCGAGTGACAGCGCCAGCGCGCCCGCCGCCGAGATCGGCGCGCTGCCGGACAGGAAGCCCGCGTACACCACGCCCACGGCCATGCCCTCGGGGATGTTGTGGAGCGTGACGGCCAGCAGCATCATGGTGGTGCGCTGGAGATGGCTTTTCGGGCCCTCGGTCTGGCCGCTTTGGGCGTGCAGATGGGGGATGATGTGATCGAGTGCCAGCAGGAACAAAACGCCGATCCAGAAGCCGATGAACGCCGGTAAAAACGCCAGCGCGCCCAGCGCAGACGACTGCTCGATGGCCGGGATCAGCAGGCTCCAAACGCTGGCTGCCACCATCACGCCCGCGGCAAAGCCGGTGAGCGCGCGCTGCAGCCGGTCGCCGGGCGCATTTTTCAGGAAGAACACGCACGCCGCGCCGAGCGAGGTGCCGAGAAACGGGATGAGAATGCCGTAGACTGCCTGCAGCTGCATCAGTTCTCCTTTCTTTCATTGTAACCGATGGTTCAATTGCCTGCGGCCATCAGCGGATCTTTTGTCCCAACTGTGCAGTTCGAAAAACGCGAAATACATACAGTATTCCTGCGTTTTCCAAACTTTCATTTGAGCCAAAATCTCTCACTGACGGCTCTTGCCAATTGAATCATCGGTTACCATCGGGGAGCAGATTCGTCATGCTCTTCAGGCTGATGGCGAGCGTGGAGGCGTTATGCAGCAGGGCCGAGGTGGTGGGCGGCAGGATGCCCGCGACGCCCAGAACGATGAGCCCGAAGTTAAAGCCCACGATGGAGCGGTAGTTGCGGTGGATGCGCGCCATGAGGGCGCGGCTGATCCGGCGCAGCGTGACCAGCTCAAACAGATCCTCCGACGCGATGGTGATGTCGGCGATCTCGCGCGCGATGGCCGCGCCTGTGGAGATGGCGATGCCAGCGTCGGCTTCGGACAGGGCGGGGGAGTCGTTGATGCCGTCGCCGATCATAATGACGGTATGGCCCGCGGCCTTTTCGCGGCGGATGAACGCCGCCTTGTCCTCGGGCAGGACCTCGGCGAAGAATTCGTCCGCGCCGACCTCCTCCGCCACGCACGCGGCGGTCTTGCGGTTATCGCCCGTCATCATCACGACCTTGCGGATGCCGCACTCATGCAGGGCGCGGATGGCGTCCTTCGCCTCGGCGCGCAGCGGATCGTGGATGCAGATGACGGCGGCGAGCTTGCCGGCGATGCACAGGTACAGGTGCGAATCCTGCGCAGGCAGGGCGTCGAACTTCTCCAGTTCCTCGTCCGGAATGGTGCAGCCCTCGTCCTCAAACACGAAGTGGGCGCTGCCGATGATGACCTTGTGCCCCTCGACCATGCTGGAGATGCCGTGCGCCACGATGTACTGCACCTGCGAGTGGTATTCCTCGTGCGAAAGGCCGCGGCGCTTGGCCTCCTCGACCACGGCGGTGGCCATGGAGTGGGGGTAATGCTCCTCCAGACACGCGGCGAGCCGCAGCATCTCCTCGGCGTCGCGCCCGCCGAAGGGGATGACGCAGGAGACCGCCGGGACGGCGTAGGTCAGCGTACCGGTCTTGTCAAAGACGACGGTGTCGGCGTTCGACACGGCTTCGAGGAAGCGGCCGCCCTTGACGGAGATATGGTGGTGGCTCGATTCGCGCATGGCCGAGAGCACGGCGATGGGCATGGCGAGTTTGAGCGCGCACGAGAAATCGACCATCAAAACCGCCAGCATTTTCGTGACGTTGCGCGTGAGCGCATAGGTCAGCACCGTGCCGCCCAGCGTGTACGGCACGAGCCGGTCGGCCAGACGCGCGGCCTTGTCCTCGGCGGTGGATTTGAGCTTTTCGGACTCCTCGATCATGTGCACGATGCGGTCATAGCGGCCGCTGCCCTGCGCCTTCTGCACCTCCACGGCGCACTCGCCCTCCTCGGCGACCGTTCCGGCGTAGACAAGACTGCCGGGGCGCTTGGAGACGGGCAGGGATTCGCCGGTGATCGACGCCTGATTGACGGCGGCCTCGCCCTCTACGACCTTGCCGTCGAGCGGGATGAGATTGCCGGTGCGGACGACCATATGGTCGCCGGGCTTTACCTCGCCGATGGGGACGAGCAGCTCCGTCTCGCCGCTGCGGATCCAGACCTGATCCACATTCAGCGACATCGCGCCCGCGAGGTCGGCAACAGACTTCTTGTGCGTCCACTCCTCCAGAATCTCGCCCAGCCGCAGCATGAACATGACCGAGCCCGCGGTGCCGAAATCGCCGCGGACCATCGAAACGGTGACGGCGGTGGCATCCAGCACGGCGACGGAGAGCCTGCCGTGCAGCAGGGCAGACAAGCCCCGGCGGATGTACTTGACCGAGCGGAAGAGTGCCAGCGCCGTGGTGATGGGCGCGGGCAGGAACAGCCGCGAGAAGGCGCGGCGGCAGACCGTAAAGACGAGCTTATCCTCGTATTCGCGGTTCAGCGCGCGGGAGGTGTGATCCGGCACGAGCGCGAGCGCCTGCTCGGACGTGAACGAGAACGACGCCAGCGCGGCGACCACGCCATCCCGGCTGCCGGTGTAGGTGATGACGGCGTCCTGCGTGCGGTCATAGACCTTGACGCTCTGCACGCCGGGCACGGCGCGCAGGTAATACTCCAGAATATCCGCCTCGCGCAGCGACATCGCGCGGCACGCGAGGTGCACGCGCAGCCGCCCGCGCGTCTGGTGGAGAATGAGACATTTCATAGACTTGCTTGAACCTCCAGAATGAAGAAAGGAGCCGCAGAAAAGCAGCTCCTTCCAGAACAGTTCTTATTCCGCGTCCGCAGAAGTGTTTTCGATGACCTCCGGCGCAGCTTCGGCTGCGCGGCGCTCGTTGATGGCCTTGGCGTCGGCGTAAATATCCTCCGCGCCTTCGCGAACGCTGGTGACGGTCTTCATCACGCAGTCCTTCGCGCGGATGGCCGCGGCGGTGGTGTGCGCGTAGACGCTTTTTGCTTCCTTGCTTCTCAGAAGCTTCAGACCGGCGGTGCCGAACAGAACGCCCGCAGCAAACAAACCGAGATGCTTCATAATATTCCTCCTGTTGTTGCAGCCGCACGGTCAGGTACGGCTGAGATTAGACTTATCTAACAGCGTCAAGATTATAACACAGCGGGAGAAAAAATGCAAGATTCTGCCGCAAAAAATCCGCGGCGGATCGTGCGCTCAGACAGTCTTCTTTTTGTATCCGCAGTCGCAGTACGGCCCGCCGGAGGCGAGAGTATATTCGCGGACAAAATCCGACGCGCCGCCCGCTTCGTTCATCGTGTAATCCAGACGGCACATGGCGGGCACGAGATCGTAAAGACCGAGCTTTTGCATGAGCGCGCAGATGCCGCAGGCTGTAAAGCGCGCTTCATAGCCGCTGCCGTCGGGGTACTCGAAAAAGTCCATGTTCCACGAATACGGGTTGCGGTCGGCCGCGCGGAGCTTCGCGGTCTGCTTCATGGCGGCGATGTCCTGCGGGGTGAATTTGTTCCGGCCGCTCTTGCGGCAGAACCAGCGCATGGGCCCGGTCATCATGGCCTTTGCGTAATAGTCCGTCAGGCGCGCCACGTCCGGCCGCTCGGGCATGGAGAGGATGAACGCCGAGAGCATCGCGCAGTTGACAAGGTTCATTTTGAACCGGTCGGCCTTTTCAAATTCCGGCACGTCCGCGACGATCTGCCGGTATTTGGGCCTGGCCTTTTTTGTGATCGCGCGGGCCGCGGCGGTGTCATAGCCGAATACGGCTGTGAGCTGCTTCTGAAACGAGCCCGCGAACAGCGCCCACATTCCCATGGGCATTCCGGCATACTTCATAAAAACCTCCTTAGCGCCGGCTGACGCTATTTGTTCCGCCGATAGCCCGCTTCGTCGCGGTGCTCGGGGTGGTCTTTGCAATACGGGTCGCGGCTTGCGCAGATGGTATAGTCGCATTTGCAGCCGTTGGAGCACGTCGTTTTGCGCACCAGCCGCGCGCCGATCAGCTCCATGCCCGCAAAATCGGGGTTGCAGAGTGCGGGCATGACCTCCAGCAGGCCATGCTTTTTGGCGAATTCCGCCGTGGGGCAGGCGGTAAACTCGTAGTAGATCGGCTTGCCCTTTTCATACGGCGCGAGGTGCATCTCAAAATCGCCCCAGCGGTCGCACTGCCGCTTGGCGTTTTGAAACGCGCGGTGCAGGAGCTTTCGGAAAATCGGTTGATTGCAGTCCACAAGCTTTGCCAGCCTGCGGAAGGCGGGGAGAAACAGATCGCCCTCCATCTGCTCAATTTCGGCAAGGCTCGTGACATCGCGGCAGACGACGTAATACGCCATCAGCGCGATGCAGTCATAGGTGCCGCCCGGGCCGTTGTGAAAGTTCCGTTTGCCGCCGAGATCGGTGCGCCAGTCGGAGAGATAGTCCATATACTGCCGCTGCACGCGCTCCCACACGGCGTCACGCCCGGCTTCGGGATAGTGCAGGGCGATCTTTGCAAGGATCTGCTTTTTGCAGGGTTTGGAGTAGAGCACATGACAGGTGCGGTCAAATTGCAGCGCGCTGTCTTTCATCCGCCCACCCCTTTGAGATAGCCGCGTTTGGCGTTTTCTTCGGTGTCGTCAGATTCGTCGTAGGCGTCATACGGCGCGGACGGGTCGTGCACACGCTTTTTGAACGGCGAGCAGAGCCGGTCCTTATGCGCGAACGCAAACTCGAAATTTTCCGTCCAGCCGGTGTGGCCGGTGATGAACAGGGGGCGCAGGCCGCGCGAGAGAAGCTTCTGCTCCAGCTCAGAGAGCGAGCGCACGGCGAGCTTGTTGTCCTCCGCCAGCGCGGAGATGAAGCTGTAGCCGCCGTCGGCGCCGAGCCAGATGGTGTCGCCGGTGAAGAGATATTTGCCGTCGATCAGGTAGACCATATGCCCCCACGTGTGGCCGGGCACCTCAAAGCACTCGATGCGGATGCCGCCCAAGTCAAAGACCTCGCCGTCATGCAGGAGGACCTTTTCGTTGGGAATGGTTACCTGCGGGAGCTTATAGAGGTGATAGATGACGCGGCGGCGCACCGCGCCGGTGAGGTAGCGGTTTTCCGTCTCGCCGACGTAGAGCGTCGCGTTCCGAAACAGTCCCGGGCTGTCGGCCTCCACGGCGCCGACGTGGTCGGTGTCCTGATGGGTGATGAGGATGTGGCGGATGCTCGCCGGGTCGATGCCGAGCCAGCCCATTTTTTCGGCCAGGCGGTCATAGTTATAGCCCGCGTCGATCATCACGGTCGTGCCGTTTTTGCGGTAAAAGAAGATATTTGCCACCCATTCGCGCACGCACGCCACGTGTTCGTCGATCCAGCCGGTGTTCAGGGGCTTGAAGATCTCCTTGCCGCGGTACATCCGGCTCATCTCTTTTTTCTGAAATTCCGTCGCTTTTCGGGACATTCGCAGGGCCTCCTCTGTCTGCGTTAGATATATCTAACTGCCGGGCTGCCGAACAGCCGCGCGCGGCGGCTGATCAGCACCTATATTCTGACACACTTTTCGGCGCTTTGCAAGAGGAAAAGCAGAAATTACAACGTTTTTGCGAACGCGGCGAGGGCGGCCAGGCCGTTTTCCAGACTCTCGCGGTCACAGGCGTAGCCGATGCGCATACTCTGCGGCTGCTCAAAGCAGTCGCCGGGGGTGACGAACGCGCCGGTCTCGTCATACAGGCGCTTGCAGAAGTCGTAGGACGGGATGGGGAAGTCGTAAAAGACCAGCGCGGTGGTGCCCGCCTGCGGCTTGGTGTAGTAAAAATGCGGCTGGGACGCGATCCAGCGGTCGAGAATTTGCAGATTTTCGCGCACGAGCGCCCGGTTGCGGGCGAGCATCGCATCGGCATGACCCAGCGCGAGGGACGCGACGGCGTCATCCAGCACGCCGCAGCTGATGAGGTTATAGTCCCGGTGCGACAGGAAGGCGGCGAGCGCGTCCTTGTCATGCGTGGCGATCCAGCCCATGCGCAGGCCCGCGAGCGCAAAGACCTTGGACATGCTGCTCACCGAGATGCCCTTTTCGTAGAGGTCGACGATGGACTCAGGCCATCCGTCCGCCTGCGTCAGGTGGCGGTAGACCTCGTCGCAGAGGATATACGCGTCCACGCTGCGGGCGATGTCCACGATCTCGCGCAGCAGCGACTCGCTCATCAGCGCGCCGGTGGGGTTATTGGGGTTATTGATGCAGATGAGCTTCGTGCCCGGCGTGACAAGGCGGCGCAGCTCGGAAAGGTCGGGCAGATAGTCGTTTTCCTGCCGCAGGCGGAGGATCTGCACATCCGCGCCGAGCGCTTCGGGGATGGAGTAGAGCTGCTGATAGGTGGGCATGATGCTGACCACGCGGTCTTTGGGCGAGACGAGCGAGCAGAACACGTGATAGTTCGCGCCCGCCGCGCCGTGCGTGGGCACGACCTCGTGCGGCTGGAGCGTTTTATAGAGCTTGCAGACGCCGCCGCGCAGGGCCTCGCTGCCGACGATGTCGCCATAGGTCAGGCGGCGGGCGGCGAGCTCGGAGAGAAAGCGCGTTTTATCCTCGCCCGTCAGGGCAAAGAGCTCGTCGAGCGAGACGGAGTCACAGCACGTCTCGGCGATGTTGTAGCGCGCGCCGGTCTCATAGGCGTTCATCCATTCTTCCACGGCAAAGGGCTTGATGTACATAAGGAAACCTCCCTGGTAAGCTTGACGCTACTATAATGCGTTTTCGGGAAAAGTCAAGCCCCTTTGCGCGGCTTTTTATCGTGGGGATTGCAGGCGGTGCAGCCGCCGCAGCCGCACCCGCAGCCGCCGCGCTTTTTGCGGCGCACCGCGCCGCGCACGCCAAGCGCGAGCAGGGCGATGAGCGCCAGAACGATCAAAATGTCAAAAATATTCATCCGTATAACTCCACCGCCATGCCGATCAGGCGCACGATATACGCTGCGACCCACGCGAGCGCGCACTGCCACAGCGCAAGGCCGACGGCCCATTTGGCCCCCAGCTCCCGCCGGACGGACGCCACCGCCGCCACACAGGGCGTATAGAGCAGGCTGAACACCAGCAGCGCCGCCGCGGACAGCGGCGTGAGCAGCGTCGTGATGCTGCCGCCGAGCAGCACCTCCAGCGTGGACACGACGCTCTCCTTGGCAAGGAAGCCGCTGATCAGCGCCGTGCAGATGCGCCAGTCGCCCAGCCCCAGCGGGGCAAAGACGGGCACGAGCACGCCCGCGAGCAGCGCGAGGATGCTGCTGTCGGGATCGGCCGCCAGATCGAGCCGCAGGTCAAAGCTCTGCAGGAACCAGACGACGACCGTGGCGATGAGGATGATGGAAAACGCGCGCTGCAAAAAGTCCTTTGCCTTTTCCCACAAAAGCTGCGCCACGTTTTTAGGGCTCGGCAGGCGGTAGTTCGGCAGCTCCATCACGAACGGGATCGGCTCGCCGCGGAAGAGCGTGTCCTTATACAAAAGCGCCGCCAGAATGCCAATGGCGATGCCGAGGAAGTAGATGCCCGTGATGATCAGCCCGCCGCGGCCCGGGAAAAAGGCGCTGACAAAGAACGAATAGATCGGCAGCTTTGCCGTGCAGCTCATAAAGGGCGTGAGCAGGATGGTCATTTTGCGGTCACGTGCGCTCGTGAGCGTGCGCGTGGCCATCACGGCGGGCACGGTGCAGCCGAAGCCGATGAGCATCGGCACGATGCTTTTGCCGGACAGGCCGATCTTGCGCAGGAGCTTGTCCATGACGAACGCGACGCGGGCGATGTAGCCGCTGTCCTCCATGAGGGACAGGAAGAAAAACAGTGTGACGATGATGGGCAGGAAGCTGAGCACGCTCCCCACGCCGGTGAAAATGCCGTCGATGACCAGGCTGTGGATGGCCGGATTGACGCTGACGGCGGTGAGCGCGGTGTCCGCCGCGGCGGACAGGCCGTCGATCGCCGCGGCAAGCAGGGCTTGCAGCCCTGCGCCGATGACGTTGAACGTCAGGTAGAACACCAGCAGCATGATGCCGATGAAGCAGGGGATGGCGGTGAATTTGCCGGTGAGCACGCGGTCGATCTTCTCGCTGCGGATGCGCTCACGGCTCTCGTGGGGCTTGACCACCGTCTGCTCGCACAGGCGCTCGATGAAGTCAAAGCGCATATCCGCGATGGCGGCGCTGCGGTCCAGCCCGCGCTCCTGCTCCATCTGGCAGACGATATGCTCCAGCATTTCACGCTCGTTTTCCTCCAGCGCGAGGGCCTCGAGCACGAGCGGGTCGCCCTCGATGGCCTTGGTGGCGGCAAAGCGGACGGGAATGCCGGCCCGCGCGGCGTGATCCTCAATGAGGTGGATGACAGCGTGGATGCAGCGGTGCACCGCGCCGCCGTGGTCGTCCTTTCCGCAGAAGTCCTGCCGCAGCGGGCGCTCCTGATATTTGGCGATGTGGATCGCGTGGCGCACCAGCTCGTCCACGCCCTCGTTTTTGGCCGCCGAGATGGGCACGACCGGCACACCGAGCATGGCCTCCATGGCGTTGACGTTGATGGAGCCCTGATTGCCCAGCAGCTCGTCCATCATATTGAGCGCGAGCACTATCGGCACGTCCATCTCCAAAAGCTGCATGGTGAGGTAGAGATTGCGCTCGATGTTCGTGGCGTCGACGATGTTGATGATGGCCTTCGGTTTGTCGTTCAGGACGAAATTGCGCGAGACGATCTCCTCGCTGCTGAACGGGGACATGGAGTAGATGCCCGGCAGATCCGTGACCATGGTGTTGGGATAGCCGTGGATCGCGCCGTCCTTACGGTCGACGGTGACGCCGGGAAAATTGCCAACGTGCTGCCGCGCGCCGGTGAGCTGATTAAACAGCGTCGTTTTGCCGCAGTTCTGGTTGCCGACAAGGGCATAGGTCAGCATCGTTCCCTCGGGCAGGGGCGCTTCCTCCGCCTTGCTGTGGAATTTGCCGTCCTCGCCGAGACCGGGGTGGTCGGCGTCCTGCGTGCGTTCGGCGCCGGCGTGGCTGCGGCTGCGGCGGGCGATGGGGTCGATCTCGATCTGCGCGGCCTCGGCCAGACGGAGCGTCAGCTCATAGCCGTGGACCTGCAGCTCCATGGGGTCGCCCATCGGGGCGAGCTTCACAAGCGTGACCTCCGCGCCGGGGATCATGCCCATATCCAGAAAATGCTGACGCAGCGCGCCCGCGCCGCCGACATGGCGGATGACGGCACTTTTGCCGACGGACAGTTCCTTCAGAGTCATTATTCGGATCCTCCTGTGATGGTTTTGCGCAGAATATCGGCGGCGGTCAGCCGCCGGGGGGCGGAGGGGGGAGCGGCGCTGCGGGTGCAGACGGACAGGCAGTATCCGTCAAAAAGCTGCGTGTGGCCGAAAAATGCGCCCTCCGGCGTGGCGGCGGCCTGTCCGCGCAGCAGCGGCAGGACATTTACCTCCCGCAGCGGCTGCGTCAGCCCGCGTCCGGCCGCCTTGAGCAGGGCCTCCTTCAGTGTCCAGAGCGTGAAAAAACGCGCGTCGCCGTCCTCTCCCGCGGCGAGCCAGTCCAGCTCCTCCGGGGCAAACACGCGCCCGGCGGTGCGCATCGGCGCGGGACGCAGTCGCTCCAGATCTGCGCCGACGTCGGCATCCGACACGGCGAGCAGGGCATATTCGCCGCTGTGTGAGAGGTTCCAAAAGACGCCCGGAGTCTCGGGCTTTCCATATGGCCCGGTATGCTGATCGCAGTCACGCAGGCGCAGGACGCCCGCCGTGAGCGCGCCTGCAGCCAGACACAGCGCCGCCGCGTCCGGCGGCATACGCGCCGCACGGAGAAGACGCTCGGGAAACCAGGCGCCGGCAAACGTCTGCGGCAGCGCGTGCGCCTGCGGTGCGGAGAGAAGATAGAGCTGCGTCATGGCGGCCTCCTGACTTTTTCTGTATTGTACTATATATCGCCCGAATGCGCAAGAAAAACCGCGCCGCATCGTGTGATGCGGCGCGGCGGGGATCGTGAGATCTGCGATCAGTGGGTCAGGAAGAACATCAGCGTGAAGAGCAGGCCGATGATCCAGGTGCCGGCGTTGACTTCCTTGATCTTGCCGGTGAAGATCTTGATGAAGATGTAGGAGATCAGGCCGAACGCGATGCCGTAGGAGATGTTGTAGGTCAGCGGCATGAACGCGATGGTGAGGAACGCCGGGACGGCGGTAGCGGGATCGCTCCACTCGATGTCCTTGACGTTGGCCATCATCAGAACGCCGACGTAGATCAGAGCCGCGGCGCAGGCGTAGGTCGGGATGAGCTGCGCGACCGGCGCGAGGAACATGGCAATGAAGAACAGAGCAGCGGTCGCCATGGAGGCAAGACCGGTGCGGCCGCCCTCGGCAACGCCGGAGGAGGACTCGACGAACGTGGTGACGGTGGAGGTGCCGCAGACAGCGCCGCAGCAGGTGGCGATGGCGTCAGCCAGCATGGCCTTGTCCATGTTGGGGACGTTGCCTTCCGGAGTGAGCATGTTGCCGGTGGCGCAGGCGCCGTACAGCGTGCCCAAGGTGTCGAACATATCGACCATGCAGAACGCCAGCATCGAGGTGAGGAACGTCACGATGAAGTTGGTGCTGCCGTTGGCTGCGATGTAGGCGGAGAAGTCAAAGCCCTCGGTGAAGACCTTGCCGATCGCCTGCGTGCCGAAGTCCTTGAACGCGCCGAAGAAGTCGGAGGACAGGTTGGGCTCGACCGCGATGCCGTAGAAGCCGGGGACGGTCACGAAGCCGACGATGTAGTACAGCACGGCACCGCCGAGCATGCCCCACAGCACAGCGCCCTTGACCTTCTTCTTGGACAGTGCGCCGATGACGAACACGGCGATGAGGGTGATGAGGATCGGGAAGATCTCAGCCCAGGTCACGCCGCCGGTGAAGACGTTGAAGGAACGGAGGTTGACGAGCGTAGCGCCGTCAGCCACGACGATACCGGCGTTCTGCATGCCGATGAAGGCGATGAACAGGCCGATACCGGCGGAGATGGCCGTCTTGACAGCCTTGGGGATGGCGTCGAAGATCATCTTGCGCAGACCCGTGACGGTCAGCAGGACGAACACGATGCCGTCGACCAGAACGAGCACGAGCGCGTTGGCGTAGCTCATGCCGAAGCCGAAGCAGACGGTGTAGACGAAGAAAGCGTTCAGGCCCATGCCGGACGCCTGCGCCAGCGGCAGGTTGGACAGCAGGCCGATGAGGACCGTGCCGATGACCGCCGAGATGGCAGTTGCGATGTAGATCGCGCCGTAGCTGACGACGCCGAGGTCAGCGAACATCCCGGCGTTGACCATCAGGATGTACGCCATCGCCATGAAGGTGGTGATACCGGCCATGATCTCAGTGCGGACCGTGGTGCCGTTCTCCTTCAGGTGAAACCGTTTTTCCATTTTGATTTCTCCTTTTTTCTCAGTTTTTGCCCCGCATCTAAAAATTTTGCAGGACGCCTAAAAGAATGATAGCACACCCGCTTTCCGTCCTGCAAGAGCACGGCGGGTAGCAAAAGCGGCAAAGTGAGCGGGATATTTTTGTGCAAAACGACCAAGGAGAATTATTTGTGCGGAAATGACGGCGGAACACGGAGAATTGGGCGGTATTTTGGAACAATTATGCTTTCGACATTGTCGAATCTTTATGAAAAACAGACGAAAACGGCGAACATCCGCGCGTTTTATTCGCCGCGGCGCGCGGCGAGAGCGCGCTCCATGGTCTCGCGGACATGCGCGCCGATCTGCACGGTGGTGTTTTCCCGGGAAAAGCCCGGCGGCAGCACCTCCACGATGTCAAGATATACGTCGCTGCGGCGGCGGAACATCTGTCGGAGCGCCTCACGCGTGCCGCGCAGCGCGCACACGACGATGGGGGCCTCCGCCTTCTGCGCGATCTTGAACACGCCGCTGCGGAATGGCAGCAGCGGCTGATCGGTCTTATTCGTCGCGCCCTCGGGGAAGGCGGCGATGTTCGTGACGCCGCCGCGCAGATACTGCACGGCCTTGACGATGGCGCGCAGGGACGCGCGGTCATTCTCCCGGTCGATGGACAGGCACAGAAGCCCGCGCATCAGGCCGGAGACGACGGGGATGGCCTCGTTTTCCTTTTTGGACAGGAACGAGAGCTCTGCGCGCGGCAGGGCGCGGTAAAAGACGACGGGGTCGATGGCGCACAGATGGTCGGATACCAGCAGAAACGGCTCCCGCGGCAGCTTCTCCTGCCCCGTGATGTGCACGCGCACGCCCGCGAGGAACAGCGCGAGGCAGGAAAACTGCACAGTCAGGAAATGGATCCACGCGCTTGGGCGCGTGCGCTCGCGGCGGGATACGCAGGCGGCGCTGAGACTCAGCAGCAGCAAAAATGCCAGCGTCAGTGCCAGAAAGACGCCCGCGGCGCACAGCGGCAGCCGCCAGAGGGCGTTCCAGTCGGAAAACCAGCCGCAGCCGAACGCGATCACCGCGCCGAGCAGCGGGCTGAGGGTCAAAAACACAGGGACGATCAAACTTTCACCAGCTTTGCGGAATTTCAAGAGCATTATAGCCCGTTTTTCGGAAAAATCAAAGGAAATTCCGGGCGAACATGAAACTGCCCGCCCGGAATTCGGTTTACGTTGCCTTTTCCTCGTAAAAGCGCAGGTTTTCGCGCAGGCGCGCGTCCTGCGGGCTGAGGGCGCAGGCGGCGCGGCCATAGCCAAGTGCACGGTCGTATAGGCCAAGGTAGTAGGCAGCGAGCGCCGCAAGATCATAGGGCAGCGCGCCCCAGGCATCGGCGCCGTTTACATAATTTCGGCTGCGCTCGCGGATGGCGAGGGCGGTCTCGGCAAAATACAGCGCGCCGCTCCACACATTCTCCCGGAGGGCGAGCTGTGCGCTTTCGACCCATGGCTCGCGCAGGTGCGGCGCTTCTGCCGCTGCGCGCAGGAGCCAGGCTTTTGCCTCCTCTGTGCGCCCCTGCTCCAGCACCGCGCGGGAAAGCCCGCGCATGGCGGCGCTGCGCTCCTCGCGCCACGTCGCGTCCGGCGCGGCGAGATGGCGCAGCAGCACCCGCTCGGCGTCCTGCCAGCGGCGATGGAACAGGTACTCGCGGCCGAGATAGTACAAATCGCGCGCATCGTCCGGCGACTCGCGGACGGCCAGCTCCAGCAGCGGCAGGTACTGCGCGCGGGATTTTTCCTCGTCCGGGTGGTGCTCGAGCTGCACGCCGGGGGCGTCGCGGACGCGCAGCGGCGCGGTGCCGGTATACTCCAGCACCTCGTGCACCGGGTGCGCCCAGCGAAAGCCGCGGCGCGCGTGCGCCTTGGCGATCCAGAACACGCAGCCCTCCGCGCCGTCCGGCTGAAAGCTGGCGGTGAAGCGGTAGCGCAGCTGGTGCGTGCCGGGGGTGAACGCCGCCTCCATCGCCGCGCGCCAGCCGGGGCGGAACACCTCGTCAAGGTCGGTGCAGACGCACAGGTCGGCATCCTCCGGGACGAGAGCGAGCGAGCGGTTTCGCGCGTCGTCGAACCGCCACGGGTCGATCGCCGCCTGCGTCACCTGCGCGCCGAGCCGGCGCAGAAGCGCCGGCGAGCCGTCGGTCGAGCCGGTGTCGAGCACAAAGACGCCGTCCGCCTCGCGCATGGACCGCATCCAGCGGGCGGCGAATTTGCGCTCGTTTTTGCAGATGGCGTAGACGCAGAGCTTCACGCCCTCAGCTCGCAAGCAGCCCCGCCGCGCGCAGCGAGGAGAGCAGGTTGTTGACGGTGCTGATCACGTCCGCCAGCGCGGCGGTGGTGGGCAGATCGGCCACAGCCTCCGCCGGAGTGACCGTGCCCGCCGGCCCCGTGGGGCCGGTTGCGCCGGTCTCGCCGGTCGGGCCGGTGGGGCCGGTAGGACCGGTTGCACCGGTCGCGCCAGTGGCACCGGTTTCGCCCGTAGGGCCGGTAGGCCCAGTTGCGCCTGTTGCGCCCGTTTCGCCTGTTGGGCCAGTGGGCCCAGTTGCGCCTGTTGCGCCCGTTTCGCCTGTTGGGCCAGTGGGCCCAGTCGCGCCCGTTGCTCCTGTTTCACCCGTTGTACCGGTTTCACCTGTCGGGCCAGTCGGCCCCGTGGGGCCTGTTGCGCCGGTCGCACCTGTTTCACCGGTGGGGCCAGTTGGGCCGGTCGCACCGATCAGTCCGGCCGCACCTGTCGCGCCCGTTTCACCGGTCGGCCCGGTAGGGCCGGTCGCGCCGGTGGGCCCAGTCGGGCCGGTGACGCCGGTGGCGGGGCCAGTCGGGCCGGTCGGCCCCGTGGGGCCGGTGGGGCCGATGATCATGCCCGGCGGCATGGGTTGGAACGTGCCGGGCGGGTAGGGCGGCCCGCCGTCCGGGCAGCAGCAATAAAGTTGACCGCAAAACATAAGAACCTCCGAAAAAAATCCGTTCGCGGGCGGATGCCCGCACACCAATCTATGCCGCGGCGGCCGAAACGGTGCATTTTCGCGCCCGGTTGCACGTTTGCGGGAAACTCGGCGTGCGTTCCGGCGGTAAGGTTGAAGGGCAAAGCCCGAAAATTATCAGAAATGGGGGGAGATTATATGCAATTGGCCGCGTCCGTGTGCGCGCTGACCGTGTCGCTGGCGGCGGCGGTGGGCGTGTTCGCAAGGATCTTTTCGTCGATCGCGGCGATCCGCAGGGGACAGCAGTGTCTGCTGCGGCAGCAGATGCTGGAGGTGTATTACAAATGCCGCGAATCGCGCACCATCCGGCAGTACCGCTACGAGAATTTTGCCATGAGCTATCACGCCTACAAGGCGCTCGGCGGCAACAGCTTCATCGACCACATCAAGCAGGAGGTCGACGGGTGGGAGGTGGTGTCGTGATCCGTCCAAAGCGCCGCTGGCGCAAAGGGGAGATGGCGCGGACGATCGTGCTGTACTGCCTGCGGGTGCTGACGTTGGTGCTCATCTGGGCGGTGGCGGTCAAGACCTACGCCGTTGTCAAATGGGGCGCGGCGGATGTGAGCGACGTGCTCATCTACGCCGGCGGCGCGTTCGGTGTGGAACTGATCTCACTGGCGTTCAAGCGTATTTTCGCAAAAAAACAGGATAGGGAGGAAGGATAACATGGAGATCGTGAGAAAACGTTTGGGGAATCTTTTGAGCGTCAAGTCGCTGGTGACGCTGGCGCTGACGGCGGTGTTTGCGTATATGGCAGTGCGGGAACGCATCTCGCAGGATTTTATGACCATCTACGCGGTCATCATCGCGTTTTATTTCGGCACGCAGTCGCAAAAAACGCAGGATGCCATCGACAAGGGGGCGAACGATGGTCAGAATTAAGGAACAGCCCGCCTGCCGGTCGAATTACGGCGGCAGGCGCACGGGAAAGATCGAGTGGATCGTGATGCACTATACCGGCAATGACGGCGATTCGGACGAGGCGAACGGGCGGTATTTTCAGCAGCCGCTGAACCCCGTGGCGTCAGCGCACTACTTTGTGGACGACGACTCCATCACGCGCTCCGTGCCGGATGACTACGTTGCCTATCACTGCGGGGCGCAGCGCTACCGCCATCCGTATTGCCGGAACGCGAACTCCATCGGCGTGGAGCTGTGCGACGCAAAGCGCGACGGGCGCGTGATGGCGACCGACAAGACGATCGCCAACGCGGCGGAGCTGGTGTACTGGCTGTGCAGGCAGTACGGCATTCCCTACGATCATATTATCCGGCACTACGACGTGACCGGGAAGCTCTGCCCGGCGTATTGGGTGCACGGCGACGGGCTGCAGAAATTCAGACGACAGGTCGAGGAGGTGGGCGAAGTGGTCGAGCAGGCGAAGCTGATCGTGGACGGCCGGACGGTGCCGGTGGAGCGCATCCTGAAAAACGGGACAAACTACATTAAAATCCGCGACGTGGCAAAGGCACTGGATCTGGAGGTCGGCTTTGAGGGCAATATCGCGGTGCTGCGCAGCAAAAAGTAAACAGACGCATGAACGCCCCGCCGGGGAAACCGGCGGGGCATTGCTTTTTGGTTGCAGCGGCGGTATAATCGGGAAAAACGGCGGGGAGGTGAGCGCGGTGCGGTATGATGCGCATATCCATATGCTGCTGGACGGCGAAAACTGGCGCGCGGCCATCGCGCGGCACCGGGACGCGCCGGACGAGGACTATATCCGCGCGGTGCTGGCGCGCTATCAGGCGCTGGGCGTCACGCACCTGCGCGACGGCGGCGACCGCTGGGGCGTGTGCACGCGCACGGCGCAGCTGGCGGGGGAGTATGGAATAGTTTACATAACACCGGCATTCCCGATCTACAAAGCCGGACAGTACGGCAGCTTCATCGGCCGCGGCTATGCGAGCCTTGCGGAGTACGGCGCGCTTGTGGAGCGCGCGGCGCGCGAGGGCGCGGATTTTATCAAGGTGATGATCTCCGGGATCATGGACTTTGACCGCTTCGGCGTCATCACCGGCGAGCCGTATGCGCCGGAGGAGATCTGCGAGCTGATCCGCATCGCGCACGCGGCGGGCCTGCGCGTGATGGCGCACGCCAACGGCGCGCGCACGGTGCAGGCGGCGGCGGAAGCGGGCGTCGACTCCGTGGAGCACGGGGCGTATCTCGACGACGCGGCGCTGCGCGCCATGGCAGACGGCGGCACGCTCTGGACGCCCACGATCGTGACGATCGGGAATCTGATCGGCTGCGGGCGGTATCCGGATGACGTGCTGCGGCCGCTGTTCCGGCTGCACGCGGAGAATATCCGGCGCGCTGCCGCGCTCGGCGTGCCCATCGCCATCGGCAGCGACGCGGGCGCGTACCGCGTGCCGCACGGCAGCGGCGCGGCGGATGAGCGGCGGTATCTCGAGGACATCCTCGGCGCGGACAGCGAAGCGCTGCACCGCGGCGAGCGGGCGATGGCCGCATGGTTCAAAAAGAAATAAAAAAAGCGGGTGCCGTTCCGAATGAACAGCACCCGTTTATTTTTGCCATCAGATCGCGCGCTCAACCTTATTGGAACGCAGGCATCTCGTACAGACGTACACATGGCGCGGAGAACCGTCAACGATCGCCTTCACGCGCTTGACGTTGGGCTTCCAGCTCCGGTTGGCCCGACGATGAGAGTGGGAGACCTTGATACCGAACGTAACGCCCTTGCCGCAAATATCGCACTTTGCCATCAACTGCACCTCCTTGCCACTGGAAAATCCATAAAATCAGCAGTCCTGCGGACGCCGAACAATATAGTAACAGATGTTTCCACAAAAAGCAAGCATAATTTCGAGGAATTTCTGAAAATTTCTTTTTGACCTGCCGCGCGCCGCGTTTGACGGTTGCGAAATGGCGGGCGGCATGGTATCATATGGTCACCGGACGCGCCGGAAGCGCGATGATTTTGAGGTGAACGCTATGCCCAACACATATTCGGTCCTGCTCTCGGAGCTGGTGGAGGAATTCAATCTGGAGCTGTTCCATCAGTCCTCCGACTATGAAAAGATCCATGTGATGGTGGACGACATCAGCCGTCCGGGCCTGCATCTGGCGGGCTTCTTTGAGCATTTTGAGCCGATGCGCGTGTATGTCTGCGGAACGGTGGAGTCGGCGTATCTGCAAAAGCTCTCCAGTCAGGAGCGGCTGATCATCTTTGACCACTTCCTGTCCTACAAGATCCCGGCGCTCATTTTTGCCCGCGGCATCCCGGCGCTGCCGGAGTGTCTGGAGATGGCGAAAAAGCACGATGTGACCGTGCTCAGCAGCAAGGATACCACGTCCTACATCGTCTCCAACCTCATCACGTACCTCAAGGGCGCGCTCGCCCCGCGCGTCACGCGCCACGGCGTGCTGGTGGAGATCTACGGCGAGGGCGTGCTCATCATGGGCGAGAGCGGCATCGGCAAGAGCGAAACGGCCGTGGAGCTTCTTAAGCGCGGGCACCGTCTGATCGCGGACGACGCGGTAGAGCTCAAAAAGATCTCCTCGCACGAGCTGCTCGGCTCGCCCCCGGCGGTGCTGAAGCACTATGTGGAGCTGCGCGGCGTGGGCGTGATCAACGTGGCGCGCCTGTTCGGCATGGGCGCGGTCAAGGACTGCGCAAACGTCGACCTGATCGTGAACATGGTCCCGTGGCGCGACGGCGAGGAATATGACCGCCTGGGCCTTGAGACGCATTACGCCGAAATTCTGGACGTAAAGATCCCGTCCATCACCGTGCCCATCACGCCGGGCCGGAACCTGGCCGTCATTCTGGAGACGGCGGCGATGAACAACCGCCAGAAGTATATGGGCTTCAACGCGGCCAAGGAATTCACCGAGCAGATGAGCCGCTTCTTTGCCGAAAAGGACGACTCTTACAAATAAGATACCGGACGATCCACACGGGAGCGCCGCACACGCGGCGCTCCCGTTTTAGCACTTCGAGGCAAAAATTGGCACCTGCTGCCGGTATCAAATCCGCCCCTTGGGAAATACTGCACAAAAAGGGGGACGGATGCTATGCAGGGAAAGGTCGAGATCTGCGGCGTCAACACGGCCAAGCTCAAGACGCTGCCGAACGACGAGATGATGCGGCTCATTGACGCCGCGCAGCAGGGCGACGAGCAGGCGCGGCAGAAGCTCGTGGAGGGGAACCTCAAGCTGGTGCTGTCGGTCATCCAGCGGTTTCTGGGACGGGGCGAGAACCCGGACGATCTGTTTCAGGTGGGGTGCATCGGGCTGCTCAAGGCCATCGCAAATTTTGACACGAGCAAAAATGTGCGCTTTTCCACCTACGGCGTGCCGATGATCGCGGGCGAGCTGCGGCGGTATCTGCGCGACTACAGCCCCATCCGCATCAGCCGCTCCATGCGCGACACGGCCTACAAGGTGCTGCAGTGCAAGGAGCAGCTGACGAACGAGCAGGGGCGTGAGCCGACGCAGCAGCAGATCGCGGAGCGGCTTGGCCTTGCGCTGGAGGAGGTCACGAACGCGCTGGACGCGATGACCGCGCCGGTGTCGCTCTATGAACCGGTCTACTCCGACGGCGGCGACCCGCTGACGGTCATGGAGCAGGTGCGTGACCGGAAAAATACCGACGAGCGCTGGATCGAGTCCATCGCCCTGCGCGAGGCCATCCGCGGCCTGTCTGACCGCGAAAAGCGCATTCTGGCGCTGCGGTTTTACGACGGCAAGACGCAGATGGAGGTAGCCGGCGAGGTCGGTATCTCGCAGGCGCAGGTGTCCCGGCTGGAGAAAAACGCCCTCGGCTCGCTGCGCAAGGCCATCAGCGTCAACTAAAGCGCCGCTGAATGCGGCGTACATACCGCGCTTTGCTGCCGCATATAGAACTACCAGAATGTTTTGACAGGAGGCGAGCGGATGGTCAACCGATTTTCCGAGCTGCGCAGCAAGGAGGTCATCCACATCTGCGAGGGCTGCCGCCTCGGCTATATGAACGACCTGCTGATCGACCTGGACTGCGGGCAGGTACGGGCCATCATCGTGCCGGGGCCGTGCAAATTTCTGGGCCTGTTCGGCCGGGAGGACGACTACGTCATTCCCTGGGGCTGCATCCGCCGGATCGGCGAGGACATCCTGCTGGTGGACGGCCCGCTGGCGGAGTGGAAAACACCCCGCAAAAGAAAACGACTTTTTTGAAAAAACTGCCGGTTTTTTGTGAAAAAACACTTGCATCGCGGCGGCATTTCAAGTATAATACCAAGGCACTGTGCGAAAACGCAGTGACATTACCAAACCACACACCCGATGATCCGCGGTTCGGTGTCCTTCCGGATGGGCCGGGGAGATGATGCGGGTGGCGGTCAAAACAAAAGGAGAACATCAAAATGGCAGTCGTATCCATGAAGCAGCTGCTGGAAGCTGGCGTCCACTTCGGCCACCAGACCCGCCGCTGGAACCCCAAAATGGCAACCTACATCTACACCGAGCGCAACGGCATCTACATCATTGATCTGCAGAAGACCGTGAAGAAGCTGGAAGAGGCGTATTCCTTCGTGCGTGAGCTGGCCGCCAACGGCCAGAACATCCTGTTCGTCGGCACCAAGAAGCAGGCGCAGGACGCCATCAAGGAAGAGGCCGAGCGCGTCGGTCAGTACTATGTGAACGCCCGCTGGCTCGGCGGTATGCTCACCAACTTCCGCACCATGCGCACCCGTATCGACCGTCTGGCCCAGCTGAAGAAGATGGAAGAGGACGGTACGTTCGCGATGCTGCCGAAGAAGGAAGTCATCAAGCATCAGGGCGAGATCGCCAAGCTCGAGAAGTATCTCGGCGGCGTGAAGGAAATGAAGAAGCTGCCCGGCGCGCTGTTCATCGTTGACCCCCGCAAGGAGCGCAACGCCATCGCCGAGGCCCGCAAGCTGCACATCCCCATCGTTGCCATCGTCGACACCAACTGCGACCCGGATGAGGTCGACTATGTGATCCCCGGCAACGATGACGCCATCCGCGCCATCCGCCTCATCGCCGCCACCATGGCCAACGCCGTTGTGGAAGGCCGTCAGGGCGAGGAGAACACCGAAGCGCCCGCCGCAGCGGAAGCTGCCGCCCCCGAGGCTGTCGAGGCTGAATAATCCGTTCCAATAAGTGCCCGCCCGCGCGGGCACTTTTCAAAAGAAAGACTATATACAGGAGGATATTACAATGGCATTTACTGCTGCTGATGTGAAGAAACTGCGTGAAATGACCAACGTCGGTATGATGGACTGCAAGAAGGCCCTCACCGAGACCGACGGCGATATGGATAAGGCGGTCGAGTGGCTGCGCGAAAAGGGCCTTGCGAAGGCTGCCAAGAAGGCCAGCCGCATCGCGGCCGAAGGCATGGCGTATGCCGAGGTCTGCAGCGAGTGCGGCGTGGGCGCCGTGGTCGAAGTGAACTGCGAGACCGACTTCTGCGCAAAGTCCGCTCCGTTCGTGGAGTTCGTGAAGGACATCTGCAAGGTCGTTATGACCGACGCGCCCGCCGACGTCGCGGCGCTGACCGAGTGCAAGTATCCCGGCTCCGACCTGAAGGTCTCCGAGATCCTGCCCGAGAAGGTCATGTCCATCGGCGAAAACCTGCAGATCCGCCGCTTCAAGCGCTTTGACAAGAACACCTCCGTCTCTTACGTCCACGCGGGCGGCAAGATCGGCGTGCTGGTGAACCTCGCCGTCGAGGGCGGCATCGACGCCACCACCATCGGCAAGGACATCGCAATGCAGATCGCGGCTCTGAACCCCCGCTTCTGGGACAAGAGCAACGTCACCGACGACGTCATCGAGGAAGAGAAGAAAATCCTCGTTGCGCAGATGGACAACGACCCGAAGATGGCCTCCAAGCCGCAGCAGGTCAAGGAAAAGATCGCTGCCGGCAAGCTCAATAAGTTCTATGAAGAGAACTGCCTGCTCCAGCAGCCGTTCGTCAAGGACGGCAGCGTCTCCGTTGAGCAGTATATGAACGCCGCGGCCAAGGAGCTCGGCGGCAAGGTCACGTTCGTCGACGCCGTCCGCTTCGAAAAGGGCGAGGGCATCGAGAAGAAGCAGGAAGACTTCGCCGCAGAAGTCGCCGCGCAGATGAACATGGGCAAGTAATTGATACAGCCAAACAAGTTTGGCTGTATCTCAAACGAAAATCGCTTTAAGAGGACGGCGTTTGCCGTCCTCTTTTTGCATGCGTGATTTTTTAGTTGCATTCTGTAGATTTCATGGGTATAATAAACCTACAAATTTGATAGGGGGTCATTTTTATGGCTGCGAAAATTGAAAAAACGACCATCATCGGCGACGTTCTGGACATCGCGCCGCAGACTGCGCCGCTGTTCATGTCCATCGGCATGCACTGCCTGGGCTGCCCGGCTTCCCGCGGCGAGACCGTGGAGGAAGCGTGCGCCGTGCACGGCGTGGACGCCGACGCGTTCCTGGAGCAGGTCAATAAGTTCATCGAGGCCAGCGAAGAAGCCGGGCTCTGAGCATTTCAAAAACACGTTTTTGAAATGCTCTCAAACGAGACCCGCTTCGCTGGGCTCTCGTTTGAACAGGCTTGCAGACTGCGCGCGCATAATTTGTGTGCCGTAGGCACACAAATTCCACACTTGCAGTCTGAGCAGTATTTTTGCCGACGCGCATGTCGCCGGCAAAAATGATCCAAATTGCTTTCGCCGCTGCGGCGGCGAAACTCTACGAGGTTTTTCGGAAAAAAGGAGGCATGTGCCTCCTTTTTTCGTGGAATGGAATGGAGAATCGGGTATGAGGATACCGCTTTCAAAACGGCTGCTGGCGTGCGCGCAGATGGTCGCGCCGGGCAGCCGCGTGGCGGATATTGGGACGGATCACGGGTATCTTGCGATCTGGCTGCTGAAAAACGGCGGCGCGGCGCACGTGATCGCCTGCGACCTGCGCGAGCAGCCGCTGGCGTCCGCGCGGGCCAATGCCGCGCGGTTCGGCACGGAGGGGATCGAGTTCCGCCTGTCGGACGGGCTGGCGAAGATCGCGCCGGACGAGGTCAACACCGTCGTGTGCGCCGGGATGGGCGGCGACCTGATCGCGATGATCTTGGATGCCGCGCCGTGGCTGCGCGACGCGCACTATACGCTCATCCTGCAGCCGCAGAGCGCCGCGCCCGCGCTGCGGCGGTATCTGACGCAAAACGGCTTCGGCATCCGCGAGGAGACGCTTTTGCGGGAGGGGCGGTTTTATTACACCGTCCTGCAGGCGCAGTTCGGCGATGCGCAGCCGCTCAGCCCCGGGCAGGAGCATCTGCCGCCGCAGCTTCTGGCCTGCGGCAGCCCGCTGCTGCCGGCGTATGCCGCGCGGGTGGAGTCGCTTTTGCGCACCACGGTGGAAGGATTGGCGGGCGCGCAGCTGCAGCGCCCGGAGAAGCGCGCCTACTATGAGCAGGCGCTGCGCGAGGTAGAGACGATCAGGAGGTCGCTATGATACGAGTCAGTGACGTTCTCGCGGCGCTGTTTGACGCTGCGCCGGCGTACATGAAAATGGAATGGGATAACGTGGGTCTGCTCTGCGGGCGGCGTACGGCGGCTGTGACGCGTGTCATGGTGGCGCTCGACCCGATGCCGGACGTGTTCGCCGAAGCGAAGACGCACGGTTGCGAGCTGATCGTGACGCACCATCCGCTCATCTTCCAGCCCGTGCGGGCCGTGAGTGACGAGAGCTTCACGGGGGAAAACCTTCTCTGGCTCATCGAAAACGGCATTGCCGCCGTCAATCTGCACACGAACCTCGACTGCGCGCCGGGCGGCGTGAACGACATTCTGGCAAAAACACTCGGCCTGACGGATATTTCCGTCCTTGACCCCATGGGGCAGGACGCGCAGGGGCGGGACTACGGCCTGATCCGCACCGGCACGGTGGCGCCCTGCACACTGCGGGCGTTTGCTGCGCACGTCAAGCAGGCGCTCGCGTGCCCCGGCGTGCGTTTCGCAGACGGTGGAAAGCCTGTGCATAAGGTCGCCGTCGGCGGCGGCAGCTGCGGCAGCGAGCTGGAGGCGGTCATCGCCGCCGGGTGCGACACGTTCGTGACCGCCGACCTCAAATACAACCACTTTGAGGAAGCGAAATACCGCGGCCTGAACCTCATCGACGCCGGGCATTTTGAGACGGAAAACCCCGTCTGCGCCTATCTCGCGGACATCCTGCACGCCGCGTTCCCGGAGCTGGAGGTCTTTCTCTCACAGACGCACCGGGATGAGACGCAATTTCTGTAAAGTTATTGATTTTCTACATATACCTGTGATAAAATAACAAAAACTCACCGCAGAAGGGAAGATACATTTTATGTCGGGACATTCCAAGTGGCATAACATCCAGAAAACGAAGGGCGCGCAGGACGCCAAGCGCGCGGCGGCGTTCACGAAAATTTCCAAGGAAATGATCGTCGCGGTCAAGGAGGGCGGCGGCGTCGCCGACCCGGCGTATAACTCGCGTCTGGCCACCGTCATCACCAAGGCGAAGGCCGCCAATATGCCGAACGACAACATCAAGCGCGTGCTCGAAAAGGCGGCGGCCGCCGGTACGGGCGACGCATACGAAGCCATCACCTACGAAGGCCACGGCCCGTGCGGCGTGGCGGTGATCGTGGAGACGATGACCGACAACCGCAACCGCACCGCGGGCAGCGTCCGCCATCACTTTGACAAGTTCGGCGGCAGTCTCGGCACGAACGGCTGCGTGAGCTGGTCATTTGACAAAAAGGGCGTCATCGTCATCGACAATGAGGACGAGGAGCTCGACGAGGACACCGTGATGATGGACGCGCTGGACGCCGGCGCGGCCGATTTTGAGCCGGAGGAGGGCTGCTTCACCGTCTACACCGACCCGGCGGACTTCAACGCCGTCGCCAAGGCGCTGGAGGAAAAGGGCTACAAGTTCGAGTCCGCGCAGATCGAAATGGTCCCGCAGACCTACCAGAAGCTCGAAAAGCCCGAGGACATCGCCAACATGGAAAAAATGCTCGACCTCTTCGAGGAGGACGACGACGTCCAAAACGTCTGGCACAACTGGGATCAGGACTGAAATGAGAAACACGCCGCCCCGGAACGAGTGTTCCGGGGCGGTTTTGTGAAAAAGTCCCTTGTATTGGACCGGAAGGGTGCTACACTGAGAACAGAAGCAAGGGAGGGATCGGGATATGGCATCGTATTTCTATACATTCTGCAATGTGCAGTTCAAAGAGAACGGAGCGACATATGCCTATCTGACCGGGGGAATCTCGCTTACGGCGGGCGATTTTGTGGTCGTTCCGATCAGTGATCGTAATGTCGAAAAGCTCGCGCGGGTGACGGATGTGTTCGTGTGCAGCACGCAGGATGCGCCGTATCCGCCGGAGAAGGCGAAATTTGTGCTTCGCAAGTCTGAACGGACGGCCTTCCCGGAGCACCCGAAGCCGCAGGATTCCGCTCCCAAACAGGCAGCCGCGCCAGCACCGATTGAATCGAGGCGTGCAGTTCCGCCAGTACAGCCTGCGCAGCTGCAAAAGCCCAAGCCATCTGTCCAGCCGTCGATCACACCGCAGCCGGTCAGCGAGAGCTCGACAGAACCGGAAAAACCGAAGCGGAAGCTGGCGTGGAAGTGGATCGTGACGGCAGCGGCGGTCGCGGCGTTTGCGATCTTTGCGCTGCCGCCGATGATCCGCGAGACACAGTGCCAGATGGCGGAGATCCGGGCAGAACAGGCAGCCGAGCGGGAGGCAGAGCGTCAGCGTGCGGAAGCGGAGGCACAGCGGGCGGAACAGCGCCGTCTGGAGGAGGAAGCCGCCGCGCAGCGCAGGCGCGAAGAGAAGCAAGCCAGAATTGATGCGCTCAAAAATGCAAACTTGCCCTATCCGGGAATGCCGTATGATGAGCTGACATCTACAAAGCTCGGCAAAGCCAGTAAAGTGACACACGAAATGCGTTCCGGACAGGTTTGTTATACGTTTGTATGGCAGGTCCGCGTTGGCGACTATCTCTATCCGGTATTTGTGGTAACCACGGAAAATAAGGATGTCCTGACCGCGGAGCAACGAAATCTGGACTACTGGAACGATATGACGCTGACGGGTTCGGTCTATCACAGGCCGGAGAGCAAGCCTGTTACGCCGTCTCAGGGGCAAGGCAGCGGCTACGGGCCTGGGTCGACCGGTTTGCGGGACATCTATGAAAGCGGCGAGGACCTCTACGAGGACGACCCGTGGGCCTATGAAGACGAGGACGAAGCGTGGGATGAGTGGTATGAAGATTGAGGATATGAAAAACACGCCGCTGCGCTTTGCTTGGCGGCGTGTTTTAGTCAAACAGGGCTTCGAAGGACAGGGCGCAGCTGAGGCAGGTGGGGCGGGCGGCGCTTTGGTCAGTCTTGCAGCGGGGGCAGATGATGCGCCCGGTTTCCTGTGTGTCGATACAGCGGCGGGCCGGATGCACCGGCTCTGCCATGGATGCAGACTCCCTGCGGACGGGGGCGCTGCCGGGTTTCCTGCACATGGGGTCATCCCTCCCTATGGAACGATTATAATACCCTCCGCGCCGAAATGTCAATAAAACTATGCCAATAATGATAATTAAATATCTTTATCTGCAAATTATACTAGCATCCAGAGGTGATGCTATGATTTGCGACAAGATCAGGGAGCTCCGGGAGAGAGCGGGGCTGTCACAGGCGGCGCTGGCAAAGAAGATCGGCGTGACGCGCTCGGCGGTGAACGCCTGGGAGATGGGGCTTTCGATCCCGACCACGCAGTATGTTGTGGAGCTGGCGCAGCTGTTCCATGTGTCCGCGGATCATATGCTGGGGCTCGACAATACCGAGTCGATCTGCATCGGCGGCCTGAGCGAGGAGGAAAAGCGCATCCTCTATTCGCTGATCCAGTATTTTGAGAAGAAATAAAATACCGCCCCGGAGCGAGCTGCTCCGGGGCGGATTTTGTAGGGTGTATTAACGTGCTGCCTTGCGCTTCACGAAATGGATGATGAGACCGACCGCGAAGCCGAGCGCGGCGGGGAGGAGCCAGCCGAGATTCTTATCGAACAGCGGCAGGATGGACTTTGCAAAGCGGATCGGCACATCCAGATGCAGCGCGGCCTGCACGCCCGCGGGCAGGGTCTTCATGCAGTCAAAGATGGCAGCAAACCAGGTGCCGATCATCGTGGCGATGTAGATGGCGCGGTCGTGATGGAAGTGTTTTCCGACGAACGCCAGCACGATGAGCGCGATGGCGGGCGGGTAGATGAGCATGAGCATGGGGATGGAGTACTCGATGATGGCGCTGAGCCCCACGTTGGACACGGCGAAAGAGAACACGGTGAAGATGACTGCCCAGACGGGGTAGGTGATCTTGCCCTTCGTCATTTTGGTGAACGTCTCCGAGCAGGAGGTGACAAGGCCGATGGAGGTCTTGAGGCAGGCGAAGGTGATGGTGATGGCGAGGATGAGCTGCCCGGCGCCGCCGAAGTAGTGCGCCGCCAGCTGCGTGAGGGCGATGCCGCCGTTTTCGGACGTCTCAAACAGCCCGCGCGACTGCGCGCCCATGAGGATGGTGAGCACATAGATGACGGCCATCAGAATGCCTGTCAGCACGCCGGAGGAGAGCACGTCGCGCGCGACGACGTCGTCATCGTTCACGCCCATGCGGCGGATGACGTCGATGACCACAATGCCGAAGGCAAGGCCCGCGATGGCATCCATCGTGCCGTAGCCCTCAATGAACGACGCGGAGAACGCGCCGGAGCGGTACGCCTCTGCCGGTTCCACGGACGAGACGGGCGCGCCGGGCTTTACGAGCGCCGTGATGACGAGCACGGCCAGGAACAGCAGGAACAGGGGATTGATGATCTTGCCGATCCAGACGGTGATCTTGCCCGGCCGCAGCGAGAAGAACAGCACGAACGCGAAGAATACCGCCGAGAACAGCAGCAGCGCCAGCCCTTCCCGCTCGGCGGGCACCATGGGAGCCAGGCCCGTTGTGAACGACACGGTCGCGCAGCGGGGGATGGCGAACAGCGGGCCGATGGTGAGGTAGAGGATGCAGGTAAAGAAAATGCCATAGCCCTTGCCGACCTTGCCGGAGAGCGTCTGCAGCCCGTCGGAGTGCGTGGCGCCGATGGCGGCGACGCCGAAGATGGGGATACCGACGGCGGTGATGATAAAGCCGATGATGGCGGGCAGGACGTTGCTGCCGGCCATCTGGCCGAGATGGACGGGGAAGATGAGATTGCCCGCGCCGAAGAACATGCCGAACAGCGTTCCGGCCACGAGGATCTTCTGCCGGGGGGTGAGTTTTTTGGAAGCCATGATGTTTTACTCCTTTTTGCTTTCTGCATTTGATTCTAACGGAAACGGTTGCAAATTGGAAGCACTTGATTATAATAGGTATATGACAAAATGTCATATAAAAGTTCTGACACACGGAGGCAGGCGCGATGGACAGCAAAAAACTCGAAATTCTGGTCACGGCGGTGGATCTCGGCAGCTTTACGAAGGCGTCGGAGGTCGTGGGCTACACGCAGTCGGGCCTGACGCATCTGGTGGACAGTTTGGAGCGGGAGATCGGCCTGACGCTCGTGCAGCGCGACCGCCGGGGCATCACGCTCACGCGGGAGGGTGAGGCGCTCATGCCGTCCATCCGCGAATTCCTGCGTGCGCACGCGCGGCTGGAAAACCGGATCGCCGACGTGACGGCGCACCGGACGGGAACCATCCGCATCGCGGCCTACGCCAGCATCGCCATGCACTGGATGCCGGAAATTCTATACCGCTTCCGCCGCGTCTGCCCGGACATCGTGGTGGATCTGCGGATGGTGGATAACGAATTTGAGCCGTTTGAGCTGCTGGAGACGTGGCGCACGGACGTCATTTTCGGCGCGCGGCAGAGCGGCTATGCCTGCGACTGGACGCCGCTGTGGGACGACCGGATGTACGCCATCCTCCCGCCGGACTACCCCGCATCGGGCGACAGCTTCCCGATCGAGGGCTTCTCCGGCCGGGAGTTCCTCATGCCCTACGGCCGGTTCGACGTGGACGTGCTGGCGGCGTTCGGACAGCACGGCGTGAAGCCCGTCATCCGCCCGTGCCACGTGGACGACGAGACGGTCATCCGCATGGTCGGCAAGGGCCTGGGCATGACGATGATGGCGGAGATGATGATCCGCGGGCGGACGCAGGGCGTAAAGGTCCTGCCCATCGCGCCGCGCACGTGCCGGGAGCTCGGCATGGGCCTGCAGCCGCGCACCGACCTGCCCGAGAGCATCCGCCAGCTGCGCAGCTGTGTGCTGGAATTCATTCAGGAGCTGTAAAAACCCGCCCGGATGCTTTGTGCATCCGGGCGGGTTTGATTCAGTCGGGCAGGACGGTGCCGAGAAGCTGCGCATAGAGCGTGCAGCGGCGCAGGAGCGCAGGCGCACCGGGGAGCGAGGGGAGCTGCGTGCAGAAGATGAGCAGTTCCTGCCCCGCGCCGAACGTCTCAGAGACGAAGCACAGCGCGTTTTCCAGATGCGAGAGCGCCGTTTGCTCCGCCGCGTCCGCCGCCGCGCAGCGGGCGGCTTTTTCCGCCTCCAGCGCATGGAGATCGGCGGCATTGTCCAGAAGCGGGTGGATGCACGCCGTCAGGCGGCGCTCCGCGGCCTCCTCCTCGGGCGGGAGGACGCCGCTGTCCTTGCGAATCTGCGCGGCGCGCTCGCGGCGGGCGAGGTTTTCCTGCGCAGTCTGGACAGGAGTCGGCGCGTTTTGGCACGCGGACAGGAAACTCGCAAGGCTCTGTGCCAGCGCCGTGCCGGCGCGGAGGGCCGTCAGCTCGCGGCCCAGCGCGTGCAGCAGAAATTCCACCGCCGCCAGCCGCCCGTCAAAGCGAAGCGCGCGCAGCGGCTCTGCGGCCGCGCCGGATCCGCCGCGCAGGATGGCGGGCAGGTCGAGCCGGTCGCGGCAGGCGTTATACAGCCGGAAAAACGCGGCAAACGATGCCGCGATCTCGTCGTGCTGCAGATACTCGCCGAACAGCGCGTCCTCCACCGGCAGGCACAGCCGCTCGCAGGCTGTGAGCATTTCTGACAGGTCCTCCCACCCGCGCGCCGTGACAAAGCCGCGGCCGTGCGCGTGGGGCTGAACGCAGTAAAAATGCGCCGGATTCAGCTCCAGATACGAAAGCACAGCCGGGTGCAGCCCGCGCGCGTGGGCGTAGCTGCGCCAGACGGGGTAGTTTTCCTCCACGGTCAAAAGCCGCACGCGGTCCATCGTGGCGGTGTCGAACAGCCGAGCGGACTCGTTATATTGCGGCGGGTTGCCCGCGGCGGCGATCATCCAGCCCTCCGGCAGGCGGTGCGTGCCGAACTGCTTGGTCTGCAGCAGCTGGAGCATTGCGGGCATGAGCGTTTCGGATACGCAGTTGATCTCATCCAGAAACAAAATGCCCGTTTTGCAGCCGGTCGATTCCATCTGGTCATAGACGGCGGCGAGGATCTCGCTCATCGTGTACTCGGTGGCAAGACACGGCTTGCCGCCGTACTGCTTTTCGCAGATGCGCGGCAGGCCGAGCGCGCTCTGGCGCGTATGGTGCGTCATGGTGTAGGCCACGAAGCCGATGCCCAGCTCCGCCGCCAGCTGTGCGAGCACCGCTGTTTTGCCCACACCCGGCGGGCCCATCAGCAGCAGCGGCCGCTGGCGCGCGATGGGGATACACAGCTGACCGTCCGGCGTACGCTCAGTGTAGGCCAGAAACGCGCGGCGCAGCTCTTCTTTCGCCTTGGCTATATCCATGCTTCATCCCTCCCGGGTCTTGCGGCATCCAGCACGAGCGTGCGCGCCCAGTGCGGGATGTTGATGTCGTCATAGCGGTATTGCAGCATCACGAATGCGACCGGATAGTCCGGCGCGCGCTCGGGAAAGACGCCGTAGCCGTCGGTAAAGTACAAAACGCCGCCCAGCCGCGCCAGCTCGCCGCGCTGTACGAGCTCGTCGATGCGCCGGAACGCGGGGCGGAAGTCCGTCCCGCCGCCGCCGTACAGCTCCAGATGCGCCAGATACCACTGGAATTCCTCGAGGTTCGTGATCAGCGTGTCCTGCTGGACGGCGCAGTCGCATTGCAGGATGTGCAGCCGGAAGCGCTCGAAAAACAGCTTTTCCTCCAGCAGGATCGACCGCACGGCGCTGAGGAACCACGCCGTCATCCCGCGCGAGCAGGACGCGGACGTGTCCAGCACGATGACCAGCTCCCGCAGCCGCCGCTCCTCGGAGTACTCCAGCGGCTCGATGAGCGGCAGGCCGCAGTGCTCCTGTCCGTAGGCGTACCAGGCGTAGGAGAAATCCACGTCGCTCGCATGGCGGTTCTCCTGCAAAACGGAAAACTCCCGCAGCAGCGCGGCGAAGCGGGCGTGATTGTCTGGCAGCTCCGGCAGCGTCAGGCGCTCGCCCGCCGTGCCTGCGCCGATCTTCGGCTTTTCGCGCTGCGCATACGGGCGCAGCATCGCGCCCTGCCGGCGCCAGAGCGCTTCGCGGTCGGCTTCGCCGTCCGTCCCGCCGGTCTGGACGCGGGCGCGCTGCTGCGCGGTGTGCCAATACGCGTGGCTGTCGCGCCGGACGAGCGGGCGCAGCTCCTCGCGGGGGACGGGGAAGTCCCGGGTCAGGCACGCGTACAGCGCCGGGGCGGAGCAGACCGCGTCGGGATCGCAGGCGTAATACGCCCGCCCGAGCGGGCCGTCCAGCGGCAGCTCCAGCAGGCGGCGGCGCAGAAATTCGGCGCTCAGATCGCACGCGAGCGCCCACGCGTCCGCATCCTGCGGCGCGCGCCGCCACGGGTGGCCGAGCATGGCATGCAGCACGCTGTGCAGCAGCACATCCTCTGCTTCGTCCGTGCGTGCCTGCGTCAGAAGGTCCGGCGGGGCGTAGAAATACCGCCCGTCCGTGCCGGGGGCGTCGCCGCTCTTCCAGTCGAGCAGCCCCAGCGGCAGCGCCAGCATGGGCAGACGGCGATAAAGCCGCCCGCGCAGGCGCTGATACAGCTGCGCCCCGTCCATCCAACCGCCGCCTTTCTGCAAATTCTACCGCTTAGTATACCACGCCCGCCGCCGCATGAAAAGCGTAAAAACAGCCGCAGTTCGCTTTGAACTGCGGCTTTGCGCGTTTTATTTGCGGATAAACAGGATGCCCAGCGTGTGGGGGCCGCAGTGGCAGGAGACGGTGCAGCCCGCGTTCGTCTCGATGACCTCGTCGAACGCGCCGTATTTTGCAGCAGCGTCCTTCGCGGCCTGTACGACCGTCGGCTGCGCGGCGGGGTGGGTGATGAAGGCCAGCTCCGGGCGGATGTCCGTGCGGCCCTCCAGCCGCTCCTGTACGTACTGCGCGAACGCGTGCTCGGACGTGCCGCGGTATTTTTTGCAGACGCCCATCTTGCCGTCCTTCACCTCGATGCACGGCTTGAGCTTCAGCATATTCGCGCCCAGTGCGGCCACGGCGGAGCAGCGGCCGCCCTTGTAGAGATAGTCCAGCCGCTCCACGAGGAAGCTCGCCTCCACCTTGGGCACAAGCGCGCGCACCTGCTCGGCGATCTGGGCCCCCGAGAGGCCCTGCTCCGCCAGCCGCGCCGCGGCGATGACGAGCAGCCCCTGCCCGGTGCTGAGGTTCTCCGAGTCGATGACGATGACGTTCGGAAAGCTCTGCGCTGCAAGGCACGCGTTCTGATAGCACGCCGAAAAGCCCGAGCCGATGGTGATCTGCAGAACAGTATCGTGATCGGGCGCGAAGCGGGAGAACATCTGCGTGTATTCGTATTCGCTCACGGCGGCGGTGCTGCACAGCTTGCCGCCCGCGTCCACATGGGCAAAAATATCGGCGGGCGTGATGTCCACGCCGTCGTGGAACTCCTTGCCGTCCTTGATAACGGTCAGCGGGGTGAGGGTGATGTCATATTGCCGCAGCAGCGCCGGCGTGAGGTCGCAGGTGCTGTCGGCCAGAATTTTGACGTTTGCCATACGGTGCTCCTTTGCATCAGTTTGCAGACAGTGTACCACCATTTTGCCCCACGGGCAATGGGCAAAGCAGAAAAAAATATGCCGCCAGAGAAAAAACAACAGCAAAACGCCCCCGGACAAAACTGTCCGGGGGCGATCTTACGGTTCCTTTTTTGGCAGAAGGGTCAGCTCCGGCTCGGGCTGGGAGATGTACAGCTCCTCGCACGCCTGCTGGGCGGCGATGAGCTTTTTCTGCGCGTCCTCCAATTCCCGCAGCGCCGCCTCCGCCGCGCGCATCATCGTCAAATACATCTGCTGATAGTCGGGCATAGGATCACCTCAACGTCAGTATACAATATTTGTCGTATTTACGCAACTGCGTATACGCGTTTGCGTGATGAAATATACAATTTCCTTGAGGTGATGTTATGTCAGTCAAGGATGTTGTGGCGGCGCGGATCGTGGAGCTTTGCCGCGAGCGGGGGATTCGCCCGAACGAGCTGGCGAACCGGGCGGGCGTGACGGCGTCCACGGTCTACAGCCTGCTGGACACCCGCCGTCGCGACGTTTCAGTCGTGACCGTGAAAAAGCTCTGCGACGGCCTGGAGATCACGATCGGCGAATTTTTCTCCAGCGCAGAATTCGACGCGTTGGAGCAGGAAATAGAGTAGGAGAAAGCGGATGGCACTGGATCAGGCGGTCAAGAATCGGATCTTACAGCTCTGCGGCGAGCGGGACATCAGCATCAACCGGCTGGCGACGCTCAGCGCGCTGCCGCCGTCGAGCGTGAAAAATATCCTGTACGGCAAAAGTCAGAATCCGAAGCTTTTGACCATCAAGCTGATCTGCGACGGCCTCGGCATCACGCTCGGCGAGTTTTTCGGCACACCGGAATTCGACGCGCTGGAGCAGGAGATCATATAAAAACACACGGGAGGGCAGGGCCCTCCCGTTTTTTTGCGGTTTTCTTATTTCGTCGTAACGTAGGGGCGGGGCTTGCCCCGCCCGCACAGCACGTCGCTGCATATTTGCAGGTACCGATGTGGCCCCGCACAAAACCGCCAAATTTGCCGTAGGGGAGGGGTTCTACCCTTCCCGTGCGGCAGGCATCTCCGCTTTCACGAAACCCATCGGCGAATTCGCAATTGCCCTACGGGAGGGGCAAGCCCCTCCCCTACATTACGACGAAGGGTCGAGGGTGCGGTGGTGGTCGATGGGGTGCGGGCGGGGTAGAACCCCGCCCCTACAGATGTGCGCGGATTCCCAACAGAAGCAAAAGACCGCCCGCCGGGGGATCGCCGGCGGGCGAGAGAAGTGTATTAGAATGCCCAATTGCCGCTGCGGAAGATGGGGGTGGTCTGGCCGTTTTCGCAGAGGGCGTCGATGCTCATGTCGGCGGTGCCGATCATAAAGTCCTCGTGGACCATGGAGTCGTTGACGCCGAGCTTGCGGCATTCGTCGAGCGTCTTGTCGGCGTAGCCGCGGATGGTATCGGCAAAGCCCATGCCGAGCGCAAGGTGGCAGGCGGCGTTTTCATCGAACAGCGTGTTGTAGAACAGCAGCCCGGAGTTCTGGATGGGGGAGTCGTAGGGCACGAGCGCGCACTCGCCGAGATAGGCGCTGCCCTCGTCCATGTTGATGAGCTTCGTGAGCAGGCTCTCGTTCTGATCGGCGTGCCACTCCACGGCCTTGCCGCCAGCAAACCGGATCCAGAAGCCCTCGATGAGCTGGCCCTGATACGACAGCGGCTTGGACGCATACACGATGCCCTCCGCCTTGCCGCGCATGGGGGAGATGAAGCACTCCTCCGACGGGATATTGGGGTTAAAGTAGATGTTCTGCAGGCTGTATTCGCCGCCGCCCTTGAACTCCGCCTCGGGGATCATGCCCACGCGCAGATCGGTGCCGTTGGACGCGGTGTAGTGCAGCTCACGGATGCCGAGACCGTTGAGATAATTGCAGCGCGCGAGCAGGTCGGCGTTGTGCCGCTCCCACGCGGCGACGGGGTCGTCATCCACGCGGCTGGTCTGCAAGATCGCCTCCCACAGCCTTTCGATCGCCTGACTCACGCGCAGCTCGGGGAAGAGCTTTTTTGCCCACGCCGCGCCCGGCACGGCGGCGATGCACCACTGATATTTGTTCTCGATCTGGTCGCGGTAGCCCTTGATGAGGGGATACAGCTTCTGCTGCGCCTTGGCCAGCTTTTCCTGGTCGATGCCCGCAAGGCCGTCCGGGTCCTCCGAGAGCAGGTAAATGCGGCAGGGGATCGTTTTCACGTAGTGCTGCCAGCGCATATCCTCATAGTCGTCCAGCGAGCCGAGCGTGGCCAGGCTGCGGTAGCGGACGTGGACCTTTTGCAGCGGCTGATAGCTCCAGTCGACCACGACCTTCTTCGCCTTGCGCTTATAGCACTCCTCCACGACCATTTTTACAAATTCGGGCTGGTCGAGGTCGGCGCTGATAAAGACCTCCTGCCCCTTCTGCACATTGACGCCGCAGCACGCGATGAGCTGCGCATATTTCCGAAGTACGGTTTTTTTCATGGATCCTGCCTCCTGTATCACAAGTATCGCTAGCATACCACATTTTGCTGGATTTGAAAACCCGAAAGTTGATTTGCCGCCGCCTTTGTGGTAGGATACGGGAAAGGTGACCGCGGGACAGATTGTCCGCGGTTACAGAGGGAGAGGATCTGCTATGAAAAATGCTCTGACCGACCGGATGCTGAAATTTATCACCGAAAGCCCGTGCAGCTATTTTGCCGTGCGCAGCGCCGCGCGGCGGCTGGATGAGGCGGGCTTTGAGCGGCTTCTGGAATCGCAGCCGTGGCGTCTTGCGCCCGGCGGGCGGTATTACACCACGCGCGGCGGCTCCACGCTCATCGCCTTCACGCTGCCAAAAACCGGCCTGCCGGGCTTTATGATCACCGCGAGCCACACGGACTCGCCCGCCTTTAAGCTCAAGCAGAACCCGCACCTGCCGGGCGAGGCGTATGTGCGCCTGAACACGGAAAAATACGGCGGGATGCTGTTTTCCAGCTGGCTCGACCGGCCGCTGGAGATCGCGGGCCGTGTGCTGGTGCGCACGGCGGACGGCGGCGTGGCACAGCGGCTCGTGGAGCTGCCGGACTGCCCACTCATCATCCCGAACGTGGCCATCCACATGAACCGCGCCGCGAACGAGGGCGTGAAGCTGCAGGCGAACATCGACCTGCCGCCCCTCTTCGCTCCGGGCGGCGAGCCTGCGTCCGTCCTGACGCTGGCCGCGCAGGCGGCGGGCGCGGCGGAGGAAGATGTGCTGGGGCACGATCTGCTGCTCTGCAACCGCCAGCCGGGGGCGTATCTCGGCGCGGGCGCGCCGTGGATCGGCTCGCCGCGGCTGGACGATCTGGAGTGCGTGTTCGCGTGCCTGGAGGGCTTTTTGACCGCGCCGGAGAGTGAGAGCGCGCAGGTCTGCTGCCTGTTTGACAACGAGGAGGTCGGCAGCCAGACGCGGCAGGGCGCGGCGTCTACGGTGCTGCGCGACGCGCTGCGGCGCATCTGCGAGGTGCTCGGCCTTGGCGAGACGGACTACTGCCGCGCCGTGGCGGCGAGCTTCCTGCTCTCCGCCGACAACGCCCACGCGCTGCACCCGAACCATCCGGAGTATGCCGACGGCGAAAACTGCCCGGTGATGAACGGCGGCGTGGTCGTAAAGTTCAACGCCGCGCAGCACTACACCACCGACGGCGAGTCGGCGGCGCTGCTGGAGAGCGTCTGCCGCGGCGCGCACGTCCCCACGCAGGTGTACGCCAACCGCTCGGACCTTGCGGGCGGCTCCACACTGGGGAACATCGCGGGCACGCAGGTGTCGCTGCACAGCGCGGACGTGGGTCTTGCGCAGCTGGCGATGCACTCGGCCTTTGAGACCGCCGGGGCGGACGACCCGGCGCATCTGGTGAACCTCTCCCGTGCGCTGTACAGCCGCACACTGCGGCAGACAGAGAACGGTGATTGGTATATCTGAGAACGCAAAAAAGGGCGCAGGCCGAAGCCTGCGCCCTTTGTGTGCTATTTTGTGGGTCGTGTGCCGAAGGAGAATTTCGGCTCTGTCCCGGCGATGAGGCGGGCAATGTTGCCGCGGTGCATCACAGTCACGAGCACGAAGGTAAAGATCGCAAGAACAAGCCTTGGCGTCGAGACCGACAGGATGAGGGAGCTGACCGGAATGGCCGCCGCCGCGCAGAGTGACGCCAGCGAGGCAAAGCGGAACAGCACTGCCGCCAGCAGATACACCGCCAGCGCGATGGCCAGCACGCGCCAGTCGATCAGCAGCGCGACCGCCGCGCCGGTGGCCACGGCCTTGCCGCCGCGGAAGTGGAAATACAGCGGGAAGCAGTGCCCCAGCATACACGTCATGCCGCCCACGCACATCCCGAGCTCGCCTGCAAGCGCGCGGGTGAGCAGCATGGCGATCAGACACTTGAGAAAATCGCCGCCCAGCGTCAAAAGCCCCGCGCCGATGCCGAATACACGCGCGGTGTTGGCCGCACCAGCGTTGCCGCTGCCGCTTTTGCGCACATCGCGGCGGAAAAAATATTTGGAAATGAGGATGGACGCGCTGAACGAACCGAGCAAATAGCCCAGAACGGCGCATAGGATATATCGCAGCAGACAGACCCACTCCTTTATGCGGTAGTTTGACCAGTATATCACCTGTACGCGCCGCTTGCAAGCCATTTTATCCGGCACGGCGGGAAAAGAATTGACAAGCCGCGACAGATTTCTTATAATATACATACTATGCCGCCCTGCGGCAAAAAGGGAGAAGAAATGACATGAAGCATGAAATGAAGATCGCGGGACTCACACGGCAGCTTCCGCTGTGCAAGGTGGCGGATGATCTTTATATCGGTGCGTTTATTATGTTCGGCGACGCGGAGATCACCGTCGCCTGTGCCAAGGAGCTGCTGGCGCGCGCGCCGAAGGACTACGACTATCTGCTCACGGCCGAGGCCAAGAGCATTCCGCTCATCCACGAAATGGCCCGCCAGAGCGGCGCGAGCACCTATTTTGTGGCCCGCAAGGGCATGAAGGTCTATCTGACCGACCCCATCCACGTGAAGGTGCACTCCATCACCACCCAGCGCGAGCAGGAGCTGTTTTTGGGCGGCGAGGACGCCGAGAAGATCCGCGGCAAGAAAATTTTGATCGTGGACGACGTCATCTCCACCGGGGAATCGCTGCACGCGATGGAGCAGCTCGTCGAGCAGGCGGGCGGCACGGTCGTCGGGCGCATGGCGGTGCTTGCCGAGGGCGCGGCGCAGCAGCGCGACGACATCATCTACCTCGAGGGCCTGCCGGTCTTTAACCCGGATGGCACCGTGAAGGCATAAGCGTACATACCGAAACCGGCGGCAGAAAACTGCCGCCGGTTTTTCTGCGTGACAACGGCGGCGGGATGTGCTAGAATGGGGTAAATCACATTTCCCTATGGAGGACGCAATGACACTGGGGCAGAAGATCCGGCAGACGCGGCTGGCCCGCGGGCTGACGCAGAAGGAGCTGGCGGGTGAGCAGATCACGCGCAATATGCTCTCACAGATCGAGCACGACGCGGCGCAGCCGTCGATGCGGACGCTGGAATATCTGGCGGCGATGCTGAACGTGGACGCCGGGTGGTTGCTGAGCGCCGCGCCGGACGGCGGCGCGGCGGATACGCTGGCGCGCGCACGGGCGCTTTTGCGCGAGGAGCAGTGGCAGGCGTGTCTGGAGTTGCTGCGCGAGGGCGCGGCGCAGGCGGGCGACGAGGCGCTGCTCATTTTATCGCGCGCGGCGATGCGGCTTGCTTGGGCGCATCTGGCGCAGGAGGACTATGACGGCGCGCTGGCGCTCTGCGGCGAAGCACTCGAATATGACGCGCGTGGGCTGTATACCGACGCGGCGCTGCGCTGCGCGGGGCTGGAGCTGCGCACACGTGCGGCGCTGGCGCGGCGGCAGGACGCGGGCGAGCAGGCGGAACGCTACCGGCGGCAGCACCTGCAGCAGCAGGCGGAGGCGCGGTACCATCTGGTCATGGCGCGGTATCATCTGGCGCAGGAGCACGTGCAGGCGGCGGAAAAGGAGATCTGGTCGATCGGCGAGCTGCCGGAGGCGCAGCAGATGGAGTATCTGCTGCTGCGCGGCCGCATCGCGCTGCGCAAGGAGCAGTTTGAAAACGCGCTGCTGTATCTCCAGCAGGCGGAGCAGTCCGGCGGCACGCCGCGGTATCTGCTGCGCGAGCTGTATGAAAGTCTGGAGCAGTGCTGCAAGGAGCGTGAGGATTTTAAGGACGCGTATGAATACGCTACCCGTCTGAGAGCGCTGAGCGAGTCCAAACAGACTTTATGAAATGAAAGTAAAACGCCCCGGTTTCCGTTTGTGGAAACCGGGGTGATTTTCTGTTTGCCGAGCCTTAACGCCGCCCGCCGCCGAAGCCGCCGCGGCTGCCGCCGCCGCCAAAACCGCCGCGGCCGCCGCCGCTGAAGCCGCCCCGGCTTCCGCCGCCGCCAAAGCCGCCCCGGCTGCCTCCGCCGAAGCTGCCGCCGCGACTGCCACCGCCGCCGAAGCCGCTGCCGCCGTTAGAGCGCGGCGGACGCGGGCCGCCGGGACCACCGGGGCCACCGGGTCCGTGGTGCGGAGGGGGAGGGGGCGCGCCGTAGAAGCCGCCGAACCAGCGCGGATGGCGATGGTACCAGCCGCCCCACCACGGCCCCCAGAACGGGCCGAAGAAGCCGTAGCCGCCGACCAGCCGGCACACGCCCGCGATGAGCGAGAGGGCGAACGACACGATCACGAAAATGATGAACAGCGCGAGGATCAGCACGATGATCCCGCCCGCGCCGGAGCTGCTCTTGCTCTCGGCCTCCTGCCCGGAGACGGGAACGTTTTTTGCGTACCAGCCGGACACCTGCGTAAAGAGCGTGACGATCCGGCCGTCGGGATCGGCCCAGAAGCTGTCGCCGAGATTCTGCGTAAAGAGGATCTCCAGCTCGTCGTTGAGGTAATAGCTGATGTCGTCGCCGGGGCTGACGTACCACTCGCCAGTCTCCTCGTTCACCAGCAGCACCAGATCGCCGTTTCCGTAGGTGTCGGTGCCGTAGCAGATCTGGTCGGAATACGCCTTGATGGTCGTGTCGCCCAGAGACTTTACCGTGACCACACCGAGGATGCCGCCGTAGCGGTAATCGAGCGCGGCGTTGTCCTGCGCCAGCGTTTGCAGCGTCTGGCTGGAGAACAGCCCGGCACCGTCCTGCACGTAGGCGGTGTAGCTGTCGGCGTGCGCCTTGGCCCAGCTCTGGGCGGTGGCGTCGGACTCCGGCTTGTAGGTCTCATCGACGGACGGCTTTGTCAGCTGCCCGATGATCACGGCGGCGATCACCGCCAGAATGAGGACGGTGAGCGCGACGCCGCGCTTTTTGAATACGTTCATATCTGCTCCTTTGCTGTTTGCGGTGCATTACTGCACCTTGCGCGTTTCCAGCAGCTTCTGCTTGAGCTCGCCCTCGATGCGGCGCAGCTCCTGCTCCGCCGCGGCGCGCTTCTGCGCGCCCTCGGTCTGGATCTGGAGGACCTCGTCGAGCGTGGAGATCAGGCTCTCGTTCGTGTGCTGGAGCGTTTCGATGTCCACGATGCCGCGCTCGGACTCGCGCGCGGTCTCCACCGTGGCCATCTTGAGCATATCGGCGTTTTTCTTCAGCAGCTCGTTCGTTGCGTCGGTGACCTTGCGCTGCGCCTCCATGGCACGGCGGGAATTCTCAATGCCGAGCGTGAGCACGAGCTGGTTTTTCCACAGCGGGATGGTGTTCATCAGCGAGGTCTGGATCTTTTCCATCATCGCCGCGTCGTTATTCTGGATCATGCGGATCTGCGGCGCGGTCTGCAGGGAGATCACGCGCGTCAGTTCCAGATCGTGCAGGCGCTTTTCAAAGCGCTGGCACTTGTTTTCAAAGTCGTTCGCGGCCTGCGCATCCTCGGGAAGGCCGGAGCTTTCTGCCTTGGCGCGCAGCTCGGCCAGCGTGGTGGCGCGGGCCTTTTCCAGGCTTTTTTTGCCCGCCAGCAGATACATCGTCAGTTCCTTGAAGTACTGCAGGTTCTTGTCGTACATCTGGTCCATCACGGCGACGTCCTTCATCAGCTTGCGCTGGTGGCCTTCGAGCTCGCCCGCGATGCGGTCGACATTTTCCTCCGCCTTGCCGTAGCGGGCGCGGAGCGTTTCCACGTTCTTTTTCGCCTTGCCGAACAGGCCGCTGATGCCCTTCTTTTCCGGCTCGTCCAGCGTTTTGAGTTCCACGAGCAGCCCGGAGAGCATCGTGCCGACCTCGCCCATATCGCTCATCTTGACCTTATCGAGTGCCGCCTGCGAAAAATCGGCGATGTTCTTCTGCGCTGCCGCGCCGTACTGCATGATGATGTTCGCGTCGCTCAGGTCGATCTTTTCGGCAAATTCCGTCACGGCCTGCTGCTCCGCTTCCGAGAGACTGGACAGCTCCGGGCCTGCCTCGGGCGCGGGCTCAGACTGCTGGAGGTCCGTTTCCGGCTTTACCTGCGGCGCGGCCGGCTCGTCCAGATCGGGGGTAAGCGTGAGCTGAGGGATCTTCTGTTCATCCATGATGCTGTTCTCCTTTATTTTGTGTCAAAGTCGCGGCCGCCGCTGAGTCCTTCGGCGGCCATCATATTTTCCATGACCTGAATGTCCGCGGTGATGTCCACCACGCTGCTTGCAAACAGACTGTCGAGCTGCCGCTGGAACGCGACGGCGACCTTGTCGAGCAGCTCCTCGATCTGGCGCATGCCCTCGTCGATATTGCCCATGCGCAGCTGCTGGTTCTGCAGCTCCACGTATTTTTCAAGCAGACTCAGCGTGGTGGGGAGGTAATAGTTGAGGAACTGCCGGATCTCGCCCAGCTGCTCGGGGTGCTCACGCACGTAGTCGAAGATCTTTTCCGTCAGCAGCTCGATCTGCTTGAGCTGGGCGGAAATTTTATAGTCCGGGATCTCGTCGTTGCGCAGGCGGATCTGGCGGATGGCGTCCTCACCCTGATGCAGCACGGCGTCCAGCTCTGCGTTGCCGGTCGACGCGGGCTGCTTCGGCTCCTCGGACTTTTTTTCGGGCTCCGGCCGGGCCTTGGCGGCGTCCGGCTGGCTTTCGGCCTGCTTGTCCGCCTCCGCGTCCTTCTGCGAGGCCGCCTTGTCCGGGAAGAAGAGCTTCAGGCCGAAGTATACGACGCACGACAGCGCGATCGTTTTGAATATATCGCCCACGCTGCTGAGATTGCCCGACAGCGCGCGCCCCAGCCACAGTGCCGCCACCACATACAGCGGCACGGTCGAGCGGGTCTTTTTCTGTTTCATGGCATTGCCTGCCCTTTCTTTTGCAAAATCATACTACTGCGTCTATTCTATATCCTGCGGCGCGCAAAGTCAAGAAATCCGGGGAATTGACACCGCCATTCCGACTGCGTATAATAGACCCGGCGGCACTTCCAATGGGGCTGCCGTGCGGCAGCCCCTATCTGAAGCGGTCCGCCCCGCCCGCGCGGAATGAGAGCCCTGCTGCGGCGCGGGATCCGCACATCCATTTCTATGCCGCAGGCGGCCGGCCTGTGTGCCGTTTTTTACAAATTTCGTTTGGGAGGCATCCGTTATGAACAAACTCTCTCCGTCCATCCTGTCCGCGGATTTTGTGAATCTGGAGCGCGATATTCGCGCGCTCACGCCCGCGGGCGCGGATTATGTGCATGTGGACGTGATGGACGGGCTTTTCGTGCCCAACATCACGATCGGCATCCCCGTGGTCGCGGCCATCCGCGGCATCACCGAGCTGCCGCTGGATGTGCACCTGATGATCGACCGGCCCATCCGCTATGTTGAGCGCTTCTGCAAGGCCGGGGCGGACATCCTGACCGTCCATGTCGAGGCCGACACCGAGGAAAATACCCGCCGCGCGCTGGAGATCATCCGCGATCTCGGTGTGCGCCCCGCCATCTGCGTCAAGCCAAAGACCCCTGCCGAGGCGGTGCTGCCGTTTCTTGACCTGTGCAGCCTGATCCTTGTGATGACGGTGGAGCCTGGCTTCGGCGGGCAGTCGTTCATGGCGGATATGATGCCCAAGGTGGAAAAGATCCGTGCATACATAAACGAAAAAAATCCTGCCTGCGAGCTGGAGGTGGACGGCGGCGTCAATGAGCAGACCGCCGAGGTGTGCAAGGCGGCGGGCGCGAACGTGCTCGTGGCGGGCAGCGCGTACTTTAAGGCCGCGGACAAGGCGGCGTTTGCCAGAAGCATCAAGGGAACCTCTGAATAAATCCCCGACCGCGGACGACGGATCTTTTCCGCCAATTCTGCGGTTTGAAAAACAGGAAATACACAAAGTATTCCACTGTTTTTCAAACCTTGCCTTGACGGAAAATCTCTCGCCGTCCACAGCCGCTGATTTAATCAGAGCCTCCCAAAAAGTGAGAAATTTCCAGAAACATCCTGCGTTTTGCGGCGTACAGTGGATATACTAAGTACGCAGCTTAATGAAGGAGGTTTTCTGAAATGAACCATGACAACTGCAAAGCCAACAAGTGCATCGAATGCAGCGTGACGTCCTGCGGGAACCACTGCGCGTCGGAGAACTACTGCTCGCTCGACCGCATCCGCGTCGGCACGCACGAGTGCGATCCCACCGTGGACGCCTGCACCGACTGCCTGTCCTTTGTGAAGAAGTAAAAACCGAAAAAAATCATGCCCGCAGGCTTGCTGCCTGCGGGCATGGTCGTATGTCGGGGTTTTTGAGCGCGTCAGCAGAAAAAACAGATGGGCCAGCCGCGGCCGCAGAACAGGCCCGCCAGCTGCGACGCCACGCACAGGCTGCAGCACACCCGTCCCGCGCCGCCGGTGAAATTGAAGCCGCTTTGCGTGCTGGTGTAGGTAAAGCCGTTGCGCTCGATCTGCGCCTTGGCGTACTGATATTCGGCGTTGTCCGGCTCCATGGCGCAGGCGCGGTTGATCTGCTCATAGCCGAGCACGCGGTTGCCGAGCCCGGTGTTCGCGATGGCGGCAAAATAATACCACTGCGCGGTGCGCTCCGCCTCCGGCACGCTCTGCAGGATATTCAGCGCCGCGGCGTACTGCCGCTGCTGCAGGTACGCCTGCGCCCGCCGCAGCGCCTCCGGCTGCGCGCCGCGCTCCTCGCGCTGCCGCTGCCAGCCGGCGAAGGGGTCGGTGTACTGCGTGCGGTAGGTCGTCTGCTGCGGGGGATTTTTGATCTGGTCGTAGGCGGCGTTGATCTCATTCATCTTCTGCGCCGCATACGCGTCGCCCGGGTTCATGTCCGGGTGATATTTTTTGGCCAGCTGCCGGTAGGCGCGCTTGACCTCTTCGTCCGTGGCGTCGGGCGTCAGCCCCAGCACGCGGTAGGGATCGTCCATCATTGCAGTCCCTCCTTGCCCTCCGGCGGGAAGCGGCGGTCATACGGCCCCCAGACGCCGAAGTAGAGAATATTGCGCAGCAGCGCCGCGTCCTGCACCAGCGGCAGGCGCTCAAACGCGCTGGCCGCGTCGCCGATGAGCAGCGTCAGCTCAGCGTGCATCGGGCGCGGGCCAGTCATAAGCCCATCCGGCAGGGGATTGTAGCGCCCACGGCGGCGGTCTGCGTCATAGTCGCACACGGCGTCCAGCAGGTAGATGAACCGCCCCAGCGCCATGCCGAATTCCGCCAGCACCGGCTGCCAGCGGTCATGTTGCGGACTGAACAGCGCCGCGAGGATCGCGCCGAAGGCGTTCGCCGCCGCGTCCGGCTCGCACGCGCCGCGCGCTTCCACAGTCGCGAGCTGCGAAAGGCCGCTTCGGATGGCGTCCGCCTGCGCAGGATACGCCGCTGCGGCGCGTTTTGCGGCGGGGGAGAGCGCCTGCGCGGCGAGATATTTCGGCGCGCTGCGGTCGTCGCGCCAGCCGTCCAGGCACGACTCGCGCGCCAGCAGCACGTTCATTGCGGCGGCATAGTCGGAAAACTCCGTCTGCGCATACTCGTGCGGGCGCAGCGGGTGCATCACGCACCGCTCGCGGCCATGCCGCTCGTCCGGCTCGTAGAGCGACGACAGGAGCATCAGAAGGAACGTCATGTCATACGTCAGCGCCAGCCGCGCCGCCGCGCCGTAGGTCTGCCGCAGCGAGCGGCACAGGCCGCAGTATACCGCGCGGTAGCGCGCCGCCTGGGCTTCGTCAAGGCGCGTGCGGTCCGCCTGCAAATAGCCGAACATCCTACGCCTCCTCCGCTTTTTTGCGGAACAGCAGATAGTTGAGATACGCGCCGTAGAACAGGATGCTCAGGCAGAAGAACAGCCACAGCATCGTAAGCAGGATCGTGCTGATGCTGCCGTAGAACACGGAGAACTGGCTGTAGTAGTTTACATAATACGAAAAGCCGTTCGAGAACAATATCCACGCCAGCGCCGCGCAGAGCGCGCCGGGCAGCACCTCGCCCACGCGGTACTTACAGTTGGGCAGCGCCAGATAAAGCGCCGCAAACAGCAGCGTGAGCAGGATCGCGGAGTAGAGGTTCAGATAGTCCAGCAGCTTTACGAAAAAGTGGATGACCGGCGCGTCGGTGCGCTCGAGAAGCGTCAGGATCTGCTGGCCGTAGCCGTGCAGCAGCAGTGTGAGCGCGAGCGCCAGCAGAAGCCCCAGCGTATACAGCAGACACAGCGCGCGGCGCTTTAGCCACGGGCGCGTCTCCTGCGCGCCGCAGGCGCGGTTGAGCCCCTGCATGATGCTGTGCAGGCCCGTGGACGCGGCCCACAGGGCCGCGGCGGCGTTAAAGATGCTCGCGCCAAAGCTGCTGATGCCGTCAAAAATATCGTCCACCAGCAGGTGGAAAAACGGCAGCAGCGCCGCTGGGGCGGCGGGCTCGAGCAGATCGAACAGCAGATCGCGCGACAGCGGCAGGTACTGCACCAGCGACAGCAGCAGCGCGACCAGCGGGAAGATGGACAGCAGCAGAAAAAAGCCCGCGTTTCCGGCGTAGAGCGGGACGTTGAGCGCTGCCACATTCCACAAAAAAGTTTTGATCCGGCCGGACGATTTCATACACAATGACTCCTTGTGAACGTTTGTCGAAAAGTTGCCGCCGCGAAAAAAGTTTTCGACAAAGCGGCTGGTTTTACGCACAAAATAGGGGAAAGTTTGCGATCGGGACCGCTAAATTTTGTGATGCGGCCGCGAAGATACGGGTAATATGTCGAAAAATGCGAATTCTTTTTGTTTCTTTTCAGCGTATCCTGTGCTTGAATGGAGCGCAGGGAGGAATGAAAATGCTTAGGAAGGAAGTTGTCTACACACGCAGCGCCGCCGCGCTCAGCGGGGTGCCGATGGAACTGGAGTATCTGCTCTTATGCCGCGACGGGCCCGAGGGGCCGCCGGAATATGGCGTCGGCATCCGCTGCCGGACGCCGGAGTCCTGTGAGGAGGACTGCGTTCCCGGCGTCACGCCGCGCCGCGCGCGGGCCATGGAGCTGCTTTCGGTGCTCGCCGAGGGGACGGTGACGCCGGTAAGCCTCCGCGAGATCCTGCAGGATGTGCTGTAAGCCGCCGTTTTTTTGAAAAAGCGGTAGACATAAGGTGGCAGATTTGCTATAATCAAGCATAGCAAAGATTACTTTACATCATACAGCATTCTGACGCAAGACGCAAGATGCAAGGTGAGAGGAGAAAAGCCATGAAGTGTCCCTATTGCGGCTTTCAGGACAGCAAGGTCGTCGATTCCCGTCACTCCGAGGACGGGCTGAGCATCCGCCGCCGGCGGGAGTGCCAGGCGTGCCAGAAGCGCTTTACGACCTATGAGACCGTGGAAAGCCTGCCGATCGTCGTCATCAAGCGCGACAACAGCCGTCAGGCGTTCGACCGCAACAAGGTGCTCAACGGTATGCTGCGCGCGTGCGAAAAGCGCCCCGTGCCGCTGGCGGAGCTGGAGGCCGCCGCGGACGAGATCGAACAGGTCATCCAGAACACGCTCGACCGCGAGGTCTCGACCACCCGCATCGGCGAGCTGGTCATGGAGCGGCTCAAGCCGCTGGACGAGGTGGCGTATGTACGCTTTGCCTCGGTCTACCGCCAGTTTAAGGACATCAACAGCTTCATGCGCGAGCTCAACAAGATCCTGGAAGAAAAGTAACATGGAATGGGGCGCTGCACCGCAGCGCCCCATTCGGAGCGTGTCAAAAAAGTGTTTTTGACACGCTCTCAAACGAAACCCGCTTCGCTGGGCTTTCGTTTGAAAAGGCTTGCACTGCGCTGCGCGCATAATTTGTGCGCACAGCGCACAAATTCTACACTCCGCTCCGCGAGCTGTATTTTCTGCGACGTACACGCCGCCGCAGAAAATGATCAGAATCAATTTCGCCGCTGCGGCGGCGAAACTCTGCGAGGCTTTTTCGACAGACTGGGAATGGGGCGCTGCAGTGCAGCGCCCCATTCGTTTGCACCTAAAAGATGTTTGCGGCGCTGGGCAGCTGCGTGGCGCGCAGATGCTGCAGCTGCACGATGAGCTGCGCGCAGGTATCGGCAAAATCGTCCGCCTCGCCGCGGCGCGCCTGCTCATGCAGGGCGGCAAAGTCACGCAGCACGCAGTCAGTCTCATCGTGGTGCAGCAGCATACAGTAGACCGCCTCGCGCTGCTGCCACAGGCTCATCGCCTGCTCCACGGCGTCCTGTGCGCGGACAAAATCGCCGTTTTCGGCGTGCGTGCGCGCAAGGCGCAGCGTGCTCAGGGGCTCCGCGACCGTGCAGCGGATATAGCTGCCCGCCCAGAGGCAGAAGCTCAGGCACAGCGCCAGAATGAGCAGCGCGATCAGCAGATGCTTCACGGCGTTTCCTCCTTTCGGATGGCAAGGTACAGCCTCCCCGTGCGGTCGGCGGTGAGCAGCAGCACGTCGCGGATGCGGCAGTTATAGCTTTGCAGCGTCTGCTCGACCCACGCGCGCGTCCGGCCGGACGCGGCGAGATTTTCGCGGATGAGCGTGCCGTGGCTGATGATGGTGACGGGCAGCTCCGTCTCGTCGGGCTTCACGCCGGCGTCCTTGGCGCAGGCGGGAGCGTAGCGGGCATAGGGCAGGACGCTGATATTGCCGTTCGTCTCCAGAATGGCGTAGCGCACCTGTGTAATATCCACATATCCCTGCAGGCGCAGATATTCCGTCAGCTCGTCGGCGTTGACGCGCGTTTTCTGCATATTGCGCGCGAGGAGCTTGCCGTCCCGCACCAGAATGACCGGCTTTCCGCAGAAAAAGCGGCGGACGGGGATGCTGCCGTAGATCCACACCGACAAAAGCAGCTCGATCGCGAGCACGACCAAAATCGGGATCAGCCCCGAAAACAGCGGGATCGCCGGGTCCTGCATCGGCACGGACGCAAGATCCGCGATCAGCATCGTCACCACGAACTCCGCCGGCTCCATCTGCCCGATCTGGCGCTTGCCCATCAGGCGGATGACCAGAATGAGCGCCAGATATAGGATCACGGCGCGAAGAAATGCGATCAGCATACACATTCCACCTTTCAGCTTTCATCCTAGTATCCGACGCCGCAGGCAGGAATATACTGTTTTTTTGCCGCAAAGTCCGCGGGATGAAAAGATGGGACTGTTCTTTTGGGGGAAACTGTGCTATAATGCCCATAAATATCGGCACAGCGAGGTTTTAGTATGGACGAATACCGCAGCCCGGAGATGCTGGAAAAGCTCAGCCAGGACGCGCAGAAGCCGCAGGAGCACTACACCCCCCGCCCCAAAAGCCAGATCGTGCTGGCGTGGGTGCTGGCGGCGGTGGTGCTGCTGGCGTTTTTGGGGACGTGCTACTGGCTCATCTTCGGAAGGTTCTGAGCGATGGTCATTTTAGGGATCGACCCCGGCTACGCCACCACCGGCTTCGGCGTGGTGGAGAGCGGGCGCGGGCAGCTGCGGCTTGTGAATTACGGCACGATCACCACCCCGGCGGGGCTGGCGTTTTCCAGGCGGCTGCGGATGCTCTATGACGATATGAACGAGCTGCTCGGCACCGTGCGGCCCGACGCCGTGGCGGTGGAGGAGCTGTTCTTCGGCCACAACGTCACGACCGGCATCGGCGTTTCGCACGGGCGGGGCGTCATTTTGCTGGCGGTGGAGCAGTTCGGCGCGCCACTGTTTGAGTACACGCCCAATCAGGTCAAGCAGGCGGTGGTCGGCTATGGCGGGGCGGAGAAGCGGCAGGTCATGGATATGACGCGCAGGCTCCTGAAAATGGAGAAGGTCGCGCGGCCGGACGACGCGGCCGACGCCATTGCCATCGCGCTGTGCCACGCGCGCAGCGCAACGTCCATGCTCGCGCGCTGCGGGCAGTAACGGAGGAAACGGGATGTTTTATTATCTGGAGGGCACGGTCACGCTGATGGAGCCGGGGCTTGCGGTCATCGACTGCGGCGGCGTGGGCTATGCGTGCAGCACCACGACGTATACGCTCGCGGGGCTGAAGCTGAACGCCCGGGCAAGGCTTTATACCTATTGCAGCATCCGCGAGGACGCGTTCGATATTTACGGCTTTTCCACGAAGGACGAGCGGGATTGCTTTTTGAAGCTCCTCGCCGTCTCGGGCGTGGGGCCGAAGGCCGCGCTGTCGATTTTGTCGATCCTGTCGCCGGATCAGTTCCGCCTGGCGGTGATCACGCAGGACGAAAAATCCCTCACCCGGGCAGCCGGGGTGGGCAAAAAGGTCGCGCAGCGCATTTTGCTGGAGCTGAAGGAAAAGCTCGGCGCGGCAGAGCTGCCGGACGCGTCCGGCGGCGGCGCGGGCGTCGCAGTGGCGCACGGCAGCGCCGTGGCGGAGGCCACGGCGGCGCTGGCAAGCCTTGGGTATTCGCAGGCGGAGATCGGCGCGGCGCTCAAAACAGTCGCGAACGCCGAAACGCTCTCGGCCGAGCAGCTCGTGCGGCAGGCGCTGCGCGCAATGGTCACAACAAAGTAAGGAGGCGCGGATATGAGCTTGGATTTTTCACAGGACTATGAAGCGCCGATCGTGACCACAAGCCTGACTCCGCTGGATGACGGCGAGGTCAGCCTGCGGCCGAAAACACTGGCGGACTACACCGGGCAGGAAAAGGCGAAGGGCAATCTGTCGGTCTACATCGAGGCGGCACGGCGCCGGTCGGAATCGCTGGACCATGTGCTGCTGTACGGCCCGCCGGGCCTTGGCAAAACGACGCTCGCGGGCGTTATCGCCAACGAGATGGGCGTGAACATCCGCGTGACCTCCGGCCCCGCGATCGAAAAGGCGGGGGATCTGGCGGCGCTGCTGACGAACCTCGCCCCGGGGGACATCCTGTTCATCGACGAGATCCACCGCCTGAACCGCGCGGTGGAGGAAATTCTTTATCCGGCGATGGAGGATTTCGCCATCGACATCATCATCGGCAAGGGTCCGTCGGCCAATTCCATCCGGCTGGATCTTCCGAAATTCACGCTCATCGGCGCGACGACCCGCGCCGGACAGCTCTCGAGCCCGCTGCGCGATCGCTTCGGCGTGCAGCTGCGGCTGGAGCTGTATACCAAAGACGAGCTTTCGCGCATCGTCACGCGCTCGGCGGCGCTGCTGGGCATCGACATCGCGCCGGAGGGCGCGGCGGAGGTCGCCGCCCGTTCGCGCGGCACGCCGCGCATCGCCAACCGCCTGCTGCGGCGCGTGCGTGACTTTGCCGAGGTGTATCACGACGGCGTCATCACCAAGGACGCGGCGGCGCACGCGCTGGGCCGCCTGGAGGTGGACGAGTTGGGGCTCGATTCGATCGACCGGCGGATGCTGGAGTCCATCATCCGCAACTACGGCGGCGGCCCGGTGGGGCTGGAGACGCTGTCGGCCACGATCGGCGAGGAGGCTGTGACGCTGGAGGACGTTTATGAGCCGTATCTGATGCAGATCGGCTTTCTCACCCGCACGCCGCGCGGGCGGTGCGTGACGCCGCTGGCGTATGAGCACCTGCACATCCCCGTGCCGGGCGGCATGGCGGCGGAACAACTGCAATTTGGAGAGTAAGCAACATGGGTAAATTATTCGGGACCGACGGCATCCGTGCCGTCGCCAACGAGGGGCTGGACGCCCCGCTGAGCTACCGCATCGGGCAGGCTGCCGCCATCTCGCTCATCGACAGCGGCACACAGCGCCCGTGCGTCGTCATCGGCAAGGATACGCGCATCTCCTCGGATATGCTGGAGGCTGCGCTCGTGGCGGGGCTGACGTCCTGCGGGTGCGACGTGATCGCGCTCGGCGTCATCCCCACGCCGGCGGTGGCGTATCTGACATGCCGGCTGCACGCGGACGCGGGCGTGGTCATCTCGGCCTCACACAATCCGTTTGAGCACAACGGCATCAAAATGTTCTCGCGCGAGGGCTTTAAGCTCAGCGACGAGCTGGAAGCGGAGATGGAATCGCTCATCCTGCAAAAAGAGCCGCTGCCCGTGCGCACCGGCGCGGGGCTCGGCCGCGTGCTGGATGGGCGGGCGTCGGCGGACCTGTATCTGGAGCATCTGGAGAAGACCCTGCCGCCGCTCGCGCCGATGCGCGTGCTCATCGACTGCGCCAACGGCGCGGCCAGCGCCACGGCGCGGCGGCTGTTCACGCGGTTCGATCTGGATGTGGACTTTCTCTGCGACGAGCCGGACGGCGTGAATATCAACAGCGGCTGCGGCTCCACGCATCTCGGCCTGCTGTCGGAGCGGGTCGTGCAGGGGCATTACGACCTCGGCATCGCCTTTGACGGCGACGCCGACCGCTGCCTGTGCGTGGACGAGACCGGCTGTGAGATCGACGGCGACCAGATCATGGCGATCTGCGCCGCGTCGCTCGTGCGGCAGGGGAAGCTCGCCGGGTGCGGCTTTGTGGCCACGGTGATGTCGAATATCGGTTTACATAAGTATTGCGACGCGCAGGGTCTTAAGCTGCTGTGCGCCAGCGTGGGCGACCGCAACGTGCTGGAGCTGATGCAGAAGGAGGGGATGTGCCTCGGCGGCGAGCAGTCCGGGCATATCATCTTCCTGGAGCATATGACCACCGGCGACGGGCAGCTGGCGGCGCTGCAGTTTTTGTCGATCCTGTCGCAGTCGGGCTGCAAGGCCAGCGAGCTGCGCGCGCGCATCCCGCGCTATCCGCAGGTGCTCAAAAACGTGCGCGTGGGCGGCAACGACGAGAAAACGCGCATTTTGCAGTCGGACGCGCTGGCATCGGCGGTGCAGGATGCCGAGGCGCAGCTCGGTGCGGACGGGCGCGTGCTCATCCGCGCATCGGGCACCGAGCCGCTCATCCGCGTGATGGTGGAGGCCGGGACACAGGCACAGGCCGAGACGCTGGCGGACGCGCTGTCGAGCACCGTCGAAAGTCTACAAAAAACCCCGGAAAAATAAAAACATATTTATTTACTATTGACAATTCCGTTTTCCTTGCTTATAATAGGAAGCGTGGATCGGGCGGGAAGATCTTCCAGCTCATCCGTACCGCGAGTGAACTTCCGCATTCTCTTTGTACGATCTCTTTTGTGCAGTTTGAGCAATCCCGAACGGAATCGAGCGGCGTCATCGGCGTTTTCAGCTTCGGCTGATCGCAATATATCAACCCTGCAGCAACGGATCTCAAGCCGCATGACTCAGGGCAAATCCACAAATCGCAAAAGAGAGGTAAAATCAATGTACGAAGACAAGACTTTAGTCTGCAAAGAGTGTGGCAACGAGTTCGTTTTCACCGCCGGTGAGCAGGAATTCTATGCAGAGCGTGGCTTCCAGAACGAGCCGCAGCGCTGCAAGGCGTGCCGTGACGCGCGGAAGAACGCTTCCCGCGGCCCGCGTGAGTACTTCACCGCGACGTGCGCTGCGTGCGGCGGCGAGGCTCGCGTTCCGTTCGAGCCCAAGACCGACCGTCCGGTCTATTGCAGCGATTGCTTCGCTCGCATGAAGGCGCAGGAAGGCTAATAGAATTGCCAAACCGGGATGCTGAAAGGCATCCCGGTTTTTTATGTGCAGAATGCCCGGGGCACAAGGCTGTGCTCCGGGCTGTTTTTTATTCCGCTGTGTCCGGTGCGCTCCAGTCGCCGAAGCTGAGGTTCAGATCGACGGGCGTGTCGATGCCGGGGACGGTGCCGTCGCTCGTGTACTGCCAGATCTGAAAATCGTAGTCGAACGTGGGCGGGATGTTGTACTCCGCCAGCCAGAATACGCGGTCCTGCAGCCGCAGCAGGTCGAACTCCTGGTAGCCGAAGCGCTGGTTAAAATAGATGCCCGCCCGATAGCCCGCGTCCTCGATGGCCTTGCAGAACGCCTCGGCGATGTCGGTCAGAAGCAGGCTCGTCATGCCGTCGGTGCGGGCGTCGGCCTCGATGTCCTCCCAGTCGAACACGATGGGGTAGGTAAGAGCCCGGCCCTCCAGCATCGTGAGCACGAGCTGCGCCTCCTCGGCGGCCTCGTCTACGGTGATGGCCTGCGAGAAGAAGTAGACGCCCGCGTCCAGCCCCGCCGCCAGCGCGCCGTCGAGATTCTGCGCAAAATATGCGTCCTGCTCCAGATCGCCCTGCGTGTAGCCGCGGTAGCCCGCGCGGATCATCGCAAATTCCACACCCGCCTGCGCCACCTGCGTCCAGTCGATGCGCCCCTGATGGGCGGAGACGTCGATGCCGACGTGGCTGGGCGTGTAGCCGTCGTAGCGGACGAACGCGCCGTCCTGATAGAAATTGCCGTCGTAGACGTTGCGCGCCAGACCCTCGATATACCGGCTCTCCGGCTCGGCCTGCTCGGCGGCGGGAGGCTCCGGCGTGGTCTCGACCGCTGCGGCCTCGCCGTAGCGCACGATGCGCAGCACCACGGCGGCGATGCCCGCCAGCAGCGCGACGATGGCAAGCGCCAGAACGATCAGCGCAAGCGTATGTTTGTTGACTTTCAGCTTCATCGTATGTCCCCTTTTTGACCCGATCGCCGACATTATACCACACATTGCGCTCCGCGCCAAGAACAACCGCGAAAAAAGGATTGTCGAACGCTCGGCTGTCATGTATAATAAATATAATAAAGAAAATATGAAGAAGGGGGCTGCCCGATGGAAGAACTGGAACTGGAGCAGAATGAGCAGCTTTTGGAGCAGCGGCGCCTGCGCCGTCTGGAACAAAAACGCCGCCGCAAGACGCAGCAGCGGATGGTGCTGGGGCTGCTGGCGCTGATCGTGGTGCTGGCGCTGGTGCTGATCGTGCGCGGCTGCCGGGCCAAGCCCGCGCCCGCGCCGGTGGAGCCGAGCGCGCCGGCCGAGCCGGTGGATACCGCCGCGCCCACGGAGCCGGAGGCGGACTCCGTCGTGCAGCTCACGGCGGTGGGCGACATTATGATCTACGACGACATCCTCGCCGCCGCGCAGACGGCGGAGGGCGTGTATGATTTTTCCGACTGCTTCTCAGCCGTGGCCGCGTATACGATGGCGGCGGATCTGACGGTGGGCAATCTGGAGCTGAATTTCTGCGGCGCGCCGTATGCCGGAAAGCCCGACTTCCGCGCGCCGGAGGCGCTGGCGGGCACGCTGCGCGACATCGGCTTTGATGTTTTGCAGACCGCCAACACCTACAGCATCCAGAACGGCATGACGGGTCTGAGCGGGACGATCTCGGCGCTGGACGCCGTGGGCATCGACCACGTGGGCACCTATGCCACGCAGGCCGAGCGCGACGCGTCCGGCGGTGTGCTGGTCAAAACGGTCAACGGCGTGCGCATCGCGTTCATCGCCTTTACCAAGGGCGTCAACAACCTGACGCTGCCGGAGGGGTCGGAGTTCGCGGTGGATCTGCTGTATACCGACTATGACTCGGATTATTCCAAGGTGGCGCAGGACGCCATCGTGCAGACGGCCAAAAACGCCGCGGCCACCGATGCCGACATCGTCATCGCCATGCTCCACTGGGGCAGCGAGTACGACAACACCATCACCGACACGCAGAAGAAGATCGAGAGCCTGCTGCTGGAAAACGGCGTGGACGTCATCCTCGGCTCGCACTCGCACGTGGTGGGCAATCTGACGGAGAAGACCGTGCAGCGCGGCGGTGACGAAAAGACGTGCTTTGTGGCCTACAGTCTGGGCAATTTCTTCTCCAGCCAGACGCAGAGCGGCACGATGGAGTCGGTGCTGCTGAATCTGGAGATCACCAAGAGCGGCAAGACCGGCCAGACGAGCATCACGAACGTAGGCTACATCCCGCTGTACATCCTCAAGCAGGAGACAGACGGCCAGCCGAAGATCCAGGTGCTGCCAGTGCGCAGCGCCATCACGAGCGGGCTGTTTGAGGATCAGGCGCAGACGCTCACCGACGCCATCGCCGATCTCCGTGCAAACACCGCCTCGGACTACGACTCCGGCAAGTAAACACAAAAAACCGCCCTTCCGGCGCGTTTCCGGGAGGGCGGTTTTGCACGTTTTTTGCTTGGGGCGCGTAGGATGACGCGGGGAGGTGGTACGATGTGCCCATGCAGAGAAAAGCTCAGCCGTCTGCTGCTGGGGCTGGGGATCGGCCTGCTGGTCTCGCTGATCCTGCCGGGAGGGTTTCTGCGGGTGGTGATCGGGCTGGGCCTGATCGCGCTGGGCAGCCTTCTCGCAAATTGCTGTTAGGGGGGAGCGTTATGCAGATCGTTGTGATCAAGGCGCCGCGCTGGCTCGCGGGCGTGCTGAAAGCCATGTTCCGGATGCACGATTAAGGCGTTACCGTTTGCCGGATCGTGCGGGGATGCCTGTTGAGGCAGAACGCCGAGTCATATCCTTGTCCCGCTCCGCGTATATATTGGTAGACTATACAAGGAGTGATCGAACATGGAGTTAGTGTTTGGTTCAAAGCCCTGCCGGTATCTGCGCAGGGTCGTCCATGCTGCGCGCGCGCAGGAGCAGACCGCCGACGTGATCGTGCCGGACAGCTTTCCGGACGTGGAGAGGATCGTATACGCAAGCGCTTCGGCGATCGTCCGGAGCAAGGAATGCCGCGCGGGCTGCGTGAGTGTGACGGGCGGGCTGCGCGTCGCCGCGCTCTATGTTCCCGAGGACGGCACCGAGCCGCGGGTGCTGGACGCCTACATACCGTTTACGCTGCGCGTCGACGATCCCGCGCTCACGGAGCAGACGCAGGTCATCCTGCAGTGCGCCGTGTGCTCGGCGGACGCGCGGATGGTGAACTCCCGCAAGGTGCTGCTGCGCGTGAGCGTCTGCTGCACGGTCGACGGCTTTGAGCCCGCGGAGCAGACGCTCTACACGCTCACCGACCGCCCGCCGCAGCTGCAGCTGCGCGAGCAGACGTACCCGGTGCTGCTGCCGGTGGAGACGGCGGAAAAATCCTTTACCGTGAGCGACGAGATCACGCTGCCGGGTGGCGCGGCGCTTTCGCAGCTGTGCTGCTTTGACACGCTGGCGCAGGTCGACGAGCGCCGCGTGGTGGGGAACAAGGCCGTCTTTAAGGGGACGCTTTGCGTCCACGCGCTGTACAAAACGCCCGAGGGGCGGATGCAGACCGTCAGCCAGACGGTGCCGTTTTCGCAGTACTGTGAGCTGACGGACGACTATGAGAGCGGCGAGGCGCAGATCACCATGGCCGTGACCGGCGCGCAGCTGGAGCCGGACAGCGCCCAGCCGGAGCAGAAGCTGAACTTTGCCGTGCAGCTGCTGGCGCAGTGCGCCGTGAGCCGCACGCAGTCCGTCACGCTCATCGAGGACGCCTACGCCATCGGCGCGGCCTTCACGCCGCAGTGGGCGGACGTGGCGCTGGAGAGCCGTCTGGACGCGCAGACGCTCCGCCAGACCTTGCGCGACACGCTGCGCGGCGAGGTGCAGTCGGTCGCGGACTGCGCGGCGTATCTGGGCCTGCCGGTGCAGACGCGCACGCAGGGCGGCGTACAGCTGGAGGTCCCGGCGTTTGTGAATCTTTTGTATTATGACCGCGAGGACGCGCTGCAGGGTGCGTCGGCCCGTCTGAGCGCGCAGAGCGATGTGGCACTGGCGCAGGAGGGGCAGTGCATCGTGCAGCCCGCACTCCTGCCGGACACCTATGCCGCGCCCGCGCCTGACGGTGCGGAGGTGCGCTGTGAGTGCCAGCTGTTCGTGCAGTGCTTCTCGGCCGGGACGCTGCGCACGCTCTGCGGCGGGACGCTCGAAGCCGAGCCGCGCCCGGCCTCGCGCCCGTCGGTCATCGTCCGCCGCGCGGAGCGGACGGCAGCGCTGTGGGAGCTGGCCAAGGCCTACGGCGCGAGCGCCGACGCCATCCGCAGCGCCAACGACCTGACAGGCGACGAGGTGACAGCCGGTCAGATCGTATTGATCCCCATGTAATGAAATGCCCTTCGGAAGCGCAAGCTTTTCCGAAGGGCGTTTTGCATATACCTGGGTTTGTCCGCATAGAGATAGACAGAAGCAAAAAGGAGGCGGCAATATGGACGCGAACAATCTCTATCAGCAGATCAGCCAGAGGACGGATGGCAGCGTTTATATCGGCGTGGTCGGCCCCGTCCGGACGGGGAAATCCACGTTTATCAAGCGGTTTATGGAGCAGCTCGTTCTGCCGAACATCGAAAATGTCTACCGCCGCGAGCGGGCAAAGGATGAGCTGCCGCAGAGCGGCTCGGGCAGGACCATTATGACCTCGGAGCCGAAATTTGTGCCGGAGGAGGCCGTGGAGATCAGCCCGGACGGGAAAAACCGCTTGTCGGTGCGGCTGATCGACTCGGTGGGCTATCTCATCCCCGGCGCGATCGGCGCGGAGGAGGAGGGGACGCCGCGGCTGGTCACCACGCCGTGGGCACCCGAGCAGATCCCGATGGCGCAGGCGGCGGAGCTGGGGACGAAACGGGTGATGGAGGAGCACAGCAGCGTCGGCATCGTGATGACGACCGACGGCACCGTGACCGACATCCCGCGCGAGGACTATCTGGAGGCCGAGCAGCGCGCCATCACGGATATGCAGGCGACGGGAAAGCCGTTCGTGGTGCTCGTGAACACGCAGCAGCCGGAGAGCGCGGAGGCGCAGGCGCTCTGCGCGGAGCTGGAGGATCAGTACGGCGTGCAGTGCATCGCCGTCAACTGCCTGCAGCTGGAGCTGGAGGACATTCAGCGCGTGCTGGCGGCGATTTTGGCGCAGTTCCCGATCACGGAGCTGGACTTCTTCCTGCCGGACTGGGTGACGGCGCTGGAGGACGGCAGCGCGATCAAAACGGCGCTCTACGGCGCGATGCGCACGGCCGCCGCCGAGACGGCAAGGCTCGCCGACGCGCAGCAGGCGCTGGAGCCGGTGCGGGCGCTTTCGCAGGTGGAGGACGCGGACGTGCGGCAGACGGATCTCGGCACGGGCATTGTGGAGTGCGTGATCGCCGTGCCGGCGGCGCTGTTTTACGAGGTGCTGTCACAGAAAAGCGGCTTTGACGTGACGGACGACGCGGCGCTCATGGCGCTTTTAACAGAGCTTTCGCAGGTGAAGAGCGAATACGACAAGGTCGCCGCCGCGCTGGAGCAGGTGCGCGCCACGGGCTACGGCATCGTGATGCCCACGCCGGACGAGATGACGCTGGAGGAGCCGCAGATCATCAAGAAAAACGGCAATTATGCCGTCCGCCTGCGGGCGAGCGCCCCGTCCATCCACATGATGCGCGCCGACATCGAGACCGAGGTCAGCCCCATGGTGGGGGATGAAAAGCAGTCGGAGGAGCTGATCGAGTACTTACTCGGCGAATACGAGGACGACACGCAGAAGCTCTGGCAGAGCAACATCTTCGGAAAGTCGCTCTACGATCTGGTGACGGACGGCCTGAGCGCCAAGCTCAAGAAAATGCCGGAGGACGCCCGCATGAAGCTCAAGCAGACGCTCACGCGCATCATCAACGAAAATTCCGGCGGGCTCATCTGCATCATTCTGTGATCCCCTGCGCAAGCTATGCGCGGAGGGGATGCAGATGTCAAAAAAGGCAAGACCGCAGAACAGCCACGCAAGCGGCGCGCAGCCGCCGGATTTTCCGTATGACGAAACGCCCATGGTGCGGCACTTTCCCGGCGCGGCGGACGACTGCTTCGATCAGGTGAACCGCTACGGGACGTATGAGGTACAGCGCACGGCGGATACGGGCAATTTCTTCCCGGCCATCGCGCAGGGCCTGCCGAAGGATCAGAAATTCAAGATCGGCCGCACGGAGCTGGAACAGTATGAGCAGGAATAAGCAGCGTGCTGAGTTTTCCCAGCACGCTGCTTTTCTCATTTCCATGTTTGCCATACATCCGGGCGGTAGCCGACGGTGGCGGCCTTGCCGTTGCGGACGATGGGCGTTTTCATCAGCCGCGGGTCGTCAAAGAGCTTGTCCTCCTTATCGCGGGCGTTTGCCATGTAGCGCATGAGGTCGATGGTGGGGGACTTCTTGTCCCAGTCCACAAGGTCATCCACCCCGCCCACGGCGCGCAGGACGCTGTCAAATTCGCCGGGGGACATGCCGTATTTGGCAAGGTCGATGCGCTGCACCTTGATGCGCCGCTCGGCAAACCACCGCTCGGCCTTTTTGGTGTCAAAGCATTTGGAAACGCCGAAGATCTGAATGTTCATCTTATTCCTCTTATTCTTCCAGAAGCGCCCGCGCCTCGGCCTCGGTATCCGCCGAAAACAGGAACTCACCCTGCGCGGAGTAGACCTCCACATGACCGCGTACATTTGCAATGCGATAGTCCATGACATGACCTCCTTTTGTTTACGGGAAGATCATATCACGGGATGTGTCCGTTAAACAGGACTTATAAACGGGGCTTAGCTATTCCAGCGCCAGACCGCCCGGACGGTCATGTCCTCATCAATGGTGTCACCTTTCTCCAGCGTGCCGCCGTTTTCGGTCTGCCAGTAGAGGAGCTCGTCATCGTCTGCCTCCGCGCCGAAGAAGGGGTCAAACCCGGAGCCTTTCTTATAGAACGCGATGTCCACATCGGTCTTGCCGATGTCACTCTCAAAGTACACGGCGCAGAATGTCTCGCCGGTCTTGCCGTAGTTGCCGTAGAGGAAGATGTTGACCTCGCGCATCCGGCGGGTGATGAGGGCGCTGCTGATCTGCGGGTCGCTGGAGCCGACGTGGCACCAGATGCCCATGGCGCTGGCGATCTCGTTTTCGGTGTAGTCGCCGTCAATGAGCAGCGACGCCAGCCGCGACGAGCGCATCCACTCGGAGCCGGTGTTGTACGTGAACGCGATGAGCGCGTCATACTCCTGATCGGAGAGCTTTACAGAGTTTTTCTTCATAAAGGCGTCCAGATCCTGCTCAAATTCATACAGGATCTCGCGCAGCAGCTTGTCGGCCTCGTCCTTCGTGATGCCGTTGGGGTACTGGTGCAGCTTGCAGCGCGAGCCGTAGCCGATGGAGTACTGCTGATAGTCCCAGAAGGCCGTTGCGCTGAAGCCCTCGGCCTGCTTGAGATAGTCGATGCACTGCTCGCTCGTGCGGAGCTTGAAGTTCGAGGGGACGTTTTTGGAGGGTTCGGAATCGTCGCCGCCTGCGATCTCATCCAGCCCCAAAAAGTCCTGAATGCGGCAGACGATGGCGGAGACCTCCGCGCGGGTGAGCTGCTTTGCGGGCTTGTATGTACCGTCGGTGTAGCCGCCGACGATGCCGTACTCATACAGCGCGTGGACGTAGTCGTCCTTCGTGTCGGTAAAATAGTCCGCTTCGTCCGTGCGGCGCAGGCCCAGCGCGTTCGCGGCGATCTTGGCCATCATCGCGCGCGTGATGGGCACGTCCAGATCGGTGATGTCGCCGCGGTCGAGGATCGACTGCGCCAGCGCGAGGTCGAGATACCCGCGTGCCCAGTGGGAGCTGACGGGGTCGGGCTCGGCGTATCCGGCGGCGAGCAGGATCATTTTGAGCGCCTGACCGGTGGTGACATTGTTCTGCGGGCGGAACGTGCCGTCCGGGAAGCCGCCGACCACGCCGGAGGTGTAGAGCTTATCCACGTATTCGTAATACCACTGCGCAGCGGGAACATCCGAAAAGGCGTCCGCCGCGCTCTGCGGTGCGCCCGCGTCGGAGAAGTCCTCAGAGGTCATTGTGGTGTCGGCAGACGGAAGATCGGTGTCGTCGTCATACCAGCTGGTCGCCGCCGCGCTCACGCACAGTGCGCCAAGCAGACACAGCAGCACAAAAAGCCGCGCAAACTGACGCTTTGTCATGCCGTCACGCTCCTTTCTTTGGGAAAATACCCGCTTATTATAGCAGAAAAAGAAACAAATTGCAATCCTTTTGCCCGCTGGCAGAAAAACGCAGCGGCTCCCGACAGAAAAACGCAGCGCACAGGAGAGCCTGTGCGCTGCGTGTGCATGTGCGGGTTTTATCGCGCTTCCAGCCAGAGCAGGACGTCGGCGTAGACCTCGTCGCGGTTGAATTCGTTGAGGATCTCGTGGCGCGCCTTGGGGTAAAGGCGGATGGTGATATTGCGCAGGCCTGTGCGCTTGAAGGCGTCGATGCAGTGCAGCACGCCCTTGGCCATGCGGCCCACAGGGTCCTCCATGCCGGAGATGAACAGAACGGGCAGGGCCTTGTTCATCTTATCGAGATTCTCCGGCTGCTCGTTCATGCGGATGCCGGTGAGCATATCGCGCGCCAGACCCACCGTGGCGTCAAAGCCGCAGAGGGGATCGGCGAGGTACGCGTCCACCACGGAGTCGACGGAGCAGACCCAGTCGTGCGTGGTGCGGTTGGGCTTGAAGGCGCGGTTGTAGGTGCCGAACATGATGTCATTGAGGAGCTTGCTGACCTTTTTCTCGCCGAGACGCTTTTCTTCAAGTTTACATAACGCAAGCCCGGCGCGGAGCGTCGACGCGGACTCCCAGCCCGTGCCGGAGAGGATCGCGCCATCCAGCGCGTCGGGGTAGGTGTAGAGGTACGTGCGCAGCAGGAACGAGCCCATGCTGTGGCCGAGGAAGTAGTAGGGAAGGCCCGGATGCTCCTCCGCCGTGCGGTCATGCAGGCGCTTGACATTCTCCACCGCACCCATCCAGCCGCCGTCAAAATAGCCCTGCACGTCGCCGCGTGCCAGCGTGCCGCCGTGGCCCATGTGATCCTCCGCCACGACCATGTAGCCGTGCTGTGCGAGGAAGGACGCGAAATGATCGTAGCGCAGGATATGCTCGGCGATGCCGTGCACGATCTGCACGATCGCCTTCGGCGCGCCCTCCGGCGTCCACCTGCAGCAATGGATGCTTCTGCTTTCGGCCTGCAGATAGTATTCTTCCATTTTGAACCCTCCTGATATTATTGTACGATTTATAGGACACATCGTCTGGTATCATGGGGCCATGAACGAAGGAGGTATCCCAAATGGACCGGACGAATGTGATCGAACTCAAGGCATATCAGCCCGCCGTGACGGCGTATGCGCGGCGCGTGACGCGCCGGACGAAGGCAGACCGTTGGGGATCCGTCGCCGCCGCGGCTGAGGCCGTGGTGGCCGGCGCGATCGGCCTGTGCGTGGTGGTGTGCACGCTGTTATTCTTCACCATGCTCTAAAGGTATAATATCCCCTTTTTCGGTGAGCAGGAATTCGGGGCAGGGCGCGAAGCCCGTGCCGGGGACGCTCAGCGCATGACCGGCCGCGCCCGCGTCGTGAAAGACGACCAGGTCGCCGGGCTCGGCGGGCGGCAGGGGCCGCCGCGCGGCAAACAGGCTCCGCAGATCCATCTGGCAGCCCGCTACGTCGCAGAGGATGCGGCCGCGCAGCTCGTCTTTGCCGCAGATGCTGACGTGGTGATAGGTTGCCAGCGACCCCGCGTCGGGGAACTGCTGCTGCGCCGCGTCCACGAGCAGCAGCGTGTTTTTCATCGGCTTGACCGCCGCCACGCGCGCGACAAAAATGGCGTGCTTCGCCAGCGCATAGCGCCCAAGCGCCGTCTCCAGCCGCAGACCGGCCAGTCCTGCGGGCAGCAGGATGTCATCACGCAGCGCGGCGATGCGCTCCGTTACGGCGGCGAGGGACGGCTCCCGGTCGCTGCGGTGATACGCAACGCCCAGCCCGTCGGAGAGATTGCAGCAGTCCGGCGTCAGGCCGGTCTGCTCCTTGAGATGCACGGCACAGGTGAACAGCGCCTGCGCGACGGCGGGGTAATACCCCTCGCGCAGATCGTTGCGGCAGGCGTGCAGGATCAGCCCGACCGACTCCGAGCCGCCGCGCACCAGGCGCTCCGCCAGATGCAACAGCGCGTCCTCGGGCATGCCGGTCTTGAGATTTTCAAACGAGACGGTCGAGCCGTCGTCCAGACGGAGCTTCTGCGTCGGGCGCAGGCTGAGCAGCGCCCGACGGGGCGCGCGGCGCGGCAGCGCGTGCGGGCCGTCCAGCACGAACGTGCAGTCCAGCTCCCGTGCCAGCGTCTCCGCCGGCGGGAGCATTGCCATCGGCGTAAACAAAATTTCCTCACCAGTAAAGCCGCAGCTTGCGGCCAGCCGGAGCTGCGCTTCATTTTCACACAGCACGCCATAGCCGGCCTCGTGCAAAAGCCGCAGAAGGGCGGGATGGGGATTCATCGCAATGGGGAAATACTGCCGGAAGTCCGCAAGCGCGCCGAACGCGCCGTGCAGCGCCGCAGCCGTCTGCCGGATACCGGTCTCATCGTAGAGATAAAACGGCGTGGGCTGCTGTTTGGCGAATGCGCTGAGCTTTTTCGCCGGGAGGAACAGCGCGTCCGCGGCATACGATTCCATAGAGCTTTCCCCCGATCCTCCGAATCATACCTTTCGGTTCATCTCATACAGGACCGCCAGGCCCTTGAGCAGCAGATTGCGGTCATAGGCGATCTCGCGGCGGCACATAGGCAGCACAAAGCGGGCGATGCCGCCGGTGGCGACCACGGTGGCGCGCTCGCCAAGCTCGTGCTCCATGCGCTCGATCATGCCGTCCAGCATACACGCCGTGCCGAGCATGATGCCGCTGCGCATGCAGTCGATGGTGTTTTTGCCGATGGCGCGCCGGGGCTGGTCGAGATTGATGCCCGGCAGCAGCGCCGTGCGCGACGAGAGCGCCTCGGCCGAGATGCGCACGCCGGGGCAGATGCAGCCGCCGAGGTACGCGCGGTCCTTGTTGATGACGGAGATGGTGGTGGCCGTACCCATGTCGATGAGGATGAGCGGCGGCTTATATTCGCGCAGCGCGGCCACGGCGGCCACGATCAGATCGCTGCCGACCTGCTGCGGATTATCCAGCAGAATGTTGAGCCCCGTTTTGATGCCGGGGCCGACGACGAAGGGCTTTTTGCCCGTGAGCTTCAAAACGGCGGTGCGCATGGAGTTGAGCACCGGCGGCACGACGGACGAGATGATGACATCCTCCAGCCGGGAGACCGGCACGTCGGACAGAGACAGCATATTTTTCAGGTCAAAGCAATACTGATCCGAGGTTTTTACGAGATCTGTCGCGATGCGGGTCTCGTTTTGGATCGCGCCGTTTTCGATGCAGCCGATGACGATGTTGCTGTTGCCGATGTCGATCGCAAGGATCATAAAAAGTACCTCCAGACTGCCGCGTCAGTCACAGGGACGGATTTGGCAGGTAAAATGTCCGTGATCCGTTTCGATCACGCCGTAGCTGGGGCGGGATGTGAAGCGCCCGCAGCAGCCGGGATTGAAAAGCGTCACGCCGCCCTGCGTTTCCAGAAATGCCGTGTGCGTGTGGCCGAACAGCGCCAGCGGCACGCCGCGCCGCTGCGCCTCCAGAAGCAGCCGGGCCGTGCTGGATTTGACACCGAACAGGTGCCCGTGCGTTAAAAAAATGCGCACGCCGTCCAACTCTGTTTCAATACTCGGCGGGATCTGCGCGGCATAGTCGCAGTTGCCCGGAACATAGAGTATATCGAGCCCGCCGAAGGCGAGACCCAGATCCTCGGCGTCGCGGTAATGGTCGCCGAGGTGGAGGATGCGGTCAGGCGCTTCGCGCTCCACCGCCTCATACATATTCCCGAGCGAGCCGTGCGAGTCGGAAAAGACAAGAATTTTCATACCGTGCACCAGAGCCGCACCAGCGGCATAGACTGAATGTGAAAAACCAGATGACAGGGAGGCAGTTTATGGAGAGCAAACAGCCCGTCGGGCAGCCCTTTTCCTTTACCCCGGAGCAGATCCGAAGCGTTCTCGGCACCAAAGAGGGTCAGCAGCTTTTGAGCCTGCTGAACCGCGACGGCGGCGCCGCGCTGCGGCAGGCAGCTAGCGCCGTAAAAAGCGGGGACTACACCGCCGCGCAGAAAATTCTGGAGCCGGTCATGCAGACGCCCGAGGCGTCGCGGCTCGTGGACGCCATCAACCGGAAGTAGGCGGCGCGATGGACGACCTTGAGCAGAAGATCCAGTCGGTTTTGAGCGACCCCGCGCAGATGGCGCAGGTGCTGGAGATGGCCAAAAGCCTTGGCATCACGCTGCCAAAGCCGGACGCCGCACCCGCCGAAGCGCCGCAGCCGCCGGATACGCCGGAAGCTGCGCCCCAGCCGGAGCCGCCGAAGCCGGACGCTCCGCCGCCCACGCCGCCGGGCGGCGGCCTTGCGCAGCGGCAGGAGGCGCTGCTGCGCGCGCTGGAGCCGTTTTTAAGACCCGCGCGGCGGGAAAAGATCGAACGCGCGCTCCAGATCGCGCGCCTGACCAATTTGGCCGGGGGCGCGCTGCGCAAAAAGCAGCCAGGGACGCGCGATGCGAGGTGATTTTGTGTATAACCGCTACATTCCGCAGCCGGACGGCACGTATCTGCGCATGGACGTCCAGCCGCAGCAGACGGCTGCCGCGCCGCAGCCGGAGCCGCAGCCTGCCGCGCCCTGCGCGCAGCCGCTGCCGCCCGCGCCGTGTGCGCGGGCGGAGGGGGGCTTTCTCAGCCGGCTCCTGCCGCGCGGGGCGGACACGGGCGATCTGCTCGTGATCGCCATTTTGCTGCTGCTGCTCGTGGACAGCGACACGGACGATCCGCTGCCGGTCATCCTGACGCTGGCGGCATTTATCCTGCTGTAGCGAACGGGTGCGACCCGTCGGGCAGGGCAAACAGGCCCTCCAGCGTCTCGTCGCTGCCGGTCAGGCGCTCGGCAAGCGTCTGCTGCACGGTGTACATCGGCTCTTCGCCGCTGTAGGTGATCTGCCTGCACAAAAGGCCGGTGGTCATGCTGATCCAGTACTCCTGCCGGACACCGTTTTGCAGGCACGAGACGAACAGGCACGACGGCTCGTCGGGCTCCGTCAGGCTCGCAATGCCCGCGTCTGTGATGGCGGAGCGGGGGAGCGCCAGCAGCGCTTCATACGTCGGCACGCCCAGCAGCTCATCGCCGCCGATCGAGCCGTCCAACTGAATGGCGCTCGGCTTCTCCTCGTCGTCATACCAGACGTAAAGCGTCTGGCCGTCGGTCAGAAGATGCCGCACGGTATCGTCCTGCGTGATCTCGGCCTGTAAAAGACTGTCCTGCCGCCACAGCTCGATCTGCTGCGTGCGCGTATCACCGCCGGACTGGAGCGTGGCGGTGAGGATCTGATGGTAAAACGTGGGGCGGGCGAGCGTCTGCGCCAGCACCTCCTGCACGTTTTTCGGCGTGATCTCAGCAAGAGACTCGCCGGTAGACGTCTGCGGCTGCTCCTCGGGGGCGTAGGACGCGCCCGGCAGCGTGATCGCCTGCTCCGCGCGGGAGCGGGCGGTCTGCGTGATGACGATGGCGGCCAGCAGCGCCAGAATGAGCACGGCGGCGAGCACGAGGACCGCCGGTTTGAGGGATCGCGGTTTCATGGGCGGGCCTCCTTGTTAAGCATTACGCCTGCGGGGGCTGATCTGCCGCCGGAGCGTCGGGTGCTGCCGTATCCTCCGGCTTTTCGGCGGTATCCGCCTGCGCGGCGGGTTTCTGCTCGGCTGGAGTGTCCGCCGGAGCGGCGCTCTGCGCCGGTTCGTGCGACGAGAAGATCAGCCGGATGCCGATCGCACCGACCACGAACACCGCGCCGATCAGGATGAGCGCCTTGAGTTCGCCCGAGCTCGTGAGCACCACGGCGGCAAGGCCGAGGATGGCCGTGAGCATATATGCGATGGCAACGGCCTGCTTCTGCGTGAAGCCCATGTCGATCAGCCGGTGGTGGACATGCCCGCGGTCGGCCTGCATGGGACTCTGCCCGTGCGCGATGCGGCGCAGGAAGGCAAAGCAGATGTCAAAGATGGGAAGCCCCAGAATGAGGAACGGCACCGCGAACGAAATGATGGCGTACATCTTGAACAGGCCCGTGATGGAGAGCGTGGCGAGGATGTAGCCCAAAAACGTCGACCCGGAGTCGCCCATAAAAATTTTCGCGGGGTTCATGTTGTAGGGGATAAAGCCCAGGCACGCGCCGAAGAGCGCGCAGAGGATGATGGCGATGTTCGTCTCGGCCACCATGAGCGCGATGACGATGAGCGCCGCGGCGGAGATGGACGACACGCCCACCGCCAGCCCGTCCAGCCCGTCGATGAAGTTGACGGCGTTCGTGATGGCCACGATCCAGATGATCGTGATGGGCACCGACAGCCAGCCGAGGTTCAGGTAGGTGGCGTTACTGAACACGTTCGGGTTCGAGATGAACTGGATGACGCAGCCGTGATACACCGCAACGCCCGCGGCGATGATCTGCACGATGAGCTTCGGCAGCGCCTTGAGCGCCAGCACGTCGTCCAGCGCGCCGAGCACCACGATGATGACCGCGCCGAGCAGGATCCCCTGCAGCTGGCGGTCAATATCGGCAAAGATCAGCGCCGACAGCAGAAATGCCAGAAAGATCGCGAGACCGCCGAGCCGCGGGATGGGCACCTTGTGCATCCGGCGGTTGTCCTTCGGCACGTCGATGGCGCCGACCTTGTAGGCCAGCGTTTTGACCAGCGGCGTGGACAAAAACGAAATGGCGACCGCCGCCGCCATGGCGGCAAGCATTTGCAGAGCCAGTCTGGTAGTCATAAAAGCCCCTCCTCAGCGGGCGACGAAACCGATCTTTTTATAGACCTTGCGCAGCGTTTTGTTGGCAAGATACGACGCGCGCTCCGCGCCGGTCTTGTAGATGTTTTCAAGATACGCCTTGTCGGTGAGCAGGCGGGTCGTTTCCTCCCGGATGGGGCGGACGAGCTCCACAACAGCCTCGCCCACGGCGGGCTTAAACACGCCGTAGCCCTGATCGGCAAACGCCGCTTCGGCCTCGGCCAGCGTTTTGCCGGTGGCGGCGCAGTAGATGGTGAGCAGGTTTGAGATGCCGGGCTTATTTTCGCGGTCATAGCGGACGGCTGTCTCGCAGTCGGTGACGGCGCGCTTAAACTTGCGCATAATATCCTCGGGCTTGTCCATGAGGTACACGCAGCCGTCGGGGTCGGACTTGGACATCTTGTTTTCGGGATTGCCAAGGCTCATAATGCGCGCGCCAAGCTTCGGAATGAACGGCTCGGGCAGGGTGAACGTGTCGGGGAAGGCGTTATTAAAGCGCGTGGCGATGTCGCGGCAGAGCTCCACGTGCTGCTTCTGATCCTCGCCCACGGGCACAAGATCAGCCTGATACAGCAGAATGTCCGCCGCCATCAGCACGGGGTAGGTGAACAGGCCCGCCGTGATATTGTCGGCGTGCTGCTGCGATTTCATCTTAAACTGCGTCATGCGCGACAGCTCGCCGAACTGCGTGTAGCAGCCCAGCACCCAGCTCAGCTCCGCGTGCTGCGGCACGTGGCTCTGGATGAACATGATGTTCTTTTCGGGGTCCAGGCCGCAGGCGACATACTGCGCCAGCTGCTCCAGACTCCGGCGGCGCAGGTCGGCCGGCACCTGCCGGACGGTGATGGCGTGCATATCCACGATGCAGTACAGGCAGTCATACTCCTCCTGCAGGCCGACCCAGTTCTTGATCGCGCCCATGTAGGAGCCGAGCGTCAGGTCGCCGCTGGGCTGAATGCCGGAAAAAATTCTTTTTTTATTGTCCATGGTGATACCCTCTGTCTTTCACATAAGTACAAATATTCTACCACAGATATGCAGATTTCGCAACAAAGCATTGACGCGGCGCGAAAGAAAATATATGATAAGGAGCGAATACGAAAGAACGAGCAACGGAGGAAACGACTATGGATTTTTTTGAGCAGATGGAAGCGCGCACCCCGCACGGCAAGGTGCGCACGCGCTTTGCCCCCAGCCCCACGGGCTATATGCACGTGGGCAACCTGCGCACGGCGCTGTATACGTGGCTCATCGCCCGCAGCCACGGCGGCACGTTCATCCTGCGCATCGAGGATACCGACCAGGGGCGCCTGGTCGAGGGCGCGGTGGACGTGATCTATAAGACGATGGCGGAGTGCGGCCTTGACCACGACGAAGGCCCCGACGTCGGCGGCCCCGTGGGGCCGTATGTCCAGTCCGAGCGGCGCGACCTGTTCGGCAAATACGCCGAGCTCCTGTGCGAAAAGGGCGGCGCGTACTACTGTTTCTGCCAGAAGTCGGACGAGGAGGAGGACCCGGCTGAGGACGGCAAGGAGATCAAAAAGCACGTCTGCGCCTGCCGCGACCTGCCGCTGGACATTGCGAAAAAGCGCGCCGAGACCGAGCCGTTCGTCATCCGCCAGAAGATCCCGCACGAGGGCACGACCACGTTCCACGACGCGTCGTTCGGCGACATCACGGTGGAAAACAGGGAGCTGGAGGATCAGGTGCTGCTGAAGTCCGACGGCCTGCCGACGTATAACTTCGCAAACGTCGTGGACGACCACCTCATGGGCATCACGCACGTGGTGCGCGGCAGCGAATATCTCTCGTCCGCGCCGAAGTATAACCTGCTGTATCAGGCGTTCGGCTGGGACGTGCCGACGTATGTGCACTGCGCACCCGTCATGCGCGACGCGCAGCATAAAATGTCCAAGCGCCACGGCGACCCGAGCTATGAGGACCTTATCCGCGAGGGCTATCTGACCGAGGCGGTGCTCAACTATGTGGCGCTGCTGGGCTGGAGCCCGAAGGGCGAGCTTGCCGAGCAGGAGTTCTTCACGCTGCCGGAGCTGGTGAAGGCATTCGACATCTCCGGCATCTCCAAGAGCCCGGCGGTGTTCGACATTCAGAAGCTGCGCTGGATGAACGCGGAGTATATGAAAAAGCTGACGCCCGAGGCGTTTTATGAAAAGGCGGAGCCGTATCTGCGCGCCGCTGTCAAGAGCCCGGACATCGACCTCAAAGCGGTTGCCGCGCTGGTGCAGTCCCGCTGCGAGGTGCTGACCGACCTTGCCGAGCGCGTGGACTTCCTCGATGCGCTGCCGGAATACGACACGGCGCTGTATGTGCACAAAAAGTCCAAGACCACGCTGGAAAATTCGCTCGATACGCTCAAGGCGCTGCTGCCCGTTCTGCAGGCGCAGGAGGACTGGAGCAATGCGGGGCTCTATGAGCGCCTGGTCGCGCTGGCGGCGGAGCGCGAGGTCAAGAACTCCGTCATCCTCTGGCCGCTGCGCGTGGCGGTGTCCGGCAAGGCCTCCACGCCCGGCGGCGCGACGGAGCTGTGCGCGCTGCTCGGGAAGGAAGAATCCATCGCCCGCATCGAGCGCGGCATCACTTTGCTGGAAAACGCGCAGTAACGGACGGCTTAGCATCCGCGGGCGCAAAGCTCCGCAAGACTCTCATAACAGAACGAACCGGCCCCCTCATCCGAGGGGGCCGGTTTTTATCATTTTCGGATTTTTTGAAAATACCGGTCGACAAATCAATACTTCGTGATATGACGTATACCACGAAGGGAGGTATCGTATGGATATTCAGCTGAAGCGGGGGCTTCTGGACGTCTGTGTTTTGGCGGCGATCCGGAGCGAGGATTCCTACGGCTACAAGATCATCAAGGACATGAAGCCGTATATCGCGCTGTCCGAATCGACCCTGTATACCATTCTGAAGCGGCTGGAAACAGCGAATATGCTGACCGTCCGCACTGCCGAGCACGGCGGGCGGCTGCGGAAGTACTACCATATCACCGAGGAAGGAAGAAAGCGGATCGAGGAGTTCAAGGTCGAGTGGAACGAGATATTGTCCATCTACCGATTCGTAACAAAGGAGGATGACGATGCTTAAACAGGAATTTCTTGCACAGCTGCGAAAGGGCCTTGCGGGGCTTCCGCAGGAGGATATTGAGGAGCGTCTGAACTTTTACAGCGAGCTGCTGGAGGATCAGATGGAGGAGGGCCTTTCGGAGGAGGAGGCCGTCGCGGCGGTCGGGCCGGTGGATGAGATCGTGCGGCAGATCGTGGCGGACACGCCGCTCGTCCGCATTGCGAAGGAGCGCATCCGGCCCAAGCGGCGCCTTGGCGTGTGGGAGATCGTGCTGCTGGTGCTGGGCTCGCCGGTCTGGCTGTCGCTCGGCATTGCGGCGGCTGCGGTCGCGCTCTCGCTGTATGTCGTGCTGTGGTCGGTGATCGCGGCGCTGTGGTCGGTGTTCGGCGCGCTCGCCGTCTGCGGCGTCGCCGGGATCCCGGCGTGCGTCGTCCTGGCCGCGGGTGGGAGCGTCCGGCTGGGACTGTCTGCGCTGGCTGCGGGGCTTGTCTGCGCGGGGCTGGCGATTTTCCTGTTCTTCGGCTGCCTGACGGCGACGAAGGGCGTTTTGATCCTGACGAAGGAGCTTGCGCTCCGGGTCAAGAACCGCTTTATCGGTAGGGAGGAAACGGCATGAAAAAGACGACGAAGATCTGGCTGCTGGCGGCGTGTGCGCTCGTGCTGGCCGGGGGGCTCCTGTTTACGGGCGTGATGGCCTCGCTCAAATGGGAACCCAAAAAGCTCTCCGCAGAGCAGTTTGAGACCAATACGTATGAGATCGGTGAGGAATTCCGCGATATTTCCGTGACGACGGACACGGCGGACATGCAGCTTCTGCCGTCGGAGGACGGAGCGTGCCGCGTGGTCTGCTATGAGGAGCGAGACGCGCTGCACACCGTGAACGTGGAAGGCGGCACGCTGACCATCGCGCCCGCCGAGCAGCGGGCGTGGCACACCTACGCCAGCTTCGGCACGCCGAAGATCACGGTCTATCTTCCGCAGGCGGACTACGGCGTGCTGTTTTTCCACAGCGGCACCGGAACCGCTGAGATCCCGGGCGGCTTCACGTTTGAAAGCGCGCAGCTTTTCCTCAGCACGGGCAACGCCAACTTTTACGCGTCCGCGTCCGGCGCGGTGCAGATCGAGACCAGCACCGGCAATATCCGTGTGGAAAATACGTCCGCCGGGGCGCTGGCGCTCTCGACGGCCACGGGCCTTGTGAACGTGACGGACGTGACCTGCGCGGAGAACGCAGGCATCGACGTCGCGACCGGCGATGCGGCGCTGACCGGCGTCTCGTGCAGAAACGTCCGCTCAAACGGCAGCGCGGGCAGCATCACGCTGACCCACGTGCTCGCGTCGGAGGAGATCGCGGTCGAGAGGAGCACGGGCGACGTGACGCTGACCGCCTGCGACGCCGCCGGGATCCATGTGCAGACCGACACGGGCGACGTCACCGGCAGCCTGCTGACGGACAAGGTGTTCCTCACCGACACCGCTGCGGGGACGGTCGACGTGCCGAAAACCGCGACCGGCGGCCCCTGCGAGATCCGCACCGCCACGGGCGACATCCAGTTCCGCATCGGCGGTTAAACACAAAAGGCTCCCTCATTTGAGGGAGCCTTTTTGATCGCCAATTTACAAATTCCGTTCCATGTGGATGTAGTTTTTCTCACCGACGACCTGAAAGCCGTTTTTTGACCAGAAGGCAAAGCTCTGCGGGTTGCCCTTGTCGACGCCGATCCGGACTCTCTGAACGCCCAGCTGCCGCAGATACCGGCAGACGTCGGCGATGATATGCGACGCGAGCCCTCTGCCCTGATAGTCGGCGTTCATCATAAAAAGCCCGATCAGGGCGGTGTGCTCATCCGGATAGGCCAGGATCAGGTCCAGGATGGCGACCAGCGTCTCACCCTCAAAAAAGCCGACGTAGTACTTATCGTCAAGCGTTTTTTGCGGCGGCAGGGCGCGCAGATCGTCCAGAATGCTTTCTCTGGTCACGAACGGCGGATGGTAGCGGTAAAACAGCTCGTTTCTGCGGCTCAGCTCATAGATGGGTCCGACGTCGTTCTCATCCAGTCGGCGCACTGTGTATTCTGCTGACAAAAGCGTTATATCCATGCTGTACCTCCATGATACCGGACTGGATATAGTATCGCACAAACTGCGCCCGATGGCAAGAGGCAGTTCAGCCGTGGCAGGGGAGCCTGCCGCGGCTGTGTTTGTACAGTTCAGAGCGCTCACAGAGCGGGCGCTTTGGCGATGCTCTTTGTGGCGATCACGTCGCAGCCAAGGCCGAGTAGATCGTGCGCCAGCACGTCGCCGATCGCGACGGGGGCGGGCACGCGCAGGGCGTGGATGGCCGCCACGGCGTCCTGAATGCGGGCGCGGGGGATGGGCGCGGTGATGCGCACGCTGCACAGCGGCGCCGCGCCGTCCAGCACGAGCACGGACGTGGCGATGGTGCGCCGCGGGTCGCGCAGCTCCTGCGCGGCATACTCCGCGCCGCGCTTGCAGCGGTTGCCCGTCACGCGCAGCAGCTCGCCGCGCTCCGACAGGCGCAGCCGCAGCGTGCAGCCGTTCGGGCACTGGATACAGATCAGCTCATTCATCATCGCTCGCCACCACCTTCACCGTCTGATCTCCCAGCAGCGCCCCGGGCAGGAGCGGCAGACGCTCCATCTCCGCCGGGATCGCGCGGATGAATTTCTTTTCCGCGATGACCTGCCCGTTCTGAATGGCCTGTACGCGGCACGGGCGCATCGGACGGCGCACGCGGAAGCACAGCTCCGTGGGCTGCTGTGCGCTGATGCGCTGCGGCAGGGCGTAGACCAGCCCCTCGCCGGGCTCGACCGGAATGTCGCACGCAGGGAGCCTTCCCGCGAGATACGCCGTGATCGCCCCGGCGGTCTGCTCCGCCTCCAGCGAGACAAAGTCGACCAGATCGTGCACGTGCAGCACATTGCCCGCCGCAAAAATGCCGGGCACGCTCGTCTGCCGCCAGGTGTCGACCGCCGCGCCCTTCGTGTGCCCGTCGAGCGCGACCGACGCCTCCAGTGACAGCTCGTTCTCCGGGATCAGGCCGACCGAAAGGATGAGCGTGTCGCAGGCGTAGTCCTGCTCCGTGCCCGGGATGGGGCGGAGCGTCGCCGGGTCGACCCGGCTGATCGTCACGCCTGTCAGGCGGGCGTCGCCGTGGATGGCGGTGACGGTGTGGCTCAGGTGCAGCGGAATATCGTAATCGCGCAGGCACTGCTGGATATTGCGCGGCAGGCCGCTTGGATACGGCTGCAGCTCGAAGACTCCCAGCACCTCCGCGCCCTCCAGCGTCATGCGGCGGGCCATGATCATGCCGATGTCGCCCGAGCCGAGGATGATGACGCGGCGGCCGGGCATGGTATTTTTGAGGTTAACATAATTTTGCACGACCCCGGCGGTATACACGCCCGACGGGCGCGTGCCGGGGATGGCGAGCGCACCGCGTGTGCGCTCGCGGCAGCCCATGGCCAGCAGCACGGCCTGTGCCTGATACCGCCGCAGTCCGTCCGGGCTGACGGCGGTGACGAGCTTGCCCTGCGACAGGTGTACAACGGTCGTGCCCGTGCGGATCTCCACGCCGAGGGCGAGCGCCTGCTCCAGAAAGCGCGCGGCATACTCCGGGCCGCTCAGGCTCTCGCCGAAGCGCGTGAGGCCGAAGCCGTCGTGGATGCACTGGCGGAGGATGCCGCCCGCTTCGTGCTCACGCTCGAGCACCAGCACGTCCTGAATGCCGCGCCGCTTCAGCTCGACCGCGGCGGCAAGGCCCGCCGGGCCGCCGCCGATGATGGCGACCTGCTTGGAAATGGGATTCACAGCGGCTGCACCTCCCCGGTAAAGAGATAGGAATCCTCGTATTTGTAGAGCACCTCCTCGCGCGTGAGCCCCAGCTCCTGCATCAGAAGCTCGGCCAGACGCGTCTGGCAGTAGCCGCCCTGACAGCGGCCCATCATGGCGCGGCAGCGGTATTTGATGCCGCTCATCGTCTGCGCCGGGAGCGGGCTGCGCAGCGCGGCGAGCACCTCGGCGCGCGTGATGCTCTCGCAGCGGCAGATGACCTCGCCGTAGTCCGGATCGACTGCGATCAGCGCCGCCTGCTCAGCAGGCGTTTTGTCGCGGAAGGTGACGATGCGGCGGCGGATGGGGTCAAATGCCTGGTTCTTTTCCAGCGGCTCGACCTCCTCGATCAGCCGGATGACCTCGCGCGCGATGGGCAGGCACGACGTCAGCCCCGGCGACTCGATGCCCACCAGATTGATCGCGTGCGGCGCCTGCGCGCGGCGCTCGATGACAAAATCGTGGTAGCCGCCCTCGCTTTTTGCCGCGAGCTTGGGGCGGATGCCGGCAAAGTTGCGGATAAAATGCTCCCGGCGAATGTGCGGGAAGATGCGCGCGCCGTCCGCCAGCAGGAGATCCTGGATCTTCTGCGTGGAGCTGTAGTCGTCATCGCGCGGGATGTACTCGGTGCTCGGGCCGATGAGGACGTTGCCGTCGATGGTGGGCGTGAGGTGGATGCCGAGACCGCCCGTTTTGTAATTCGGCACGGGGTAGGCGGGCAGCGGCAGCAGCGGGCCGACGCGCTTGTCGAGGATAAAATACTCTCCGCGGCACGGGTGCAGCTGATAGCCGCCGATGCCGAGCAGCTCCGCGATGCGCGCCGCGCCGAGCCCGGCGCAGTTCACGATCCAGCGGGCCGTCAGCGTGTGCTTGCCGGCGGTGACGGTGTAGCCGTGCTCCGTGCGGGCGATGGCCGTGACGGGGCTGCGGAAAAAGTACTGCGCGCCGTTTTTGGCCGCGTTTTGCGCCAGCCCGATCGTGAGCTGGAAGGGGTCGAGGATCGCGGTGGACGGCGACCACATGGCAAAGTCGCCTTCGACGGCGGGCGCTTTTTCGCGGATGAAGTCGCGCCCGACCAGCTGCAGGCCCGGCACGCCGTTTTCCTTGCCGCGGGCGATCATCGCCTCGAGCTGCGCGCGGTCATCCGGCGTAAAGCCGACCACGAGCTTGCCCGTGCGGCGCAGCGGCACGTCCAGCTCCGCCGCCAGCGCGTCAAAGCCGCGGTTGCCCGCCACGCAGAATTTGGCCATTTTGGTGCCGGGCGTGTTGTTGAAGCCCGCGTGCAGCACGCCGGAGTTGCGCCCGGAGGTCCCGGCGCACAGATCCGGCGCGGCCTCCACCACGCCCACGCGTACGCGGCGGCGGCACAGCTCGCGCGCCACGGCATTGCCGACCACGCCCGCGCCGATCACCAGAATATCAAAAGCAGAGTCCATGCAGTGTGCCCGCCCCTTCCGTGAAAGTCTTCGATATAGTTAACTAAATTATATCAAATAATCGCACGCTGTCAAGAACCCTGCAAGTTTGCCGGAGGGAAAATTCATTTTTCCTCCGTCCGACCAGCTCTGCCCTCTTCGTTTTTCATCGTAACGCAGGGGAGGGGCAGGATAGGTAAGAAGTAAGAGTGAAAAGTGAAGAAGTAATTATTTAGTCGTAACGTAGGGGCGGGGCTTGCCCCTCCCGCTGGCAGGCAGTTATGGCTTTTGCACGCACCGGAGGGCGGTAGGCACCCCCATAGCTTCCCCTGGGGGAAGCTGTCGCCGCAGGCGACTGATGAGGGCCGGGGAGCACTGACGGTTTGCTTTGCAGCTGTTCCAAAACGCAACTGCTCCCCGACCCTCATCAGTCTGCTCCGCTAACGCTCCGCAGCCAGCTTCCCCGAGGGGAAGCCAAGGGGACTGTGCAAATCGCTCCTGCGTCAAGGATTCGGCAGTGCGTGCCAACAGGCGGGGCAAGCCCCGCCCCTACGTTATGACGCAACTTGTCCATTTTTTCCGTTTTACGATTGGTGCATACAAACGAACTCCCTCCCGGCGCTTATCATCGCCGGGAGGGAGTTTTCAGTCTTTCCAGTTTTGCCATTTGAGCTTTTCGGGGTCATGGGTGTCGGTCTGCGCGTAATAGACGGCGAGGCGGTAGACGTAGAGGACGCAGCGGTCGAGTGCGCCGCCGTGCAGCGCGCGGTCGCGGGCGTAGAGGTCTTCCGCGTCCTGCGTGCGCAGATCGGCGAGAGTATGGACGCCCAGCGCGTTCAGGTGCCGCTCCATGTCCGGCCCCACGCCGGGGATCTGCCGCAGCTCGCTCACGCCAGACCCAGCGCCGCCATCTCGGCGGCGACGCTTTCCTCACAGCTGCGCATGGCGAGGATGGTGCGCTCGAGGAGCGTATCGAGCGCCCAGTCCAGGCGCTCGGCGCCGGTCTGGATGACGTCGCGCGAGCAGCCGGCGGCGAATTTTTTGTCCTTGTATTTCTTTTTCAGGCTCTTGAGCTCCATGTCCTGCACGCTCTTCGACGGGCGCATCAGCGCCGCCGACCAGATGAGCCCCGTCAGCTCGTCCGCCGCGAAGAGCACCTTTTCCATCTCCTCCTGCGGCTCCACGTCGCAGCAGATGCCGTAGCCGTGCGAGCAGATGGCGTGGATCATATCCTCGCCCACGCCGCCGCCAGCCAGCAGCTCGGGGGCCTTTTTGCAGTGCTGATCGGGATAGAGCTCAAAATCAATATCGTGCAGCAGGCCGACGGTTGCCCAGTAATCGGCTTCGTCCGCGTGGCCGAGCTCGTTTGCGTACCAGCGCATCACGCCCTCCACGGTCAGCGCGTGCTGGATGTGGAACGGCTCTTTGTTATACTGCTGCAGCAGGGCGAGAGCCTGTTCGCGGCTGAGCTTGCTTTCGTGCATTTGCGTTACCTCCTTGGTAGTTCAGACTGTCTCGCCGCGCATCATCGCTTCAAAGTGCGCGCGGTCCATCGTCTCATTTTCCAGCAGGAATTCGGCCACCTGCGTGAGTTTTTCAGTATTCTCCCGCAGCAGACGCTCGCAGACATCATACGCCTGCTGAAGCAGCGTGTGGATCTCGGCGTCAATATCGCCCGCGATGCGCTCGGAATACGGCTTGGTCTTTTCCATGCTGCGGCCGACGAAAATTTCGCCCTCCTCCGCGTAGCAGACCGGGCCAATGCGTTCGCTCATGCCGTACTTCGTGACCATCTCGCGCGCAAGCGCCGTGGCGCGGCGGATGTCGTTGGACGCGCCGGTGGAAACATCGTTCAGCATGATCTGCTCGGCCACGCGGCCGCCCAGCAGCGCGACGATCTCGTCAAACAGCTCATTGCGTGAGGCATAGCTGCGGTCATCCTGCGGCAGGCTGATGGTCATGCCGCCCGCGCCGCCGCGCGGGACGATGGTGATCTGGTGCACGGGATCCTGCGCGGGCAGGCGGAACATCGCCACGGCGTGGCCCGCCTCGTGGTAGGCCGTGAGCCTGCGCTCGTCGGGGGAGACAATGCGGCTGCGTTTTTCGGGCCCGGCGATGACCTTGATCATCGACTGCTCAAGATCGGCGCGCGTGACGGCGGGGTGCTCCCGCTCCACGGCGAGCAGTGCCGCCTCGTTCACGAGGTTTGCCAGATCCGCGCCGGTGAAGCCCGCCGTTGTTTTGGCGAGCGCCTCAAAATCAACATCGTCGGCGATGGGCTTATCCTTGGCGTGCACGCGCAGGATCTCCTCACGGCCGCGCCAGTCGGGCGCACCGATGTAGATCTGCCGGTCGAACCGGCCCGGGCGCAGCAGCGCGGGGTCGAGAATATCCTTGCGGTTCGTGGCCGCCATGACGATGACGCCTTCGTTTTTGCCGAAGCCGTCCATCTCCACGAGCAGCTGGTTGAGCGTCTGCTCGCGCTCGTCATGCCCGCCGCCGAGCCCTGCGCCGCGCTGACGGCCGACGGCGTCGATCTCGTCGATGAACACGATCGACGGCGCGAGCTTTTTGGCCTGCTGGAACAGGTCACGCACGCGGCTGGCGCCCACGCCAACGTACAGCTCCACAAAGTCAGAGCCGGAGATGGAGAAGAACGAGACGTCCGCCTCGCCCGCGACGGCGCGGGCCAGCAGCGTTTTGCCCGTGCCCGGCGGGCCGACGAGCAGCACGCCGCGCGGCACGCGCGCGCCCATGGCGGCAAAGCGCTTCGGCTCGCGCAAAAAGTCTACGATCTGCTGCAGCTCCGCCTTTTCCTCCTCTGCGCCGGCGACGTCGTCAAACGTGACGGGGTCGCGCCGGTCGGGGCCGAGCCGCGCGTCGGCGCGGGTGAACTGCGCCATGGCGCCGGGGCCGCCGCTTGCGCGGTTCTGCACCAGCATCCACACGAACAGCAGCGCCAGACCTGCCAGCACATACGGCAGCACCGCGCGGTACCACGGCGCGGCGGGGGCGGGCAGATAGTCGTAGGACGTCAGCACACCGTTCGCGCTCTGCGCTGCGATGAGCTTGTCCAGATCCTTATGAAAGGTCTCGATGTCGCCGATCCTGGCATATGGCGCGGCGGTATCGGGGTCCGCATCGCGCAGCTGCAGCGTGAGCGTGCTGCCTTCCAGCGTAAAGGACTCGACCTGTTCCGTTTCAAACAGGCCGAGTACCTCAGAATAGGAAAGCTGTTTGGCCGGCGCGGCTGTGAGCCGCCCGACCACCATCACGAGCACGGCAACGACCACCAGGAACAAAAGCGAGGGGAGCAGGGTATTTTTCCGGTCGTTCAAAAAGAGCCTCCTTGCCGCTCAGGGCTCAGTCCTGATAGACCGAGGGCTTGAGCACGCCGACGAACGGCAGATTGCGGTAATAATCCTCATAGTCCAGCCCGAAGCCGACCACGAACGCCGCCGGGATGGTGAAGCAGGCATAGTCCGGCGTCAGGTCGACCTTACGCCCGGAGGGCTTGTCGAGCAGGGTGCAGATCTTGACGGAGTTCGGCTTGCGCTGCCGGAACAGGTCGACGATCAGGCGCAGCGTGCTGCCGGAGTCGATGATGTCCTCCAGAATGATGACGTCGCGGCCCTCGATGTCGTGGTCGATGTCCTTGCGGAACGTCAGCTTGCCGGTGGACGCCGTGCCGCCCTCAAACGAGGTCACGCACATGAAATCCTCCTGCACGGGGATGTCGATCGCCGCCGCCATCTCCGCAAAAAACGGGACGACGCCCTTGAGCACGCCCACGAGGATCGGGCGCCTACCGCGATAGTCCTCGGCGATCTGCTTGCCGACCTCGCGGATGCGCGCGTGGATCTCCTCTTCGGTCACAAGGATCCGCTCAATGTCCTGCATCATGTCAAAGCTGTTAATCATGGCCATTCGTGTCCTCTTTCTCTATTTTTATGATCAGGGCATCGTCTGCGATGCCTGCCATACGGTCATAAGCGGCCCCCAAGCCGAAAACGGCGAGCATGCCGAAGCGGTCGGCGATGACGGGGACCTGATCCCGCTGCGCGCGGGGGAGCTTGCGGTCAATAAACAGCCGCTTGAGCGTTTTGCGCCCGCCGGGCAGGCGCAGGGCGTCGCCGGCCTGCCGCGGGCGGACGCAGAGCGTGCCCGTGTCAACGTCCGTGCTGCGCAGGGCAAAGACGGTCTTGCCGTCGGGCCGGGCCGCTTGATCGGAGCCCGCGAACACCCGCAGCGCGAGCTGCGGAAGCCGCGTCCACTGCCCGATCTTGAGCGGAACGGCCTGCCACACAGGGGCGGAGACTTCGGCGGCGCCCAGCAGCAGCCGGTCATATTCCCGCCGGGCCGTCACGCCGCCGGGCAGATCGCACCGCGCGGCGGGGTCGGGGGAGGTGATCAGGCGCAGCACGGCGGCGATATGCCGCTCGGTGAGCCTGGGGATGTGCATGGTCTGCAGAATGGCGCGCACGGCGCGCGCGCGCAGCGCGTCCGGGAGGGCCGCCAGCGCCGAACAACGCCAGCCGCCTGCGTCACGGGCTTCGTCCAGCGCCTGCCGGACGAGCGCTTCCAGCGCGTCCTCATCGGCGCGCAGGCGCTGCGTCATCGCGAGCGCGTGCTCCGCCAGCCGCGGGTTTTCGAGCCGCAGCAGCGGCACGACCTGCTGCCGCAGGCGGTTGCGCACGCAGTCGGGCTGCGCGTTCGTGGAGTCCTCCACGTGGGAAAGATCATTTAACGTCAGATAGTCCAGCACGTCCTGCCGTGTGCAGGGGAGCAGCGGGCGCAGGTATTTGCCCCGCCGCACCGGGATGCCGCACAGACCGCGCAGCGAGGTGCCGCGGACGAGGTTCAGAAGCACCGTTTCAAGGTTATCGTCAGCGGTGTGCGCCGTGGCGACGAAGCTGTCCAGCGTTTCAAAAAAGTCGTACCGCATCCGGCGGGCGGCTTCCTCCACGCTCTCGCCGGTCTTCCTCGCGCGCGCGGCAACGTCGCCGCCGGAGACGGTGAGGGGCACGCCGAGCGCTTGGCACAGCGCGCGGACGAAGGCTTCGTCGCGGTCTGATTCCGCGCCGCGCAGATGGTGGTTATAGTGCGCCGCGCGCACAGTGATGCGCAGCTCCTTCTGCAGCGAGAGCAGGCAGTGCAGCATCGCCACGGAGTCCGCGCCGCCGGAGACGGCGCAGGTGACGGCGGTATCCTCCGGCAGCGCCTGCGCGCGCCAGAAGGCGAGCACCTTATCCCTCATGCTTCCACTCCAGGTCGGAGAAGGTGGTGAACTGCGGCAGCCATTGCAGCTTGACCGTGCCGGTCTCGCCGTGACGGTTTTTGGCAACGATGCACTCGGCGATGTTCTTCTCCTCCGAGTTCTCGTTATAGTAGTCGTCGCGATAGATGAACATGACCGAGTCGGCATCCTGCTCGATGGCGCCGGATTCGCGCAGATCGGAGAGCATGGGGCGCTTGTTCGTGCGGCTCTCGTTGGCACGGGAGAGCTGGCTGAGACAGATGACCGGCACGTTCAGCTCCTTGGCCATGATCTTGAGCGCGCGGGAGATCTCACTGACGACGTTCACGCGGTTCTCGCCCGTTTTGCCGGGGGCCGCGGCGGTCATCAATTGCAGATAGTCGATGAGCACCAGCCCGAGATTGTCGAGCCGGCGGCATTTGGCGTTCATCTCCGCCACGGTGATGGACGGGTTGTCGTCCACACGAATATCGGTCTGGCTGAGCGCGGAGGAGGCGATGGACAGCTTCGCCCAGTCCTCATCCGTCAGCTGGCCGGTGACGAGCTTTTGATTATCCAGAAAGCTCTCATTCGACAGCAGGCGCAGCGCAAGCTGCTCCCGCGACATTTCCAGAGAAAAGAACGCGACGGTCTTGGGATATTTTTTCGCCACGTTCAGCGCGATGTTGAGCCCCAGCGACGTCTTGCCCATGCCGGGACGGCCCGCGATGAGCAGAAGGTCGGACTTGTTAAGCCCGCTGATCTTGCGGTCCAGATCGTGCAGGCCGGTGGAGAGGCCCGGGATGGTGCTGTCGGACTGCGCCAGCTCCTCGAGCCGGTCATAGACGCTCACGAGCACCTTGCCGATGTGCTGCAGGCTGTCGCCGGAGTTTTCGCGGCGGAGCGAAAAGACCTTTTTTTCTGCGGCCTCCAGCATATCCTGCGCGGTGCCGCTGCCGTCGTAGACCATTTCGTTGATCTCGTCCGCGGTGGTGGACAGGTCGCGCATGAGCGCCTTGTCGTGCACGATGGCGCAGTACTGCTTCACATTCGCCGCCGTGGGCGTGATCTGCAGCAGCTGCGCGATATAGTCGTAGGAACGCTGCTCGTCATAGACGCCGCGCTCCTTCATCTTATCCAGAACGGTGACAGGGTCGATGCGCTCAGAGAAGTTGAACATCGCATAGATGGTCTCGTAGATCTCGCGGTTCTGGCGGAGATAGAACTCCTCCGGGCGGAGCATCCCGATCACATCCGGCACGCAGCGCTCGTCGATGAGCATGGAGCCGAGCACCGACTGCTCTGCCTCCAGCGCCTGCGGCGCCTGCCGTGTGAGCAGATCATCCATACGATCTCACTTCCTTTCGGGGCCGCGCCCTGCGCGGGAATTACGCTTCCTTGACCTCGACCTTCAGGTCGCCGGTGATCTCATAGCCGAGCTTGCACTTGACGGTGTACACGCCGGTCGTTTTGATCGGCTCGTCCAGCACGATCTTGCGCTTGTCGAGCTTGATAGACTGCTGCTGCTCCAGGGCGTCGGCAATTTCGGTGTTGGTGACCGAGCCGAACAGACGCCCCGCGCCGCCGCCCTTGGCGGTGACGGTGAGGGTGAAGTCCTTCATCTTCTTGCTGATCTCCAGCGCCTCGGCACGCTCCTTGGCCTGACGCTCCTGCGTGGCCTTGTCGTTCATGCGCATGGTGTTCAGATTGTCGGCGTTTGCCTCCTGCGCCAGCTTTTTCGGCAGCAGATAGTTGCGGGCGTAGCCGTCAGAGACCTCGATCATCTGCCCGCGCTTGCCCTTGCCGCGGATGTCCTGTGTCAAAATAACCTTCATGTTCAAGACCCCTTTCGGATGTTAGTTCTAAAATTCAGGTGTTTTCGTAGAATTTGTCGATGGATGCGACCAGCGCTTCCAGCACCTCGCGCAGGGGCTTGCCCCTGACCTGCGCGCCGGCCGTTGCGGCGTTGCCGCCGCCGCCGAGCGGCTCCAGCACGACCTGCACGTTGCACTCGCCGATGGAGCGGGCGGAGATGATGACCTGCTCGCCCGCGGGATAGAGGACGAAGGACGTGAGGATGCCGGAGATATTCAGCAGCTCATCGGCCGCCTGCGCCGCCACGGTGCGGGAGATGGTGCGGTCATAGGCGGAGATGGCGATCTCGTTGCGGTACAGCCGCGCCGCCTGCACCACGCGGTAGCGGGCGACGGTGGCTTCCAGATCGCTCTGGAAGAGCTTTTTGACGTCCACGGTGTCGGCCCCGGTGCGGCGCAGGAACGCCGCCGCTTCAAATGTGCGCGAGCCGGTGCGGACGCTGAAATTCTTCGTGTCGAGCACGATGCCCGCCAGCAGCGCCTGCGCCTCGAGCGGGCGAATATCGCCGGGATCGAGCGCGTACTGCAAGACCTCCGTGACCAGCTCCGATGCTGACGACGAGAACGGCTCATGCAGATTCAGCACGATCTGCTCGATATAGTCCGCCGCGCGGCGGTGATGGTCGATGACGGCCACACGCGGGATGGACTCCAGCAGCGCCTTCGACTCCACCTGATCGGGGCGGTTCGTGTCGACGATGATGAGCAGGCTGTGGCTGTCGGCCTCGACCAGTGCGTCCTCGCCGGAGATGAACAGGTCGCGGTATTCCGGCTGCGCGCGCAGCTCCTCGATGAGCGAGCCCGCGGCGTTATTTTCCAGATCGAGCACGATGCGCACGCGGCGCTCTTTTTTGCGGCACAGGCTCACAAGGCCTACCGCCGCGCCGACGGAGTCGAGGTCGGCCATGCGGTGGCCCATGATGAACACCTGGCTCGACTGCGCGATGAGCTCCGACAGGGAGCTTGCCACCACGCGGGACTTGACCTTGGTGCGCCGCTCTGTTTCCTTGGTGCGGCCGCCGAAGAACGTGAAGTTATAGCGGTCCTTGATGACAGCCTGATCGCCGCCGCGGGAGAGGGACATCTCGATCGCGAGCATGGCGAAGTTGTAATTTTCCTCAAACGACTGCCCGTCCTTGCCGATGCCAAGCGACACCGTGGCCGCCACGCCCGAGGGGTTGACGACGGCGCGGATGCTCTCGAGCAGGACGAATTTTTCGTTTTGCAGGGCGGTGAGATCCTTGCTCTCAAAAATAAGCAAGTAGCGGTTGCGCTCAACCTTGCGCATGAGCGCGTGGCGCTCGCCCAGCCAGTTCTGGATGGTCTCGTTGATCTGCGCGTCCAGATTGGAGATCTTGCCGTCGGAGAGGTTGTTGGTCAGCTCGTCGTAGTTGTCGATGAGCACGATCGACACGATCGGCCGCGTGCGGAGGTATTCGTCGCGGATGTTGAACATCTCGGTCATGTCCGCAAAGTAGACGGTGGCGAGCTTCACGGTCGCCTCGTCCTCCTCCGAGCGGACGTAGTTGCCGTACACGCGGTAGCGGCGGCCACCGATGTGCTGGTCGCCGGGCAGCTCGCTGCGGCCCTCACGCAGCCACTCGGTGGTAAAGCCGGGGATAATGGCGTCCATGGTCTGATAGCGGGTGGAATCCGTGAGGCCCGTGATGGCATAGAACGCGTCGTTGCCCCAGATGATCTCATTTTCCGGCAGATGCAGCACGGCCATGGGAAACGGCGTCCCCGAGTGGACGGACACGCCCACGGAGTCGGTCGCGCTCTGGACGTATTCCATGAGCGTCCGCTTGCGCCGCGCGAAGCGGATGCGGCTGACGGCAAAGACCAGCACGGTGAGCGCCAGCTCGCACACGGCGAGGATGGCGATGAGCATTTCACCCTTTTGCAGATAGAGATAACCCACCGCGGCGGTCGCCGCTGAGAACAGGAGCATGATCACGCAGTACCAGATCACACCCGGCTGCAAAAGCTTTGAAATATGGCGGTTCAGGGACGGCACCTCCTCGCGTGGGTAAGATGACCCAAAATGATTTTATATTATAGCAGAGTACTCGGCGAAACACAAGCACGATGTCGGCTTTTTTCGAGGATCCTCGCCGCGGCGGCGGGCGGGAAAAACAGCCGCAATTCGCAAGTTCGACAAAAAACATAAAAAATAATTGTATACTTTGGCGAAAAACTATGCTATAATACACTACAGAGTGCGCCGTGCAGTCAGGCGGCGCGTTTGATTTGTGCTTTTGCGCCCCATGGCGCATCGGGATAGAAGCAAGTCCATACACATGCGTAGATCGGCATGGAGCGTCCGGCGATGCAGGGCCGGGCGGACGCGCCGGTGTACGCGGCTTTACACTGCCCGTCTGCCGCGTTCGGCAGGGGACGGTGCGGCGGCGCATTGCGCCGAAAAACGACAATATTACATTTTTTAACGAATCGAAAATCAGAAAGGTGACTACATTTTGGCAGAAAAACTGAAAATCATCCCCCTTGGCGGTCTGAACGAGATCGGCAAGAATATGACCGTTTTGGAATACGGCAAGGACATTATCATCATCGACTGCGGGCTCGGCTTCCCGGAGGACGATATGTACGGCGTGGATCTCGTGATCGCGGATATGTCGTATCTGGTGAAGAACCAGCAGAAGATCCGCGGGCTGTTCCTCACGCATGGGCATGAGGATCACATCGGCGGCATCCCCTACGCCATGCAGGAATTCAAGTGCCCCATCCACGCCACGCGCCTGACGGCGGGGCTTGTGAACCTCAAGCTGGAGGAACACCATCTGGAAAAGAGCGTCAAGCTCTTTACGCACGAGGCGGGCGAGGTCGTGAAGGCGGGCTGCTTCACGGTGGAGTTCATCCACGTGAACCATTCGATCGCGGACGCGGTCGCGTTTGCCATCAAAACGCCGGTCGGCACCGTGATCTTTACCGGCGACTTCAAGATCGACTCGGCCTCGGAGGACGGCATGATCGACCTGACGCGCTTCGGCGAGCTGGGGCGCGAGGGCGTGCTGGCGCTGCTGTGCGATTCCACGAATGTGGAGCGGCCGGGCTTTACGCCGTCGGAGCGGGTCGTGGCCGACAGCTTTGACCGGCAGTTCGCCGGGTGCAACCAGCGCATCATCGTCACGACGTTCGCATCCAACGCCTTCCGCATCCAGAGCCTGCTTTCGGTGGCGCACAAATACGGGCGCAAGGTCGCCGTGACCGGGCGCAGCATGGAAAACATCCTCAAGGTCTCCACGGAGCTGGGCTATCTCAAGATCCCGAACGGCACGCTCGTGGACATCAACGCCATCAAATCGCTGCCGAAGAACAAGGTCGTCATCGTCTCCACCGGCTCGCAGGGCGAAAATATGTCCGCCCTGTACCGCATGGCCTTTTCCGGCCACCGGCAGGTCGAGATCCAGGCGGGCGACCGCGTGATCATCTCCGCCTCCGCCATCCCCGGCAACGAAAAGGCCGTCAGCCGCATCATCAATGAGCTGTACCGCAAGGGCGCGGAGGTCGTGTATGACAAGCTGGCCGACCTGCATGTCTCGGGCCACGCCTGCCGCGAGGAGCTCAAGATCATCCATGCGCTCACAAAGCCGCGCTTCTTTATCCCTGTGCACGGCGAGCAGCGCCACCTGCAGGCGCATTCCAAGCTGGCGCAGAGCATGGGCATGAGCCCGAAGGATATTTTTATCAGCGACATCGGCAAGGTGCTGGAGCTGACGAAGGCCACGTGCAAATGGGGCGGCACCGTGCCCGCGGGCAAGGTGCTCGTGGACGGCACGGGTGTGGGCGATGTGGGCAGCGTTGTCCTGCGCGACCGCAAGCATCTGGCGCAGGACGGCATGATCGTGGTGGTCGTGAACATCTCGTCGGAGGACGGCAGCGTCATCACGGGGCCGGACATCATCACGCGCGGCTTTGTGTATGTGAAGGAGTCGGAGGACCTGATGGACGCGCTGCGCTCCGTGGCCGCGCACGCCATCGACCGCAGCCGCTCCGGTGGCCGCAGCGACTGGGGCGTTTTGAAGGCGAACATCAAAAACGACCTCTCCGGCTACCTCTTCAAGACCACCAAGCGCAACCCGATGATCCTGCCGGTCATCATGGAGATCTGACACGATAGAGCCTAAAAAGAGAAAAGAGATAAAAATCTGATATTTTTTGTGAAAAGTCTTGCAAAAATGTCGGCTGTGGGTGTATAATAAATCGTTGCGCGGCATAGACTGCGCACGACGATACACGAATGAGGATGAGCTGAGAGATGGCAAATGCAAAAAATGCGCAGCCGCAGGCGAATGACGCGATGGAGCGCGTTTCCGCGCTGATCGCAAAAGCAAAGCGCGAGGGAACGGTGCAGGCGTCGGAGCTGACGGCTGAGCTGGAAAAGCTGGATCTGCCGGTGGAGAAGATCGAGCAGATCTACGATACGTTTGACGTGCTGGGCATTCCGGTCGTCGGCGCGGAGCTGGATCTGGATATGCCCGACGATTCGCTGGGCATGGATCTGGACGCGGGCGACCTGCACGACGTAGGCGGCGAGGAGGAAGAGCTGGTCGATCCTCTGGAGCTGGCGGCGGAATACAATCTGGACGATCCGGTGCGGATGTACCTCAAGGAGATCGGCCAGGTGCGGCTGCTGTCGGCCGATGAGGAGATCGAGCTGGCGCGGCGCGTTGCCGAGGGCGACAAGGCCGCCAAGGACAAGCTGACGGAGGCAAACCTGCGTCTGGTCGTGTCCATTGCGAAAAAATACTCCGGCCGCGGGCTGCACATTCTGGATCTGATCCAGGAGGGGAACACCGGCCTGATCCGCGCGGTCGACAAGTTCGACTATACAAAAGGGAACAAGTTCTCTACATATGCCACCTGGTGGATCCGGCAGGCGATCACCCGCGCCATTGCCGATCAGGCGCGGACCATCCGCGTGCCGGTGCATATGGTGGAGGTCATCAACAAGGCCACGCGCTGCAACCGCAAGCTCGTGCAGGACCTTGGCCGCGAGCCCACGCTGGAGGAGATCGCGGCGGAGCTGAATCTGCCGATCGAAAAGATCATCGAGGCCAACCGCACGGCGGCGGACACGCTGTCGCTGGATATGCCCGTGGGCGACGAAGAGGATACGACCATCGGCTCGTTCGTGGAGGACGACAACACGCCCTCTCCCGCCGACGCCACGTCCAACACGCTGCTGGCCGAGGCGCTCACCGAGATCCTCGGCACGCTCACCGACCGCGAGGCCGACGTGCTGCGGATGCGGTTCGGCATGTTCGACGGCCGGACGCATACGCTCGAGGAGGTCGGGCAGATCTTCGGCGTGACGCGCGAGCGCATCCGCCAGATCGAAAACAAGGCCATCCGCAAGCTGCGCCATCCGTCGCGCGCCAAGAAGATCAAGGATTTCTACTGCTGATAAGTAAAAAACGGCTGTACAGCATCTCTGTGCAGCCGCTTTTTGGCATATTTCCGGGGAGGGAGACAAGCTGTGAAAAGACGAATCGGGGCGCTGCTGGCGCTCGTTCTGGCGCTGCTGCTTCTGTGCGCCTGCGGCGCAAAGCCCGCGCCGGTGGGGGACAAAACGTGCACCATCTCCATCTCCTGCGAAACGCTGCTGGACAGGCTGGACGAGCTGCCGGAGGAAAAGGCGGCGCTCGTCCCGGCGGACGGCTGGCTGTTTTCCGAGACGAAGGTGCCGTTTTCCGAAGGGGAGAGCGTGTTTGACGTGCTGCAGCGCGTCTGTCAGGCCAACAAGCTGCACATGGAGTTCTCCAAAACGCCGGTATACGACTCGGCGTATATCGAGGGCATCGGGAATCTGTATGAATTTGACGCCGGGGCGCTGTCCGGCTGGGTCTACAGCGTGAACGGCTGGTTCCCGAACTACGGGTGCAGCCGCTATGAGCTGAAGGACGGCGACGTCATCCGCTGGCAGTACACCTGCGACCTCGGAGCGGACGTCGGCGCGGAGCTGGACGAGGCGCAGATACAGTAAAGGAGAGAGACGATGACGCGGCGCGACGCATTCGCGGGCTATCACCCGTGTGTGAACTTCATATTCTACGCGCTGGTGCTCGTTTTTTCGATGTGCCTGATGCACCCGGCGTATCTGGCGGTGTCGTTTTTCTGCGCGGCGGGCTACTGCGCGCGCGCGCAGGGGGGCGCGCACCTGCGCAGGACGCTTTTGTATCTGCTGCCGATGATGCTGCTGGCGGCGATCCTCAACCCGGCGTTCAATCACGAGGGCATGACGATCCTCACGTATCTGCCGTCCGGCAACCCCCTGACGCTGGAGTCGCTGTATTACGGCGCGGCGGCGGCGGGGATGCTGGGCTGCGTGGTGTTGTGGTTCGTGAGCTTTCACGCGGTGATGACGTCGGATAAGTTCGTATATCTGTTCGGCCGGGTCGTCCCGGCGCTCTCGCTCGTGCTGTCGATGACGCTGCGCTTTGTGCCGCGCTTTGCGGCGCAGTACCGCCGCGTGCAGCTGGCGCAGCGGGCGATGGGGCGCGAAGCGCGCGGGGTGCTTGCCCGCGTGCGCGGCTTTGCCGCGGTCGTTTCGGCGATGATCACGTGGAGCCTTGAGAACGCGCTGGACACGGCGGACTCGATGCGCTCGCGCGGATACGGCCTTGCCCGCCGGACGAGCTTTTCCATCTACCGCTTTACGGAGCGCGACCGCATGGCACTCGTCTGGCTGCTGGGGCTGGGCTTTTTTGTGGCTGCGGGCTGGCTCTGCGGCGGGACGTATTTTCGCTATTACCCCGCCGTGCGCGCGGCGGAGATGAGCGGTTGGACGGTGAGCTTCCTGCTCGCCTACGCGGCGCTGTGCATGACGCCGCTGATCCTGAACTGGAGGGAGGAACGCGTGTGGCGTGCTATGAGATCCGCGGCCTGACGTTCACATATCCCGGTCAGGAGCAGCCCGCGCTGCGCGATGTGACGCTTTGCGTGGAGGACGGGGAGTTTCTGGTGCTCTGCGGCGCGTCCGGCAGCGGCAAATCGACGCTGCTGCGGCAGCTCAAGAGCGTGCTCGCCCCGCACGGCGCGCGCAGCGGCGAGATCTTATTTGGCGGCGCGCCGCTGGACGATGTGCCGCGCGCGGTTCAGGCGGGCGCGATCGGCTTTGTGCTGCAGAACCCCGAAAATCAGGTCGTGACCGACAAGGTCTGGCATGAGCTGGCGTTCGGGCTGGAGTCTTTGGGCTGTGACACGCCGGTCATCCGCCGGCGCGTGGCCGAAATGGCGGCGTTTTTCGGCATTCAGGACTGGTTTTACAAAAATGTATCCGAGCTGTCCGGCGGGCAGAAGCAGCTTTTGAGCCTTGCGTCGGTGATGGTGATGCAGCCGCGCGTGCTGCTGCTGGACGAGCCGACGAGCCAGCTCGACCCCATCGCGGCGGCGGATTTTCTCGCCGTGCTGGCGCGGATCAACCGCGAGCTTGGCACCACGATCATCCTGAGCGAGCACCGGCTGGAGGAGGCGCTGAGCTATGCGCGCCGCGCCGCTGTGCTGGAGGATGGGCGGCTCGTCTGCTGCGCCGCGCCGGGCGAGGTCGGCGCGCTGCTGCGCAGGCAGGGGAGCGGGATGTTTTACGCCATGCCCGCCGCCATGCGCATCTGGGGCGCGGTGGAGTCGTCCGGGACGTGCCCCGTCACGGTCTGCGAGGGGCGCGCGTGGCTGAGCAGCTACGCTGCCGCCCATCCGCTGGGCAGCCTTCCGCCGGAGCGCGTGCGTGTGCAGACGGAGCCGGTGCTCATGGCAAGCGAGGTCTGGTTCCGCTATGAACCCGACGCGCCCGACGTGCTGCGCGGGCTGACGATGACGGTGTGCAAAGGCGAGCATTACGCCCTGCTCGGTGCGAACGGTGCGGGAAAATCCACGACGCTGCGCGTGCTGGCGGGGTTAAGCAAGCCTCTGCGCGGCGAGGTGACGGCCGCGGGCCGTGTGGGTCTGCTGCCGCAGGACCCGCAGACGCTGTTCGTCAAAAAAACGGTCCGCGAGGAGCTGCTGGACGTGTGCCGGGAGGAGGAAACGCTTGCGCGCACGGTGGCGCTGTGCCGGCTGGAGGGGCTGCTGGAGCGGCACCCGTATGACCTGTCCGGCGGCGAGCAGCAGCGCGCGGCGCTGGCCAAGGTGCTGCTCTGCGCGCCGAATATCCTGCTGCTCGACGAGCCGACAAAGGGGCTGGACGCCGCCTTTAAGCGCCAGCTGGCGCAAATATTGCGGCAGCTGCAGGCGGGTGGCGTGACGATCGTCACGGTCAGCCACGATGTGGAGTTCTGCGCCGAATTTGCCGATCACTGCGCGCTGTTCTTTGACGGCGGCATCACCGCCGAGGGTACGCCGCGATCGTTCTTCTCCGGCAACTGCTTCTATACGACCGCCGCCGACCGCATCGCGCGGGAGCGTCTGCCCGGCGCGGTCACAGTGGGGGACGTCGCCGCCGCGTGCGGCGCGCCGCTGCCGGAGGACGAGCCGCTGCCGGCGTACTCGCCGCCGCTGCCGCAGCCGGAGCGGGCTGAGAGCCTGCGGAAGCTGCCGCTGTGGCGCAAGCTCCTGGGTGCGGTCAGTGGACTTGCGGCGCTCGGCCTTACGGTGCAGGCGCTGCGCGTGAGCGATCTGAGCGCGCTCCTGACCGAAAACGGCCTGACGCACCCGGCGGGGCGGCAGCTCGTGCTGTACGCCGTGCTGATCGCGGCCATTTTCGTCTGCGCGCTGTGCTTCAGCCGCGGCGGGGCGGCCAAAACGACCCTGCCGCCCGTCAAAAAGCAGCGCCTGGCCGTGCGCACGCGCGTCTGCGCGGCGCTCATCCTGCTGCTCATCCCGCTGACGCTGTTTTTGGGCCTGCGGTATCTTGGCGCGGCGAACTACTATCTCCTTTCGCTGCTGGTGCTGCTGGAGGCGATGGCGCCGTTTTTCCTCGTGTTTGAGGGCCGACGCCCGCAGCCGCGGGAGCTGGTGCTCATCGCGGTGCTGTGCGCGCTGAATGTGGCGGGGCGTGCGGCGCTGTTCATGCTGCCGGAGTTCAAGCCCGTCGTGGCGCTGACGATCCTGGTGGGCGCTGCGTTCGGGGGAGAGACAGGCTTCCTCGTCGGCGCGCTGAGCATGCTGGCCTCCAACGTGCTGTTTTCGCAGGGGCCGTGGACGCCGTTTCAGATGTTCGCGATGGGCCTCATCGGCTTCCTCGCGGGCGTGCTGGCGCGCTGGGGCGCGCTGCGCCGGTCGCGGCTGTCTCTGTGCCTGTTCGGCGTGATCGCGTCGGTCGTGATCTACGGCGGTATTATGAACCCCGCTTCGGCGCTCATCTGGGCGCGGACGCTCGACTGGAAGCTGCTGCTGAGCTATTATCTCACGGGCCTGCCGGTCGATCTCATCCGCGCGGCGGCGACGTGGCTGTTTTTGTGGTTCGCCGGTCTGCCGATCCTCGAAAAATTCGACCGCGTGAAGGCAAAATACGGACTTTTAGAGTAAAAAAATGACCGCCGCGATGCGTTTGGCATCGCGGCGGTTTTTATACTTTGTAATGGCAAAACGGTGAAAATCCATAAAACAGTTGCACGAAACCGTGCAATTTCGGCGAAAAAAACAAAATGAAAGAATTGACAAGCAATTCTTTCCGTGATAAAATATTAGTCCATAATGCCGCAGTGTGGGTCGCGCACACAGTACCCTTTTTACGAGATGATTATAGCATCCGCACGGCGAATATGCAAGCGGCTTATGGACAAGTTTTTACAACATATCCGGGCGTATCAAAAACACAGAACGCATACAGAAAGGCTGTGATGAAGCATAATGGCGAACACTCAGGACGTCATGTATGGCAAGACCCTGCGAAAGAGCTTCGCAAAGCACGGGGAGATCCTACCGATCCCGAATATGCTGAAGATCCAGAAGGATTCCTACGCATGGTTCCTCAACGAGGGCCTGCACGAGGTGTTCAAGGATGTGGATACCATCTGCGACTACACCGGGAACCTTGAGCTGAGCTTTTTGGACTACAGCATGAACGAGCCGCCGAAGTACACGGTGGAGGAGTGCAAGGAGCGCGACGCCACCTACGCAAAGCCCATCAAGGTGCGCGTGCGGCTGCACAACAAGGAAACGGGCGAAATTAAGGATCAGGAGATCTTCATGGGCGATTTCCCGCTGATGACCAACGGCGGTACGTTCGTCATCAACGGCGCGGAGCGCGTCATCGTCTCCCAGATCGTCCGCAGCCCCGGTATGTATTACGGCGACGAGGTGGACAAGGCCGACCAGCACATCTATTCGGCCACGGTCATCCCGTACCGCGGCGCATGGCTGGAGTATGAGACCGATCTCAACAGCGTGGCCTACGTCCGCATCGACAAGAACCGCAAGATCCCCGTCACGTGCCTGGTGCGTGCGCTGGGCGTCTCCAGTGACGCGCAGATCAAGGAGCTGTTCGGTGAGGACCCGTATCTGCTGGCCACCATCGAGAAGGATACCTGCAAGACCCGCGAGGAGGCGCTGCTGGAGATCTACCGCCGCCTGCGTCCGGGTGAGCCGCCCACAGTGGAGAGCTCCGAGGAATACCTCAACGCCCTGTTCTTTGATCCCCGTCGGTACGACGTGTCCAAGGTCGGCCGCTATAAGTTCAACAAGAAGATGGACATCTGGAGCCGTCTGGCCGGTCAGATGCTGGCGCAGCCGGTCGCCGATCCGCTCACGGGCGAGATCATCGCCATGGACGGCGAAACGCTCACGCGTGAAAAGGCGCGCGAGATCTCCGCGCGCGGCGTGAACGAGGCGGTCATCCACATCGGCGAGCGCGACGTGAAGGTGTTCTCCAACGGCATGGTCGACATGAAGAACTTTGTCGACTTTGACCCGGCGGAATACGGCATCCGCGAAAAGGTGTGCTTCAGCGTCCTGCGGGAGCTTCTGCAGACCGTCCCGGCCGATGGTTGGAAGGACGCGCTGGAGGAGCACCGCAGCGAGCTCATCCCCGGCCATATCACGAAGGATGATATTCTCGCCTCCATTAACTATCTGTTCTGCATGATCCAGGGCGCCGGCACCACCGACGATATTGACCATCTGGGCAACCGCCGCCTGCGCTGCGTGGGTGAGCTGCTGCAGAACCAGTTCCGCGTGGGCTTTACCCGTCTGGAGCGCGTCATCCGTGAGCGCATGACCATTCAGGATCTGGACGTCGTCACCCCGCAGAGCCTCATCAACATCCGCCCCGTGACCGCGGTCATCAAGGAGTTCTTCGGCTCCTCGCCGCTGTCGCAGTTCATGGATCAGAATAACCCCCTGGCAGAGCTGACGCATAAGCGCCGCCTGTCTGCGCTCGGCCCCGGCGGCCTGTCGCGTGAGCGCGCGTCGTTCGACGTGCGAGACGTGCACTACTCCCATTACGGCCGTATGTGCCCCATCGAGACGCCGGAAGGTCCGAACATCGGCCTGATCAACTATCTGTCGTCCTACGCCCGCATCAACGAATACGGCTTCATCGAAGCGCCGTTCCGCAAGATCGACAAACAGACCGGCAAGGTCACCGACATCGTCGAGTACATGACCGCCGACGTGGAGGACGATTACTATGTGGCGCAGGCGTCTGAGCCGCTGGATGACGAAGGCCGTCTGGCAAACGCCCGTGTGACGTGCCGCCACCGCGACGAGATCATCTCCGTTGAGCGCAGCATGATCGACTATGTGGACGTGTCGCCGAAGATGATGACCTCCATCGCCACCGCCTTCATCCCGTTCCTTGAGAACGACGACGCGAACCGTGCGCTCATGGGCGCGAACATGCAGCGTCAGGCCGTGCCGCTCATGGTCACCGAGGCGCCGATCGTCGCCACCGGCATCGAGCACAAGTGCGCGGTCGACTCCGAGGTCTGCATCACCGCGAAGGAGGACGGCCTGGTCACGGCCGTGTCCGCCGACCATATCTCCGTCCGCTACGACAGCGGCACGGTCGCCGACTTCACGCTCACGAAGTTTGCCCGCTCCAACCAGGGCACCTGCATCAACCAGCGCCCGATCGTTGCGGTCGGCGAGCGCGTGGAGGCCGGTCAGGTCATCGCCGACGGCCCGTCCTGCTCGCAGGGCGAGATCGCGCTGGGCAAAAACGTGCTCATCGGCTTTATGACGTGGGAAGGCTACAACTACGAGGACGCGATCCTGCTCAACGAGCGCCTGGTGCGCGAGGATGTGTTCACGTCCATCCACATCGAAGAATATGAGACCGAGTCCCGTGACACGAAGCTCGGCCCCGAGGAGATCACCCGTGACATCCCGAACGTCGGCGAGGATACGCTGAAGGATCTGGATGAAAACGGCGTCATCCGCATCGGCGCGGAGGTCACGTCGGGCGACTATCTGGTGGGCAAGGTCACGCCGAAGGGCGAGACGGAGCTGACCGCGGAAGAGCGCCTGCTGCGCGCGATCTTCGGCGAGAAGGCGCGCGAGGTGCGCGACTCCTCCCTGAAGGTGCCGCACGGCGAAGCGGGCATCATCGTGGACGTGAAGGAATTCACCCGCGAAAACGGCGACGAGCTGGCCCCGGGCGTCAACAAGGTCGTGCGCGTGTACATCGCGCAGAAGCGGAAAATTTCCGTCGGCGATAAGATGGCCGGCCGCCACGGCAACAAGGGCGTCGTGTCCCGCATCCTCCCGCAGGAGGATATGCCGTTCCTGCCGGACGGCACGCCGCTGGACATCGTGCTGAACCCGCTGGGCGTGCCGTCGCGTATGAACATCGGGCAGGTGCTCGAGGTCCATCTCGGCTACGCCGCCCATGCGCTGGGCTGGAAGGTCGCAACGCCGATCTTCGACGGCGCGAACGAAAAAGAGATCCGCGAGCTGCTGGTGCAGGCGGGCGTCGCCGAGGACGGCAAGAGCGTCCTGTATGACGGCCGCACGGGCGAAGCGTTCGACCAGCGCGTCACGGTCGGCTACCCGTACTACCTCAAGCTCCACCATCTGGTCGACGATAAGATCCACGCCCGTTC
>CAKTXA010000004.1 GCA_934631005.1 uncultured Oscillospiraceae bacterium
AAATTGTGCTTTCCCTCGTTTTAAGCAGTAATCTGAAAAAGGAAACGCTGGTTGAAAGAATAAGGTATCAGGGATAGCAAGTATTGCTGGGATATCCTCAGTATCATAACAGGAATTAAAAGCACTTGGTGCAAACTTCATTCTACCATGTGGGGAAAATCACTATGGATTTTTTCTTAGCTGTCCAACTTCATTTTACAATCGACCAAAATAAATCCACCAATACAAACCAAAAGTACGGTATTGAGTGCCCCGATGGAGAGGTTGTATATTTACTCGATGTGATGAAGTCGCTGTAAGATTGTTGCGTGTGCCGCAAGGAATCGTAACAGCGAGGCAAACACACTTGGCAAGAGGGGCACAGCGATACCAATTCGTACGAAATATATAGCTCTCAAGTCGGACACCTTTTTATTTCCTGCACAACTGACGTGTAAAAAACGCTACCAGCGCGATTTGTAGGTGGTCAAAATAGGGGAAAATATTGCAGCTTTGCTGAGCACATAAAAGCTTGACATTTGCTCTATTATACATACAATAAAAATATAGAGTTCCTATTTTGACGAAAATCGTCCTCGTTTCTTCTCAAGACCATAGGCCTTTCTATATCCATAATGTAATATTTTCTGAGGAGAGTTCCTATACAGGGACTCTCCTCTTTCCTTCGAGATTAAAAACTCAAGCGTCCGCCGGCTCATTCGCCTACGGACGCTTTTTATTATAGATAGCAAAATATTTTCAAGAATCAAGCCACCTTTTTAGAATCAAAACCTGTAAATGTGATGTTGTCTGGGTCAAGCTCTTGTTTGGGTTATGAGGTCTGAGAGATGAATCAAGTACCTCCCCGTCTTATACCGAGAGACGAAAACTTCGGTATCGCGCCGTATGCGTGTATGTTGAATGGGCTTCGCCGCCCCCGCCTCTGCCGTGTCGTCGGAAATCTGACGCGGACTGACAATATCACATAAATCTACCTCGAAGTGTATCTGCTTGCAGCGACAGGTACATAGAACTCTACAGCTGCAATTAACTCTAGCGCAAGGTATGAGTCTCCGCCGGTTGGCTCTTACTTAAAATGGAACTCTTTTTCACAAAGAGCTCTCGATGAACTGGTTATTTGACGCCGCCGGCGGAAAATAACCAGTGAACCCTATAAAACCGGCAGAGTGATAGACCTTTAGCAAGTCTTCACCCTTGGGTTAGCGGACACCCATTCAAAAAAGACTGAGCTGTATTTAACACGCCGCTCCGCGGCTGGCAGTGCATATTTACACTGATTTTGAATATAGGGTGGTTGATATTATATGAGTAAAAGGAACAAGATTTCTTCTCCAAGGCGGAAAAAGCGAGGGAGTCTTACATATCAGATTAAACATTTAGAACTAAGTCGTAAAGAAAAGAAAGATACACCGATGCTAAAGAAAACCGAAAATCAATACAAAAAACACGCTTTAAAATATGCTGAGTGGGCTAAATCCATTTACGGATGTAAAACGCTGGATGATTGCAAAGCCCACATTCAGGACTATGCGAATTATCTGATAGCCAGCGGCAAAACCGCGTCTACTACGCATACATATCTGGCTGGAATTTGCCGTGTGCTGGGTGTTCCGCTGGAGGACATAAACAAGCCAATCCGCATCGTGGCTGAAAACACGCGCTCTCGCAGAACTAAGGCTGTGGATATTCGAAAAGATGCCGGGCGCGATACATCGCCGCGGCTGTACGATTTTGCACAAATTGTTGGTATCCGCAGGGCGGAATACCTTCATCTAGCTCCAGATGACCTCGTTGTAGATAATTTTGAAAACTGGTGCATTCGCGTAAAAAAAGGCAAAGGTGGCAAGCAGCAGTTGCAGCGAATTCTGCCCGAGGAGCTGCCAGCAATTCAGGAGGTCTTTCAGCATCCCGCCGACGAGCAGCATTTGTTTTCTAAAGCAGAACTGTCCAATAAAATTGACTTGCATCACCTTAGAGCACTTAGGGCGCAGAGAATGTATCAGTATTATCTAAGCCGTATCCAGAATGAAAAAGGTTACCGCGAACAGCTTATAGCCGAAATCCGCCGTACGTGGAAACAGGATGACCTCAATCGCATTGATAACGGTTATCGGCCCAAGCGGTGGAAAGACTGCAAGGTCAACGGCAACTATGTACTGCGCGGGCACAACCGAGAACTGGCTCAAAAGCATGGGCTGCCTGTGTCGTATGACCGGTTAGCGCTCCTTGCCGTGTCGGTCTATCACCTCGCCCATTGGCGGCATGACGTGACTGTTGCTAACTATCTACTTGCTATCTAAATATGTAGAACCAAGCGATGTGCGGTTCATCACATTGCTTGGTTCTACGCCTACACAAAACTATCTGTCGATATAAATTCCCAGTGCGTACTCCCGCAGCGCCGGGTTTCCTAAAACGGCGAGGTACCGCCTTAGATTGCTGACGCACTGTGTCTTATCACTTGTTTCTGAGGCGATTTCTTTCATTAACACCAGCGAAGCCTGCACACGCCGATTGTGCGCTGCCTGAATCCAGTCGAAAAACATTTCCCGCCATGCGAGGTTTCCAATCAGTGAGTCCGACGGGTTGATTTCTGCCAAAATCGTTACCATCGTTTTCAAGAAATCCGATGGTGGAATCATTTCTTGCTCTGCGGCAGTCAGAGCGTCAAGCCTGTGCCGCAATGAGGTAAGCCATTCCCACATCGCACCTGAAAACTCAATTTGGCTGTTTGGCGACCACAGAAATGCCAAATCATCAGGACTGCACCGCAAAAAATCCGCAGTGGATACAGGTTCAGCAGAAAGCGGTGCGGTGCGGTCGCCATAGATATTTACGAACTCCATATATTTATCCCGCAGAATATTCGGCGGAAAAGTATCAAGCACTTTTCGAATGTCGCCGATACATTGCGTTTTGAAGTTTGTTCCAAGTATCTGATTGAGCCAACCGACGTGCCTGTCTGTACAGAATAGCCTGCCGTCTAGGGTAGCAAGCGCGGCCGTACAAGACGCCTGCTCCTCCATGACATAGACCGCCTGTGCAACATCCCGGAACTGATGCGAACCGACTTTGCCAGAGCTAAATATGCCATCTCGATTCAAAGCACAGCGCTCCCAGCATCTATTTTCCAGATAATTATAGCCCCACTCCAAGTACCCGCTGTCGACATCGAACTCTGGAAAATGAATCAGTGTTACAAATCTGCCGAACAATCGAATGGTTTCACTTTGCAGCATACCTCCATGGGTCAGGACTGTCATTATCTGCGCGACATATCCGCGCTGGCGTTCTTCTGGGACGGAGACATCACCGGCTATTCCTATAAAAGTTCCCATATTACGTCCTCCTTGCGTCCATTATAATCATGGCGTGTGCAATAATCATTGAAGCAGAGCTTCAATGACATGGGACATATTCCTTGGTATAATTTAAAATATGGTGAACGCACATAAGTGCTTTATAAAACCTTGGATTGCACGGTGCTACCTCGTTGTGAATTAACGCGATAGCACCAAGCGAAGGAGTTTGCATGAATGAAAAGAGTGTGCCCTCAGACGCGGAGTGGTATTTCCAGCAATCTGAGAAATCCAGAGAGTATTTGGAGAGACTTGCCGAAAATACGGCGTGATGTGGAGTGAAGCCTCCCCGGCGGTCAGAGCGTGCATCAGTGAGCTCGTCAAACTGACGCTTGAACGCAACGCTGCCGAACGAAAGCTGGAGGCAGTTCTAGCAGGCGACTAAACGGAAGCGGAGAGCCTATGTCGACTCTCCGCTTCTATCATTCGATGAACCACTTGTGGAACTCCACCCATGTGTGGAGTTCCGCAAACGTGACATCGAACAGCTTAACTGCAGCCTCTTCAGTGATTATCTCATCGTGGATAAGCGTTTCGAGTACACGAAGCCGTTCTTCCTTTACGGTTGTCAGAGTCATGGCTCTCATAAACTCCGGTTCTGTCAGCCCGCTTTCTTGCAGAGCATACGCCAGAGGAATCGCACCATCGCGGACACAGGTAAAGTAACAGTACATGCGGCCCTGCCTTTTCGCTTTTTCATAGACTTTTTTATAAACATCTGGATATTCTTGTTCACCCATGCTACTCACCCCTTTCACGCAAATGATTACACCCGGAGCAGTGTTGCTGCTGCCGGATATTTCTGAGAACATTATAATAATGGTTGGAGCGGTTGTCATTGAAGCGATGCTTCAATCGGCTCTGTCAAAACAGAATATCATGTAAAATCATTTGCATTGATTGGGCTGGTCATAAGACCCTGGTCCATCGAGCGGCGGGGAATTTCCCCGCCTTTTTCCATTCCAAGTGTTGACGTGTTTAACTGGCGAAATATGCGGTAGAGAACGTGAAATGCTGGTTATGTGAAAGAACAAAAATAAAAATATGAGAAATAGATGAAAATAAAAAAATAATTGCAATACACGCGACCGCGTGCTATTCTTAACATGTAAAGTTGTAGATTTGATTGATTTCAGGCAGGGCTCAGTTGGAGTCCTGTTTTTCTGTATTACTGCACACTAGAAATTGCTAAAGCAAATTTCGGATTATTTCAAATAGAAATAGCCCCGTTTTTTATGAAATTAAGGGAAAATCAAATATCCACGGCGTTGCAATTTTTCTGGCAGTTAGCTAATTCAAAAACTCCTGCCAAAATAGCGAAATAAAAGAAAATAATAAAATAATTGCTATCCACTAGAAAGTGTGCTATTCTTAAACTGTAAAGTTTTAAATTGTCTGATTTTAAGCAGAATTCCAAGCGGAGTTCGGCTTTTTCTATATGTTCTTAAACCTCAGTATCTACTTGATTGTGAAATGCCAGATTCCTCGTTTAAAGTTCCTGCAAGGTATTCTTTCCAGATGCTGCAGATGTCATCGCCGGCAGCCTTGACCTTATCCCATTCATCAATGGGAACGGGAACAAGGTGGAACGTCATTGCGCATTCTGGTTTCTCTGCATTGATGATAACAGAGGGCGCATGGAGAGTGTCTTCGTGATGAATCGAAATACTTCTCATTCCAAAATTATCAACAATTTTTAGCTCACAACGATATTTCTTATAAACCTTAGCCACAAAAATTCCTCCTTTTCTGCATTTTCAGTATAGCAAAGCCGCGTAACACGCACAACTGAAATGTAGCAAAAATGTATGAAGTGCATTCATTAAAACGAAAATTACATACGACGTCTGAGGCAAGCTTCTGCATATGGGAGCTTGCCTTTTTCTATATCTATTTTACATGCAAGTGAGGAGTTATCTCATGAAAAGAACGAATAATCTTTGTCGCGCACCGCCGCACAGTCTTGCAAATGAAATCGTAAAATAAATCTGTAAAGTGCACCGCCAAGGGTTCTGATGCCCTTGGCGGTGCACTTTGCTTTGAAAGGGGAGATTCTATGCCAGACGGTCCATCAACAAATTGGGACGAAATTGAGCTTTCACAGCCGCTCATTGACGAGTTTGCAGCCATTGTGCTGGACGCTATGCGAAAGCTCTACGCTACCGATTATGGGCAGCAGGAGCTTGAGCGCTGGCTTGCGGAGCACGAACAGCACAGCGGCTCAGTATAACGCGGCGCAAAAAACGGGGTCAAGGTGATTTTACCTTGACCCCGTTTTTTCGTTTTTGACATTACAAAAACACTTGTACGGCAAAGCCGCCGCTAAAATAACAGGTGTTCGTGTAATGCCCAGTTGGTGGAGCTGAGGGGAATCGAACCCCTGTCCGAAAACAACTTGACAGGACTTTCTTCGGGCGCAGTTTGTTATTTACATTCCCTTGCCGCAGCGGGAACAAACACCCTCAGCGGCTTGGTAGAGTCATTATGCATGGGCGGGGCAACTCTTACCCGCCGCACGGTCACCACTCAGATCACACCCTGGCCCGGCTCGTGGTCCTTCCGGGGAGGATGGGCGCCTAATCAGGCAGCCAGAGCAACAGTATTGTTGTCAGTTAATTTTAGAAAAATTGCCCGGTTTAAGGAGGTCAGACACCTCCGCCCGCTTATCCTGCCGCACTGCCCCCGTCGAAACCAGTACAGCCCCTTATGGAACCTGCGTGCTTTGGCACGCAGGTTAAAAGCATTTACCTGTGATACGGATCGGGGAGCTTATCGGGCTCGGGGTAGTCCTCGCCCTTCGTGTCTACGCGGATGCTCGCGATCTTCTGCTCGTCGAGCGGGCGGTCCTGCCCGTTTGTTTTGACGGCGGCGATTTTGTCGACCACGTCCATGCCCTCGAGCACCTTGCCGAAGGCGGCGTACTGCCCGTCGAGGAACTCGCCGTCGGCGTGCATGATGAAGAACTGGCTGCCGGCGGAGTTGGCCGCCTGCGCCCGCGCCATCGACAGAACGCCGCGCTTATGCGAGAGATTGTTCTTCACGCCGTTGAGCTTGAACTCGCCCTTGATGCAGTAGCCCGGGCCGCCCATGCCGGTGCCGTCGGGGCAGCCGCCCTGGATCATAAAGCCGGAGATGACGCGGTGGAAGATCAGCCCGTCATAAAAGCCCTTGTTGGCAAGGGAGATGAAATTGCGCACGGACTGCGGCGCTTTTTCGGGGTACAGCTCGGCGACGATCCTGCCGCCGTTTTCCATGGTGAGGGTCATAATGGGATTTTCCATCATATGTGCTCCTTTTATATTGTTTCAGTGCTGCTTCATGGCGCGGTCGATCTGGCGCTTGGCGTCCTTTTTGGCCGCGTCCTCGCGTTTGTCATACAGCTTTTTGCCCTTGGCCAGCGCGATCTCCACCTTCACGAGCGAGCCCTTGAAGTAGACCGTGAGCGGAATGAGGGCGTAGCCGTCCTGCTTGACCTTGCCGAACAGCCGCGCGATCTCGCGCTTGTGCATGAGGAGCCTGCGCGGCCGCAGCGGGTCTTTGTTAAAGATATTGCCCTGCTCATAGGGGGCGATGTGCATCTGGCGGAGGATGAGCTCGCCGTCTTTGATCTGGCACCACGCTTCTTTTAAGCTCAGCGTGCCCGCGCGGATGGACTTGACCTCCGTCCCGGACAGCTCGATGCCGGCCTCGAACGTCTCTTCAATGAAGTACTCATGCCGTGCCTTCTGATTTTTGGCCATGATCCGGCGCTCTTCCGCGGCCATACGCCCACCTCCCTCCGGCAATGCCTTGGAATATATTATAACACGGCTGTCAAGAGAAGATGTGGTAATTCCTGAAATGGGTTGCAAAAAGCGCAGGCATCGGTTATAATAGAACAAACATTCCAAAATGATAGAAAGGGGGCGGGCTGGATGGCTGCCGAAAATGTACCCTTGCAGGTGATCGCGTGCTGTGATGCCGACGGCGCCATGCAGCCGCTGCGCTTTCGCTTTGAGGATGCGGCGCACATGCTGCATACAGTGCAGGTGCGCGAGGTGGTCGACTGCCGCGAGAGCAGCTACGTCGGCATCGAGGCGTTCTTTTTCCTCTGCCGCGCCGTGCTCGACGGGCGGGAGAAGCTGTATGAGCTCAAATACACCGTCCACTCGCACCGGTGGGCGCTGCTGCGGGAGATCTACTGATGGAAAACAGAGTTGTGTTTCATATCGACGTCAACAGCGCGTTTTTGTCGTGGACGGCGGCGTACCGCGTGCGCCATCTGGGGCGAAAGCCCGACCTGCGCGAGATCCCGTCGGTCATCGCGGGCGATAAGTCCTCGCGCCACAGCATCATTCTGGCCAAGAGCATCCCGGCGAAAAAATACGGCGTGCGCACCGGCGAGCCGCTGGGCATGGCGCTGGAAAAATGCCCGGGGCTCGTGGTGGCGGAGCCGGATTATGAGCTGTATGTCAGCGCATCGCGAAAGCTCATGGCGCTGCTGCGGGAGTATTCGCCGCTGGTGGAGCAGTTTTCCATCGACGAGGCATGGATGGATATGACGGGCACGGCGGGGCTGTTCGGCCCGCCGGTGCTGGCGGCGGAGCAGCTGAAGGACCGCATCCGCCGCGAGCTCGGCTTTACGGTGAACATCGGCATCTCGTGCAACAAGCTGCTGGCCAAAATGGCGGGCGATTTTGAAAAGCCGGACAAGGTGCACACGCTTTTTCCGGACGAGATCCCGCAGAAGCTCTGGCCGCTGCCGGTGGGGGAGCTGTTTATGGTGGGCCGGGCGACCGAGCGCAAGCTGCGCGGCATGGGCCTTGGCACCATCGGCCAGCTCGCGCAGACCGACCCCGTTTTTCTGCGGCAGAAGCTCGGCAAGCAGGGCGAGCTGCTCTGGCAGTATGCCAACGGCCGCGGGATGATGCAGGTGCGCACACAGGCGGAGGCAAACAAGGGCTACGGCAACTCCTTCACCACGCCCTGCGATGTGACCGACCGCCGCGCGGCGCAGCAGGTGCTTTTGTCGCTGTGCGAGACGGTGGGGATGCGCCTGCGGCGCGACGGGCAGGCGGGTTCGTGCGTGACGGTGCAGCTGCGCAGCTGCGAATTTGCCGACTCCTCGCGCCAGCGCCAGCTCGGCACGGCGACGAACGTGACGCAGGAGCTCTACCGCGCCGCGTGCGAAATTTTTGACACCCTGTGGGACGGCAAAACGCCCCTGCGCCAGCTCGGCGTGCAGGTCACGCGCCTACAGTCTGGCGATTACCGGCAGTATAGCCTGTTTGACGCCGCGCAGTATGACCGGCTGGAAAAGCTGGACAGCACCGTCGACTCCATCCGCGAAAAATTCGGCGAGGGCGCGATCATCCGCGCCGCGTTCGTGGACGACCCGCAGCACAGCATGACGGGCGGGCTATCCAAGCATCGCCGCACAGGCGTCACCAAACCCGTGCCCGATCCCGGTGCGGAAAATCGAAAAAAAGCGGGGCAGAGCGAAAATTGACATCGCGCCGCGAAACCCGTACAATATCCCAAAAGGGGGGAGCGGAATGGCGACGCTGAGCGAACAGATCCCGGCAAGGCTTCTGCCGTGGTATGAACAGAACCGGCGCGAGCTGCCGTGGCGCGGCGACCGCGAGCCGTATCACGTCTGGCTGTCGGAGATCATGCTGCAGCAGACGCGCGTGGAGGCGGTGCGGGGCTATTACGCACGCTTTCTCGCGGAGCTGCCGGATATTGCGGCGCTCGCGAGCTGCCCGGAGGACCGGCTGACGAAGCTCTGGGAGGGACTTGGATATTACACGCGCGTGCGCAATCTGCAAAAGGCCGCGCGCGTCATTATGAATGATCTCGGCGGCGAATTTCCGCGGACGTATGACGCCATCCGCGCGCTTCCGGGCGTGGGGGACTACACAGCCGGGGCGGTCGCGTCGATCTGCTTTGAGCAGCCCACGCCCGCCGTGGATGGCAACGTCCTGCGCGTGGTCTCGCGGCTGCTGAACGATCACCGCCCGACGGATGATGTGAAGCTGCGGCGGGAATACCGCGACGCACTGGCAGAAATTTACCCCGCCGGGCGCTGCGGCGATTTTACGCAGGCGCTCATGGAGCTGGGCGCGACGCTCTGCGGCCCGAACAGCGCGCCGCGCTGTGAGAGCTGCCCGCTGGCGGCGCTCTGCCGCGGGTATCAAGGCGGCACGGCGGCGAGCCTGCCCGTCCGCGCGGCAAAAAAAGAGCGCCGCGTGGAGGAAAAAACGGTGTTTTTCCTGCGCTGCGGCGGTGCATGCGCCGTGAAAAAGCGCCCGAAAACGGGCCTTTTGGCGGGGCTTTGGGAGCTGCCGAACGTGCCGGGGCTGCTCACGGCGCAGCAGGCGATGGAGCAGGTGGAGCGCTGGGGCGCGCGGCCGCAGCGGCTTCAAAAATCGCTCGAGCGCGTGCACATTTTCACCCACGTCCGCTGGCAGATGCGCTGCTATTACATGGACTGCGCCGAGATGGCGGCGGGCTTCGTGTGGGCGGACGCGGCGCGCTTTGCGCACGATATTGCGCTGCCCACGGCGTTTCGGATGTTCTGGGAGCCGGAGGAGAAAGGGGAGAGCGGCGAATGAAAAGGCGTTTGTCGGCGCTGTGTCTGGCGCTGGCGCTGCTGGTCACGCTGTGCGCCTGCGGCCTTGCGCCGCGCACGCCCGCGGACGGGCTGACGGTGTATTTTCTCGACGTCGGGCAGGCCGACAGTGCGCTCGTCGTGTGTGACGGCGCGGCGATGCTCATCGACGGCGGCAACGTCGCCGACGCGCAGTATGTCGTCTCGGCGCTCGCACAGCGGGGCGTGACGGCGCTTCAAACCGTCGTCGCCACGCACTGCGACGAGGATCACTGCGGCGGCCTTGCGGGCGTGCTGGCCAAATATCCGGCGGAGCGTGTGCTTTGCTCCGTGACAGAGTATGACACCAAGGCGTTCTCCGATTTTGTAAAATACGCGGACGCGCAGGGGCGCTTCGTCGAGCAGCCGCAGCCGGGGGAGCGCTGGGCGCTCGGCGGCGCGGCGGTGACGGTGCTCGGCCCGCTGCGCGACTATGAGGACAACAACGAAAGCTCCGTCGTCCTGCGCATCGACTATGGCGAGACGTCGTTCCTCTTTACGGGCGACATCGGCTTGGAGGCCGAGGATGAGCTCGCGGAGAGCGGCGCGGACCTCAGTGCCACGGTCTTGAAGGTGGCGCACCACGGCAGCCGCGGCTCGAGCGGGTATGTGTTCCTGCGCGCGGCCGCGCCGCAGTACGGCGTGATCAGCGTGGGCGCGGACAATTCCTACGGCCACCCGACGGAGCAGGCCCTCTCGCGCCTGCGCGACGCGGACGTGCAGCTTTACAGGACTGATCTGCAGGGCACGGTCACGGCGGTCTCCGACGGCAAGACCGTCACGTTCACGACCGAGCGCAGCGCTACGGCGGAGCAGATCAATCCGACCATCCAAAACGCCCCTGCGGCATATATCGGCAACACCAATTCCGAGGTTCTCCACAGCGACACCTGCGGCAGCCTCCCGCAGGAGCAGAACCGCATCACGTTTAGCAGCTACGAGGAAGCGCTGGAAGCCGGCTACCGGCCCCATAAGGCGTGTTTGCCCTAACGACTTCGTCGTAACGTAGGGGAGGGGCTTGCCCCTCCCGCCGGTTGGCAGTTGTGGCTTTTGCACGCACCGCGGAGCGGAATGCACCCCATAGCTTCCCCTGGGGGAAGCTGTCGCCGTAGGCGACTGATGAGGGCCGGGGAGCACTAAAACATAGCTTTGCAGTTGTGCCAAAACGTAACTGCTCCCCGACCCTCATCAGTCTGCTCCGCTGCGCTCCGCAGCCAGCTTCCCCGAGGGGAAGCCAAGGGGCCCTCAGCAAATCGGCCCTGCCCAAGAAGAACGGCAGTGCGTACCAACGGGAGGGGCAAGCCCCGCCCCTACATTACGACTAAAATTATTCATTTTTCATCATTCATCCTTCATTATTCATTCACCTAACGGAATGAATGATGAAGAATGAATAGTGAATAATGAACAATGAAAAGGGCCGATGTGGTCATCGGCCCCTACAGATTTCTTCGGTTTTTCTTATCCCAACGCTGCGGCGACGCTGGTGTGGATGAGGTCGTGGCCCTGTTGGGAGGGGTGGATGCCGTCGCAGCTCAGCAGCTGCGGGAAATCCGTCCGGCACAAAAAGCGCGAGCGCAGGTCGATCAGACGGCAGCCGAACACGCGCGCCAGCGTGCACACGAGCGTGTTGTAATACTCCTGCCAGCGGTACAGATGGTTCACATCGCCCAGCCAGTGCAGGATGTTCTGCCGGTCGCGGTCCTTCGTGATAAAGTCAAAATAGCGCTCGGAGTCCAGCGGCAGGATGGACGCCACGGCGACCTTCGCCCCCGTGTCCTGCACGGCGCGGATGGCGTCGCGATAGAGCGAGAGGAAGCGGTCGTTCAGCGTGTGCGGCTCAAAGCTGCCGTCCGGGTCGTCGGAAATTTTGCTCCAGTCATAGTCGCAGTCGTTGCCGCCGAGCGAAAACAGCACCGTGCTGTTTTCATCCAGACCGCCCAGCTTCTTTTTGAGCACCGGCTGGATGCTCTCGATCGTCGCACCCATCTTGGACGCGTTATCCACCTGGATCTCATTGGCCGTCAGGGATGTAAAATCGTGATCGTGACACAGGCGGTACTTGCCCCCGTCGTTCATCACGCCCTTCATAATGGAATCTCCGATGATCAAAAGCTGACGCATAATAAGGTCCTCCCGTTGCGGTTTTTCTATCAACAGTATAGCCACGTCCGGCAAAAAAGACACCCGAATCCTCGGGAAACGGACTCTCCGCGTCGGCAAGCGGCGCTCTCCTGCGGGTAGAATGGCGATTCTACTGCCGGTAGAGTACAAAAAAGGTTGCGATTTCGCCGCAAATCGTGTATGATATTCGCCGAAAAGAGGGATTTGCCATGATCTTCTGTTTGGGCCTGCTGATCGCGGGACTTTTGCAGGGCGTGATGATCTCGCTCAACGGGCAGCTCGGAAATTACTACAGCCTGTTCGGCATCACGCTGTTTGTGCACGGCATCGCGCTGGTGCTGCTGCTTGTGTATCTGCTCGTCATCCGGCGGGAAAAGATCCGCCTGCGCGGCGCGCCGTGGTATGTGTATCTTGTGGGCTTTATGGGCATCAGCATCGTGGCCAGCAGCAGCTGGTGCACGCTGCGCGTGGGCGCGGCGGCGATGACGGCGCTGTCCACCGCGGGCGAGCTGGTCTCGGCCCGGCTGATCGACAGCCTCGGCCTGTTTGGGATGCCGAAGGTGCGCTTTCACGCGCGGCAGCTGCCGGGGTATCTTCTGGTGGCGGCGGGCGTGATCCTCATTATGCTCGCAGCAAAGGAGGCGGCGGTATGATCTATCTGGTCGTGGCGCTCATCATCGGCGCGGCCAATTGTGTGAACCGCATGGTCAACGTCAAGGCGGGGCAGGTATTCGGCACTGCGAACGGCGCGCTTATCAATTATCTGGAGGCGACCGTCTTGGCCCTCGCGCTCGTGTTCATCACCGGCAGGGGCGCAGAGCTGTCGCCGGAGCACATGGCGAGCGTGCCGCTGTGGGTGTATCTCGGCGGCGTGGCGGGGCTTCTTGCGATGGTGCTCATCATCACCGGCACGCCCCGCACGGACGTGTTCATCTCCACCATCCTCACGCTGGCGGGCAATCTCGGCATGTCGCTGGTGCTGGACTATCTGTTTTACGAGATGTTCAGCTGGAAGCGCGTCGCCGGCGTCTGCCTCGTCCTCACCGGCGCCGCGTGGATCGAATGGCAGAAGGCCGAGCACGCAAAAGGGCAAAGTCAGAAAGCAGAGTAAAGAAGATCGCCCGCACCAGACGGTGCGGGCGATTTTTTGTGACTGCCGAATCCTTGATGCAGCGGCGAAACGTAGGCACCCCTTGCCTTCCCCTCGGGGCCGATTCCCCCTATCAGGGGGAAATGTCCCGAAGGGACAAAGAGGGTAGGGACAGGTGCCCCCGGAGGGGGCGGATGAGGGCCGGGGAGCACTAAAACATAGCTTAGCAGTTGTGCCAAAACGCAACTGCTCCCCGACCCTCATCAGTCTGCGGAGCTAGCGCTCCGCAGCCAGCTTCCCCCAGGGGAAGCCAAGGGACTTCTGCAAATCGGCACTGCTCTAAAAGAACGGCGGTGCTTCCCGGCGGGAGGGGCAAGCCCCTCCCCTACGGGTGCGTTCGTTACCGCATCGCGCCGTTGGTCGTGCCGGTCATGCCGTTTGTGCCGGTCATGTCGGTCAGGCCGGGGGTGGTGGTGCGGTAGGTGTTCTGGGTGCCGGTGCCGGGGGTGTAGGTCACGCCGGAGCGGCCGCTGCCGCCGTGGTTCGTGCCGTTCACGTAGCCGTCGCGCGTGGTGGAGACGTTGCCGTAATAGCCGCGGCCGTCGTCCACGTACCCGCTGGCGGCGCAGGCGCTGAGCGCGCCGACGAGCAGCGTGCAGATCAGAATAAGGATCACTGTGCGTTTCATAAGAAGTACCTCCTGCAATCTCGGTTCGCAGCGCGCATTCGCGCGGCTGTCTGCCGATAGTATCCGCAGCGCGCGCGGCGCTATGCGCGGCGTGTGCAGCAATTTCTGCCGGTGTGACAAAAAACTGCAAAGCGCGAAAAGGCGGCTTGATTATTCTCCGCCCGTTTTGTATAATGAGATCGGATCACAATAGAGATAAAGGAGCAGCTTTATGAAAAAATTGACGGTCAAGAAGGGGATCGCGTGCATGGCATGTCTGGAGTGCGTGCGCACGTGCTCGGTCGCCTTCTACAAAGAGTTCCACCCCGATAAGGCGTGCCTGAAGATCACGGAGCGAAACGGCGCGGCGAAGCCCATGGTGTGCGTGCAGTGCGGCAAATGCGCCGAGGCGTGCCCGTCGGGCGCGATCACGCAGAACCCCAAGGGCGTGTACATGGTCAGCAAAAAGCTCTGCACCGGCTGCGGCAAGTGTGTGGAGGCGTGCCCGTTCGGCGTGATGGTCAAGGCCGAGGACGCCCCCACGGCATCGAAGTGCATCGCCTGCGGGCTGTGCGCCAAGAACTGCCCGATGGAGCTTCTGGAGGTCGTAGAAAAGTAAGCGCAAAATGAACAAAACGGGGCCTGCGCCGCAGGCCCCGTTTGAGCGCTTCAAAAGTGCTTTTTGAAGCGCTCTCAAACGAAAACCGCTTCGCTGGGTTTCCGTTTGAAAAGGCTTGCGCCCTGCGGGCGCAAAACTCTGCGAGGCTTATTTGAGAATTGGAACAGGGAGGACGAGAGCATGGAACGACATGGAGAGCGGGCGTACGAGCTGTTTTTGGGCGGCTGCAACTGCGCGCAGGCGGTGCTGCTGGCGTTCGCGCCGGACGCGGGGCTGACGGAGCGGCAGGCTTTGCAGATCGCGTCATCGTTCGGCGGCGGCATCGGCGGGATGCGCGAGGTGTGCGGCGCGGTGAGCGGGATGCTGATGGCGGCGGGGCTGCTGTACGGCTATGAACCCGGCGACCGCGCGGGCAAGAGTGCGCACTACGCGTGCGTGCGCGAGCTGGCCGATCGCTACCGCGCGGAGAACGGGTCGATCATCTGCCGGGAGCTGCTGGGCCTTGCCGGGCAGACGGCGGGGCCGCAGCCGTCGGAGCGGACGGACGCGTACTACAAAAAACGCCCCTGCCCGGAGCTGTGCCGCATCGCGGCCAATATTCTGGACGACTACATCGCCGAACACCCCATCGAAAAGGAATAAAAAAGCCCCCTCCCGGTCTCCGGGAGGGGCTGCGGTCTGTTAAAAGGGACTTTTGAAAAGGCATTTTCGGCACGCTCAGGCCGGGGCAGGCTCGACCGGCGTGACGACGGGCAGGACGATCTGGAGGCAGAAAACGCCGTTTTCCGCGCGGAATTCGCACAAACCGCCGCTGCGCGCGGCGATGGTCTGGATGCTGCGGCAGCCGTAGCCGTGGCCCAGGCGGCTGGAGACGGGCCGCCCGTTCTGCATGGCCAGCTCGCCCGCGTAGGGATTTTTGACCTCGATGAGGAGCTTTCCGAGCCGGATGCCGCAGTAGAGCGTGACCGTGCGCTGGCCCTCGGGCAGTTCGCTCACGGCGCGCAGCGCGTTTTCCAGCGCGTTGGAGAGCACCGCGCACAGCTCCGTCTCGGGGATGCTCAGCGCGGCGGGGAGCTTTGCGTCCACGTCCAGCTGCGCGCCGATGTGCTGCGCCTTTTCCGCGAACGACGAGCACAGCAGGTTCACCAGCTCGTTTTCGCAGTAGCGCCGGGGCGTGATGGCCTCCACGTCGGATTGCACCTTGCGGATGTACTGCTCCGCCTGGTCGGGCTTTCCGGCCGAGAGCAGGCCCTCGAGCATGTTCAGATGGTGGCGCATATCGTGCTGATACACCGCCGTCTGCGTCTGCGCGCGGCGCAGCGCGTCCATCTCGGCCTTGGCCTGCGACCATTTGACCTCCAGCATGGAGCTTTGCAGCTCGGCCTGACGGCTGCGCTCCGACTGCGCGTGATAGGCGGTCAGAAAGACCACGTAAAACGCCATGAGCACCGCCGGGAGCGATTCGTTGATGGCGTCGATGCCGGAGTAGAGGGCGTTGGAGTAGATGGTGGTGGCGTAGTCAAAAAAGTAATACGCCACCGGCAGCGCGCCGAACAGCAGCAGCGCCGTTTTGGAGCACGTCATCGCCTCATGCGCGGCGCGGGCAAAGTAGCGCCGGAGGACCAGAAACAGCGGGATGATGAGCACCGTGTAGCAGATCTGCCCCGCAAGCTCCGAGCGGGCGGCCACGGTGATGACCATGCGCAGCCAGTTCGGCAGCTCGCAGCACAAATACGCCGTGTAAACGCTCACGACCGCCACGCCGAACGTCCGCTTCAGCGCGAACACCAGCAGCAGGATGAGCGGCAGATGCACGATCACGGGATAGATCTTTTCCACGAGCTCCAGCCCGAACACGATGCGAAGCGTGACCTGCAGGGCGAGAAATACTGGGCAGGCGAGCGCGATGAGCCGCTTTTGGCGGGCATTTTCGCAGCCGCCGGAAATTTCGGCGCTGAGCAGGATGCCGAAGAGGAGGACGAAGCCGTAGTTCACCGAGCTGAGAATGCGTAATGCCATCAATCAGACCTCCCGTTCGGCGAACAGCAGCTGCATATAGTCCTTTTGCAGCTGCGGATACAGAAGCCGCGACACCGGCAGGCTCTGCCCCGAGAACGTCTGCACGCCGGTGGGGGAGAGCTCGCGGATCTGCAGCATATTGACGATATACGACCGGTGGATGCGCATAAACTCGGGACGCGCGAGCAGCAGCGGCTCATATTCCCGCATCACGCCCGTGACCTCGTGCACCTGGCCGCCGGTCATATTGAAATAGAGGTGCTTGCCGCTGACCTCAACATACGCAAGCTGGGAGAACGGCACGCGGATGAACGTGCCGCCGGCCTTGAGCGTCAGCCCCTCCTGCGGCTTCTGCTCGCGCAGGTAGAGCCGGTCAAGCAGGGGGAAGAGCTTTTTGGCCGTGACGGGCTTGAGCAGATACTCAAGCGCCTGCACGCCGTAGCTTTCATAGGCAAAACCCGGAGAGGAGGTGAGAAAGACAATATCTGCCGCACTGTCAAAGGTGCGGATCTCATGCGCCGCGGCCATACCGCTCGTGCCGGGCATCATCACGTCCAGCAGGTAGAGCGTAAAGCGCTCCTTCGCCGCCGCGTCCAGCAGTTCCCCGGCGCTGTGGAACAGCTTCCAGTGGAACACCGCACGCTGCTGCTCCTGCCACGCGTGCAGGAGGGCCTCAACGGCCTCCAGCTCCTCGATCTGATCGTCACAGACCGCAATATTCACCGCGCGCACCTCCCCTGTTCCGTGCTTGATTGATCTTATTCTGCATTCTATCACAAAATGCGGCGGCTTTCCAGCGGGGTTTTGCATTTCATACCGCAAAAGCATACATTTCGTGCCGACCGCCCCAAAACCGCGGCAGATGGTGCTATAGTAATTGCAGGATCCGACTTGGAAGGGAGGCGCAGCAGATGCCGGAATGGCTCGGATGGTTCGTGGCCGCAGTCAGCACCATGGGATTCATCTCCCTGTGGTTCTGGGAGGTACGGCGCATTCTGCGGAGCTTTCGCAGCATTGTAGACAGCGCGGCGGGGCAGCTCACCGCCTATCGCAAAAAGCTCGCGCAGGCGCAGCAGGATGCCGCGCTGCAGGAAATTTTGCGGCGCAGTGAGAGCATTTATCAGCAGGCGGCGGAGCATTACAACACCGCTCTCTGCAAGCCCTGGGCATATCTGCCGGGGCGTCTGCTCGGCTTCCGGAAGGAGCCGGAGCATATCACCACCATGCCGCCCGCGGCCTGACGCTGTGGGTGTGGAAACAGGAAAGGAAACAAACAGCATGAAAAAGAAAATTCTGGCGCTGCTGCTGGCGCTGGCGATGATCGCATCGCTCGCGGCGTGCAGCGGCACAGAGGATACGGAAGAGCCCGATGTGCAGCCCGCCGCGGCGGACGAAGCACCGCAGACCGCGGACGAAGCGCCCGCGGGCGAAGCGGGCAGCTGGTCGATCTACTGGTATCTGTGCGGCAGCGATCTGGAGTCCGGCGGCGGCTTTGCCACGGGCGACCTGAGCGAGCTGCTGCAGGTGCAGCTGCCGGAGAACGTGAACGTGGTCATCGAGACCGGCGGCGCGTCCGTGTGGCAGAACGAGCTGGTCGACGCCTCCAAGCTCCAGCGCTGGCTGTATAACAGCGAGGGCCTGCAGCTCATCGACGAGCAGGAATCGGCCAGCATGGGCGAGACGCAGACGCTGGCGGACTTTTTGCAGTTTGCCAAAACGAACTACCCCGCGGACAGGACGGCGGTGCTGTTCTGGAACCACGGCGGCGGCTCGGTGTCGGGCGCGGCGTTCGACGAGCTGTACGGGCTCGACTCTCTGACGCTCGACGAGATGTACGCGGCCTTCTCCAGCGTGTGGACGCCGTCGGCCGATGAGCAGCCGCTGGAGCTGATCGGCTTTGACACGTGCCTGATGGCCACGGTGGACGTGGCGTACACGTTCTCCGACCTTGCAAAGTATCTTGTCGCCTCCGAAGAGACGGAGCCGGCCAACGGCTGGTACTACTCGCAGTGGGTCGGCGCGCTGGCGGAGGATCCCTCCATGGACGGCGCACAGCTCGGCGAGGTCATCTGTGACGCGTACATGGCGGGCTGCGAAGAGGTCGGCACACAGGACAACACCACCCTGTCGGTCACCGATCTTTCCAAGGTCGGGGCGCTTTTGCAGGCGTATGAGACCTTCGGCGCCGAAGCGCTGAGCGCGGCGTGCACCGATCCCGCGTTCTTCTCGCAGTTTGCGCGCGCGGCGCAGCGCAGCGAAAACTACGGCGGCAACACCAAGGAGCAGGGCTACACCAACATGGTGGACCTCGGCCACATGGCGCGGCTGACGGCGGACACCCTGCCCTCGGCGCAGGCGGTGCTGGATGCGCTGGACGACTGCGTTCTGTATCAGGTGCACGGGCAGTACCGCACCGAGGCCACGGGCCTTTCGTGCTACTACTCCTATAACGGCGACGTGAGCGACCTCAACGGCTTCATCGGCATCGGCGCGAGCACGGCGTTCAAATACTTCTATTCCTACGAGCTGACGGGCGAGCTGGACGAGAGCGGCATGGAATACATCGCCGGGATGGACTTTACCGAGCTTCCCGAGCGCAAGACGCTGGACTCCATGGGCTGGGACGGCAAGACGCTGGAGCTGGGCGAGACGGGCAATGCCGTGCTGACGCTCGGACCCGACGCGGCGGATGTCCTGTCCACGATCGGCTTCTCGCTGTTCTATGTGGACGCCGACAACGACCTGATGCTCCTGCTCGGCACCGACAACGACATGAACGCCGACTGGGAGAACGGTGTGTTCTCCGACAACTTCCGCGGCGTCTGGGGCGCGCTGGACGGCAGCCTTGCGTATATGGAGCTGAGCTACGAGGGTGACGACTACAACCTCTACTCCGTGCCGGTTCTCCTCAACGGCGAGGAATATAACCTTCAGGTCGCCTATGACTTCTCCGATGACACGTGGAGCATTCTGGGCGCGCGGCAGGGCATCGACGACAACGGCATGGCCGACAAAGAGCTGCGGCTTCTGCAGCCGGGCGACGAGGTGACGCTGGTGTGGTACATGAGCGACCTCTCCACCGACGCCGACCCCGAGGCCTACACGGCCGATACCATCGTCATCACCGAGGACACCACCTTCGGCGAGGCCCAGCTGCCCGACGGGCAGTACGCCATGCTCTTTGAGATGTACGACGCCACGGGCGCAAGCGCGATGTCGGACGTTGTGCTGTTCGACTGCGCGGGCGGCGAGATCACCACCACGGTGTTCGACGCCGAATAAGTTTGATTTCATTAAAAAATGAAATATAAAAGCAAAGTAAGGGAGAAAAACGAAATGAAAAAGACACTGACCACCATCCTGTCCATCGTTCTGGTGCTGGGGCTGCTCGTCTGCCTGACCGGCTGCGGCGAGAATGAGAAGAAGCAGGAAGCCATCTCTGAGTTCAACACCACGGCTGCCGCGTTCAACGAGGTCAAGGACCTTGTCAACGCCAACGCCGCCGAGATCCCCGAGGACGTCATCGCCGACTGCCAGAGCATGGCGGAGCTGCTGAACCAGTATCAGGGCTTCCTGCAGGGCGATCAGGAATTCAGCGACGAGCAGTATGACGAAATGATCGACTGGTTCCACACCGTGCAGGAGTGGACAGCCGAGACCGGCGACCAGCTGAAGGCAGCGTTCGGCGGCTAAACCGCAGCAAAACAGGCGGGCGGGCTTTGTGCGGCCCACCCGCCTGTCACTACCTGACTGCGTAACCGCTGATGCGATCGCCTATAACCATCAGCAGAGCTTTTGCTGATCGCTCTTGGCGATGGCATCAACGGTTACCTGAGAGCGCACAGAGAAGAACAGAACCGGGAGGGAACGAACCATGACAAAACGGCTTCTCAGCATTCTGCTGATCGTCTGCATGCTGCTGACGATGCTGCCCGTGAGCGCGCTGGCCGCGCAGCCGGCGGCGGAGGGCACGCAGATCAGCAATCCGTTTGCCGACGTCAAGGCGTCGGACTGGTATTTTAACGCGGTGCAGTATGCCCGCGTGAACGGCTTTTTCGGCGGCGTGAGCAAGGATCGCTTTGCGCCACAGGGCACGATGACGCGCGGGATGTTCGTCACGGTGCTCGGCCGCATGGCGGGCGTGGACCCCGCAAGCTACACGGACGCGCCGGAATTTTCCGACGTGGCGGCGGACGCGTGGTACGCGCCGTATGTGCAGTGGGCGGCAAAATTTGGTATCACCACCGGTATCGGTGGTGGGAAATTCGCGCCGGAGCGCCTAATCTCCCGCGAGGAGATGGCGGCGTTCTTCGTTCGCTACCTCACGCAGTTTGGCGTGACGGTAGACACCGGCGCGAATTATGATACCCTGCCGAGCGACTTGGAGGAAATTTCCTCCTGGGCGCGTGAGGCCGTTTTGACGCTGTGGAAAACGGGGCTGCTGGCCGGCTCCGGCGGACGCTTTGACCCCAAGGGCAGCGCCAGCCGCGCACAGGCGGCCACGCTGTGCATGCGCATGGACAAGGGCGTGGATACGTGGTATTCCGAGCCCGGCGTCCCCTCCACGCGCGTGAGCATCGACCCCGCGGACGAGACCGCCCGGCCGGAAGCGGCCAAAAAGCCCACCTCCGGCGCCAATTCCGGCAGCTCCGGCGGGACGACCACGAAATACTATGAGGTCGAGACCAAGCTGGGCAATGGCATCACCCCTGACGGCGTCACACTGCTCGGCAAGGGGATGTATGCCTCCGGCACGAGGATCAGCGCTGTGCAGACGCCGGACTGCAGCGGCAGGGTGTTCCTCGGCTGGTATCTCGACGCGGATATGACCGAGGCGGTCAGCGCAAGCAGCACGATCACGAAAAATATGACGCTCTACGCCAAGATGGGCGAGGTGACGGCACAGGCTCTGAATGAGACGCCGAACTATGTGACGGTTCAGCTCAAGGCGGAAGAGGTCTCGGGATATACCTTCCAGATCAGCGGCTATGAGAGCGGCTGTATCGAGTCGTTCGTCAATGTGACAGCAAACAACGCCGAGTTCAGCACCGGCTCTGAAGCGCAGTACCGCTACACGGTCTCCGGCAGCGGCGTGGTCACCCCGGTTCTGGAAGCGGGCCAGACGTACCGCGTGGAGCTGGCGGAGGATTCCGCGGCGACGTTTGCAGGCAAGCCGCAGAGCGTGCGTGTGCTGAATATCATCACCGAGAAGGCGAAGGTAGAAAACCTGAAGCTGGATGGCAGCGTGAAGTACCTCCCCAAAAGCGACGTGTCCGGCATGACCGAGAGCCTGAATGGCCTGTTCCGCACCTCGCTGGATCAGAATGCAGAGGGCAAGACCCAGCCTGTTGAGCAGGTGGAGCAGTCCGGCAGCTTTACTTATACCGGCAGCGGCCTTTCTGTGGGCGACACGGTCGCGATCTATGAGGGCACGTGCCCGGACGAGCGCACGAATGATACGAATAACGACGGCGCGATCGTGTATGTGGAGATCACCAGAGCGGCGGGCAATACCTATACTTATCGGACGGCGGACGCTGAGGACGTCCTCTTTACGCCGGACGTTCTGCCCGTTCAGGTGCCGGCGGCGGTCGCGGCGAGCGGCAGCATCACCGTTCCCAAGGCTGCGATGGATTTTACCGACGACAAGTATGTCGAGATGGGCCTCGGCTCGCAGACGACGGTCGATGCGGGGGATTTCCTCGCGTTCTACATCGGCGATCTCGGCAACGCTGAAAGCGCCGGCTACGGCAGGATCGACTCGGTCCGCGAGGAGGGCAGCAGCTATATCATTACATACACCGCCGCGAGCCAGTCGGACGTTCTGGCGGCGATGGATCTCTACAGCACCCGCAATGAGAAGATCGAGCTCACGCAGGAGCAGATCGACGCGATCGAAAAGGACATGGAGACGCAGGCGATCGAAAGCGGCTTTGTGGAGGAAGCGGCGCAGTATCTGACGGAGCTGGCCGTGCAGACCGAGGGCTTCCAGGAGCTGAGCGACGATCTGGCGGCGGATATGAAGTCGTACAGCGTCACCTATGCGGACGGCACGCCGGTCGGCAGCGATATGAGCCTGATGGCGGCCAACCATATGAACATCACAGGCAAGCACGTTTCGGCCAAGGTCGCAGCGGGCAAGGTCCTGCAGCATTTTGACAGCGGCAGCTGGGGCGTGCGCGTGGAGCTGACGATCAGCTTTACGGCTACGGTCGGCAAGATCGAGATCAACTTCACCGCCGTTTTTGAACAGGAGGTCCTGCTGAGCCTCAACACGAGCGGCGGCGCGATCTGGAAGTGGAAGTGGATCTTCCCGTATATCTATGACTACCAGCTCAACGCCAACATCGACCTGGGTACATACACCGGCATCGGCATCACCGCTACGGCCAAGACCGCGGGCGATCAGTCCGACGATAAATTCAACTGGAAGTCCGCCTCCGGCACCAAGGCCGAGGAGAAGATCCTGAACATCGGCAAGCAGATCACCGAGCTGATGGAGGACAAGGAGACGTTCCTGGGCGAAAAACTCGTGGATGAGGATGGCGAGGAGGCCGAATGGGCCGGCACGGTCGGCGGCGGTCTGGCGGAAAAATACTCTGCCATGATGGAAAACGCCGAGGAGAGCTGGCTTGAGATCTTCCGCAAGGAGATCTTCTCGCAGGAAGGCAGCGTGGACCCGCTGCACATTTTGTGCTACGGCGTGAGCGCCGACTTCGTTGTGAAGGCCAATCTGTACGTGACGATCGGCATGACGTTCAGCTACAGCGTCGCCAAGCGGTATAACTTCTCCATCAAGCTCTTCCACAAGCAGTCCACCAACGAGGTCATCGACCTGGAGGAGGCAAACTACAACTTTGACTTCTATGTCATGGGCACGATCGGCATCCGCGCCGGTATTGAGCTGGAGGTGGGCGTGGGCCTGTTCTCACTCAAGCTGGATTCCATCGGCATTTGTGCCGAGGTGGGCGCGTACGCCCAGCTATGGGGGTACTTCTACTACCACCTGAGCTGGTCGGAGAGCGGCGGCCGGGATTCAAGCTGCTCCGGCGCCATGGTCATCGAGATCGGCCTGTATCTGACCATCTCCTTTAAGGCCCAGCTGTTCTCCAGCGACAAGCTGACCTATCAGCCGGTGCTGTATGACCGGAACTGGCCGCTGGTGACGATCGGCTCGGTCGAAAACGTCTTTGACTTTGCGTATGACGACGACGATGACCGGCTGGAGATGGACATCGTCGCGGCAAAGAACTTCACCCTGCCGTCTAATCTGTTCGACATGAAGTATATGGATATGAAGTCGGGCGATATTTACGGCGATGAGGAAGCGGACAAGCCGGCCAAGAACTTCGACACCGTCTACGGCGGCAGCGACGGCAATGAAAAGAACTTCACCATGGAGTTCAGCAATCCGAAATTCCACTACAGCCCGCATGATAACCTTGTCATTGTGCAGCCGGGCAGCTCGGTGGATGAGACCTGCGAGGTGACCATCACCTGGAAGAACGGCACGCTGGCCTTTACCTCCCGCCCGATCCGGCGCACACTGACCATCCACTGGAGCAATCCGCAGAATACGCGCTACATCCAGTTTGAGACCGAGGGCGGCAACAGTGTGGGCATGATCTCCGGCGGCGTCGGCGAGAAGTTCCAGTTCCCGAAGGCGCCGACCAAGACGGGCTACCATTTTGACGCATGGTATCTGGATGCGGGCTATACGTCGCAGCCCTTCAACGCGGGTGCGTATACGACTCTTCCGGCCAGCTGGGGCAATATCGGCAGCGCGGAGGACTCGCGCGGCATCAAGCTGTATGCCAGATGGCTGCCGAATACCAACACAAAGTATACGGTCGAGCATTATCAGCAGGAGCTGAACGGCCGTTATACGCTGACGCTGACGGAAAATCCGACCGGCACGACCGACAGCAATACATCCGCAGCCGCAAAGAGCTGGGACGGCTTTACCGCAAAGGCCTTCTCGCAGGCGAAGATCGCGCCGGACGGCTCCACGGTGATCCAGATCTACTATGAGCGCAACAAGTATACCGTGACGTTCACCTACGGCGAGATGCGCTCGGCAGATAACGCCGACCTGTCGTACACCGCCAAGTACGGCGCGACCCTTTATGCGCCGATCATGGCGCTCGGCGGCTATGACTTTGCCGGCTACTACAGCGGCAGCACGCCGCTCACGCTGGATAAAAACGGCGGCTTCGCCGTGCGGGGCGACGTGACCTATGCCGCGCACTGGGCGGCGCGTCCGGATACGCCGTACCGCGTGGAGCACTATACGCAGCGCTCCGACGGCGAGGGCTATCTGCTCTCCGGCGACGCGGCGATCGAGGCCAAGACCGGCGAAACGGGTGCTTCGCTCACGCTGTCGAGCCTCGCCAAAGCAGTCGACGGCCTGACATACCAGCACGCGACGGTCGACGGCAAGCAGGTCGAGACCGCCCAGATCGCGGGCAGCGGCAAAACGGTCATCAAGCTGTTCTATGCCCGCCGGACGTATACGCTGCGCTTCAACTGCAAGGGCGGCGACGACATCGCGGAGATGAATGTGCCGTACGGTAAGGTCCTCACACTGCCTACGCCCGTGCGGATCGGCTATACCTTTGACGGCTGGTTCACGGACGAGGCGTATACCGCGCCGTTTACGGCTGCGGCCATGCCCGCCGCGGATGTGCAGCTGTATGCCAAGTGGACGGCAAACGGCCGCAGCTACACCGTGCGCCACTATGTGCAGGATGCAAACGGTCAGTATCAGCTGCGGGCGACTGACGAGGGCCTGACGACTACGACCGGCGCGGCCCTGACGCTCAGCGAGCTGGTCAAAAACGATCTGCTCATCCCGAACGCCATCTCCTACAAGGAGGGCAAGGTCGGCAGCCAGGTCAGGACGACCTATGAGATCCCCGGCAGCGGCGATGTGGTCATCGACCTGTATTATGCGCGTGCGCAGTACACGCTGACGTGGGCGCTGAACGGCGGCACGGCCTCCGGCAGCTATACAAAGAGCGGCGAGGTCTATTATGACGCGCCGATCACCGCACCGACGCTGACGCGAACAGGCTACACCTATGTGTGGGACACGACGCCGGCGGCTAAAATGCCCGCGGCGAACACGACCTACGGCGCGGTCTGGACGGCCAACACCTACACCGTGACGCTGAACACGAACGGCGGCACGATCGAAAGTGGCAACGTGACCGGCTATGCCTACGGCACGGGCGCGGCGCTGCCGACGAACGTGACCAGGACCGGCTATACCTTCGCAGGCTGGTATGAAAAGGAAAACCTGAGCGGTTCGAGGACAACGTCGATCAGCAGGACGGCCAGCGGCGACAAGACGTTCTACGCCAAGTGGACGGCGAACACCTACACGGTGACGCTGAACGCGAACGGCGGCCGGATCTCCGGCACGACCGTGAGCAGATACACCTACGGCGTGGGCGTGCAGCTCCCGACGAACGTGACCAGGATCGGCTATGCCTTTATGGGCTGGTACGCGTCGGAGGATCTTACCGGCGAGGCGGTCACGGCGATCTCGGCGACCGACATCGGCAACAAGACCTTCTACGCCAAGTGGGATGGCGCGGCCAACATCGCGTACACTGTGGAGTATTATCAGCAGAACGCGGATGACGACCGCTACACGAAGGTCGAGAGCAAAACGCTGTCTGGCAAGACCGATACGACCGTGACGGCGCCTGAGGCGACGTATGAGCACTTTACGCTGTGCGCGGGCGAGCCGACGGTCTCCAGCGGCGTTGTCAAGGCGGACGGCTCGCTGGTGCTGAAGCTGTACTACCAGCGCGAGACGGTGACCGTGACGTTCGACCCGAACGGCGGCGAGTTGGGCACCGACGGCCAAAGCAAGACCTTCCGCTATGGCCAGACCTTCGCAGCGACTGCGCCGCACCGCACTGGGTATGCGTTTGACGGCTGGTATACGGCAGACGGCTCCAGGTATACGCAGACGACTGTGACGCAGAGCACAGCGCTCACGGCACACTGGTCTGCCAGCCAGGTCAATTACACGGTACGGCAGTATGTGATGGACACGAACGGCGACTATCAGCTGTACGGCACTGAGGAGATCAAAACTGCCATGAGCGGCACGAGCGTCGCACTGAACGACCTCAAGGCCAGCGGTATCGAGGTCGAAGGCGGCATTGTTTACAAGGAAGCCAAGCGCAACGGCGTTTTGTATGGCTCCGCGACGGTCGTGGTCGAGGGCGATATGGTCATTGACCTGTACTATGAGCGTATCCAGTACAGAACGTATTGGAATGCTTGGCCCGGGAAATTCGTGGAAAATAACGATACGGTCGTATATAAATCCTTCTACTACGGAGCGGAGCTTGTTGCGCCGGAGGTGACTTCGCAATACAAGATCCTCGATGGCTGGTATCTGGACAACGTTGATTATACGCAGCCTCTCCCGTATACGACAATGCCGGTGCTGGAGACGACTGACTCGCTGCTGTGTATGTATTCCAAATGGACTGCACGCCAGGTAACATATACCGCTAAGCACTATGTGATGGACATCAACGGCGTGTATCAGCTCAAGGATACAGAGACGTGCACCGGCAACGCCGGGAGCACATTGGAATTTGCGTATAGCCTGCTGCCTAGGTACACCGAGGGCTATTATGCTGCGTCCGGCGCCGGTATCAAATACAAAGAGAGCCGGGTCAATGGCGAAATTGTAACAGAAGTCACGCTTACGGACGGGCTGGTCATTGAATTGTACTATGAGCGCAAGGCGTATACGCTGACGTGGTACTCCTTGTGGTCTGCATCATCGGCTCAGAGCAGAACCGTCTGCAAGACGGAAACGCTCTACTATGGTGCGCCCATCGTGCCGCCGGCGGAAAATCCCACGAGAAACGGATATACATTTGCACACTGGTGGTTCAACAACAAGGAACTGGACGACACTATCACGATGCCGTATCACGCTCAGGATATTGTGCCGGCCTGGACAGAAATCGAGTATACCCTGACGCTGCATAACCTTGAAGGTGTCACCAATACAAAAGGGGAACCGTATGATACTGAAATGAGGTTTACGTACAATACATCGACCGGAGAGCCGCGGACGATCGGACTGCCGATGGGCATGCAAAAGTATGGCTATAAAATTGGTGAACTTGTCCCATTCGAAGACGGATCAGGTTATGCTTATACGGAAGACTGGTACTACGACGAGGCGTGTACGCAGCCCGTGGGGATCGATGCCAACCATAATCAGGTCATTACGATAGATCGGGACATTGATCTCTGGCTGAAGATCGAGCCGAAGCAGATCAACATTTGCATTCGAACCGGAAGCAGCACGCAGCCGGATCCGCTCAAGGTGGGCGGCACGGAGTACCCATTCAAGAAAGGAAGTTATGAGTGGGTCGCCACCGTCCCGTTCGGCTCTACGATCACGCTGCCGAGCACCTATGACGCTTGGGCCTTTGACAGCGGCTATGAGTTCGATTACTGGACCAGACTGAACCAAACGGAAAAGATCAATACGTTTACGATCAGCGAGCTGCCTACATATTATGGCGGTAGCGGCTATAGCTACTATTTCGAGCCCCATGCGAAAGCCAGAACGTATAACCTGACCATAGACCTGAACGGCGGCACGCCGCCCGAGGGGCATGAGTATCCGACGACATGGTCTTGGGATGCGTACAGCAGTCTCGAAATGCCTATTCGCACCGGCTATACCTTCACGGGCTGGACGGGCGATACGGGAAAGACAGAACCGGTTAGGCTGGTAGCGCCGAAAATGGACGGAACCTTTGGGCACAAATCGTTCCGTGCCAACTGGACGCCGTACGAGTACAAGATCACCTATGAGCTGAACGGCGGCACGCTGGATGCGAACACACCGGGGAACTATACGATCGAAACGCCGACCTTCCAGCTGGTGGAACCGAGCAGGGAGAACTTTAGCTTCCTCGGTTGGTACACCACCAAAACCTTCGAGGAAGGCACGCAGATCACGCAGATCACGCAGGGCAGCACCGGCCACCTCAGGCTCTATGCCAAGTGGGGAGCGGATGTCTGCACGATCACCTATGAGCTGAACGGCGGCGAGAACAACTCCAAAAATCCGGAAACTGTCGATAAGGGTACGACGGTCAGGATCTACTACCCCACGCGCTATGGCTACACGTTCGCCGGTTGGTCGACGCAGCCGAGCGGTGCGGCTTCCATGGAAACGACATACACCGTGACGAGCGACCTTACGCTCTATGCGCACTGGGAGACCGGTACATACAATGTCAAATTCTTCAGAGTGATGAGCAATGCGACGTCTGACGCGAGCCAGGAGCAATCCGGTCAATATGGAGCTACGATCACGCTGCCGGAGCCGTATGAAGTGTCGAATACCAATGTAAGATTCGTGGGCTGGTATGACGACATCTCAGGGAAAACCATGCAGCCGGGAGAGGAGTACAAGATCCCGGGCGAAAATGTATGGCTGCAGGCCATGTACGAGATCCAGTTCACGGAGATCAGTACCCCGGCACAGCTGAGTACCCTTGCCATTTGGGCCGCGTATACGGAGGGCAAGACCTACACACTGAAGAATGACATTTCGATGGGCTCCACTTTGCTTTTTCTCTCCGGCTTTGCCGGTACGTTCGATGGAGCAGGCCATAAGATCACCCTGTGCACGAGTCAGTGGAACTTTCGGAGGGAAAGTAAGACGCCGCTCTTTGGCAGGTATCTCGGCTCCTCGGCCACGGTCAAAAATCTGACGGTCGTGTGCAACCAAGGGACGATCTACTCGGACGGCCTCTATTGGGGCGTGCTGGCAGGCGAGAACTACGGCACGATCGAAAATGTCTGCGTCACAACGACCAATGAGGCCGGTTTGAAGCTCCAAGTCGAGAGCTCGGCTGCGTATCCTGCCATAGGCCTTGTGGCGGGTGCGTGCCTGGACGGCGGCAGAGTCATTGACTGCAGCATCGGCGAGCATGTCAGCATCGTGATGGACGAGTATCCGGAAGGTGCGAAAAGCCTGATGGTCGGCAGTCTGGTGGGCCTGGTCGGCAGCGGTAACGAAGATGTCGAGGCAAAGCGCAGTAAGGTGCGCTTCACATCCGGCTATACCGGCAGCGTCCGTATAACGGTCAGTGTTAATGATGCGGATGTGGACAAATGGCTGTTCGTTGGCGGTCTGCTGGGTCGGCTGAATGGCCGTGGCGACTTCGTGATCGAAGAGGACGCCCCCCTGACGCTTCAGTGCGAGATGACCTTCCAGAAAGCGTATTCTGATACAGATAAACGCTATGAAGGCGTGCTGATCGGCTACATCGACGAAGGCGGATGCGCGAGCAATGAGAGTGATCGGCTCTCGATCATCTGTAGCGGCTTGGAGACGCTCTATTGCCTTGAAAACGAAAACTGCACGGCCACGGGCTTTGAGGGTGTGACGGTCACGGCTCCGGCGGCGGGCAGCTGAGCAACCCATGAAAAAATTCCTCATTCTGCTGGCAACCATCCTCCTTCTCACCTCTGCCGCGTTGGCGGCGGAGGGCGAAGGGGTGCGAGTTGGGATCATTGACAGCGGGATCTCGACGGCAGCGGTCGACGCGGGGCGGATCGCGGAAGGGCGCAACTACGTCCGCCCGCAGGACGATACCGCCGACCGGCTCGGCCACGGCACGGCGGTGGCCGCCGTGATCGTGGGAAGCCGCGCGGCGGGCCTTGCGGGCGTGTGCGAAACGGCCGCGCTCGTGCCGCTCGTCTACTGCTCGCGCGACGAGGGCGGGCAGGTGGTGCAGGGCGGCAGCGACATGGTCGCCGAGGCCATCTATGACGCCGTGGACACCTATCACTGCCGCATCGTCAACATCTCCTCCGGCTCCAAAACCGGCAGCGACGCCCTGCGGGACGCGTGCGCCTACGCCGAAAGCCGCGGCGTGCTCATCGTCGCGAGCGCGGGCAACTCCGGTCTCACCGACCCGGACACGGTCTACTACCCCGGCGGCTACGACGGCGTTTTGTCCGTCGGCGCGTGCGACGAGACGGGCGCGATCGCCGATTTTTCGCAGAAAAATGACACCATCGACGTCCTCGCGCGCGGCACCGCGCTGCACCTGGCGTCCACGTCCGGCGCACGCGTGCGCGGCGAGGGGACGAGCTTTGCCGCCGCGCTCGTGAGTGGTATGGCGGCGCACATCTGGACGGCGCAGCCGGAGCTCACGGCGGCGCAGGTGCGTGCGCGCCTGCTGGCGCTGGCGCGTGATGTCGACGGCTGGGCCGTTTTGGAGCTGGACGCGGTGCTCGCCGCGGCGCCGGACGGCTTTGCCGACGTGCGCAGCACGGACTATTTTTACGACGCCGTCCGCTGGGCAAGGGACGCGGGCGTGACCGGCGGCACATCGCAGACGTCGTTTTCGCCGAACGCCCCGTGCACGCGCGGGCAGATCGTCACGTTCCTGTACCGCGCCGCCGGAAGCCCGCAGACGGACGGGGCACAGACGTTCTGCGACGTTGCGCCGGGGGCGTATTATGATGCTGCCGCAAACTGGGCGAGCGTAAACGGCATCGCGGGCGGCACGGGCGGCGGGAAATTCAGCCCCGACGCGCCCTGCACGCGCGCGCAGGCGCTGACGCTTCTTTACCGCGCGGCGGGTTCGCCGGACGCGGCGGCGGACGGCGGCTTTGCAGATGTCCCATCCGGCAGCTACTATGAGGCCGCCGCCAGCTGGGCGCTGCAAACGGGCGTTTCGAGCGGCACCGGTGCAGGCCGGTTCAGCCCCGACGCCGTCTGCACGCGCGGGCAGATCGTCACGCTGCTGTACAATTTTTACGCAAGCGCCGCATGAAATGCAAAACGCAAACGCCGGTCGGCGAGGGCGGATGCCCTTGTCAACCGGCGCTGTTTTGTATATAATAACAACGAAATTTTCGGCTAAACGGGAGTTTTTGGTATGAAGCGGATCTGTACAGGCATTCTGGCGCATGTGGACGCTGGTAAGACCACCCTCTGCGAGGCGATGCTCTACCGCAGCGGCGCGCTGCGCGCGCTCGGGCGCGTTGACCACGGCGACGCGTTTCTCGACACGCAGTCCATCGAGCGCGAGCGGGGCATCACCATTTTTTCCAAGCAGGCGATCGTGGCGCTCGGCCAGACGGAGCTGGTGCTGCTCGACACGCCGGGGCACGTCGATTTTTCCAGCGAGATGGAGCGGACGCTGCAGGTGCTGGACTACGCTGTGCTGCTCATCAGCGGCACCGACGGCGTGCAGGGCCACACGCGCACGCTGTGGGGCCTGCTGCGGCGGTATCAGATCCCGACATTTTTGTTTGTGAACAAGATGGACCTGCCCGCGTGCGACCGCGCGGCGCTCATGCGCGAGCTGCAAAGCGCGTTCGGCGAAGGGTGCGTCGATTTTTCGCAGCCGCGGGACGCGCGCGACGAGGCGCTGGCCGTGCTGGACGACGCGCTGACGGAGCAGTACTTGCAGACCGGCGCGCTGGAGGATGCGCAGGTCGCGGCGCTCATCGCGCGGCGGCGGGCGTTTGCGTGCTATTTTGGGTCGGCCCTGAAGCTGGAGGGCGTGGACGAATTTTTGCAGGGCCTGCGCGATCTGACGCGCCAGCCGGAGCGGCCGGACGCCTTCGGCGCGCGGGTGTTCAAAATTTCGCGCGACGAAAAGGGCGCGCGCCTGACGCATATGAAGATCACCGGCGGCAGCCTGCGGGTCAAATCGCTGCTGCGCGGGCCGGATTGGGAGGAAAAATGCGACCAGCTGCGCATCTACTCCGGCGAAAAATACCAGCTGGCCGAGACGGTGCAGGCGGGCATGGTCTGCGCGGCCACGGGGCTTTCGCACACGCTGCCCGGCGACGGGCTGGGCTTTGAGGCGGGGCGGGCGGAGCCGGTGCTGCGCCCGGTGCTGGAATACCGCGTCACGCCGCAGGACGGCACCGACCTGCGCGAGGTCTACAGCCGCCTGCGCCAGCTGCAGGAGGAGGATCCGCAGCTGCACTTAAGCTGGGAGAGCGCCACGCGCGAGGTGCGCGTGGGCCTGATGGGCGAGGTGCAGCGCGAGGTGCTGCAGCGCGTCATCCGCGACCGGTTCGCGATGGACGTGGCGTTTGACGAGGGAAAGCTCGTGTATCTTGAGACGATCGCCGACACCGTGGAGGGCGTGGGGCACTATGAGCCGCTGCGGCACTATGCCGAGGTGCATCTGCTTCTGGAGCCCGGCGAGCCGGGCAGCGGGCTGATCTTTGACACGATGTGCAGCGAGGACGCGCTCTCGCGAAGCTACCAGCGGCTCGTGCTCACGCACCTGATGGAAAAGCAGCACCGCGGCGTGCTCATCGGCGCGCCGCTGACCGACGTGCGCATCACGCTCATCTCCGGCCGCGCACACCAGAAGCACACGGAGGGCGGCGATTTCCGGCAGGCGACGTACCGCGCCGTGCGGCAGGGCCTGCGCAAGGCGAAAAGCGTTCTGCTCGAGCCGTGGTATACCTTCCGGCTGGAGCTGCCGCAGGCGCTGGCGGGGCGGGCGATGTCCGACATCGGCCAGATGGGCGGCGAATGCGCCCCGCCGGAGACGATCGGGCAGGACGCCGTGCTCACCGGCAGCGCGCCGGTGGGAAAGCTCCGCGGCTATGCGCGCGAGGTCGCGGCGTATACGCGCGGTCTGGGCAGGCTCTCGCTCAGCCCGGGCGGCTACCGCCCCTGCCCGCAGCAGGATGTCATCGTGCAGGCGTCGGGCTACGACCCGGAGCACGATCTGGATGAACCGACCGGCTCGGTCTTTTGCGAGCACGGCGCGGGCTTTGATGTGCGCTGGGACGAGGTGGACGCGCACGCGCACCTGCCGCTGCTGCGCCTGCGGGACGAGCCGCCCGCGGAGACCGCGCCGCAGAGCGTGGTGCGCGGCGGCGCGTCCGGCGGCCCGGCGGGGCTGGATAAGGAGCTGCAGTCGATCTTTGAGCGCACCTACGGTGCGATCCGCCGCCGGGACTGGCTTCCCACGCAGGCGCTGCGCGCCGAAGATAAGCAGCAGCTCCTCGCGCGGCTGGAGCCGGCGGAGGAGTATGTGCTGGTGGACGGGTACAACATCCTCTTCGCGTGGGACGAGCTGAGCGCCATCGCGCGTGACAATCTGGACGCGGCGCGGCACGTTTTGATGAATCTGCTGTGCAACTATCAGGCCTACCGCGGCTGCGCGCTGATCTTGGTGTTTGACGCGTACAAGGTGCCGCAGGGGCTGGGGAGCGTCGAAAAATACCACAACATCCACATCGTCTACACCAAGCAGGCCGAGACGGCGGATCAGTATATCGAGCGCGTCACGTACGCCCTCGCCGGACGCCGCCGCCGCGTGCGCGTGGCAACGTCCGACAATCTCGAGCAGCTCATCATCCTCGGCCACGGCGCCGAGCGCGTCTCGGCCCAGAATTTCCACGACGAGGTGCAGGCGGTGCAGGCCGAGATCAGCCGCATCGTGCAAAGAAATAACCGGGAGAATGATCTTGGGTAATCGTGAATAGATCGCGCCCCTTAATATGCCGTAGGGGTGGGGTTCTACCCAGCCCGTTGGTACGCACTATCGTTCTTTTGCGGCAGTGCCGATTTACTGAGGCCCCCTTGGCTTCCCCTGGGGGAAGCTGGCTGCGGAGCGGCAGCGGAGCAGACTGATGAGGGCCGGGGAGCAGTTGCGTTTTGCTGTGCATGCTAAGCTATCCGTCAGTGCTCCCCGGCCCTCATCCGCCCCCTTCGGGGGCACCTGTCCCTACCCTCTTTGTCCCTTCGGGACATTTCCCCCTGATAGGGGGAATCGGCCCCCAGGGGAAGGTATGGGGTGCATTCCGCTCCGCGGTGCGTGCAAAGACCACAGCTGCCCACCGGCGGGCGGGGCAAGCCCCGCCCCTACGTTACGACTAAGAAATCGGTGCGATCGAAAGGGCCGATGTGGTCATCGGCCCCTACAGAGTGTTCTGAAAAGAAGAAAATCCCCGCCCACGGTAATATTCACCGGGGCGGGGGATCTTTTATCTTTTAGCGATAGAGGTAGCTGTAGTTGCTGCGGATGCGGAGGATGAGAGCTTCGATGTCCTTCTGCAGGTCGTTCGGCTGGGAGAGGTCGTAGTCCTTGACATTGCCGAGGCGGACGCGCACCTTGTCGCCGCCGAGGAAGAGGACGCCGGAATTGTGGCTGTCTTCCATGTCCTCCGCCGTCTGGAAGAGCGTGAACTTATCGTGGCACGGCTCGGAGGCGTAGGGGCAGAAGTGCGTGCAGTTGCCGCACTCGTTGCACATCTTGTCCACGTGGACGATCTGCACGCGGCCGTCGGCGAGCGTCACGGCGACGTTCGCGCGGTTCGGGCAGGAGTCGACGCAGTTTTCGCAGACGGTGTTGCAGCTCAGGCAGCGGGAGCCCTCGCAGCGGGCGTCGGACGCCATTTTGAGGACGCCCTTTTTGGACACCGCGCAGGCTCTGGCGGGGTACGCTTCCGCGGGGATCTCATAGCTGTGCGGCGCACCGATGACGGCCTCCGCGAACGCGGCGGCGTCGGCAATGCCCTCGACCACGGTGGCGGGGCCGCGGTGTGCGTCGCCCGCGCACCAGACGTTCTCGACGTTCGTCTGGAACGCCGGGCCCTTGCGCCCCATCTCCACGCCGCTCGCGGCCATGAGCGCGGCGTCGACCTTCTCGCCTACGGCGGAGAGGACGAGGTCGCACGGGATCTCAAAGAACTCGCCCGTGCCCACGGGGGCGCGGCGGCCGGATGCGTCGGGCTCGCCGAGCTTCATCTTTTCCAGCCGCAGCTTGCCGTCCTTCTGCTCGACGGGCGCTGCCAGCTCAAGCATCGCCACGCCGTCGGCGATGGCGAGCGCCAGCTCGTGCTCATCGGCGGGCATTTCCTTCCTGGTGCGGCGGTAGACGATGGTAGATGACAGCGCGCCCATGCGCTTTGCAACGCGCGCGGCGTCCATGGCGGTGTTGCCGGCGCCCACGACCACGATGTGGCCGGTGAGGTTCGGCTTGACCTGCGTTTTCATCTCCTTCATCCAGCCGATGACGCCCTGCACATTGCCGGGGATGTCGAGCTTACCGGCCTGCCATGCGCCGGTGGCGAGGAGGATGTGGGTGTAGCCCTGCTTTTTGAGCTCGTCGATGGACGGGGCGGGCGCGCCGCACCTGACCTCCACGCCGTACTGCTCCATGAGCGCGACGTCCTTGTCGATGGCTTCGTCGGAGATGCGGAACGCGGGGATGACGTAGCGCGGCACGCCGCCGAGCTTCGCTTCGCGCTCAAAGATGGTGGTCTCGATGCCGGCACGGCCGAGGAAGTAGGCCGCGGCGATGCCCGTGGGGCCGCCGCCGATGATGGCGGCCTTCTTGCCCGCAACGCGCGCGGGCCTGCGGATGGAGGCCATCAGCGCACTGTAGCCCTTTTCCGCCGCGACGAGCTTGGTGTCACGGATCTGGACGGACTCTTCGTAGAAGCTGCGGGAGCACCTGTTCTGGCAGCGGTGCGCGCAGATGGTGCCGGTGATGAACGGCAGGGCGTTCTTTTCGGTGATGAGCTTCAGGGCCGGGCCGTAGAGGCCGCGCCTGCAGAGCTCAATATACTCCGGAATATCCTGATGGATGGGGCAGCCGCCCTTGCAGGGCGCGGTGAAGCAGTCGATGAGCGGCACAGCGTCCTCCGACTTGCGCGCGGGCAGGGGCTTGATGGGCTTGAGATGGTGAAAGTCGGTGTGCGACGCGGCGCTCATCTCGGCGATGGCGGCGGAGTCGGTCCCGGCGAAGCGGGCGTAGGGCATATCCTCGACCTTTTCGACCATCTGGGCAAGGCGGTTATATCCGCCGGGCTTGAGGATGGTGGTGGCCACGGTGATGGGCCAGATGCCCGCGGCAAAGAGCCTGTCGCAGTTGAAGTATTCCGCGCCGCCCGCGAAGGAGATGCGCAGCTTGCCGTTAAACTGGCGGGAGATGCGGTTGCACATCTCGATGGTCAGCGGGAACAGGCTGCGGCCGGACATGTACATTTCACTCCCGGGCAGCTCGCCGCGCGTGGTGTCCACGGGGAAGGTGTTCGACAGCTTCAGGCCGAATTCCAGACCCTTCGAGTCTGCCAGCGCCTGCAGGCGCTCAAACATCGGCACGGCGTCGGCCCACTGCAGGTCCTCGTTGAAGTGGTGCTCATCAAAGACGATGTAGTCATAGCCCATGGAGTCGAGGATGGTGCGGGCGGTCTTGTAGCCGAGGATGGTGGGGTTGCACTTGACGAACGTGTGCAGGCCCTTTTCCGTCAGCAGGTAGGACGCGATGCGCTCGATCTCCTGCGGCGGGCAGCCGTGCAGCGTGGAGACGGTGACGGAGCGCGAGACGCGCGGGGAGATGGATGCGATGAAGTCCTTTTCCGCCGGGAACAGCTCCGTGAGCACGGCGAGGCACTCTTTGAACTGCGCGGTGCTCGCGGCGTCCATCATGCCGTCAATATACGTGTTGACCTTATCGCCCTTGATGCCCTCGAGATCGTAGCCGACGGACATGTTGAACACGAACCCGTCGGGATCGCCGAGGCCGTAGACCCTGGACAGGACCTTGAGCGCGCACCAGGCCTTGATGTACTCGTTCATCGCCTGCGGAATTTCGAGCTCAGTCGACCACTCCTGGTTGTAGCCCTCGTCATTTGCGAGGATGCAGGGACGCGGCACGCATGCAGCCAGCTCCGCGCCGTCCATCTTCTGCACGGTCTTGACCTCAAAGAAGCGGGCGCCGGCAAAGTAGGACGCGATGATGTTCTGCGCCAGCTGGCTGTTGGGGCCGGCGGCGGGGCCGAACGGCGTTTCAATGCGCTCGCCGAAAATGGGCAGCGACTTGCCGCTGGCGTGATACGCCTTATGGACGCCGAAGATGTCACCCGTGGCGGCATATTCGGTGGTGATCCAGTTCATCAAAGACTTGAACGGGATGGGATACATTTTTTCGGACATATAGGTTCCTCCTAAAGTTGATAGGCTCGTTTGAAACGTGAATAAGTAATTATTTCGTCGTAACGTAGGGGAGGGGCTTGCCCCTCCCGCGCAGGACGCATTAGCATATCGGAACGTACCCGGGCAAATTCGTAAAATTTTACGGTCACGCCGTAGGGGCGGGGTTCTACCCCGCCCGCGCGGTACAACGTCACAAATCCGCATGCACCAATGCGAACATGCACGTACCCTGTAGGGGCCGATGACCACATCGGCCCGCCCGACCGCACCACCCGGGATGCCGTAGGGGCGGGGTTCTACCCCGCCCGCGCGGTGGGTACCATCGTTTTTATGATACCCTTCGGCGAATTCGTTTTTGCCCTTCGGGAGGGGTAGAACCCATCCCCTACGTATATTTTGGGGGATTTTACGAGGCCGCCTGCGTGCATACAAATTTGTTGGTGTGTGCTGCGGGCCGATGTGGTCATCGGCCCCTACAGGGGTGCATGTGTGCCGCACGGGTGCGGCTTAATATTCTCTGTGGTTCAAACTGCCCCAGAGTTTTTTGGCGGCTTCGAGGATGTGGGCGTTTTCGGCTTCCTCGTCGATGCCGACGAGCTCGCGATCCTTCATTAAGATCTTGCCCGCGGCGATGGTCGTCTGGCACTGGCGGCCGGTCATGCCGAAGATCATGTGGCCGTCGATGTTCTCATCACTGAACGGGGTGAACGGCTTGTAGTCCATGACGATGATGTCCGCCGCGGCGCCCGCTTTCAGAACGCCCAGCTCGTCAGGGAAGTATTTCGCGCCGATCTTCGCGTTATTCTTAAAGAGCATATCCGTCACCTCGCACCAGCCGACGTTCGGCAGGCAGTTCTGGCTGCGCTGCGAGCAGAGGGCGACCTTGATGCTCTCGAGCATGTCGTTGGTATAGGCGTCGGTGCCCATGCCGAGCAGGATGCCGCGCTTGTAGAGCTGCAGCACCGGGCAGATGCCGATGGCGTTGCCCATGTTGCTCTCGGGGTTATTGACGACCATGGTGCCAGTCTCCTGGATGATCTCCATCTCGGCGGTGTTCACATGGATGCAGTGGCCGAGGATGGTCTTTTCGCCGAGGATGCCGTGATCCTGCAGGCGCTGCACGGGGCGGCGGCCATAGTTCTGGAGGGAGTCGTAAACGTCATTCATGCCCTCGGACACGTGGATATGATAGCCGGTGTGGCCGTTGTTGGCTGCGACCATGCGGTCGAACGTCTTATCCGAGATGGTGAACAGCGCGTGACCGCCGAACATGGCGGCGAGCATCGGGTCGTTATGCTCCTTGCAGTACGTGATCCAGTCGGCGTTCTCCTGGATGGCTTCCAGACATTTTTCCTCGCCGTCGCGGTCGGAGACCTCGTAGCACAGGCAGGAGCGGACGCCGAATTTTTTGGCGCTCTCGCCGATCTGGAACAGGGAGCCGGGGATCTGGCAGTAGGACGCGTGATGGTCAAAGATGGTGGTGACGCCCTGCTTGATGCAGTCGATGTACAGCGCGTCCGCGCTCGCGCGTGTGCCCTCCAGCGTCAGGTGGCGGTCGATGGCCCACCATGTGCCGTCGAGGACTTCAAAGAAGTTCGTGGGGTTGTTGCCGGCGATCGACAGGCCGCGCGCCAGCGCCGAGTAGATGTGCGTGTGGGCGTTGATAAGCGCGGGCATGATCACGCCGCCCTTGGCGTCGATCTTTTCCGCCTGCGGGTACTTGGGCGTGAGCGCGGCCTCTTCGCCGACCTCTACGATCTTCGTGCCCTCGAACACGACCGCGCCGTGCTCATAATACCCCTTCGCAGCGGGGTCGCGCGTAATGAGTTTGCCGTTGGTGAGAATGTACAATTCCGTTTCCTCCTTTTTACGATCCATCACCCAGGTAACGCAGGTAACAAAAAATGTTTCAGACCGTCTGGTCTGAAACACTCAAGCGTCACGCCGAGTGATAGTTGCAGCCCGTGTGCGAAACACTTCCTTACAGCTACCAATTCAGTTTGAAGCAGCATCCAATAATCTGACCGCGCCGCTCACTTGCATCTTTTCCGCTATCCCGGATAAAAATCCTCGCGAATCCACAAAGGATTCGCTGCGGCTTTTCTCCGGGCTATCGAAAAATCTGCTGCGCGATCAGCACAGTCATCTTATTTCCTGCTGCTTCTATTATAAAAAAATGAGATGAGAAAATGAAGCGTTAAAATTTACAAAAATGGGTGTCCCAAATGTAGCAAAATGTCAGAAGTCCCATCTTGCGGCGGGGCGGGGGCGGTGCTATAATGCGAAAAAACGCATAGGGAGATACAAATATGGATATTACGGTACGGGCCTACGCCGCCGCGGATGTGGCGGAGATGAACGAGATCTGGAACGAGGTCGTGGAGGACGGCATCGCCTTCCCGCAGGAGGAGTTTCTGGACGCGCAGACGGGCGCGGCATTCTACGCCGAGCAGACCTACAGTGCCGTTGCTGAGGGGTCGGACGGGAAGATCTACGGGCTGTACATCCTGCACCCGAACAACATCGGCCGCTGCGGGCACATCGCCAACGCGAGCTACGCCGTGCGCGGCACGGCGCGCGGGCTGCACATTGGCGAAAAGCTGGTCACGGATTGCCTGCGGCAGGCTAAGGCGCACGGCTTCGGCGTGCTGCAGTTCAACGCCGTGGTCGCCACAAACACCCACGCCCGCCACCTCTACGAACGCCTCGGCTTCACCCAGCTCGGCACCATCCCCAAAGGCTTCCGCATGAAAGACGGCCATTATGAGGATATTTGCCCGTATTATCACGAACTGTAAGCCGCCCCGCTCTGTCCCTTCAATCGCACTCCTGTAGGGGCGGACGACTCTGTCCGCCCGGCGGCACAATGTCACAAACCGGCACGCACCCCGGCGAACACGCAAAAACCATCAAAATGTACGTAGGGGAGGGGCTTGCTCCTCCCGCTGGTGGGCAGCTGCGGCTTTTGCACGCACCGCGGAGCGGAATGCACCCCCATACCTTCCCCTGGGGAAAGGTGCCCCCCGAAGGGGGCGGATGAGGGCCGGGGAGCACTGAAACATAGCTTAGCATTCTCCGCAAAACGTAACTGCTCCCCGACCCTCATCAGTCTGCTCCGCTGACGCTCCGCAGCCAGCTTCCCCCAGGGGAAGCCAAGGGGCCCTCAGCAAATCGGTGCTGCCGCAAAAGAATGATATTGCATACCAACGGGACGGGCAAGCCCCTCCCTTACGTTACGACAAAATTTGGCACACGGGCAAAACCGAGGGCTGCCTTTCGGCAGCCCTCAGCTTATTTATTCAGGTATTCCTCGCATTTCTTCCGCGCCTGTTCGGCCACGATCGGCTCGTCGATGCCGGTGAGGTGGGTGTTTTGGACACAGATCCGGCCGTGGACCACGGTGTAGTCCACCGGGCCGCGGACGCCGACGGTGGCGAGGACGGACTTGGGGTCATAGCACGCGCCGGTCAGCTCCAGACGGCGGGCGTCGATGAGGAACAGGTCGCAGCATTTGCCCTCGGCCAGCTGACCGATGTCGTCCCGCCCCAGCAGGCGCGCGCTGCCGCGCGTGGCCATTTTGAGGATGTCATAGCCGGACGGCGCGTCCTTGCTGGACGTGAGCCGGTGCAGCAGAAACGCCGTGCGCAGCTCCTCCATCAGGCTGGAGCCGTCGTTGGACGCCGAGCCGTCCACGCCGAGGCCCACGGGCACGCCGAGCCTCAGCATCTCCGGGATGCGGGCGACGCCAGAGGCGAGCTTCATGTTGGAGATGGGGCAGTGGCACACGCCGGTCTGCGTTTCGGCGAGCAGGCGCAGCTCTTCGTCGTTAAAGTGGATGCCGTGCGCATACCAGACATCGGGGCCGACCCAGCCGAGCGTCTGCATGAACGCCAGCGGGCGCATCCCCTCGCGTGCGAGCATATAATTTTCCTCGTCCTTCGTCTCGCACAGGTGCGTGTGCAGGCGCACGCCGTATTGCCGCGCGAGCAGGGCGCTCTGCCGCAGCAGCTCCGGCGAGACGGAAAACGGCGAGCACGGCGCCAGCGCGATTTTGCGCATGGAGCCGAACGAATCGTCGTGATAGCGCTCGATGAGGCGGCGGCTGTCGGCCAGGATCTCATCCACCGTCTGCACCACGGAGTCGGGCGGCAGGCCGCCGTCCTTGACCGACAGGTCCATCGACCCGCGCGAGCAGTGCATCCGGATGCCGAGCCGCTCCGCGGCCTCCAGCTGCGCGCCGATGAGGTCGCCCGCGCCCGCGGGGAAGACGTAGTGGTGGTCAAAGCAGGTCGTGCAGCCGTGCTTCATCAGCTCGCCCATGCCGGTGAGCGACGACAGGCGCACGACGCCGGCGTCGAGATTTTTCCAGATCTCATAGAGCGTTTTGAGCCAGTCGAACAGCTCCATGTTCTGTACCTGCGGCAGGTTGCGCGAGAACTGCTGGTACAGGTGGTGGTGCGTGTTGATAAGGCCGGGGTAGCAGAGCATATGGGTGGCGTCGATGGTCTCGTCCGCGCGGACGTCCAGCGACGTTCCGATGCGGCGGATGACGCCGTCCTCACAGTAAAGGTCGGCGCGCTCGAGCACGCGGTCGTCGTCGTCACAGGTGACAAGGCTCCGGATGTTTCGGATCAGCAGGGTTTTCATAGGCACCTCCGCAGTATTCAGATCCAGATCATTATACCGCGCGCCGCGCCGCACCGCAAGGCGTTTTGCCGAGCGGCGGAAAATTTGCGTTTTTGCCGGGAAAAATTGAAATTCCCCCTTGCATTTTTGCCGCGGGTGTGGTAGTATACTTTAGCGCGTTGAGCGCGGTACGCGCCGGTAGCTCAGTTGGATAGAGTGACTGGCTACGAACCAGTAGGTCGGGGGTTCGAGTCCCTTCCGGCGTACCAGAAAAACAGCCGTTTTCCTTGAGAAAACGACTGTTTTTCTTATTTTCTGGCGATGTTTCGAGGATGCGGATTTTGATTTACCGCACATTTACCGCACGACCGCGCAAAAATTACGGTGGGCAGCTTTTTGCCCGCCGTTTTTTCATGCCTTTTTGCGCCGCAGCATGACGTCTGCGAGCGTTTCCGACGCTTTCGCTTTTGCCTCACTGATGGCGTGGGAATAGATGTCCAGCGTTGTGGAAACATCCGCGTGACCGAGCCGGTTTGCGACCGTGACCACATCCACGCCGTTCCCGATCAGCATGGAGGCGTTCGTGTGGCGGAAGCCATGCGGGTGCAGGTGTGGCAGATCGTGGCGCGCTGTGAACTTGCGCAGCCAGCCCGCGAAGCTGTCCGGGTGGATCGGCGCGCCGTTATTTTTGACGAACAGAAAGCCGCTGTCCTGCCAGCGGTCGCCGTTTTTCAGCCGCAGTTCGTTATACCACGCCCGGTATTCCCGCAAAAGCTGTAGGGTTTCCTGCGGGAGCGGCAGGTAGGTCACATTCTCTGTCTTTGTGCTGCTCTCATAAATGCCGAGCTTCGGAAGATAGAGAAGCGAGGTGTCGATGCAGACGATGCCGGTGTCAAAATCGACCTTGCTCCATTTCAGACCGCAGATGTCCTCGCGGCGTCTGCCGGTGATCAGAAACAGGTGCAGCATCGTCCGCCACTTGATCGGCTCGCTTTCCGCTGCCTCCAGAATGGCGGCGACGGTGGCCGACTCATAAAAGTCCGGGGCGCTTTTGGCAATCTTCGGCGGCGCGGCTTTTGCTGCCGGATTGTAGGGAAGCAGCAGCTCGTCCTCAGCCTGCTGCAAAACGGTGTGGATGAATCGGTGGTACTCCGCGACGGTTTTCGCCGAGAGCGGGGTCTTGTCCTGCTCCACGGTGAACAGGTCGCCTGTTTTTCTGTCCAGCGCGGCGGCGATCTGGGCGGCTTTGGCTTCCAGAATGGGCTGCGCGCGGCAGGCGGTCGTGATCGTGGTCGGCGATACGCCCGCCCGGGCAGCCAGCGTCTCACGTGTGACGCCCTCTTTTTTGAGGTACGCGCCGAGGTCGAGCTTTGCGGTCGCGCGGTTTTTGCCGGTGCGGACGCCCTCCGCCTGCAAATTCTGATAGAACAGGTTCAGGTGCTGCGGGCGGATGTCGCAGAGGCGCAGGTGACCGATCGCCCGGTCGCAGCGCGTCAGCAGATACTCATAGTGGGCAAGCGTCCGCTCCTTGATGCCCGCGCCCCGCTTGAGGGCGATCACATAGCGCGCATATTCCGAGAACGTCTGGCGGTTGTCCGTCTGAAAGCCCTGCTCGATCTCCCGCTCAAAGTCCGCCGCCGCCCGCTCCACAGCCCGCTGCATCTGCCGTTCGGTCATCCTGCCCTCCGGCTTCCAGGTGCGGTAATGGCGCACCTGCCTGCCGTTGATGTCCCGCCCCTGCGTGACCGTGATCTGAAAAGAAACGCCGGTTTTGCCGTTGATGCGTTTGATATTTGCCATGTGTAAACTGCACCACCTTTCCGATTCCATCAGAGCGTTTTCTTCTGCTTCATCTCATTCAGCCAGCGAATGTACTCATCCTTTGTTTTTGCGCCTGATTTTACGTCAGATTCCCATTTTTTGCGTTCGGCTTTGAAATAATCAAACATTTTTGCGTATGCTGCAATATCTGGATTGCGGGTAACGAGCATTCGCTTTGCGGAATAGATGTTCCTTGCGAGCTTTGCAGCTTCGTCATTTTTAAGACGTTCATACCATAGTTTTTCAGATCCATACTGCTTGCAGGTCTTCTTATTATCTTGTGGAGCTGGATTGTTGCAGTATATTTCGTCAGACCTTTTTGCAGGAACAAAAAAGCGACCGCAGTTTTCACAACACTTAATCGGAATTTTGTTTGAAAAAATTTTACTTAATTCAAGTAATGCTATTGCTTCTAGACTATCAATGACATAGACAGTTCTAATTTCATCGAATAAATAAATGTATCTACAGGGGACAACAGTTTCGCCCATTGCCTCACAAAGAAGGCTATTTTGTGCAAGAGAGTTTTCACCCTCGGAGAGCTTTTTAGCTGCAACCCTTATTAGGATATATCCCGGAATCAATCCGGCGAGCGACGACAATAGAATATGTCCAATATTTGAATCTCCGTATCCATCGAAGACGGTATCTCGAAAAATGACTTCTTCACGCTCCCGGAAGTTAGCATTATTATCCTCGTTTTTGAGTGAAGCAATGGCTGCGTCCGCGTCCAACAGGAATTTTTTGAAAGTGGAGCATATTGCTGCATAAATAACACCACCTGTTGCCGGGTCAAATTCTTTCCTAAAGGTGTCTAGCATCCAGTTGTCCATAGCTTCAAGTTTTTCCGAACAATTCTCATTAAAAAATGGGCATTCAGAAATAATCTCTTTTATTTGATGAAAATGAATATTTGCCAAATCTGCAAGAATTGAACCGTATGCAGTAAAGCGTACCCCATTTTCTAATATCGTGAAGTACGCTCCGTCATCATCTATCATATCAAATCCGCGTAGTTGCATATCTATCCTCCGAAGTTGTCTGCTGGTTTTTTGAAAATAAACAGATGAATGTATATCAAAATAAAGTAAGGAGGCTTGCCAAAATACCATCCTAAAGGTATACTGTAAGCAAGGTTGTTGTCTGTGCATACATATAATATACGCAGACATTACAAAAGTCAACAACAATTTCAGGACAGGAGGGAGTAACGTGTGCAATCGTGACATTCGCAATATGGCTGGAGGCTGTGGGGTCAAGCTCTGGCAGATAGCCGATGCCCTCGGCATTGCCGACTGTAGCTTATCGCGCAAGCTGCGAAAAGAACTGTCGGATGACGAAAAACAAAGGATTTTCGGGATTATCGAAAATCTGGCGAAAGCGGGGGCGAGCGCTTGAGGAAAATGAGAACCATCAATGAGGCGGTAGCTTTCATGCGTCAAACTGATCCAGATACAGCGATCACCAAAACCGCGCTGCGCCGACTGGTCACGAGCGGGCAAATCCCATCTGTTCGGGTCGGTGCGAAGTATTTGATCGACCTCGGCGTACTCGACGAGTTTTTCGGCGGGCAGACGACGAAAGCGCAGTGCACGCAGCCCAGCGCAATTCGCCCGCTGGCAGTCGTCCCGGGAGGTTGTGCCAATGTGGGCTGAATATGAAAATGCCCCTGCCGGTGCTCGAACACCGGCAAGGGCGACGGGAAAGGGTTTGCCGACCACAGATTCCCGAAGGGATTGTATCACAGATTCCCGGAAAACGCCATCTATTTCTGAACTGCTCCAGACTGGCGCAGGGAACGGAACGACGCTGCGTGAGCTTGTGGCTATGACCGGCATGGACGAGCGGGTGGTGCGACTCAGAATCCAGCAGGAACGCAAATCAGGAAAACTGATTCTGTCCAATAATCGGGACGGTTACTTCCTGCCGGAGCATCCAGAAGATGTACAGCGTTTTGCACGCTCTATGAGCCGCCGGGCAGCGGAGATCGCCGGTATTGCTCGTGCCGCCGAGAATGCGCTGGCGGATATGGTCGGGCAAGAGCAGATTGTGGGGTGGTAAGCATATGGCGCAAAAGCGAATGTTCTCCCTATCTGTCACTGATACCGACAAATTCCTTGATATGTCCACAAGCGCACAGGCGTTATATTTTCATTTGGGGATGCACGGCGACGATGATGGGTTTGTCGCGTCACCGAAAAAAATCGCACGTGGTGTCGGCTGCAATGACGATGATCTGCGGCTGCTGGCATCAAAGGGTTACATCATTCCGTTTGAGAGTGGCGTGATCGTCATCGTAGATTGGTCTATTAACAACACGCTCAAAAACGACCGATACCACAAAACCATTTTTTCAACGGAACGTGCACTGCTATCCGCAGATAGCGCCGGTCGATGGGTTCTTGATTCCAACTTGGAATCAGAACGGAAACATATTGGAACCAGCTTGGAATCTGAACTTAACGAAGCCAAACAGAACAGAACAAAGCAGAACAGAGAGAAGGCGGTGGACGAGCCACCGACCCGCACGAGCAACAAGGAGTTTGAACAGTTCTGGCAAGCGTATCCGCGAAAGGTCGGCAAGAGCGCAGCACAGAAAGCGTTTTCCAAGATCGAAGAATCTCTAGATGTCCTGCTGTCAGCTCTGGAACAGCAGAAACGCAGCGACCAGTGGACGCGTGACGGTGGACGGTATATACCGAATCCAGCAACCTGGCTGAATCAGGCGCGCTGGCAGGACGAGGTTTCACCACCTGCCGCTGCAAAGTCGGGACACGACGTCCAGCGACACGATGCGCCGCTCAGTGATTTTGAACGCCAGGCTGTCGCGCGGATGCTCGGGAAGCAATTACTGCCGTGAGGCTACACTGACGGGCATGAAAAAGCCGCCCTTGCGGGCGACCTCTGCGATAAATCGAACTGACAGAACGATTCTATCACAGGGAGGTGACACAATGCAAGGGGCAGAAACGAACGCCCTCGCACTAGCGGTGCAGGCGGGTGAAGCAGACATTCAGGAACTGTGGATCGCCTGCCGCAGATATATTTATCAGCAGGCAGCGCGGTGGTATAGGGGGTTCGAGGGCAGGCGGGGCGTTGAACTGGACGATCTGGAGCAAGCGGGCTATGAGGCGCTTGCGCGGGCTGTGGCGGTCTGGAAGCCGGAGGCGGGCGGATTTCTCACGGCGCTGACGTTTTGCCTCAAGCCAGCGTTTGCGACGATCTACAGCGTGCAGACGGAACGCGATAAACGAGACCCGCTCAACAACGCGACATCGTTGGACGCGCCGCTTGCCGGGACGGATGAGGACTGTACGCTGGGCGATACCATATTTGATGAAGAATCCAAACGTGCGTTCGATATTGCGGAGCGGGTCGAGCGCTGTCAGGCGGTGCGGCGTGCTGTTCTGCGTCTGCCGCCGGAGCAGCGGGAGGCGCTCATAGCTGAGTTCTGGCGTGGCGAGCGTCCAGACCCAAATGCGCGCCGCAAAGCCCTCAGAGCGCTGCGGCATCCATCTGTCAGCAGGATGCTCAAAGCGTATTACTGACCGCAAGTGGACTGAAATGGCGAAAAACAGGCTATGAAAGGGGTGATTTACACTGACACAAAAACAGGCGCGGGCGCTTGCGGCGCTTTTGACACAGCCCACACAGGCACAGGCGGCGCAAAAAGCGGGTATCGGGCTTACGACCTTGAAACGGTATCTGGACGAGCCGGAGTTCCAGACGGCTTATCAGGAAGCAGTTACAAAACTGTTGGAAGAAGCGTCCGTACAGGCAAAACAGGGACTGAACCCGGCGCTTTCTTGCCTGCGGGAGATCGTGGAAGATCGGAAAACGGCGGCTACAGCACGGATTCAGGCAGCGAGAAGCCTACTCGAATACGGCTTGCGCCTGACAGAAACGGTGGACGTTATGAAGCAACTGAACGAATTGGAACGATGGAGGGACAAGGTAGATGGCAACGATTGAACGGAGACTTGCAGCTTTACGGGAATGTCTTAAAACAATCTCGGCGGAGGAGACAGTTTTCATTGTCGAGGGCGGCGGCGAGTATCACACAAAAGAAGATCCTTTTAACTACCTGATGCAGCACGGCGCATATACCCCCGACGGCACGCGCATTGTTCTTTTTCCGCACCCAATCGAGGGCGTGGACGGACTGAGCTTGAGCCTTTACCAGCTTATTGACGAAGCCATTGAGCGCGGCAAGCTGGAATTGCCAACACTGGAGAGTGACGATCTATGCAGAATATAATGACGCGGCTTGACCATATCCGCGCCTTTATGGAGCGGCGCGTCGGGCGGCAGCTCGTCTTTGAGTACCGCACCCCCACTGGCGAAGATCGAACGGGAAACCTTGAAGAAATGACCGCCGACAACGGCGAATTTCTCTGCGTACTTTCCGGCAACCGTCTTTCCGACATTGACGGTCTTATTAAATACGAAATGGGGCAAATTCATGAACAGCATTAAAGCCCGCATTGCCTCCTTACAGGCAATCGCAACGCAGAAGCGAAATGGCGCAATTATGACCCTGCTTGAAAATAGCGCATGGGCAGCTTACAGAGCGCCGCAAAGCAATAAGGCATTTCAGACCGGGCAGACGGCATGAAATCGACTTTTAAGAAAAACAGAAAGGAAGTTTTATACGATGAGCAAATTTAATATTTACGCCCGAAGGCTCGACGAAGCCTTCAAAGAAGCCCGCAGCGAGTACAATACCGCTTTCTGCGCATTCCAGGAGGCGCAGCAGACTAGCCGCGACGCGAACGCGTGGAGACCCGGCGACAGTGCTGAGGAAAAGCAGGTAAGAACAGCCCGCGCGGCGTTAAAGCTGCATGACGCAGAAGCCGCCTTTAACGAGGTGAGTGCCCGTGTTTGGGATAACTTCAAGACCACGCGCCGCACGATCCGCGCCGAGCTGGAACAGGAGGTACGCGCCGCCAATCTTGCAAACCCTGACGCGATCGACAACAACGCCCTTGAGCTTCTGAAAACGGGCATCCTTTCCCCGTCTGATTACTCCGCGTTCATGGAGCGATTCGACGGCAACGCTACCATGCTAAAGCTGGTTGGACACTACGCAGCCGAAGCCGCAAAGACTACGGACAGCCGCAAGCAGGCTGCTGCCCTTAACGCGATCGCTCTTGATTGCCAGAGTGGTGAGGGCGCAGTCATGCGGGCGTTCGATGATCTTTGCAAAGTCTCCGACTATTGCCGGGGCGAGAGACACGATGGCGACAGGTTCAGACCAGAGTATACCGCGATCATGAGCGAAAAATGGGACGATCTCGCTGGCGAGGCAGTGGAGAGCTTTTAACCGCGTGAAAGGGGCAAACTGTGGCATTTACGGTCAATGATGTGCCGGTTATTTTTGAACCAGAGAAGGATGTATACCGGCAGGCACTTTCTGTGCTTGCCTGTGAGCTGGATGCTTTGCAGGAGCGTTTGCGGCGCGCGCAGAAGAAGCTCTTCCGAAAGGACACGCAGGCGGCGCGGATCAAGGTGTTCGATCTGGATCGGAGCTATGATTCCGCAATGCGGGACAAGCTGGACGCATTCTTCGGCGAGGGGGTCTGCGCGGCGATCTTTGAGGGAAAGTCTGTGCACTGGGACGCCTCCGGCGCGCCGATGTGGTTTAACCTCATCGAGGGCGTATATAACAGCCTGGATGCGCGCCTGCGCCCGAAGGGCTGCGGCAGCGTGGTGATGAAATACCGCACGCGTCGGGCGGCGAGAAAATAACGGCGAAAGCCGGAGAGACGGGAGGGAGAAGATGAGTTTTTCAGCAACACGCTCGTTCGGCGACGGCGGCGTGATCATTACCGTGAACATGGACACGACGAAAGCCAGCAAGGAGCTGAACCGGCTGGAACAGAAGATCCTGCGCTTACAGGAAAAGCTGAGTGTCGGCGGGCATCGGAAAAGCGTGCTCGTGGAGGAGCTGGAACAGGCAAAGGCGGCACTTGCGCAGATCTCGCAGGAGCAAAACGGCAAAACAGTGATCACGCCGGGAAAGTACGAAGAGTTCCAGCAGCTTCAGGAGCAGATCGCGCAGCTGGAAACGGCGATCGAACGGCAGAACGTCAAGCTCCGGGAGACGCAGATCGAGCTGGACGGCGTTCTGGGCCGCTACGGCGATGTGACGCGCGAAGCGCAGTTGCTTGCAGATGATGCAGCGATGGCTGACGCCCGCGACCAGGCAAGCGGGCTTGCCGATACGATGACGCAGACGGCGGACGCGGCGCAGGAAGCCGGGGCAGCGATGTCCGAGAGCTTCGGCGGGGCGGTTGTGCGTGCGCTCCAGAAGGTCTGGAAGTTTGCGCAGAAGGCAGGCAACGCGATTCTGAATCTGTTCCGGCAGTCGAACCGCACGAGCAAAGGCGGAATCAAGAACATCCTGATGTACGCGTTCGGCATCCGCAGCCTGTTTGCGCTTGTAAATCGGCTGCGCACGGCGCTGGTCAACGGCTTTCAAAATCTGGCACAGTTTTCGGACAAGACCAATGCGGCGATCTCGTCGGTGCGCTCGGCGCTGACGCAGCTTAAAAACAGCCTTGCGACGGCGTTTGTGCCGATCTTGAGCATCGTTTCGCCGATCCTGACGAAGTTCATCAATCTGCTGTCTGCCGCTGCGGACAGCCTTGCACGTTTCGTGGCGATGCTGACCGGCAAGACGAGCTATGTGCGCGCAAAACGTGTGCAGGAGGACTATGCGGCGTCTCTGCGCGGCACGGGTGACGCGGCAAAGGAGGCAACGCGCGAGCTGGCGGGTTTTGACGAGATCAACCGTCTTGCTGCGCAGGACATCGCAGCCGGTGGCGGCGGGACGGCTGTCGGCGATATGTTCGAGACAGTCAATATCGAGCCGCTGCAATTCAAGTCATGGGGCGAGGCGTTTTCCTCGTTCCTGTCTGACCTGCTCACAAACGGTATGCCGAAGCTCAGAGAGGGACTTTCCAACGCGGCAGAGCGGATCAACGAGTTCTCCGCAAACCTTTACGCTGCGCTCACCTTTCCGGGTGTGAAGGAGAAGGTCGCGCAGCTGGGCGTTGAGCTCGCGGAGGCGTTCAACGACTTCGTGAAAGACATCAACTGGGAGACGCTGGGCAAGGCGATCGGGGCGGCGCTTGAGCTTGTGATCACATTCCTCGTCAATTTCATTTACACGTTCAACTGGCAAAGGCTCGGCGCGAGCATTGCGACGATGCTCAGCAATGCGATCAAACAGATCAAATGGGAAAATGTCGGTAAGCTGCTGTTTGCGAAATTTAAGATCGTGATCGAACTGCTTGCGGGCTTTATTTCCGGCATGGACGCGGTGGCGCTGGCCAATGCGGCGACCGGTCTGATCGTCGGTTTTTTGAATTCGATGCAGGAGACAATCGAAAGCATCAACTGGGACGAGATCACGGATAAGCTGGCGCAGGTCTTTACCAACATGAACTGGAAAGAAGTCAGCGACGCTTTCTTTGGGGCGCTGGGCGCGGCGCTGTCCGGGCTGGGCGGCTGGCTCGTGAGGCTGTTTGAGAACGCATTCGCAGAAGCGCTCAAGGTGGTCGGTCTGTACGACTACGACCCCGTAAAGCGAAGAAAAGGCTTCGGCAGCTCCAGCAGCAACCGGGGCGGCTTTGGCGGTGGCGGCAGGTCGACGGCACTGTACAGCGCGATGCAGGCTGTACCGATTCCCCGCCTTGCCAGCGGCGCGGTCATCCCGCCGAACCGGGAGTTTATGGCTGTTCTCGGCGACCAGCGGAGCGGCAATAATATCGAAGCGCCGGAGGCGCTTATCCGCAAAATCACGCGGGAGGAGCTGAACGGCGGGCTGCGTGAGGTCGTTGGCATTTTACAGACGCTGGTGGACGTCACGCGAGAGGGCAAGGTCATTCAGGTCAACGAGCGCGAGCTGGGGCGCGTTACGTCGCGTGCGCAGGCAAACGCCATGCGCGCCAGCGGTCGGGCAGTGCTCGGCTACTGAGCCGCTGCGCGCCTTTGTGCGGCTTGCAGCGTTTGGGACGGCAAGAATCCTCCCTGAAGCATGAACGCCGCGCAGAGAGCGCCTGACGGCTGTTGCAACGGGCGGGATGCGCTCCGCAGACAAAAAAGAATGCAGGTCACGGGAATTTCTTCTCCGCGACCTGCATTTTGACTATTTCCATCGGTACTGAAAGTCTGGCGGCAGGCGGTTGATGTCGCAGCCATCTACCACGCAATCCGGCAGCGGACAGTCAAAGCAGCTTGGACAGTATGGGCAGCGCGTTTCGCTCAGTACCTTATGCGCCGCTCCGGCGTTCTTGATGAGCGTGGAGACCGTCGATTTGCTTTTCCCCAGCCTTGCGGCGATCTCTGTAACGCGATAGCCCTGCCGGTAGAGGATGAGGCATTCAGACTGCTTTTCGGTCATGGTACTGCATCTTCAATTCGCGCTCATGCGCTTCTTCATCGTCCACGTTAGCCTTTGCCCGTGCTGCGCTTTCGAGGTACTGTTGTACGCAGGAATCATCGCCGTGTCCGGCGTGCAGGTGATATTCCAACTGCGCGTCTGCGAGCATGTCATCGACGATCCACAGGTTATTTCGTATGGTTTGCGCGTCCCTTTTGTCGAGCGCTTTTTGTTCGCGGTCACTCAAAAATGCCTCAATAAGATCATAAATCAGTTGCTCGGCCTGGTCGATTTTCAGAAAGGCGCTGTCAAGCGTTGTTTCAATCGCCATGCGCTCTTCTCTTGTCGTTCTGTGAATGTACATATCAGTTTTCCTCCTTCATGCGTTCTTCCACACGGGGAAGAAGCTGCAGCGTATCTGTGACAAGAGAAACGAGCTGCCGGGTTGCGTACAGTGCAGCACCAAGAGCGTCAAAGTTTTCTTCCATCCATTCACGTGCAGCCTTGTTCAGGTCTCCGGCGGCCTGTTTTGCGTAATCCTCCAGAATTCCCTTGCAGGTGCTGCAATGGAACATCGGTTCAATGACGTTCTCAAGAAGCCCACAGGCAGAGACGGCATTCAATTCGGCACTGTACAGTTCTGCGCCGATCGGAGCAGGGGCAATAATATATCTTTCGTTCATAAAATCCTCCTCAGTAACACGTTTCATAGTAGCGCAATTCGCGGATGCGCCCGCTGAAAAAGTGGTTGATGTTGTAGTCACAGCGGCGGTATCTTGTCTGGAAATGCCGGTCGATCATGGGCAGATAGCAGTCCGGGTCAATGTCCGTGCCGCGCTGCGACTTGTCCGCCTCGTCGATATACGGCATTTCCGCAATGATGCGCTCGATCTGCCCGGCGCGGATCGGCGGGTGCGCAGCGCCCGTGTACGCCTCGTACTGCTCGAAGTAGTACCGAAATACACCCAGCACCTCTTCAAGGCTGTACGGGCTGTCCGTGTACACAGAGGCGGTGATGCGGGAAAACCTGTCAAAATCAAAGAACAATTTCGCGCCTCCTCTGGTGAGTGAGGAGCGGAGCGCGGAAGCAGCTCCGTTCCCTTATACCCTTTTATGTTTAGAGTTTATAGTTTAGGGTTTATAGTTTGTATTCGACTGGTATACCAGTGGTATACGACTGGTATCACGCCCGCCGCCAACGCTTATTGATGTTCTCTGCATTTCGTTTACAGGCTTCCTGATACTTGGCATTGTTGCGGTCAATATCGGCGCGCATGATCTGAAAAACCTTCTCAGCCACGCCGTCAAGCCCGCTCGGCAATTGACCGTAGAGGTAATAGTTGACCGTCGCTTTGATTGCCTTTGCCGCGTCGCTCTCCGGCATCAGTGAGAACATCAGCGCAGCTTCCCGGTAGGTCATGTATCCGGGCGCTTCGTACTGCTTTTCCTGCTCCATCTGACACCTCACGCCACGACAAAGCGGCGGCTGGTAGTCGAGCGGGTGAAGCGCTCGGCGAGGTCAGGCATCGCCTTTTTGAACGCTGCACTGTCAAAACGGCAGCTCGTCACGCTCTTCCAGGTGATCTTGTAGTCCGTGCCCGTCAGCGTGTCGGCGTCGATGGCGGTCATGTGCGCTTTGATGGCGTCCTGCGCGGCTTCGATCTCGGCGGCAAGCTCGTCCGCCATGCGGCGCAGTTCGCGCAGTTCGTTGACCTTGCTCTGAATCTCTGTGTTGCTCATGTGAATACCCCTTTCAATTTTCGGCGGGGCGTGCTATACTGAACACGACCCCTTTCGGTGGTTGCGTCCTGCTTGTGCTTCCTACGGCTGCGGGACGCTTTTCTTTATCCGGGGAACTCCGGCGGCTGGGGGCTTTCAACTGATCTCGTGAGCCTTGCTGCACTTTGCTGATCCCTCCCAGCTCTTATAGGCGTTCTTGGTTTCCCATTCGGTACTTTCGTCCGCCTTCTGCCGGTGTCTGAGCTGTTTTCGTTTGTTCCCCTTGACTGGCTATATTATAAACGAAAACGTTTATAAAGTCAATAGTTTTGTTTAAATGTTTTTGAAACAATTTTACGCGCTTACATTGACATCATAAATAATATCGTTTATAATTGAGGCATAGAAGGAGGGTAAAAAGATGGCGACTTCTGAGCAGATCAAAATAATGTGCGTCAAGCTGGGGATCAGCGTATCGGAGCTTGCTCGCTGCTACGGGACAAGCCCGCAGGCTTTTTCTCAGAAAATGAAGCGCGAAGGTTTTACTCCGGCGGAACTAAAAAACGTGGCTGCTGCGGCTGGATGCAAATATGAGAGTTCATTTGTTTTACCAAACGGCGAGCGGGTTACAGAATAAGCGAACAAACAGTAAATACAATCTTAAAGGGTCATAAACAAGTAGTATGGAGGCAGAACATATGTTTTTTTACTATTTTGACAACGAAGCCGAAAACGAAGAAATGGTGACCTACAGTGAACAAACATTTGAATCTATCAAGCATTATACAGATGATGGACAAGAGTTTTGGTATGCAAGAGATTTGCAACGTGTGCTGGAATATACAGAATGGAGAAACTTCTCGGCCGTAATTGAGAAAGCGAAAATCGCCTGTCAAAACAGCGGGCAGGTCGTGGAGGAATGTTTTGTTGATGTCAACAAAACATCACCAATGCCGCACGGCGGGGTAAAACAACTCGACGATATTATGCTTTCTCGATATGCCTGCTATTTGATTGTGCAGAATGGTGATCCCCGCAAGGAAATCATAGCTCTCGGGCAAACCTATTTTGCGGTGAAGACCCGGCAGCAGGAACTTGTAGAAGATTATGAGCAGCTTTCCGAGGATCAGAAGCGCCTTGCTATTCGCAACGAAATGAAACGCCATAACTCTGCCCTTGCTGATGCGGCGCACGGCGCTGGTGTTATTGAGCCTATTGATTATGCAATTTTTCAGAACTATGGTTATATGGGTCTGTATAACGGGCTAAAAGCTGCCGATATTCGACAGCGCAAAGGGTTGAAAAGTGGGCAGGACATTCTTGACTACATGGGCAGTACGGAACTTGCAGCAAATCTCTTCCGTGCCACACAGACGGAAGAAAAGTTGCGGAGAGATAATATTCAGGGAAAACGTGCCGCAAATCAGACGCATTATACGGTGGGGCAAAAGGTCCGCAAGACAATAGAAGAACTCGGTGGAACAATGCCGGAGGATCTTCCGACACCAGAAAAGAGTGTAAAGCAAATAGAAAGTGAACAAAAGAAAGCTCTCAAGCAAAAATAGGGCTGGAAATGCTTGTGATGCGAGCTAGCGCCGAAGCGCACGGCGAGAGCACAAACGGGTTTATCAACCGCGCGATCTCAGAGACGATGGAGCGGGACAACGAAAAGCGCTGACAGACGCCATCAGACGCCGAGAGACGTTTCGGAAGTTAAAAAAATTAACGAAATTGCATTGACAAAACGGCGAAAACTGCATATACTTCAAGTAGGCAGCAACGAGATTGTCTGCCGTGACGTTGAAGCGGCGAGCTGTTTCGGGAAGCAGTTTTCCGTGGAGTCTGACCGAGGGTTATGTGTTACCTCAACCCGAATAGGCACTTGCCGAAAGAAAACACTTGATTTGAGGCTTTGCGTCCGCGCGAAGCCTCCTTTTTTGTAAAGAGAGAACATGAGATGGATTTATTGCACGAAGCTGCGTCCGCGTGGCAGGAGCTGACCGCCTTTACATACCGGATCACCTATGGAAAGCGCGGCGTTTTACACGCGATCACGTTGAAATTTGAGACCAGCGAGTTCTACCACCTGGCAGGCTTTCAGTACATGAACGATATTGTTTTACCGTTTCGGTTTTCACACGCAAAGGCAATCGACGCGGTGCTGACTGGGCGAATCATGCAGGCACATATTTCGAAGAGCGAGAACTATGAGGCCATAAAAGAGCGGCTGACAGCGATCACAAGGCTGAGACAGGCGCTGGATACATCGTTCAGTGTGTATAAATTCAATCCGGAAGTGTTGCCATTCTATACAAAAATTACAGCCGAGAATCTGATTCTGGCGCAATGCGAGGACGTTGTATTTCTGTTTACAGATCAATCGAAGGATGGCACGGCGTTCTCAAAGTCGATTTTCCTGAAACGGACAGATCGCGATTTCAGCCGGAATCAAAAGCCGCTTTCCATCTTAAAGGTCGAACGAAACGGCCAGACGATATATAAGAGCCCAGGCTTCAAAGAATAGGGGCAACAAATGAAACTGTGTCGTTTATGGTACCCCCAATTTACCGCACATTTACCGCACAAGGATATGAAAAACGGTAAAAAAGCGTGAGGGGTTATGAAAAGCAGAATCGCGGAAATCCTTGAAATATCAGGGGTTTTCGCATTTTATGAAAAGATATGAAAAGGGAAACTCACCTCTACGAACCAGTAGGTCGGGGGTTCGAGTCCCTTCCGGCGTACCACGTCGGAGCAAAGTCCGCTTTGCTCCGGCGTCTTTTTATCCTTACGGATGAAAAGACGCCATCCGCACGCTCCCTTGCTCCTCCTCCCAAAATCGTGACCGCTGACGCTGGGTCACGATTTTGTTTTTTTGTGTAGGGACGGACATTTTTTCGTTAAGCCGGGACTCGAACAGGACGGCGGCGCGCACGCCGCAAAAAACATGCCGGTGGCATGTTTTTTAGTCCGCGGACTCGTAGTCCCTTCCGGCGTACCAAAATCGGCGATCTTCGTAAGAAGGTCGCCGATTTTACTTATTCACTATTCACTACTCACTCTTCACGAAATATGGCACAGGCTCAGCGATGTTTTTGCAAACATCGGCTGGGCTTTTTATATTTGCAACAGCCCGAAATTCGTAGTAAAATATCATAAATAGCTTTGAAAAGGAGCGTTGCAGCATGGAATTTCGGGATCGGGCGGAGGTCGTGGCGTATGGGAAGGCGCTGCGGGAGGATTATGAGCGGCGAAACAGGCCGGCGGCGGAGACAGTGATCGGCGAGCCGATGCAGATCGCGGTCGGCGATCAGATGGTCTACTGTCTGCACTATCCGTCAAAGCGCCGGAAAAACGGCCCCGTCTTTTTCAACATCCACGGCGGCGGGATGGTGTGGGCATATCCGGAGGAGGACGACTCCTTCTGCGCCAATGTGAACGAGACGCTGGACATCGAGGTGTACAGCCTGGACTATCTGCGCGCGCCGGAGCATATGTACCCCGAGGCGGTGGAGCTTTTGTACCGGACGCTGGTGCAGCTTGCGCACGACGCGGCGCGGTACAATTTTGATCCTGCGCAGATGGCGGTCGGCGGGCACTCGGCGGGCGGCAATTTTGCGGCGGCGCTGACGCTGATGGCAGCGGCGCACGGCGATGTGCGCTTTGTCTGTCAGGTGCTGGACTACCCGGCGGTCGATATGCGCCCGTCGGCGTTTACGGAGGAGGCGTGCGCGCTGATGCCGTCGCTGCCGAAGGAACTGCTGGACTATTTTTCGCTGGCGTACATGCGGGAAAGCGATGCGGACGACCCGTACTGCAACCCCATCGTGGCCGCGCCGGAGCAGCTGCGGGGGCTGCCGCCCGCGGTCGTGATGACGTGCGAGCGCGACCCGCTCAAGTACATGGGACGGGCCTACACGCAGAAGCTCATCGAGGCGAACGTGCCGGTGCTGCACTATGAATACCCCGGCGTGGAGCACGCGTTTGACGTATTCGAGGGGCCGGAGATGAAAAAGGGGCAGGACTATCTGATCCGCGGCCTGAAATTCTTCATGGGACTATAAAAACTGCCCTTGCCCGGCCGGGCAAGGGCAGTTTTCATATCAGCAGACGACGTTTTTGTTGTATTCCAGCAGTGCCGAGAGCGTCATGCCGTCCTTCGGGATGAAGCGGCGCAGATAATCGGTGCTCCAGCCGAGCTTGTAAAGCCCCTGATAGCCGATGTCCTTCGTGCTCAGGTACAGCTCCTGAATGAGATAGATCTCCGCACAGCGCGGCGGCAGCGTAGGATCGGCGGGCTTTGCATAGCAGTCCGCGAGCGCGCGCAGGAGCCGGACGGGGTGGATGATGCCGGTCTCATTGCTCTGCGGAGAGAACGGCTCGTGCGAGGAGTGCTTGCCGTCGGTCTGCTGAAGGTGGATGACCGGCGACCACGCGCCGAGCTCGCGCAGCCATTCGTAGCAGTCGGCGTCCCGCGCGGTGGAGAAGAGATGACTGTTTTCCTCCGCGTCGCGCAGGATCTCCGCAACGGTCTGCGCCTGCAGTGTGCCGCGGCGCACATCCGCGCGGAACAGCGCCTGCGCGCGCAGGCTGCCGAGCCAGATGGGGATATAGCCGTCCTGCAGGCAGCGCGCAAAGGCGGCGCGGAGCGTCTCGCCGGTCGGCTTCTGATAATTGGGAGAGTGGTGGCCGACGTCCTCGGTCAGGTAGAGCGGCGTTTCGGCGGTGCGGTACATCGTCTGCATGAGCGCGCGCATCGCGTCGATGGTGAACGGCGGCTGGTGCGGCGTATACATCTGCTCCAGCGCGAGCGTGTCGACGCCGCGGCGCTTCGCGAGCTGCGCCACGCGCTGCATACACGCAAGGCTCTGCGCCATGGCGCCGTCGTAGCGCGCCTTATCGTACAGCACGTCCTCCGGCACGCCCTGCACGTAATACCCGACGGAGGCGCCGATGGCGGCGCTGATACGCAGGAACTCGTCGAACCAGGCGTCGGCGTAGTAGTTGGCGATGCGCGGATCGGGGTGCGTAAAGCCGGCGGTGTCGTAGGTGGAGTCGTTGGAGTACATCATCACGACCTCCACGCCGTCCCGCGCCTTCAGCTCGTTCACCTGCGCGATCCACTCGTCGTGGCACGCCCGCGGCGTCAGCAGCGGCTCGATCTCCAGATCGGCGACGCCCTCCACATAGCGCAGGCCCATCTCGCGGATCACCCGGCCCCATTCGGAAGGCGTGACCCAGCGCTTGATGGCAAAGCAGTTGTCAATGCCCAGATAGATTTTCGGATCCATATATGTTCTCCTTTCCGTTAAAGCCGGAAGAGCGCCTTGGCATTGTTGTACAGAATGTTCTCCTTTTCCGGGATGCTGAGGGACGCGCCGGCCACCACGCCGAGCATCAGCTCCTGATCCATCATGGTGTAGTCGCTGCCGAACAGGATGCGCTCGGCACCGATGGCGCGTGCTATAAACTCCAGAAAGCCGTTCGGCCAGATGTCTCCGGCGATGTCCACATAGACGTTGGGGTACTTCTGCCCCAGCGCCGCCGCCGCGCGGATGCCGCCGCAGCGGCCGCCGGAATGGGCGAGGATGAGCTTTACGCCGGGGTACTCGCGGACAAATTTCTCAAACCGGGCGGGGAAGGCATACGCCTGCTTCGGATTCGTGGGCGACAGATCCCAGGTGTGCGCCAGAATGGGCAGCTTGTGCGCGGCGGCGTATTCCCACACGGGCCGCCAGCGCTCGTCGTCCGCCGACGTCCACGCCCACGAGGGGTGGATCTTGATGCCGACGTAGGCCGGGTCGTCCACATAGCGGTCCATGGCGGCCAGCGACTGCGCCTGCTTTCCGGGGTGGTAGTAGTGATAGCTGCGGATGCGGCCGTTTGAGCGGCGATAGAGGTCGCTGCCGAGCTGCGCGCCGTAGGCAAAATCCAGATGGTCGAGGACATAGGTGTTCGTGCTGATGGCCTGCTCGATGGAGAGCTTGTCCATCTTTTTCAGCAGCGTCTCCAGCGAGTAATCCTGCACATACTGCCGCGCCATGGGGCCGACATGGATATGAGTGTCGATGATCATTTTGCATCCTCCTTTCCAAGGCCGAACAGGACCGCAGCGTTCCCGAACAGGATCGCGTCGCGCGCGGCGGGCGGGATGTCGGCGTTCAGCACGCGGTACGAGGCAAAATCCGGGTTCGCCGCGGGCATATAGGAGCCGTAGAGCACGTGCATTTTGCCGGTCAGCGCCCAGATCGTCTCCAGCTCGCGCGGCAGGACGAGGTTGTGGCTCTCCATGTACAGATTATCGTGCGCGCGCAGCAGCGCGAGATACTGCCGCGCATAATAGAGGAACTTGACCGTATGCGCCCGCAGGATGACCGGCAGCTGCGGATAGCGGGCGCACAGGGCGTCCACGGTGTCCCAGCCGACCTGATCGTGCCACAGCATCAGCGGGATGCGCTCGCGCTGCAGAATGTCGAGCAGCTCGCCCACGGCAAACGGCTGCATGGAGTGCTCAAACGTGCGGGGGAACATGGCGGCCGCGCGGAAGCCCGCCGCCTGCCGGTCACGGATGTAGCGCTCCGCGCCGAGGAAGCTGACGTCCGGCGTGAGCACCATGCAGCCGTACCAGTTCTTCCGGCCCGCGAGCCACTTTTCCAGCCGGGCGTTTCCGGTGTAATTGTCCAATACGGCGGCCTGCCGGTCGGTCACGATGCCGCCGCCGATGCCGTGCGCTTCGCAGTCCGCCAGCATGGCGTCCAGACTGTCATACGGCACGAAGCCCTCCTCACAGAGCGGGTCGTACCACACGTTGCAGTCAAAGATCGGCTGTTCGGCCAGCGCGGCGCGATAGCGCGCCTGCTGTTCTGCAATGGAAAACATGGATCATCCCTCTTTCTTGCTGATATTTTAGATACTTTGGAATGTGTCAGAACTCAATCATTGGGAAGCTGCGGCGGCCGACCTCCAGCGCCTGCGCAGGGGAGCTGAGCGCGCCGCAGGCGAGCATCTGCCACAGCAGATTCCCCACGGCGGCCGCCTCGGTGCAGCCGGTGCGCACGCGCTTGCCGCTTTGCGCGGCGATGCGCCGGTTGACAGCCGCGGCCTGCGAGCCGCCGCCCACGATGTAGACCGTGTCGAAGGTGCGCCCGAGCGCCTGCTCGACCGTTTGCAGATCGCGCACGGTCAGGCGGGCCAGAGAGTTGGCAAAGACCTCGTAGATCTCCTGCGGCGAGTCGGGCGCGGCGAAGCCCGCCCGCTTTGTTGCCCGCCGCACCGCGTCCACAAAGCCGGGCGCGGTGTCGGGGATGTCGGAAAAGGAAAAATAGGCGTCTGTCTGGTACCGCAGTGCATAGTCTGTCAGCTCCGGATAGGTGACGTGCAGGCCCTGCCGCGCCCATTCGCGCATACACTGCTGGATGACGAACATCCCGGCGCTGCCGAGCAGCAGCGAGGTGCGCCCGTCTGCGAGCGGGGAGCAGCACAGCCCCGCGTCAAACACCGCCTGCGCGGGCGGAAGCGCGTGGAGCACTGCGCCGTACATCGACCACGTCCCGCTGCTGACAAAGAGGAACTCGCCCGGGTCGGCGATCGCGGCGACGGCGCTGCTCGTGTCGTGCGCGTGGATGCAGGCGACGGGCACGGCGTCATAGCCGGTGGCGTCGCGCACGGCCTCGTTCGTATGGCCGATGATCTCACCCTGCGCGAACTGTCGCGGGGCCAGACGCGCCATGCCGAGCTGCCGCAGCGTCTCGCCGCTCATCGCGCCGCTGCGCACATCGGCCAGCTCCCCGATGGCGGGGAGCGTGCTGTCATAGCCGCGGACGCCCGTCAGCAGATACACGAGCAGATACGGGATGAACAGGAACGTATCCGCCGCCTGCACGAGCTCGGGCCGGTGCGTGCGATAGAAATTCAGCTGCCGCAGCGTAGAGATCGCGGTTTTCCGCTGCCCGCAGCGCCGGTAGAACGAGAACGCGCTGCCGCACAGGGCGTCGGCCTCGTCCGCGTGCGCGGCAAACAGCGGGTCGCGGTAGCAGCGCGGCAGGGCGAGCACATCGCCGTGAGGCCCTACGAAGGCGGAGTCCTGCGACCAGGTGTCGATGGCGATGCAGCGCAGGCGCATCGCGCGCTGCCGGCACACCTGCAGCGCGCGCAGCATCTCGCGGTACAGGCGCATATAGTCCCAGTAATAGCCGTCACCCACGCGCGTGAAGCCGTTTTCAAAGCGGTACAGCTCCTCCGTGCGCAGCCGTCCGCCCTCATCAAGCCAGCCCGCAATGGCGCGGCCGCTGCTTGCGCCGATGTCAAAGGCAAGGTAATAGTCCGGATCCATGTTTACATGCCCCTTCGTTTGGATTTCATAATGAATGGATTATAAATGTGTTAATATCTTATTAGAAGTCGTGCCTGTATCATATCTGATGGAATTGAAGTTGTCAATATGCTTTGAAAATATAAATGAATTTATTTCGTTTATATTTATAATGAGTTACTAATTAGGAGTTGACAAAAGATGAAAAAAGTGCGAAAATAGATACGGGATAAATTGCCAGTCTATCAGTATTTGAGGGAAACAGCGCCTATGGACATCAATCAGAGACGGGAACAGATCAAACAGATCATTCAGGAAAAGGGCGAGGTGCAGGTCAGCGACCTGCAGGCACAGTTTGCGGTCTCGGCCGTGACGCTCCGCAATGACCTGATCTTTCTGGAGCGCAAGGGCGTCTGCCGCCGCCTGTTCGGCAAGGTCGTCAGCAGTGAGGACTCCGGCGGCATCTCGGTGGATTACAACAATCAGAAAAACCGGGAGAAGAAGGAACGCATCGGGCGCTACGCCGCCACGCTCATCGAAGAGGGCGAGTCGGTCCTGTTCTATTCCGGCACCACAACGCAGCAGATCGCCCGGTTTATCGACCCTGAGATCTCCTTTATCGCCGTGACGAACTCGCTCACGATCGCGTTTGAGCTGCGCACGCTGCCCAAGGCGTCCATCGTGATCCTCGGGGGCCTGATGAAGCACGACCTGTGCGCCACGTTCGGCGTGCAGACGATCCAGCAGGTCAAGGAGTTCAATCTCGACAAGCTCTTCATCTCCGTGGACGGCATCGACGCCCAGATGGGCATTACCAACACCTCCCCGTTTGAAAGCGAGATCAACCGCGTCATCCTCGACTGCGCCAAGAAGATCATCGTTGTGGCCGACAGCACGAAGGTCGGCAAGGTCAGCTTTATCCAGATGGGCAAGATCGAGCAGATCGACGCCCTCATCACCGACGGCGACGCCGATCCCGAAGCCGTCCAGAAGCTGATCGACGCGGGTGTGAGCGTAAAAGTTGTGTAAGCGCTGCTTGCCGCACCATTTATAAAAAACCATGCCGCCGGGCTTTCATCCGGCGGCATTTTTTGCGCCTGCGGGCGCAAAACTCTGCGAGGCTTTTGAAAAAATGTGTGCCGCCGGGCGTCAGCCCGGCGGCATTTTTGCGCCTTTTCTGGGAAATTTGTCAAAGTGTATAAATTGGATATTAAAATTTTGTTATTTTGATGATGATAAAAATTGAAAAACATATTTACAATACGTTAAAAGTAGGTTATAGTTTAAGTCGAAAGGAAACGGAGTTCTCTTTCAATACTAAAAACGGAGGCACGAATAATGAAAAAGATCATCGCAATGATGCTTGCACTGGTTCTTGTCCTTTCTCTCGCGGCCTGTGCAAAGCAAACCGCAACCGAGCCCAAGACCGATGCGCCCGCGCAGACGGCTGCCGAGCAGCCCGCCGATACGAGCGCCGACACCGCCGACACCGCCGAGCCCGCTGCCGACAAGCAGTACAAGTTCGGCCTGATGCTGTACTCCAGCTCCGACGAAGCGACGACCACCATTATGAACGGCGTCAAGAAGGCCGCCGAGGCAGCGGGCGTGGAGCTCGTGATCGGCGAAAACGGCGGCGACGCGACCAAGACTGCCGCGCTGCTGCAGACCATGCTCTCACAGGAGGTCGATGCGATCATCGACGCGACGTGGGACGCATCCGTCGGCCTGACGACCTCCCAGATCTGCAAGGACAAGGGCATCCCGCTCGTCACCTGCGACGTGGAATATGACGATTACGCCCACCTCGTCGGCGCCAACAACTACGGCTCCGGCACGGTCAACGGCGAATATGTCTCCAACTGGATCAAAGAGAACTGGGACGGCAGCGTGGACTATGTTCTGGCCATGTACTACTTTGCCGGCGGTGAGGGCGTGAAGGCCCGCATCGACGGCTGCCTGGACGCGATGAAGGACGCCGGCGTTCTGCCCGCGGAGGAAAACGTGATCTGGCAGGATAACAACGGCGCGACCGACAAGTCCAAGACCATCGTGACCGACTTCCTGACCGCGCATCCCGACGCTGAGAAGATCTTCATCGTCTCCAACAACGACTCCGGCTCGCTGGGCGCGTACAACGCCGTGTCCACGATGGGCCGCGACGCGAACTGCATCATCACCGGCTACAACGCCGACTCCTTCGCACTGGAGCATCTGGCCACCACCGAGGACGACAGCTGGAAGGGCACCGTCAACTTTAACCTCGCAGGCTACGGCGATCTGGCCGTCCCGGCGCTGCTGGAGATCCTGCAGACCGGCACGGACAACATCCCGCACGAGCTGAACACGCAGACCTTTATCATCGACCGCAGCAACGTTGCGGACTATTATAACGGCTAAAAGAGCATCTCAAAACCTGCGTCTGCCGGGGCTTTGCCCCGGCAGACGCATCGCGGGCGGCTGTGCGCGCGGCGCGCCGCCTTTTGAAAAAGGAAGGAATGTGAGATCCATGGCAAACATCCCTGTTATCAGCATGAAGGGCATCTGCAAGTCGTTTCCCGGCGTCCGGGCGCTGCAGGACATCGAGCTGGAGCTGTACAAGGGCGACGTTCTGGCGCTGATGGGCGAGAACGGCGCGGGTAAATCGACGCTGATGAAGGTCCTCGCGGGCGCGTATCAGCCCGACGCGGGCGAGATCCTGTTTGAGGGAGAGCCGGTCAAAATGACGACGCCCGCCGTGGCCATCGACATGGGCGTGAACGTCATCTATCAGGAGCTGAACAACTCCGACGTGCTTTCCATCGCGGAAAATATCTACATGGGCGACCTGAAAACAACAAAGGCCGGGCTCATCGACTACAAGACGATCCGGGAGGATACCGCCCGCATCCTGAAGCGCGTGGGCCTGTCCGCCTACGACCCGTTTACGCCGGTCGGCAAGCTCTCCGTGGCGGAAAAGCAGATGGTCGAGATCGCCAAGGCGCTGGCGAAAAACGCCAAGGTCCTCGTGCTGGACGAGCCGACGGCGGCGCTCAATAACGAGGAGATCGAGCTGCTGTTCCAACTGATCCGTGAATTATCCGCAGAAGGTACTGCGATCGTATATATTTCGCACCGGCTGGACGAGGTCTTTGAGATCTCTGACCGCATTATGGTGATGCGCGACGGCCAGCATATCAAGACCATGCCCACCGCGGGCACGACAAAAAGCGAACTGATCGCGCTGATGGTCGGGCGCGAGATCTCCAATATGTATCCGCAGCGCACGACCGACCATATCGGCCCCGTCGTTTTGGAGGTGGAAAACCTCAGCTCCGTGTACGTAAAAAACATCAGCTTTCAGGTGCGGCGCGGCGAAATTTTGGGCCTGTTCGGCCTGATGGGCGCGGGGCGCACGGAGCTGGTGGAGACCATCTTCGGAAACCGCCGGCGCACCGGCGGGCGCATCCTGATCGAGGGCAAAGAGGCAAACATCCGCTCGCCCCGGCAGGCCAAGGAGCACGGCATCGGCTACATCCCCGCCGAGCGCAAGACGGACGGGCTGTTCCTCGTCCACTCCGTGGGCAGCAACATCACCATCAACATCCTGCAAAAGCTCCTGAACCGCCTGCATCTGCTGAACTATAAAAAAGAGGGCGCGATCGTGGACCGCTGGATCCGGGAGCTGCGGGTGAAAACGCCGTCGGCCGCGGTGGAGATCGAAACGCTCTCGGGCGGCAACCAGCAGAAGGTCGTGCTGGCCAAATGGCTGGCGGCGGAGCCGCGCATCCTCATCCTCAACGAGCCGACGCGCGGCATCGACGTGGGCGCCAAGGCGGAGATCTATGCGCTGATCAACGCGCTGTCGCGGCAGGGCATCACGTTTATCATGGTGTCGTCCGAGCTGCCGGAGGTCATGTCCATGTCGGACCGCATCGTGGTCATCCACGAGGGCAGGATGAAGGGCACGCTCACACGAGCGGAGTTTTCACAGGAAAAATTGCTGGCAACGGCACTTGGAGGAGAGAACTAAATGAGCAATAAAGTACGGCAGCCTCTGGCAGGAACGAGCGGCTTCCTGCGGTTTTTTAGGAGCTATAATTTCAGCCTGACCATCGCGCTGGTGCTTCTGTGCGTGGTCATGTCGCTGCTTTCGCCGTTCTTCCTGACCGTCAATAATATTCTGAACATCGGTCTGGCGGCGTCCGTGTCCGGCACGATGGCCGCGGGCCTGACCATCTATATGCTGATGGGCGCGCTGGAGCTGTCGCAGTACGCCACCAGCGCCCTGTGCGGCACGTTCCTGGGCGTTTTGATGACGAACTACGGCTGCAATGTCTGGGTGGCGATCCTCGGCGCACTGCTGATGAGCCTTGTGTGCGGCTCCATCAACGCCCTGCTGCTCACAGTCGGGCGCATCCCGCCCATCATCGTCACGCTCGGCACGATGAATGTTTACCGTGCATGCGCCTACATCCTGACGGCGGCCAAAAACCTGCCGCTGAACGATCCGGTGCTCCGGTTCATCGGGCAGGGCCGCGTGCTCGGCATCCCGACGTCGCTGGTCGTGATGCTCATCACGTTCCTCATTTCGGGCTTTGTGCTCAAGTATACGACATACGGCCGTCAGGTCTACGCCGTGGGCGCGAATCCCAAGGCAGCGCACCTGTCAGGCATCAACGTCGACCGATGCCGCTTCATCGGTATGCTCTGCGCAGCGTTCGTTTCGGGCGTGGCGGGCATCCTCGGCGTAGGGCAGAACATGACATCCATCCCGTCCTCCGGCGTCGGCTCGGAGATCGACATCACAACGTCCGTGCTCGTCGGCGGCCTGGGCCTGACCGGCGGCAAGGGCAGCATCGTGGGCGTGTTCCTCGGCATGATGATCCTGATGGTCATTAACAACGGCATGACGCTGCTGTCGATCCAGTCGTATTATCAGCAGCTCGTGCGCGGCATCGTTCTGCTGCTGGCCGTGCTGATCGACACCATCCGCGGCGGAGGCTTCAAATGATGAGATTTGTCAGCCGGTTCGCCATCGTCCCCGGCTCGGAGGCTGAGTACCGCCGCCGCCACGATGCGATCTGGCCCGAGATGCTGGCGCTTCTGCGCGCGGCGGGGCTGCGGAACTATTCGATCTGGCGGCGGGGCGACGAGCTCGTGGAGTATTTTGAGACCGACGACATCGCCGCCGCCCGCAGGATCCTCGCCGAAAGCGACGTGAAAAAGCGCTGGGACGCGTATATGCAGGACATTCTCATTCTCGACGAACATGGGCAGATGCTCCCCATGGAGCTGGAATTTGCGTACAACTGAAAGGAGTGCGAGGCATGGACGAACAATATCTGATCAAGCTGCAATGCTCCGGCGCGGCGTTCTCCAACATGTGCGACCGCTTTGTGAGCGACGGCTACAAGGGCCCGGAGGCGGCGCTGCCGTATGAAAAGCAGTGCGAGATGTTCGCGAAGATCGGCGGCGTGGGCGCGATGAGCGCGGTATACGACGATCGCGCGATGGATCCCGTCAAGCTGCACGATCTGGTCGCGAGCTACGGGATGCGCGTGGGCACCATCGCGCCGGATAACTGGATGGACCGCAAGTGGCGCTTCGGCACCTTTGCCGCCCGCGACAAACAGACCCGCCGTGAGATCGTGGAGCTCGGCAAGCGGTCGATGGACTACGCCGCCGCCTCCGGCGCGCTGGACATCATGTTCTGGATGGCGCACGACGGCTATGACTATCCGTTTCAGGACAATTACTCGCTGCACTGGGGCTATATGGCGGAGTGCATCCACGAGGTCGCGTCGTACCGCCCGGATGTGAAGGTGACGCTGGAGTATAAGCGCTATGAGCCGCTGACGCACCAGTACGCGGGCGACGTGTCCAAGCTCCTGCTGCTGTGTGAAAGGGTCGGGCTCGATAATCTGGGCGTGATCGTGGACTACGGCCACGCACTGTTCGGGCAGGAGAACCCGGCGGAGTCGGTGTCGCTCGTGAACGACTACGGCCGGCTCGCGATGATCCACCTGAACGACAACTACGGAAAATTTGACGACGATCTCATCTTCGGCACCGTCAGCCTCTGGCAGGGGCTGGAGTTCATGTGGAAGCTGGACGAGATCGGCTACGACGGCTGGTACATCATGGACAACTGGCCCGCGCGCATGGACGGCTTCGCGGCCACACGCACGTTCGTGCAGCAGGCCAACGCCCTCATGCGCCTTGCAAAGTCGCTCCCGAAGGAGCGCATCCACCAGTATCAGGCGGAAAACAACGTCCCGGCCATCATAGATCTGCTGCGCGAGTACGTGCTGCGATAAGAGAGGAGACCCAAATGAAAAGAAAAATCAGAACGCCGTATTTTGAAACGGGCATCAAGTGCTACATCTATGGCCAGGACGAGCTGGACTACGCGGCAAGGTGCGAGGAGATGGCGGTCAAATACGATGTGGATGTGCTATTCATCTCGTCGTTCACCAACCTCAAGACCATTGCCGAGACGTGCCCGCATCTGTTTGTGATCGCGCCGTATATGGACAATATGCGGCCCGGCCGCGGCATGGGTATGGTGCTGCCGGAGTCGCTGCAGGCGGCCGGCGCGGCGGGCGTGGTGATCAACCATTGCGAAAAGCCGATGACGCTTGGCAATATCAAGGGCTGCGTGGACCGCTGCCGCGAGCTGGGGCTTTTGTCGTTCGTCTGCGCGGACACCACGGAGGAGGCGATGGCCGTGGCGCAGTTCCATCCCGATATTATGAACCCCGAGCCCTCGGAGCTCATCGGCACGGGCCAGTCCGCGGATATGACCTACGTCACCCGCACGGTGAACGCCGTCAAGGCCGTGGACACGGGCATCCTGACGGAGATCGCCGCCGGGATCACGAAGGGCGAGGACGTGTATCGGTACATCCTGGCCGGCTCCGACGGCGCGGGCGCCGCGTCCGGCATTCTCAAGTCCGACGATCCGGCGGCGCTGCTGGAGGAGATGGTGGCGGCTGTCGCCAGAGCCAAAAAAGATCTGAACAAGTGAAGAAAAGAAAGGAAACGCTATGAAAACATTCCGAGATTCCATCAAGCTGGAGACCCCCGCCCGTCAGCCGTGGTTCGTGGACATTGACGCGGAGGTCAAGGAGATCGTCGCACGCTCCGGCATCCAGAACGGCATCTGCCTGATCTACTCCCACCACACGACCTGCTCCGTCATCCTGCAGGAGTACTCCAAGGACATCACCTACAACGGGCTGGAGTTCATGCATCAGGACCTTGTGGACGTGTTTGAGAAGATCATCCCCACCATGCGCCATGAGGGGCAGTATCTGCATCCCGGCCCGTGGTCCACGCAGTGGTCGCACGAAAACGGCGAGGAAAAGCCCTATTGCATCAACACCGACGGGCACCTGCGCTCGCTGTTTATGGGCCGCAACGAGACGCTGCCGGTCATGGACGGCGTGCTGGACACCGGCGACTACGGCCACCTCTACTTCATCGACTTTGACCAAACCCGCGAGCGCAGCCGCACCGTGCAGGTGCAGATCATCGGGGAATGACCATGCGGAAGTATGACGCCTCCATCGAGGCCATTTTGAACACGGAGTGGCAGAGCATCCGCACGCTTATGGATACGCTCGACCGCGATGTGATGCAAAGGATCATCGACCTGCTGCTGACCGTAAAGAAAAGCGGCAAAAAGGTCATCACCGCGGGCTGCGGCACATCGGGCGCGACGGCCATCCGCGTGGCGCACTCGCTGAACGTGTGCGAAGTGCCGTCGTTTTTCCTCGACCCGTGCATGTCCATCCACGGCGGCTGCGGCGCGATCCAGGAGGGGGACATCGTCGTCCTGTTCTCCAAGGGCGGCAACACGCCCGAGATCACGAATTACATCCCCATCGCGCGGGAGAAAAAGGCCGTCGTCATCGGCGTCTGCCAGAATGACGACTCGGCGCTGGCGCGGCTGGCGGATATTTACTTCAAGGTGCAGATCGACCACGAGTCCGACCCGTTCGATATGTGCGCCTCGGCCAGCTGCACGGCCTACTGCGCCGTGTGGGACGCCATCGCCTTTACCATCATGCGCTACAGCGGCTATACGAAGGATGACCTTCTGCTGATCCATTCCGGCGGCAAGGTCGGCGAGCTGCTGATGAGCAAATAAGAGCTGTATTTAAGAATCGTATCAAAAAAAGGAGCTTATCGCTATGATCATCCATAATGAAAAATTCCAGGTCGAGACCGGCTCGGCCCACGTCACGGTGCTGGATGTGACGAAGCAGGTGCGCGAGATCGTCAAGCGCTCGGGCGTGAAAAACGGCAACTTCCTCGTCTTCACGGGCCACACCTCGTGCTCCGTGCAGATCCAGGAATTCTCCGACGGGCAGACGCTCTGGGGCACGGAGCTGATCATGCAGGATCTCATCAACTGCCTGGCCAAGATCGCCCCGACGTGCACGAACGAGCATATGTATCTGCATCCGAACGACGCGCACGTCAAGGGCGCCGTGGAGGAGCGCGACGAGAAGCCCGAGTGGTGCCTGAATACCGACGGCCATATCCGCTCGGTCATCATGGGCCGCTCCGTCACCGTCCCCATCATCGACGGCGAGATCCAGCTGGGCGACTTCGGCCTCATCTACTTCGCCGACTGGGATCAGGTCCGCGCGCGCACCCGCACCGTCATGGTGCAGGTCATGGGCGAGTGACCCGAACGGCATAAAAAATTCCCCGGAGCTGTCCAAAGCAGCTCCGGGGGTGTTTTTGTTTATTCCACGGTGAATTGCTGGCTGTATTCGGCGTAGTAGCGGGCGAAGGAGGCCGAGCGTTTTTCCTTGAGGGTCTTGAGATACTCGTGCGTATCGAACGAGTTGGACTCCAGCTCGATCATCGCCACGGCGATGTTGGAGCAGTGGTCGGCCACGCGCTCGTAGTTCGTGAGCAGGTCGTTAAAGACAAAGCCGAGCTTGATGGTGCAAAGGCCCTTCTGCAAACGGTCGACATGGTGCAGCTTCAGCTCGTCGCAGAGGTTGTCGATGACCTCCTCCAGCGGCTCCACACGGTCGGCCAGGTCCAGATCGCCGTTTACGAACGCGTCGATGCAGATGCGCACGATCTCCGTCAGCGCATCCTCCAGCACCTGCAGCTCCTTGGCCGCGGCGGCGGAGAAGCCGATCTGCTTGCTGTGCATCTCCTTCGCGGCCTCGCCGATATTCAGCGCGTGGTCGGAGATACGTTCAAAGTCGGAGATGGTGTGCAGGAATTTGGACACCTCGTCGCTCTGCTTGGCGGTCATGTCGCGGCCGGTGATCTTTACCAGATACGACCCGAGCATATCCTCATACTGGTCGATCTCGTTTTCCAGATTCACGACCTCGTCAAAGCCGTCCTCCGCGTATTCGTGCAGCAGGTGGATGGCGTCCATCAAATTGCGCCGCGCCTCCTGCGCCATGGCGTTGATGGTGATGCGGCTCTGCTCGATGGCCAGCGCCGGGTGCTGGATGAAGCGCTCCTCCAGCCGCTGCGCAGCGGCGACCGGCACGTCCGATTTTTTGTCCTTGACCAGCCAGTTGACGGTCTTTTCGATCGCGTCGATGAACGGCAGGAAGATGAGCACCTTCACAAGGCGGAACACGGTGTTGAGCAGCGCGATGCTGACCGAGGTCATCGTCGTGGACAGGAACGAAAAATCGCACAGCGCGTTCGCCGTGTAAAAGACGATGGCGCAGACGAGCACGCCCGCCGTTTCCACAACGGGGTAGACCATAGCGGCGCGCTTGCCGTCGGTATTCGCGCCGACGGAGGACAGCAGCACCGGCACGGCCGCGCCGATGGCGATGCCCATGATGACCGGCAGCGCCACGGCAAAGCTGATCACGCCCGTGGACGCCAGCGCCTGCAAAATGCCGACGGCGGCGGAGGCGCTCTGCAAAATGGCCGTGAAAATCAGGCCAAAGAGAATGCCGAGGATGGGCTGCGACAGCTGCACCATCAGGTTCAGGAAAAACGGGCTGGAGCGCAGCGGCGCGACGGCCTCGCTCATGGCGCTGATGCCGAACATCAAAACGGCGAAGCCCATGAGAATATCGCCGACGTGCTGGCGCGTTTTTTCCTTGGAGAGCATCCGCAGGCAGATGCCGACCACAGAGATGACGCCGGTGAGCGTGGCGGTGGAAAACAGCTCCAGCCAGCCGCTGCCGGAGAGCGTGGACAGGCAGATGACCCAGCCTGTGATGCTCGTGCCGACGATGGCGCCCATGACGATGCTGATCGACTGGCGCACCTGCATCATGCCGGAGTTGACGAAGCCGACGACCATGACGGACGTGGCGGACGACGACTGAATGACGGCCGTGACGCCCGTGCCGAGCGCAAAGCCCTTGAGCGGCGTATTCGTCAGCTTGTACAGCACGACCTCCAGCCGGTTGCCCGCGACCTTTTTCAGCCCGTCGCCCATCAGCGACATACCGAACAGGAACAGCGCAACGCCGGAGAGCAGCGCGATGATATTATTGAGTCCCAAATCCAAAAACCCTCTCTGTTTCTCGGGTGCGCGCGGCGCGCCGTCCCAGTGATATGCCCAAACAAACCTATTATATAGTACATACGCCCGCATTGCAAGACGCATTCGCAGAATTTGCCCCCTCCGGCAGCGAAAGCCTCTGGCGGGAGCGGATGGTGACCGGCTGCCCGGTCACGGGATGGATGAATTCCAGCGACGCGGCGCACAGCTGCTGCGTAAACAGCCCGCAGCGGCTCGAAAAGGCTTTGGCCGCGGCGGTGGTGTACTGCGGGTCGCCGAGGATGGGAAAGCCGGACGCCAGACAGTGCAGCCGCAGCTGGTGCGTGCGCCCCGTCACAGGGTGCAGCCGCAGCCTTGCGCAGCCGCCCTGCCGCTCCAAAACGGCAAATTCGCTCACGGCGGGCTTGCCCTCGGGCGATATTTCACGCAGCAGGCTCCCGCCCGCGCAGCGCGCGATGGGCAGGTCGATGACGCCCGCGTCCACCTCCGGCGCGCCGAAAACGAGCGCCTCGTAGGTCTTGCGGATGGCGTGCTGCTGATGCAGGCGGCAGAACTGCGCGTGCACGTGCGCCGATTTTGCCAGCAGCACCACGCCCAGCGTGTCGCGGTCGAGCCGCGAGACGGGGTGCACGGCGCACGCCTGGCCGGCCTTTTCGTAGTAGTACAGCAGGCCGTTCGCCAGCGTGCCCGTGTTGCGGCAGCGCGAGGGATGCACGAGCATCCCGGCGGGCTTATCGAGCGCGATGAGGTGCTCGTCCTCATATAAAATCTCCAGCGGCATCGCCTCCGGCAAAAAGCCCTCCGCGTGTTCCAGAAGCTCCGCCGTGACCACATCCCCAGGCACGAGCCGCCGGTCGGTGTGCGCGTCCTCCCCATTCACCCGCAGCACCCCCTGCCACTTCAGCCGCTTCACAAGCGTAGACGACACCCCCATCTCCCGCCGCAAAAAGACCAAAAGCGAGCAGGGGGAATGGACTTCGGCAGAAAGATACATGGGGAGTCTCCTTTTTGAAGTAAGAGTGAAGAGTGAAGAGTGAAGAAGTAGGCACGTACTGCCGAATCCCCGACGCACCGGCGAAACGCAGGCGCCCCTTGGCTTCCCCCAGGGGAAGCCAAGAGGGTTGTGCAAATCGCAGCTGCGTCAGGGATACGGCGAAATGCGCATTATTTTTCTTATCATACCCCACCCCTCCTCAAAACGCAAGTTTACGGCTCCTTTGGAGCGGCCAGGGTCTGGCGGAGGAAGATGGCGGCGATGGGGAAGAGGATCATACCGGCCACGCCGCACAGGCGAAAGCCTGTGTAGAGCGCCAGCAGCGTGATGAGCGGGCTCAGGCCGATCTGCCGCCCCAGCAGGCGCGGCTCGAGCGCCTGCCGCGTGAGCGCCGCCGCGCCGTAGAGCACCAGAAAGCCCACACCGCGCTTCGCCTCGCCGCGCAGAAAGCACAAAAGCCCCCACGGGATGAGCACCGTGCCCGTGCCGAACACCGGCAGCGCGTCAATAAGCGCAATGAGCACCGCCGCCAGCAGCGGATAGTCCGCACCCAGCAGCATCAGCCCCGCCGTGAGCACGAGAAACGTAATGCCCATCAGCTGCAGCTGCGCGCGCAGCCAGTGCCCCAGCGTCCGGCGCAGATGGCCCAGCAGCGCGCCGCATTTTTCCCGCCACGCCGCGGGGACGCGCTTTTGGTATGCTGCCCGCAGCGCCGGCAGCTCGCCGGAGGAGAAAAAGCCGGACAGCACCGACGTCACCAGAAACAAAACGATCCCCGGCGCGCGGGAGAGAAGTGAGGAGGCGAACGTAAAGAGCCTTTCATACAGCGTCGCACCCAGCGTCCCGCCGCTTTCAAACAGCTGCCGGATGCCGCTGCGAAGGCCCGTGCCAATGCCGTCCGGCAGCTTTTCCGCCAGTGCGTACAGGCGCTCCTGCAGCCGCTCCAGCGCCGGGGCGAGCGACCGGCACAGCGCCGGCACCTGCCGCAGAAAGTCCGTCAGCTCTCCGCAGAGCACCCGGCAGAGGAGGAACAGCGCCCCGCCGAGCAGCGCGAAGATCGCCAGCACGCACAAAAACGACGCCGCGCGGCGCGGCAGCCGGCGCGCTGTGAGCGCGCGCACCGGGCGCTCGGCAAGCGCCGCGGCGAGCAGGCCGATGAAAAACGGCGCGAACAGCGGAAAAATGACCGCAGCAAACAGCCACACGCCCGCCGCCGCGGCGAGCACGGTGAGCGCCTTACGCAGGAAAATATGCCAGTCCAGCGCCTGCGCACCTCCTTTCCGAATTTTCGAAAAACCGCGAGAAATAGCACTTGCATTTTGCGGACACTTGATGTATAGTTACCACAACACAAAAACATCTGACCACCCAGCAAAGACAAACAGGAGGGAAATCCGATGCAAAAAACCCCGAAGTATTACATTGTGGAGGCGGCGGCGCTGCCGGAGATCTTCCGCAAGGTCGCCGAGGCGAAGCGGATGCTGGAGACGGGCGAGACCGACAAGGTCAACGTCGCCACGAACCGCGTGGGCATCAGCCGCAGCGCGTTTTATAAGTACCGCGATACCATCGCGCCGTTCCAGAACATGATGGCGGGCCGCATCATCACCTTCCAGATGATGCTCAAGGATAAGGCGGGCGTCCTGTCGGCGATATTATCCATTTTTGCCAACTGCGGCGCAAATATACTGACCATCAACCAGTCCATCCCCACGGGCGGGCGCGCCATGGTGACCATCTCCGCCGAAACGGGCAATCTGAGCTGCCCGCTGGAGGAGCTGTCGAGTGAGCTGTCCGCCACGCCGGGCGTGGTGCGGGCCGAGGTCGTTGCGGGATAAGGAGGAGATCATGCACAGCTTTACTTACTGCGTACCCACGCAGATCGTATTCGGCGGCGACAGCCTTGCAAAGCTGCCGGAGCTTTTGAAGGAGCGGAACATCACGCGCGTGCTGCTGGTATGCGGCGGGCACAGCGCGAAGAAGAGCGGGCTTTTAGACCGCGTGGAGGCGCTGTTAAGGTCGGCGGACGTAGCATTTGACGTCCTGTCCGGCGTGCAGCCGAACCCGCGGCTGTCGCTGGCCCGCGAAGGCGTCAGGAAGGCGCTGGCGCTCTCCGCGCAGCTCATCCTCGCGGTGGGCGGCGGCAGCGTGATCGACACGGCCAAGGCCGTGGCCCACGGCGCGGCGAACCCGGATGTGGACATCTGGGAGTTCTGGGCCAAGCGCGCGGAGCTGCGGTGCACCACGCCCGTGGGCGCCATCCTGACCATCCCCGCCGCGGGCAGCGAGACGAGCGACTCGGCCGTTTTGACGAACGACGAGCTCGGCCTCAAGCGCGGGCTGAATACGCCCCTCAACCGCCCGGCGTTCGCCATCCTCGATCCGGCGCTGGCGGCCACGCTTCCGGAGCATCAGGCGGCCTGCGGCGTGACGGATATTATGATGCACACACTCGACCGCTATTTTAACCCCGTCTGCGACAACGAGATCACCGACGCCATCGCCGAAGCGCTGCTGCGCGTGGTCATTAAAAACGGGCAGACGGTCGTGCGCGACCGCGGCGACCTGCACGCGATGAGCGAGATCATGTGGTGCGGCAGTTTGTCTCACAACGGCCTGACGGGCCTTGGCGGCAATAAGGACTTTGCCGTGCACCAGCTCGGCCACGCAGTGAGCGAGAAATTCGACATTTACCACGGCGACAGCCTTGCCTGCGTCTGGGGCAGCTGGGCGCGGTATGTGTGCCCCGCGAACCCCGCGCGCTTTGCGCAGTACGCCCGCAATGTCTGGGGCGTACAGCACGCGGACGACGAAGCCGCTGCGCAGCAGGGCATCGAACGGACCGAGGCGTATTTTGCCGCGCTCGGCATGCCCGTCAGCCTGCCGCAGGCCGCCTGCGGCGCGCAGAGCGAGGACGGCCTTGCGGAGCTGGCCGCGCGCTGCAGCTTCCAGAAAACGCGCGCCATCGGCACGTTCCGCAAACTGGACTATGACGATATGCTGGCTATTTATCACATGGCGAACAAATAAGGAGATACAGGCATGAAAGTAGCAATTGCCGGCTACGGCACCGTGGGCGGGGGCGTGGCGCGCATCCTCGAAAAAAACGCGCAGACCATCGCCCGCCGCGCGGGCGTCCCGCTGGAGCTGGGCGCGATCCTGGTGCGCCGCGATTTTCCCGGCGACCCGTTTGAAGCACATATGGTGCGGGATTTTTCCGCCATCGAAAATGACGATTCGACACAGCTGGTGGTGGAGACCATCGGCGGCTGCGGCGCGGCGCTGGACATCTGCGCCCGCGCGCTGCGGCGCGGCAAGCACGTGGTGACGGCGAACAAGCAGCTCGTGGCCGAGCACGGCGCGGAGCTCATCGCACTGGCGCAGCGCCACGGCTGCCAGTTCCTGTTTGAGGCGTCGGTCGGCGGCGGCATCCCGGTGCTCCATCCGCTCAACGAATGTCTCGACGCGAACATCGTGAGCGACGTCACCGGCATCCTCAACGGCACCACGAACTATATCCTCACGCAGATGCTCGAAAACGGCGCGGAGTATGCGGATGCGCTCGCGCAGGCGCAGAGTCTCGGCTATGCCGAGGCCGACCCCACCGCCGACGTGGAGGGCATCGACGCCGGGCGCAAGGCGTGCATTCTGGCCGACATCGCCTATGGCCGCCAGATCCCGCCCGAGCGGGTGGCGATGCAGGGCATCTCCGGCATCACGGCGCTCGACGCGCGCTTTGCCGCGGCGGCGGGCATGAAGATCAAGCTCCTCGGCCGCGCCGTGCGCGCGGAGGGCGGGGCGTATGTGTTCGTCTGTCCTCATTTTATTCCGCAGACGCAGATGCTTGCCTGCGTGAGCGATGTTTTTAACGCCGTGTCCGTCTGTGCGAGCGAGGTCGGAAACGTCCTGTTCTACGGCCCCGGCGCGGGGCGCTTCCCCACGGCCAGCGCCGTGGTGGGCGACCTCATCGACATCGCGCGCCACCCGAACCGTCCGCAGCCCTTCCACTGGGAGCCGGACGGCGCGGCGGCGCTGCTGGACGCGCGCGACTATCCCGCCCGCTTCTTTATCCGCTCGAACACCCCGCGCGCGGCGCTGGAGCAGGCGCTCGGCAAGATCGACTGGCTGCCGGAGCAGGAGGGCGCAAACGGCGGCCTGACCGCTGTGACCACCCGCCGCGCGCTGGAGTCGTCCGGCGCGGCGCTGGATGCGGTGTATCCCATTTTTGAAGTTTAACGTTCCAGGAGGCATACCATGGCACTCATTGTACAGAAATTCGGCGGCAGCTCGGTGGCGGACGCGGAGCGCATCTTCCGCGTGGCAAAGATCATCACCGACACGTATCAGGCAGGCAATCAGGTCTGCGTCGTCCTCTCTGCGCAGGGCGACACCACCGACGATCTTATCGAAAAAGCGCAGGAGATCAACCCCGACGCCTCCCGGCGCGAGATGGATATGCTGCTGGCCTGCGGCGAGCAGATGTCCATTGCGCTCATGGCGATGGCGATCGAAAAGCTGGGCTTCCCGGTCGTGTCGCTGTGCGGCTGGCAGGTCGGCATGAATACGGATACGAACCACAGTGGCGCGCGCATCAAAAAGGTCGAGTGCGACCGCGTGCGCGACGAGCTGGATCAGAAGCGCATCGTGCTTGTAGCGGGCTTTCAGGGCGTTGACCGCCACGGCGACGTCACCACGCTCGGCCGCGGCGGCTCCGACACCACGGCGGTGGCGCTGGCGGTGGCGCTGGGCGCGGACCTGTGCCAGATCTACACCGACGTCGACGGCGTTTACACCTGCGACCCGCGCGTCGTGCCCGAGGCGCATAAGCTCGACGAGATCACCTATGACGAGATGCTCGAGCTTGCGTCCATGGGCGCGCAGGTGCTGCACAACCGCTCAGTCGAGCTGGCAAAAAGCTATAATGTCCGGCTGGAGGTGCTCTCCAGCTTTACCGGGAACCCCGGGACCATCGTGAAGGAGGCTGCTAAGAAAGTGGAAAAAACGTATATTACCGGTATCGCGCAGGATAAAAAGATCGCCCGCTTCGCCCTTGTGGGGCTGGAGGATGTGCCGGGCGTTGCGTATAAGCTGTTCAGCGTGCTCGCCAAGGGCAAGATCAACGTGGATATGATCATCCAGTCCCTCGGCCGCGACGAGATGAAGGACATCGTCTTTACCGTCGCCGAAAAGGACGTCATGGACTGCGCCAAGCTCCTCGACGCCAACAAGGACACGCTGAATTTTGACCACATGGACATCAACACCGGCGTGGCCAAGGTCTCGATCGTCGGCGCGGGCATGCTGGAGAACGTTGGCATCGCCGCCAAAATGTTCGAGGCGCTCTATCAGCAGCACATCAACATCCACATGATCTCCACCAGCGAGGTCAAGATCTCCGTCCTCATCGACAAAGACGATTCCGACCGGGCCGTCCGCGTGCTGCATAATCAGTTTTTCCAGTAAAGAAAAGGAGGGGCTCCGGCCCCTCCTTTTTGAACAAAACTTGTAGGGGCCGAGGACCACATCGGCCCTTTCGACCGCACCACCCGGGATGCCGTAGGGGAGGGGCTCTGCCCCTCCCGCTGGTACGCAGTATCGTTCCTTTGCCGCAGTGCCGATTTGCTGAGGGCCCCATAGCTTCCCCTGGGGGAAGCTGTCGGCGAAGCCGACTGATGAGGGCCGGGGAGCAGCTGCGTTTTGCTGAGCATGCTAAGCTATGTTTCAGTGCTCCCCAGCCCTCATCCGCCCCCTTCGGGGGCACCTTCCCCGAGGGGAAGGTATGGGATGCCTGCGATCTGCCGGTGCGTCAAAATCCACTGCTGCGGTCTGCACTTTCGGCTTTTATTAGGCAGTGCCGATTTGTACAACACCTTGGCTTCCCCTCGGGGAAGCTGGCTGCGGAGCGACAGCGGAGCAGACTGATGAGGGCCGGGGAGCAGTTGCCTTTTGCTTGGAATGCTAAGCTATTCGCAAGTGCTCCCCGGCCCTCATCCGCCTCCTTCGGGGACACCTGTCCCTACCCTCTTTGTCCCTTCGGGACATTTCCCCCTGATAGGGGGAATCGGCCCCGAGGGGAAGGCAAGGAGTGCCTACCGCCCTGCGGCGCGTCGGAGATTCGGCAGCGTGCACTTACTTCTTCACTTTTCACTATTACCTCAAACCACCCGGTCGGTTTTGTTCTCTCTCCCTCTGCCCCTGCATAGTCTCTGGCAGGGGGGATCTTTGCAATGAAAAAGCGCTTTGTTCTTGCGTTCTTTGTGACGGCGGCGGCGGGGAGTGCGCTGCATTTTGCGTATGACTGGCTGCCGGTGCCGCTGGTGGGGCTGTTTGCGCCGGTGAATGAGAGCGTTTGGGAGCATCTTAAGCTCCTGTTCTGGCCGATGCTCGCGGCGGGGTTCATCCTGTGCCGCAAAAAGCCGGATCAGATGCGGGCGTGGTCGGGCTTTCTCGCGGCGCTGCTGCTCATGCCGCTGGGGCTGCTGGGGATCTACTATCTGCTCGCGGCGGGCTTCGGCGTGACGGCGCTGTGGATCGACCTCGCGCTGTACTATCTCACGCTCGCGGGCGGCTTTTACCTGGCATACGCGATGGAGAAAAGCGGAAAGTGGAGCTTTTTATCCGGCGTGATGGTGCTGCTGGTGGGGCTGTACGGCGCGGCGCTCATCCTGTTTACGCTCGCGCCGCCGGAGCTGCCCATTTTTATCGCGCCGGGCGCGTAAAAAACCGAAAAAAGCAGTTGACAAGCGGGAATTTGGACACTATAATAGGCGGAGACAACAAAGAAGGAGCCGTTGGCACCCTCACCTCCAGCGATCGAGCGAAGAGGTCCATAGTTCTTTTTACGGAATTATGTGCGGGTGCTTTGCGGCATCCGCACTTTGCATTTGGAGGTGCTTTACCATCGGGAAATTAGATCATCAGATCAACGAGGAGATCCGCGACAAGGAGCTTCGCGTGATCGGGGACAATGGCGAACAGCTCGGGATCATGTCGTCCGCGCAGGCGCTGGCGCTCGCGGAGGAGAAGGAGCTCGACCTGGTCAAGATCGCGCCGCAGGCCACGCCGCCCGTGTGCAAGATCATGGATTACGGCAAATTCCGCTTCGAGCAGCTCAAGCGCGAAAAGGAAGCCCGCAAAAACCAGCGCGTGGTCGAGATCAAGGAGATCCGTATGTCTCCCGGCATCGACACCAACGACCTGAACACCAAGATCAAAAACGCCACGAAGTTCCTCAAAGATGGCAACCGAGTTAAAGTCACCGTCCGGTTCCGCGGCCGCGAAATGGCGCACACCTCGCTGGGCGAGGTCCTGCTGAAGAAATTCGGCGAGGATTGCGCCGAGGTCGCCACGGTCGAAAAAGGCGCAAAACTGGAGGGACGCAATATGTCCATGTTCCTCAGTCCCAAATCCGCGAAATAACAAGCAAGTAAACATTCGGAAGGAGAAACCACCATGCCCAAGCTGAAATCCCATAGCGGCGCGAAAAAGAGATTCAATCTGACCAAGACCGGCAAGGTCAAGAGAGCGCACGCCTTCAAGAGCCATATCCTCACCAAGAAGACGACCAAGCGGACCCGTAACCTGCGCAAGAACGGCTACGCCGACGTCACCGTGGAAGATATTGTCAAGAAAATGATCCCGTACAAATAATCGGGTTCGACGACACATAGGAGGATTTAATAATGGCTAGAGTTAAAGGCGCAATGATGACGCGCAAAAGAAGAAATAAAGTTCTGAAGCTGGCGAAGTCCTACTGGGGCTCCAAGTCCCGCCACTTCAAAATGGCGAAGCAGGCCGTCTACAAGTCCGGCGTGTACGCCTATGTTGGCCGCAAGCTGAAAAAGCGCGAGTTCCGCAACCTGTGGATCACCCGCATCTCCGCCGCGGTCGCTCCGTTCGACATCAACTACTCCCGCTTTATGAACGGCCTGAAGAAGGCCGGTATCGAGATGAACCGCAAGGCCCTGTCCGAGCTGGCCATCTCCGACCCCGAAGCCTTCGCCGTCCTCGTCGACACCGCGAAGAAGGCGCTGTAAGAGTATAAAGGTAAAAACCTGCACAGCTGCGCTGTGCAGGTTTTTTGCGCTTTCATAGGGAGCGGAATAGCAAAAGGCGAAGAGGTGAATGATTCGTCGTAACGTAGGGGAGGGGCTTGCCCCTCCCGCTGGTGGGCAGCTGTGGTTTTTGCACGCACCGGCGGGCGCTAGGCACCCCATACCTTCCCCTCGGGGAAGGTGGCGAGCGCAGCGAGCCGGATGAGGGCCGGGGAGCACTGACGCATAGCTTTGCAGTTTCAGCAAACCGTAACTGCTCCCCGGCCCTCATCAGTCTGCGGAGCGAAGCTCCGCAGCCAGCTTCCCCCAGGGGAAGCCAAGGGGTGCCTGCGATTCGCTGCTGCGTCGGAGATTCGGCAGCCGCGAACCAAAGAAAAACCGTAAGCAAGTGACCAGCTTGCTTACGGCCTTCTCAAAAAATATATGAGGGGAAAATGAAAAAGTGCATATCGCTTCTTGCAGTATCATCATATCAGGGGGTTGTTAAATAAATTAGAGGGTAGTTATTAAATCTTTTTTAAGTGCGGATATTTTTTTGCGGCGGGCGCAGAATTTACAAAAATGTCACATCTGGACGGGCGCGACCCATTGACAAAAAATGAAAAGGGGAGTATCCTGTGGACAAATGGATTAGCACTCTAATAGCGAGAGTGCTAAATGAAGAGGAGGCGCTTTTATGAACGCTCAAAAATATACGCAAAAATCGCTCGGCGCGGTGCAGGCCGCGCAGGCGCTGACCATTGAGAACCAAAATCAGCAGATCGAGCAGGTGCATCTGCTCGCCGCGCTGCTGCGGCAGGATGGCGGCTTGGTGCCGCAGCTGCTGCGCAAGATGGGCGTGACGGTGGAGAGCTTGGATGCCGCGGTGCAGCAGCAGCTCGATAAGCTCCCGCGCGTGACCGGCTCGGGCCGGGAGGCGGATAAATATTACGTCGCGCGCGCCGTGGACGCGTGCTTCACCCGCGCGGAGGCCATGGCGGCGGAGATGCACGACGACTATGTGTCGGTGGAGCATCTGCTGCTGTCGCTGATCGAAACAGCCGACCCGACGCTCAAAAAGCTGTTTGCGGACTACCGCATCACGAAGGAGGGCTGCCTGCAGGCGCTGCAGAGCGTGCGCGGCAACCAGCGCGTGACGACGGACTCGCCGGAGGATACGTATGAGGCGCTGGAGAAGTACGGCACCGATCTTGTGGCGCGCGCCCGGGCGCAGAAGATGGACCCGGTCATCGGCCGTGACGAGGAGATCCGCAACGTCATCCGCATCCTGTCCCGCAAAACAAAGAACAACCCCGTGCTCATCGGCGAGCCGGGCGTCGGCAAAACGGCCATCGCCGAGGGGCTGGCGCAGCGGATCGTGGCGGGCGACGTGCCCGAGAGCTTGAAGGATAAGACCATTTTCTCGCTCGATATGGGCGCGCTCATTGCGGGCGCAAAGTACCGCGGCGAATTTGAGGAGCGGCTGAAGGCCGTTTTGTCCGAGGTCAAAAAGTCCGAGGGCCGCATCATTTTGTTCATCGACGAGCTGCACACCATCGTGGGCGCGGGCAAGACCGAGGGCTCGATGGACGCGGGCAACCTCTTAAAGCCGATGCTCGCCCGCGGCGAGCTGCACTGCATCGGCGCGACCACGCTGGACGAGTACCGGCAGTATATCGAAAAGGACCCGGCGCTCGAGCGCCGCTTCCAGACGGTGCTGGTGCAGGAGCCGACGGTGGAGGATACCATCGCCATCCTGCGTGGGCTCAAGGAGCGCTATGAGGTGTTCCACGGCGTGGAGATCACCGACCCCGCCATCGTCGCCGCCGCAACGCTCTCCAACCGCTATATCACCGACCGCTTCCTGCCGGATAAGGCCATCGACCTCATCGACGAGGCGTGCGCCATGATCCGCACGGAGATGGGCTCCATGCCCACGGAGATGGACGTGGTCGACCGCAAGATCATCCAGCTGGAGATGGAGGAGGCCGCGCTCAAGGACGAGGAGGACGAGCTGTCCAAGGCGCGCCTGGCCGAGCTTCGCAAGGAGCTTGCCGAGCAGCGCGACGAGTTCGCGTCCATGAAGGCAAAGTGGGAGAACGAAAAGAACGCCATCGGCCGCGTCCAGCAGCTGCGTGAGAAGATCGAGGGCATCAACCGCGAGATCGAAGCCGCCATCCAGAGCGGCGAAAACGAAAAGGCCGGCAAGCTCAAATACCGCGACCTGCCCGAGGCGCAGAAGCAGCTGGCCGAGGAGGAGCAGAAGTCCGGCAAGAGCCGCGAGAGCAGCCTTCTGCGCACCAAGGTCACCGACGAGGAGATCGCCAAGATCATCGAGCGCTGGACGGGCATCCCGACCAGCCGCCTGATGGAGACCGAGCGCGAGAAGCTGCTGCATCTGGAGGATATTCTCCACAAGCGTGTCGTGGGGCAGGACGAGGCCGTCCGCTCCGTGGCAAACGCCATCCTGCGCTCGCGCGCGGGCATTCAGGACCCGAACCGGCCGCTCGGCTCGTTCCTGTTCCTCGGCCCCACGGGTGTGGGCAAAACGGAGCTGGCCAAGGCGCTGGCCGCGAGCCTGTTTGACGATGAGAAGAATCTGGTGCGCATCGACATGTCGGAGTATATGGAGAAGTTCTCCGTGTCCAGACTCATCGGCGCGCCTCCCGGATACGTCGGCTATGAAGAGGGCGGCCAGCTGACCGAGGCTGTGCGCCGCCGCCCGTACAGCGTGGTGCTGTTCGACGAGGTGGAAAAGGCCCATCCGGACGTCTTCAATATCCTTTTGCAGGTGCTCGACGACGGGCGCATCACCGACTCGCAGGGCAGGACGGTGGACTTTAAGAACACCATCCTCATCCTCACCTCCAACCTCGGCAGCCAGTTTTTGCTGGACGGCATCGGCGAGGACGGCGAGATCAGCCAGGAGGCGCGCGATCAGGTGCAGGCGCTGCTGCGCCGCACGTTCCGCCCGGAATTCCTGAACCGGCTGGACGAGATCGTGTTCTACAAGCCGCTCACGCGGGAGAACATCACCGCCATCATCGACCTGCAAATTGACGCCCTCAACCGCCGCCTTGCCGACAAGCAGATCACCTGCCGCCTGACGGAGGCCGCGAAGCAGTATATCATCGACGCCGCCTACGACCCGCAGTTCGGCGCAAGGCCGCTGCGCCGGTATGTGCAGCACACCGTAGAGACGCTGCTGGCGCGCCGCCTGCTCGAGGGCAGCATCCTGCCCGGGCAGACGCTGGCCGTCGACGTGGAAAACGGCGAGCTCGTCATCCGCGCGGAGAAGGCATAACAAAAACGGGGGCTCGATTTTCGAGTCCCCGCAATTTTTTTGCGCCGGTTTGCCAACGGTGTGTTATCATATTGACAGAACAGACGCGGCAGGGAAGCCGCCTGGAAGGGGGACAAGACGATGGCAAAGGAAAAACGGTTTGAAAAGACCTATATCCAGTCCGAATCCCTGACGGGCGGGATCGAGATCTGGGTGGACACACAGACGGGCGTCAATTATCTCTACCGCTGGAGCGGCTATTCCGGCGGCCTGACGCCGCTGCTGGACCGCGACGGCAAGCCCGTCGTCACGACTGTGGAGCGCTGAACAAAAAAGACCGCTGGGGCTGCAAATCGCAGCCTCAGCGGTCTTTTCATATTGTCTATAAAGCCTTTTTTGACACGCTCAACACGGCGGCTTCGATGTCGCCGACCATGTAGAGAGAGCCGTAGGCCAGCACGACGCCGTCGGGCCCTGCCTGCCGGATGGCTTCGCGGACGCCCGCGTCCACCGAGTCGCACGCCGTGACGGGCTTGCCGAACTGCCGCAGATACTCCGCCAGCGCCTGCGCGTCCAGCGCGCGGGGGTTGGGGGGCGTCACGGTGACGAACCGCGCGGCAAACTGCCGCGCCACGTCCGCGTACATGCAGTGGTAGTCCTTGTCCGCCAGAACGCCCGTGAGCACGGTCAGAGGCCTGCCCGCGAGGTACTGCCGGATGTTCTGCACCAGCGCCTCGATGCACTGCGGGTTGTGCCCGCCGTCCACGATAAACAGCGGGTCTTTGCGCAGCAGCTCAAAGCGGCCCGGCCAGCGGACGGTAGCTAAACCCTGCCGGATGTTCTCATCCGTGATGGCCCAGCCGCGCGTTTTCAGGACGTCCGCCGTGGTGAGCACCACCGCGGCGTTTTTCAGCTGATGCTCGCCCAGAAGCGGCAGATGCAGCGCCTGGAAGCGGCCGAAATCGAACACCTGCCCGGTCAGGTCGTGCGTATGCAGGCGGATGGCGTCAAAATCGGCCTTGTGCAGCTCCGAGCCGACGGCGCGGCACTTTTCTTCAAACACCGCCTCCACCGACGGCGCGGCGCGGTAGATGACGGCGGGGCAGCCGGGCTTGATAATGCCCGCCTTCGCGCTCGCGATCTTCTCCAGCGTGTCGCCCAGCACCTCGGTGTGGTCGAGGCCGATGTTGCAGATGACGGATGCTTCGGGCGCGGCGATGACGTTGGTGGAGTCCAGCTCGCCGCCCATGCCGACCTCCATCACCACGATCTGGCAGCCGCGGCGGACGAAATACTCCATCGCGATGCACGTCACAAGCTCAAACTCGGTGGGCGATTCCGTCATCGACTCGGCCAGCGGGCGGATATACTCGGTGATGGCGCACAGCTCCTCGTCGGAGATCATCTCGCCGTTCACCTGCATCCGCTCGTGGAATTTGATGATGTAGGGCGAGGTATAAAGCCCCGTCACGTAGCCCGCCTGCCGCAAAATCGCGGCGAGCATCGCCGCCGTGGAGCCCTTGCCGTTCGTCCCGGCGATGTGGACAAAGCGGAGCTTTTTTTCGGGGTTTCCCATCTTGGCCAGCAGCTCACGCGTGCGCGACAGGCCGGGGATGCTGCCCTTCCAGCAGACGGAATGGATATACGAAAGCGCTTCGGAAACGTTCATATGGTTTGGACTTCTTTCTGTGATGTCATTTGATCCAGTGCTTCACGGCGGTAAATACGTGCGCGCGCTCCAGCAGCCACACGGCCAGCACGTCCAGCACGAACGTCACGGCGAACTGGATGCCGCGCGTGGCGAGCTTGGTGAGGAAAAAGGCCTTAAACGCGTCGCCGCCGTAGACGAATGCGAGCGACCAGCTCTGATACAGGATGGAGCCGAGCACCACAGCGGGCAGAAACGCCAGCGCGATGCGCGGCAGCGTGCGCTTTTTGCGGAGCATCGGCGCGAACAGGCCGGCGCACAGGCCGTAGAGAATGGGCGGCACGCAGAACAGCGGGTTATAGCCGTAGCCCGAGAACAGGCAGCCGACAAAATCCGCCACAAAGCCGACCAGCGCGCCCGGCAGCGGGCCAAAGAGCATCCCGGCGATGAAGATGGGGATGGCCTCGAGCGAGAAGCGGGTGGTCTCATTCGGCATGGGGATGACGAGCCGCGCCAGCACGATGGACACAGCCGCCAGCAGCGCGCAGGCCGCCAGCGTGCGCACGGGGAAGGCCGGGCGGCGGACAGCCGCGCCGGAAGTGGTCATTTTGGACATAAAAATAGCCTCCTGTAAGATCATAGGAGGAGGTTGGGTCTCTGTTTACTTTTCAACAAGCAGTACAATTTCCTGTTTGCTCTAGCGGATGCGAAATGACACCGCGGGGCCATGACCCCTTCGCCCGGCGGCAACCTCCCATCCAACCGGTACTTGACGCGTCATTTCTACTCATGCAACTGTCGGGTACGCATGGGATCGTTAAATTGACAGACTCACATCTTTCTGCCCTTCGGGGACGCTCCTTCGTGTCTATTGTATTGGATTTTTGAAAAATAGCAAGAGGTATTTTGCAAAAATCCGAAAAAATCCCCGCCGCAGGGCTTGGCCGCGGCGGGGAGGGGTGTGATTACTTGCTTTCCGGGGCGTCCGGGGCGTTTTCAGGCTCCTGACCGGTGCGCTTTTTGGCGCGCTTTTTGCGAGCCTTGCGGACGATCAGCAGCACGACCACCGCAAGGATCAGCAGCAGCACCAGCGCCGGGACAGCGCCCGCGAGTCCGATGCAGAGGTTCTGCACGCCGCGCGTAAAGCCATTCCAGCCGTCGGAGAAGGAGCTCGCCATCTTTTCGCCGAACGTGCGCTTCACGGGCGCGGTCGGGGTGTAGAGCTCGACCTCCTCCAGCGTGAGCGTCACGGTGGAGTAGGTGATCTGCCGGTCAAGATTGCGAAGGTTCCGCTCGATCGACTCGATCTCATAGCGCACGTCGGAAAGCCGCTGCTCCAGCGCGACAAGGCTGTCGACATCCGTCGTCTTTTTGAGCATATCCAAAAGGCGCTCCTCCTGCGTGTTGAGGGACGACAGCCGCGCCTCGTAGTCGGTGTACGACGAGGTGACGTTTTCGGCGTTGCGGCTGGAGGACAGGACGTTGCCCAGCCCGTCGGCCTGCTTGAGGAAGCTCTCAAAGCTTGCCGCCGGGACACGGACGGTGTAGTAGGCGGTGCGGTTCACCACGCGCGTAGTGCCGTCGCTGTTATACTCGACGTCGCCGTAGACGTTGGAGCGCTCCACGAAGCCGCCGCAGGCGGCGACATTTGCTTCCAGCGTCTGCATGGTCTTGTCAAATTCCGTGGTCTGCAGGTAGAGGTCGGCGGAGTAGATGATCTTTTCCGCCGACAGGGCGCTGTCGACTGTGGGCGTCAGGCCGTCCTCGCCGCTGTAGCTCTGGGTCGAGACGGTATCCTCCTCCGGCTCTGCCATCGGCGTCTCAGGCATCGCGGCCTCTGCCGCTGCCGGGGCGTCCTCTGTTTTGTAGCTGCTGAAGTAGCCGGCGGCGGAGTCATAGGCCTCGTTCAAAGAGGCTGTGGACGCGCTGCAGCCGGCGAACACGCACACGGCGAGCAGCAAGGCGCAGATCAGCGCCAGGTATCGTTTGTAGTGCTTCATGGGTCGGTCGCTCCTTTCATTTTTCCTCATATGTTTGGTGGCCTTCTGACAATAAAGACGATGTTTTTTGCAGACGGTTGCAGCGGTCAGTCAAAAATTTCTAAAATATCTCCCGTAAAGGCCGAGCGGGTGGCGGAGACCTCGTAGGCGATGCGCTTTTCGCTGCCGCCGGGGAGGACTTTTACGTATTCGCGGCTCTGCATTCGGCCCGCGAGCGCCAGATACGCCCCCGGCGCGAGCGCCGCCGTCTCCTGCGCGGCGCGGCCCCAGAGTATGCACGGGATGTAGTCTGAGCGGTGATAGGCGCGGCTGACCGCGAGCATCACGTCGCAGATCTCGCGGCCGAGCGGCGTGCGGCGGTAGACGGGCGGCTTGCACAGCGCGCCGCAGAGCTGGATGCTGTTCTCCGCCTCGCCCTCCGCGGTCGTGAGCGTCTCGGCGTAGACCGACAAAATGAGCTTGTGCCCCGTAGACGCCTTGCTGTTAAACGAGCGGATCTGCCCCGTGACCTCGATCCGGTCGCCGGAAAACAGGTCCATGCTGTCCAGCACGTCCTGCGCCGCAATGATGGGCAAAACGTCCACCGCGCCGGACAGGCGCGGCACCTCCAGCTCAAAGCGATAAAATCTGCGCGTATGGTTTTCGTGCGAAAACGCGGGCAGCGCCGCGAGCGTCCCGCGGAGCATGACCCGGTTGACCGTATGTTCCATTCTCCCACCTCATTCAGTTCGTATGGGAGACTATATGTGCGCAGACGGGAGAATAGACCGCGCGGGGCTTACCGGCGGCGCGGATGACCGCCCGTTCGGGCGGGCTTTTTGGGTACCCTTTGCCCCTTTCCGGCCGGTTTTGCGGGCTGCTTTGCAGCTGGCTTGGCGGCTTTTTTGGGTTTGGATGCTTTACCGGGGGCCGCCCTTTTGCCGCCGCCGCGCGGGCGGATGAGGCATTTGGGGCCGTTTCCGATCAGATCGAGCCGCCCCGTTTTTTCCAGCGCCTCGCGCACGAGGGCGTCGTTTTTATGGTCGCGGTACTGCATGAGCGCGCGCTGCATCGCCTTTTCGTGCGGGTTTTTCGGCACATACACCGGCTGCATCGTGCGCGGGTCAAGGCCCGTGTAATACATGACCGTGGAGAGCGTGGACGGCGTGGGGTAAAAATCCTGCACCTGCTCGGGGTGGTGGCCCGTATCGCGCAGATATTCCGCCAGCTCCACGGCGTCGCGCAGCGTACAGCCGGGGTGCGAGGACATGAGATACGGCACCACGAACTGCTTTCTGTGCTCCTGCTCGTTGATTTTTTTGTAGCGGTCGAGGAACTGCAGGTACACGCTGTGGCGCGGCTTTCCCATCACGGCGAGCACGCGGTCGGACACATGCTCCGGCGCGACCTTGAGCTGGCCGGAGATGTGATAGCGCACGAGCTCCCGGAAGAACGCGTCCGACCGGTCGGCCAGCAGATAGTCAAAGCGGATGCCGCTGCGGATGAACACCTTTTTGACGCCCGGCAGCTGCCGGAGCCTTCGCAGCAGCGCGAGGTAGTCCGAATGGTCGGCGTCCATATTTTTGCACGGCGTGGGGAACAGGCACTGCCGGTTCTGGCACGCGCCCTTTGTCAGCTGCTTTTTGCAGGCGGGGTGGCGGAAGTTCGCCGTGGGCCCGCCCACGTCGTGGATGTAGCCCTTAAAGTCCGGCTCGTGCGTCATGGCTTCCGCTTCGCGGACAATGGAGTCGTGGCTGCGCGTCTGCACGATGCGGCCCTGATGGAACGTCAGCGCGCAGAAGCTGCACGCGCCGAAGCAGCCGCGGTTCGAGACCAGACTGAACCGCACCTCCTGAATGGCGGGCACGCCGCCGAGGGCTTCGTAGCTCGGGTGATACGTCCGGCAGTAGGGCAGGGCGTAAATTTCGTCCATCTCCCGCTGCGAAAGCGGCTTTTGCGGCGGGTTCTGGATAACGAATTCGCGGCTAGAATACGGCTCGATGAGCTGCTTGGCCGAGAAGGGGTCGGTGTTCGTGTATTGCAGGTAAAAGCTCTCGGCGTATTTTTTCGGCTCCCGTACAAGGCTTGCGTAATCCGGCAGGCGGATGGAGGGGACGGGCGTGTCGGGGCTGGCCGCACGAAACACCGTGCCGTCGATGTAGGTCAGGTCGCGCACGTTCATCCCGTCATTGAGGGCGTTCGCCGCCTCCACAATGGCGCGCTCGCCCATGCCGTAGAGCAGAAGATCGGCCTGCGAGTCCAGCAGGATCGAGCGCTTGAGCTTGTCCGACCAGTAGTCGTAGTGCGCGAGCCTGCGCAGGCTCGCCTCGATGCCGCCGATCAAAATGGGCACGTTTTTGAACGTGCGCCGGATGAGGTTGCAGTAGACCACCACGGCGTAGTCCGGACGCTTTCCCATCACGCCGCCGGGGGTGTAGGCGTCTTGTTGGCGGTGCTTTTTGGACACGGAGTAGTGGTTTACCATCGAGTCCATATTCCCGCCCGACACTAAAAACCCCAGCCGCGGCGCGCCGAGCGCGGCGATGGAATCGGGCTTTTTCCAGTCCGGCTGCGAAAGGATGCCGACCTTATACCCGGCGTTTTCCAGCACGCGCGAGATGATGGCGTGGCCAAACGAGGGGTGGTCGACGTAGGCGTCTCCGATGACGTACACAAAATCGCACTGCGCCCACCCCCGCGCCTCCATATCCGCCCGGCAAACCGGCAAAAATTCCGCCATAAACGACCCCTCCGTTTCTGCGTTTAGTATAGCAGACCGCAGCAAAAAAATAAATAGCCGCCGACACCCCACAGGGGCCGGCAGGATAGGTAATAAGCAAAAGTGAAAAGTGAGAAGTAGGTCCTTAATCGTAACGTAGGGGAGGGGCTTGCCCCTCCCGCGCGGTACGATGTCACAAATCTGCGCGCGCCAATGCGAACACGCACGCACCCTGTAGGGGCCGATGACCCGCTCTGCCCGCCGCGGTAGGCATGACCGTTTTTACGAAGCCCATCGGCGAACCCGATGGTGCCCTACGGGAGGGGCAAGCCCCTCCCCTACATTACGACGAAGTGTCGAGGGTGCGGTGGTGGTCGGTCGGGTGCGGGCGGGGTAGAACCCCGCCCCTACGGCATCCCGGGTGGCGCGGTGTGCGGGCAGAGCGGGTCATCGGCCCCCTACGGTGGAGCGCAAAAAACCCGGGAGGTGCATACCTCCCGGGGGTTAGCCTTATTACTTCTGTGGGTGCTTTTCGAAGAAAATTTTCAGGCCGTTTATCAGCGCGGCGTTGTCGCGGACGTCGGGCAGGCCGGAGGTGGCGATGCTGCCGATCACGCAGCCGCCGCGGATGCGCAGCGGGAAGCCGCCGCCGCAGTCGGCGTAGTCCATCGGATCCAGCCGCATATCCTCCAGCATCGTCACGCCGCGCGACTTGAGATCAGCCGCGATGCGCATGGTGCTGTGCTCGGTGACGCGGACGGTGTTGCGCTTGCGCGCGAGCCACTGCTCGTGGAATTCGCCTGTGCCCTCGGGGTAATAGCGGAACACGAGCGTGCCATTCAGCTCGATCTCCACGGCCACCGGCCCCTCCATCTGCGCAGCGGACTGCACCAGCGCGCAGCCGAGCTCCCAGACGTCTTTGCGGGAAAAATCGGAAAATACGTAGGTCTCCTCTTCGCGGATGCTCTGCTCCAGCAGCTGTTTGTAGTCCATAGTGCGGTCTCCTTTGCGTTTTTTGTTATCCTATCACAAAGAGCGAAAAAAAGCAAACGGATTGGGCACGGCGCTGCCGTGCCCAATCGCCGAGACCTTAAAAAGCAAACGGAGCGGCCACAAAAGCTGTGACCGCCCGTCTGTCAGTTGCTGCCCGTCATGGACTGCATGGCCTTTTCGGCTTCGGACTTGATGGTGTTCGCCGCGTCCTTCGCCGCGTGGTAGACCGGGCTGCTCTTCGGCAGCATCATCGCGCCGAGCGCCCCGATGGCGACGCCCGCGCCCATCGTGAGCACAAACGATTTGACCTGCATGCTTTCATCGCCTCCCGATGTTAGTATGCGGCGCCGCGCGGCAAAAATCCGCAGCAAATTCTGTCTGCAGGCGACACAGTACGTGTGATTTTGCTGTTCAAATGTGATATTGTGTGGTAAAATATCAAAAAGACAAGGAGCGTGGAAGTTATGGGCATCGACGAATTACAGGCAAAGATCCGCAAGCTGAAAAATCCGAGCATCGTGGCGCTGTGCCCCGAGCTGTCGCTGCTGCCGCCGCAGGTGGTAAGCGGCGCGCGGGCGGAGCTGGGCGACACGTTGGAGGCCGCGGCGGAGAGCTATCGCCGCTTCTGCTATGAAATTCTGGACGCGCTGGTCGAGAGCGTCCCGGCGGTGAGCGTGGAATCGGGCTGCTTTTTTGCCCTTGGCGCGGCGGGCATCGCTGCGATGCAGGACGTGCTGCGCTACGCGCGGGACAAGGGCTATTATGTGCTGCTCGACCTTATGCGCTGCGACCTGCCGCCCGCGGTGGACACGCTGGCGGAGAGCTGCTTCGGCCAGATCCCGGTCGGCGAAGCGGCCTTCACGCCCTATCCGTGCGACGGCGTGATCCTCAGCGCCTATCTCGGCAGCGACGGTGCAAAGCCGTTTACAAAATTCTGCGCGGCGGGCAAAACGGTGTTCCTCATCGCGCGCAGCTCCAATAAGTCCGCCCGCGAGGTGCAGGATCTTCTCTCCGGCGACCGGGTGGTCTATCAGGTGATGGCCGACCTTGCCATGCGCTGGAGCGGCGACCTGTTCGGCCGCAACGACTATTCTCAGATCGGCATCGTGGCGGGGCTGACGAACGCGCCGGTGCTGCGCTCGCTGCGGCAGAAGTATGACCGGCTGTTTCTGCTCGTGCCGGGCTTCGGCACGCAGGGCGGCGCGATCAAGGACACGCAGTACGCCTTTGACCGGCTGGGCCACGGCGCGGCGATCATGGCCGGGCGGAGCATCCTCTACGCCTACCGCAAGCAAGAGAGCGACGGGGCCGATTTTGCCGAGCAGGCGCGGCTGGCCGCGGAAAAAATGCGGACGCAGATATTGGGTTATGTGACGGTGCTGTAAATGACGACACGAATTTTTCTGGTGCGCCACGCGGAGGCGGAGGGGAACTATTACCGCCGCTTCCACGGGCAATATGACTCGCTGGTGACGGAAAACGGCAAGCGGCAGATCGAGCTGCTGCGGCGGCGGTTTGAACAGGAAGAGATCAATGCCTGCTACGCCAGCGACCTCTACCGCACGCGCAGGACCGCCGAGGCGGTGTGGCTGGCGAAAGACCTTCCGCTGCGGCCCGATGCGCGCCTGCGCGAGGTGGGTGCGGGCGTGTGGGAGGATGTGCCGTTCGGCTGGCTGGAGGAATATGACGCGGAGAATTATGCCGCGTTTTCCAGGGATCCCGTACGCTGGCACGTGCACGGCGCGGAGCGCTATGCGCCGATGACGGGGCGCTTTCTGCGCGCGCTGGAGGACATCGCGCGGGAAAACCTCGGCGGCACGGCGGCGGTATTCTCGCACGCGTGTGTGCTGGGGCGCGCGCTGCGCGTTCTGACCGGCGGCGCGCCGACGCCGTATTGCGACAACACGGCGGTGTCGCTGCTGGAGTATGAAAACGGCGGCTGGCGGATCGTGTATCTGCACGACGCGTCGCACGTCCCGGAGGAATTTTCGACGTTCGCGCGGCAAAAATGGTGGCGCCGCGGCGGCGACAGCCGGGATTTTAACCTGCGCTATACCGAGCTGGCCCCGGGGCGGTGGGACGCGATCCAGCGCGACCATACGGTCGGCCGCGTGGAGGTCGATCTGACGAGCGGCGAACTGCGGACGCTGGAGCTGGACGAAGCACACCGCGGCGTGGCCCTCGGCCCGCAGCTGCTGGGTCAAGCAATCAGCGCCCTGCGCGCGCGCGGCGTGCAGACCGTAACGGCCCATCTCACCGCGTCTCACCCCGCGGAGCATTTCTTCCGCGAGCAGGGCTTCGTCCCCCAGACGCAACAGGGGACGCAGGTCATCTGGCAAAAAGACCTCCACGTGCCAAAGCTGGGAGAATAAAAGATACCCGCCGGGAGAGCATTCTCCCGGCGGTTGGCAGCTGTGGCTTTTGCATGCACCGCGGTGCGGAATGCACCCCTTGGCTTCCCCCAGGGGAAGCTAGGGGGCCTCTGCAAATTGGCTCTGCCCAAAAAGAACGCCGGTGCGGACTGCACCGGCGGTTTTCGCATATACGGCGGGGCCATCTTCACTGAAACAGGATACTCAGCGCAATAAGGACTTGCGCCATGTAGTACAGGACGTGCAATACGGCGTTGCGGTAGGGGTGATCTTCTTTGCCGAAGGAGAGGGCGACGAGCATATTGTCGCTGAGGGAGAAGCACAGGCCGCCGAGGAAAAACAGGAACAGCGCCCGGTCGGAGGTCTGGAACGCGCCGCACAGCGCGCAGGCGGCCATGAACAGCACCTCGCCGATGTACAAAACGCCGAACGGCGTGATGCGCCCCGCGCGCACCTGATTGGCGCGGGAGTAAAACGCCGCTGCGCCCAGCGCGATGAGCGTGATGGGGATGGCGAGCAGCCACGCGTTCGGGCTGCGGCCTAAAATGGCCAGAATGTAGAATATATGCCCGGCAAAAAACGCCGCCGTGCCCGCCAGAAAGAACGCCGTGCGCGTCTTCTGCCACAAAAAGCGCAGCGCCAGCAGCGCGTCGCCGAGCAGGCCGAACAGCAGACCCAGCTCTACCCGCGCGGAAAACGGTGTTTCGCCGCGCCTGTGCGCGCAGTACATCCCGAGCAGCACAAAGCAGCACGAGGCCAGCGTTTTGAGCAGCACGCTCATGCCGCTGCGCCGCCGGTAGGACTGCATGATAAACAGCGTTTCGAGCACCGTTCCGGCGGCAACGAGCAAAATGGGGATCATCGGCGCACCTCCTGCATTTGGATGGGTCTATGATACCATCCGCGGACAGGCGTGTCAACGAAAAGCGGACGCCGCAGGGGCGTCCTCTTGAGCGTGTCAAAAAAGCATTTTTGACACGCTCTCAAACGAAAACCGCTTCGCTGGGTTTTCGTTTGAAAAGGCTTGCAGCCCGCCGCGCGCATAATTTGTGTGCCGCAGGCACACAAATTCCACACTTGCGGTCTGAGCTGTATTTTCTGCGACGTACACGCCGCCGCAGAAAATGATCCAAATCACTTTTGCGCCTGCGGGCGCAAAACTCTGCGAGGCGTTTTAGACAAACTAAAGCGGACGCCGCAGGGGCGTCCGCAATTGGCTGTGAGGTTTACCGCTCGGTGCCGAGGAAGAAGATGGCCAGCGTCCCCGGGCCGGAGTGGGAGCCGATGACCGGGCCGACGTAGTTGATGAGAATGTCCTTCACGCCCAGCCGCGTGCGCATGAGCTCGGCGGCGTATTCGGCGTCCGCCTGGCAGTCGCCGTGGCTGATGAACACGGTCTGCGAGGCGATGTCGATGCCGGTCTTCTCCATGCGGTCAACGAGCGCCGAGATGGAGGCCTTGCGGCCGCGGGCCTTGCTGACGTTGATGAGGTGGCCGTCGTTATCCACGTGCATGACGGGCTTGATCTGCAGGGCCGTGCCGAGCAGGGCCGTGGCCGCCGAGACGCGCCCGCCGCGCTTGAGGAACATCAGGTCCTCCACCGTGAACCAGTGGCAGAGGTGGAGCTTATTGTCCTCGAGGTACTGCGCAAGCTCCTCGATGCCGAGACCCTCGTTCTTTTTCTGCACGGCGTGGTGGATGAGCAGGCCCTGGCCGAGCGAGGCGCACAGGCTGTCCACGGTGCAGATGGTGCGCCCGGGGTATTTTTCCCGCAGCTCCGCCGCGGCGATGCAGCCGGACTGGTACGTGGTGCTCAGGCCGGAGGAAAAGCCGATGTAGAGAATGTCGGTGCCCGCCTGCAGCACGGGCTCCATCTCCGCGCGGAAGGCCTCGGGGTTTACCGCGCTGGTGGACGCCGGGGTGCCCGCGCGCAGCGCGGCGTAAAAATCGGAGAACGCGATCTCGCGTCCGTCCAGCTCGTTGTGGTAGTTTTTGCCGTCCATATGCACGGTCAGCGGCACAACGTGCAGGCCATATGCGTCCGCGCGCTCCTGCGGCAGATCACAGGAGGAGTCGGTGAAGATCTGAAAATTTGTATTCATAGGCTCGATCCTTTCTGAGTATTAAACAGTTGGCCGTATTTTAGCACGCCACATCCCCCAATTCCAGAACAGATCGGAAAAAGCGGGTCTACGATTTCTGCGGCGATTCTACTGACAGTAGAATGACGGGGATTTTTCTGTAAAAGCTGCAAATTCTGAATTTTTCAAAAGAAATTTGCAACACGGCGCGCGCTGTGGTATGATAGGCGCACGAATACGAAAGCAGGGATCCAGAATGCCGCAGGAAGAAAAAACGACCCGTTCCCGCCGCCCGGTCAGCACGGCGGTCTTGCTCCTGATCATCGCCGCCGCCATGGCGGGCGCGGCGCTGCTGGTGGTGCGGATGATGCACTACAGCGCGCGCACGACCATCCAGTCGTCCGAGCCGCAGCAGGAGACCGTCACGCCATCCACCCCCGCCGCGGCGGAGGAACCGGCATCGCCGCAGCCCGCCGAACCGGCGCAGCCGGGCGAAGAAACACCGCCGTCCGAGCCGGCGCCGGAAGAACAGCCGTCCGAGGAACCGCCTGCCGAAGAGCCGCCCGCGGCGGAGCCGGCGGAAAAAACGTATACCTACGCCGCCGAGACGGACGACACGCGCACGCTCGATCTGGAGCTGTACAGCGCGGGCGCGATCCTCATCGACGCGGAGACGAACACCGTCATCTGTGAGAAAAACCCCGACGCGAAGATCTATCCGGCGTCGATGACGAAGATCCTCACGGCGCTCGTCGCGTGCGAGCAGATCGAGGATCTGGACGACACGTTCCGCATGACGCAGGCCATCATCGACCCGATCTTCCTCGCGGACGCGACGATGGCGGGCTTTGTGGACGGCGAGGACGTGCCGCTGCGCGAGCTGATCTACGGCGCGATCCTGCCCTCCGGCGCGGAGGCGACCGAGGCGCTGGCCATCTACGTGGCCGGGTCGGAGGCGGCGTATGCCGAGCTGATGAACGAAAAGGCGCAGGAGCTGGGCCTGACCACGGCGCATTTTGCCGACGCGAGCGGCCTGCACAACGAGCAGCACTACTGCACCATCCGCGATATGGCCGTCATTTTGCAGGCGGCGCTCGATAACGACCTCTGCCGCGCCGTGCTCTCCACCGCGCGCTACACCACGCCGCCCACGAATAAGCACCCCGACGGCGTGGAGATGATCAACAAATTCCTCGTCCGCGCGGAGGGGCAGGAGCTGCACGGTGCGCAGATCCTCGCCGCCAAAACGGGCTACACCGCGCAGGCGGGCAACTGCTGCGCCAGCTACGGCGTCAGCCCCGAGGGGCGCAGGTGCATCTGCGTCACCGCCAACGCCTGGACGAGCTGGTACACCGTCTACGATCACGTCGCCCTCTACAGCCAATATGCCGACTGAACGAATGCCCGCCAGAGATAACCGGCGGGCATTTTTGCTGCCTGAAAAAAGGGCGATCCGGCAGCGGATATTCCAAAACTCTGCGGGAAAATGCGGGAAAATGCGAAGAATTTTGTGTGAAATATTCGGATTTTCCCAGAAAGCCTGCGTTGACAAGTTTGGAGGACTCCGCTTATAATGAGTAAACTGAATTCTCTGATTACTAAGTCGAAGAGAGGACCGCACCATGTATGAGATCTTCAAGCTGACGAGCGCCTCCCCGGTGGATTTTGCCGCCGAGGAGCTGCAAAAATACCTGCGGATGATGATGCCGCGCTGCGGCGCGATCCCCATTCGCTACGATCCGCACGCCACACGCGGCTTCCGGCTGGGGCTGTTGGAGGACTTCGGCCTGACCGCGCCCGAGGTGGAGGATGCGCGGCTGGACGACGTCATCCATCTGCAGGCGGATGAGAACGGGCAGATCATCGCGGGCTCCAACCCGCGCAGCGTGCTGCTGGCGGTGTACCGTTTTCTGAAGCTGAACGGCTGCCGCTGGCTGTTCCCGGGCGTGGACGGCGAGTTCATCCCCCTGCGCGAGGTGCAGCCGCAGAACTACCACAAGATGGCCGACCTGCGCTATCGCGGCCAGTGCAACGAGGGCGCGACAGCGCAGCGGCACTATCTGGACGTCATCGACTATCTGCCGAAGCTCGGCATGAACGTGTTCATGCTGGAATTCGACGTCCCGGCGTTTTACTACGACCTCTACTATCAGCACGCCGCCAACCCGCACCTTGCCCCGGAGCCGGTCACGCACGACACGATCCTGCAGTGGAAGCGCCAGTGCGAGTGCGAGATCCAGAAGCGCGGCCTGCAATATCACGACATGGGCCACGGCTGGACGGTCGACCCCTTCGGCCTGCACAGCGACGGCTGGGACGTGAAGGAGATCGTCATTCCGGACGATGTGAAGCCCTTCATCGCCGAGGTCGGCGGCAAACGCGAGGCGTTCACGGGCGTGCTGCTCAACACGAACGCGTGCCTGTCCAACGCCGAGGGGCGGCGGCGCATCGTGCGCGCCGTGGCGGACTACGCCGAAAAGCAGAACAACGTCGACTTCCTGCACGTCTGGCTGGCGGACAACCGCAACAACCAATGTGAGTGCGAAAACTGCCGCAAAAAGCCCACGGCGGACTGGTACGTCATCCTGCTCAACGAGATCGACGAACTGCTCACGCAGCGGGGGCTGGATACGCACATCGCCTTCTGCCTGTATTTTGACACCTCATGGCCGCCCATCGAGGAGCGGCTGCATAACCCCGGGCGTTTTTCCCTGCTGTTCGGCCCGCATTCGCGGGTGTATACCGAAAATTACGACGTGGACGCCGACGAGTCGCAGCTCACGCCGTATCAGGAAAACCGAAACCGGCTGCATTTCCCGGAGGGGATGGCGGGCTGCCTTGCGTATCTGCACGCGTGGCAGAAGGTGTTCCCCGGCGACTGCTTTGCCTATGAGTATCACTTCTGGCGGATGCAGGTCTGGGAGCCGACGTATCAGTATCTGGCGCACTGCATCTACAAGGACGTACACGGGCTCAAAAAGCATGGCCTCAAGGGCATCATCGAGGATCAGACGCCGCGCAGCTTCCTGCCCTCGGGCCTTGCGATGACGGTGCTGGGCGAGTCACTGTTCGATCTGTCGCTGAGCTTCGAGGAGATCGAGGAGGACTATATGTCCCACGCCTTCGGCAAAAACTGGCGGCAGGTGCGCGATTTCCTCGAGGCGCTGTCGGACGAGGAGACGTTCTCCATCGTCTCCAACATCCAGATGGATCCCGTGACGCACAAGAGCGTCTGCACAGACCCGCGCGTGGTGAAAAATACCGCCCGCTGGATCGCGCTGTGCGACGCGTTCCGCCCCGTGGTGGACGAAAATCAAAACCTGCCCGTGCGCGCGCAGCAGGTGCTGTGGCGGAATCTGTATTTCTTCCTGGAGCTGGTCAAATTTGACGCCCGGCTCTTCTCTGCGCGCTACCGCGGCGAGCGCGAGGAGGCCGACCGCATCGGCGGCGAGGCGATGGACTATCTCGGCCGCCACGAGCTGGAGGTGGACACGGTGTTTGACCTCGGCCTGTGGGGCCGGACGCTCATGGGCTGGATCATCCGCTATCCCGTCTACCGCCGCGGCACGGTGTATAACCGGATCCCGTAAAGGAGGAAGAATATGGAGCGACCGAAAACAGTCCGGTATCTCAGCGCACCGTCCGATCTGCGGCGGCTGCGGAGCGAAAAGGACGGGCATTTCATCCTGACGTGCGACCTTGACCTCGGCGGGCAGCTGTGGAACCCCATCGGCAGCGAAAAAGCGCCGTTTACCGGCGTGCTGGACGGGCGCGGCTTCTGCATCTCCCATTTTGTGCTGGCCTATCCGTCGTCCGACGGCAATCTCGGCTTTTTCGGCGGCAGCAGCGGCACGGTGCGCGGCGTGCGCTTTACGGATGTGACGCTCGTACCGAAGATGGCCGCGCGGCGCGTGGGCGTCATCGCCGGGACGAGCTCCGGCGCGATCGAGGGGTGCCTCGTGCGCGGGACGCTGACGTTTGCACCGGACGCGGCAGGCGCCCGCTGCGGCGCGCTCGCGGGCGTGAGCCGCGGGCTGCTCACCGGCTGCACGAGCGAGCTGGCGATGGACGTGTGCGCGTCCCATGCCGCGCTGGGCGGCCTGTGCGGCGAGATGACGGGCGCGCTGACCGGCTGCCGCGCGGCGGGTGCGCTGCGCTTTGACGGCCCGGCCAATGCCGCGGGCCTTCTGGCCGGACGCGCGGCGGACGGCACGATCACGGCCTGCCGCTTTTCGGGTGAAGAGAACACGCGAAACGGCGCGCTTCTGACGGCGCTTGCAGGCAGCCCGGAGCGCGTGCAAATATCCGACTGCCGCGCCCGCGACAATCGCGGCGGTGAGCGGCTGCTCACCGAAGGCCAGCACGCGCTGCGGCAGGAATGCGTCCGGCATATGGCGCGCATGGGGAGCGTCCCCTGGACGCCGGATGTGACGCTGCACTATCTGAATCCGGCGAAAAATCCGGTGTCCGATCAGATCTTCCCGGCGGGCGTGCAGCGCTTTGGGATGCCCTATACGCAAAACCACAGCCCGCTGGAGCGCTTTGAAGCATCGTTTGACGAAAACGGCCGCCTGCGCGATTTTGTAAAGGAAAAGACCGACGGCTACGACGGCTTTGACCGCTGGCTTGGCAACGACTGCTCGGGCGCGGTGTACTGGGCGTGGAGCCGGGTGGGGTGCAGCTTTGACTTTGGCGTCACGGGCGAGATGCTGCCGTGGTGCGCGGAGCACGGCATCCTGCCTGTGGGCGAGTACGACTTTGACCGCGAGACGCTCACCGAGCCGATCGTCAAACGAAACGGCGAGCAGCGCATGGCCGAGAGCTGGGCGCAGCTGCAGCCCGGCGATGCCGTGGTGAACAAATACCCCGACTGGGGCCATGTGCGTCTGTGCGAAACGGCGGCGGTCGTGGTGCGGCGGCAGGACGGCACGGTCGACCTGGACGAGAGCTATGTGTTCACGCACGAGCAGGGCGGCGCGCTGGGCGTGCGCAATCTGCCGGGGTGGAACAATTCGTGGCTGCTGCATCACCGCTATACCTTCCGCGACCTGTGGGACGCGTTTTATGTGCCCGTCACCATCCGCGAGCTGCGGAGCGGCGTGCACCCCGAGCCGGCGCTGGCGGCGGATGTGCAGGGGCTGAACCGGGGGACGGTGCGCTCGAACTGGCGCATCATCAGCACCACCGCCCGCGTGCTGGACGCGGCGGGGCAGGCCGTTTGGGAGGACCGCCGCTTTACCGCCATGGAGCGCTTTGACGACCACGCGTCCTACGCCCCCCTCCGCCGCACCGTCCGCGCAGTCGACCTGTCTGTCCATGAACCTGCATGGGATGAGAGCGTTTTGACGTCCGGCGGGGCGTATGCCTATGTGGTAGACGTTCTGCTTGGGAATGGAGCTGTGCTGGAGACAGAACCGGTGGCGATCTCCTTGTAGGGAAATACCCGTTTCGTCGTAACGTAGGGGCGGGGCTTTCTCCGCCCGCTGGTACGCAGTATCATTCTTTTGCGGCAGTGCCGATTTGCAGCGGGCCCATAGCTTCCCCTGGGGGAAGCTGTCAGCCGAAGGCTGACTGATGAGGGCCGGGGAGCAGTTGCGTTTTGCTGAGCATGCTAAGCTATGCTTCAGTGCTCCCCGGCCCTCATCCGCCCCCTGCGGGGGCACCTTCCCCCAGGGGAAGGTATGGGGCGCCCACGATTCGCCGCTGCGTCAGGGATTCGGCGGTTGGCGCATTCTTCATCAAAAAATCCCCCGCCGCATTTTGCGGCGGGGGATTCCTTTTCAGCTTTCGTAGGGTCGGATGCGCAGGGTGGCGCCGACGGTGCGGCAGATGGCGCAGGCTTTTTCCTGTTCCTCGGGTGTGGTGACCTGATCGACCACGGTCATCACCACGTGCGGGACGTATTTTGTACAGTCCTCCGTGAACTTTAACATCGCGTCATACGACCGGATGCCGAACTTCGGGCGGCACACCTCCTGGTATTCCTCGGCGTTCGTCGCGTTCAGGCTGACGGAGACGCAGTCGATCTTCCCCTCCAGCCACGGCGCGGTCGGCTCGCCCCAGATGAGATCGGCCAGGCCGTTCGTGTTGATGCGGACGGGGATGCTGCTGCGCGTTTTGAGCCATGCGGCGACCTCCAGCAGCTCCGGCAGGCGCTCGGTCGGCTCGCCGTAGCCGCAGAACACGACCTCCTCCTTCTGCGAAAGATCCCACGCTGCCAGCGCCTGCTTGACCTCCTCCACCGTCGGCTCGCGTTCGAGCCACAGCGGGTCGGAGCCGTAGACGCTCGGCCCGTGCTGCCGCAGGCAGAACGTGCACGCGCACGGGCAGCGATTGGTCATGTTCACATAGACGCCGTTTCGTACCGGATAGGTGATGGTCATATCAAAACTCCCCCAGTCGTTTTTTCAGCCCCGCACGGTCGAGCACATGGCCCAGCAGGACATACACTACGCTGCTCAGCGCCCACTGCACGAGGTTGCCGGGGATCTCGGTCAGCGGCGCGGCAAAATTGCGCGAGATGACGAGCGCGTTGTAAAGATAATAGCCCCCGGCGCACAGGATGAGCGCGGGCAGCAGCCCCAGCAGATTGCGCTTACACACGAGCTTTTCGTTTTTGGACGTAAAGCACAGCGCCGTGAGCGCCTTGATGACAGCCGTGCCGGGGAACCAGAGCGTGTAGCCGGACAGGATGTCGGAAAGCCCCGCGCCGATCGCGCCCGCCGCCATGGCATAGGGCGCGGGCAGCAGGCTGGCCGCCAGATACAAGAAGCCGTCGCCGATGTGGGTATAGCCCGTGTAGCTCGGCACGTGCAGGAACGCAGTGAATACGTAGATGAGCGCCGCCATCAGAGCGCTGATGCACAGGCGGCGGGTGAGCCGGTTGGTCATGGGAACTGCCTCGATTCATCAGTATTTTTGAGCTCATCCGTATGGTATCAGATAACTGGCATTTTGAATATCACCATAATGATTCTATTTTATAGGGCCAGTTTGGGCAAAAAGAAGGACGCTGCCTGCAGCAGCGTCCTCTTTGTGTGTGTCAGTGTGCGGCGCGAAGCCTGGCCAGCGTTTCACGGATGACCGGCAGGCAGTCGGCAGGCTCCGCGCACGTCAGCACCGCCTGCTCGAATGGGCACAGCCCATCGCCCGTGCGGTTCACGATCTGATCGGTGCGCACGCCCCAGCGGCAGTCGACGCCCGCTTGCGTCAGGAGCGCCACGGCGGAGTCGCTGATCGTCGCAGCATACACGGCGCGCACGCCGCCGAGGATGAACAGCGCCGCCGCGGCCTTGCCGACGATGGTATCATATACCGCCGCGCCCGCGAGCAGCTGCGGCAGGCGGTCGAGCGCGTCCAGCGCGGAGCCGATGCCGCGGCCCATGCATTCGTGCACGACGGCGCCGTCCTGCACGACGGCGAATGAAATTTCCCCGCGCGACAGGCGTGCGAGCAGAGCGGGATCGGGCGCAAATATCACGGCTTTTCTTCCTCCTTCGGCAGCAGCTTTTCGTTTTGCAGCACCGGCAGCGAAATGATCATCACCACCGCCAGCGCGCCCGCGGCGATGTAACCCCACCGCCGCTGATCGAGCGCGTAGCTCACGAGCAGCGAGATGGCCGCACACAGCAGCAGCGCCGTCCGCACCGCGCCGACAACGCGGTTATAGCGCCGCAGAAAGGCCAGAAATTCCTCCCGAGAGGAGAAACACCCCTCCGCCCGCCAGGGCGTAAACATCCGCCGAAAGAAGGGATCCATACCGCGCACCTCCTGCCGCATTTATACCATTTTACCACGGATCGGGGGGATTTACAATATGGGGAATGCTGCCGCACAGCGCCAAAACGGCGCACGTACCGATTTCTTAGTCGTAACGTAGGGGAGGGGCTTGCCCCTCCCGTGCAGTACAATGTCACAAATCCGTATGCACCGATGCAAATACGTAAAATTCTACAAAATATACGTAGGGGAGGGGTTCTACCCCTCCCGGCGGCACGATGTCACAAAATCGTATGCACCAATGCAAACACGCAAGACCCTGTAGGGGCCGATGACCACTGTCAAGCCCAGATTGTTTACAAAATGTTCGGGATGATCCTTTACAGTTTTACA